>NZ_JBFAIG010000027.1:0-82937 GCF_040654575.1 Streptomyces sp. NPDC050674
GACCTGCCCTTCAAGCGCATCCCCGGCCACTTCGGCCCGCCCTGGTTCCTGCCCTTCGCCGGCGGCTTCTACAAGTTCATGGACGTCATCAAGTAGGCGTCGGACAGACGCTGGACTTCGGCCCGGATCCTTCACGGGTGCGCTGACCGATCCGGCCGACCCGGGCTGGAGCCCGCCGCCGCTGCCCGAGAGCGTCGTGCCCCGGACCTACTGCCACGAATACGCCACCTTCAAAGGCCGCCACCCCGCCGACCTGCTGCGACGGCTCGGTGTGCACAGCCTCGACGAGGCCGAAGGATGCTGCGGCCTGGCCGGCAGCTTCGGCTTCGCAGCCCAGCACTACGGCACCTCCATCGCCGTCGCCGACCTGGCCCTCACACCCCGCCTCGACACCTCGACGGACGCCCCGTCATCGCCGACGGCTTCAGCTGCGCCACCCAGTTCGACAGCTGGTTCCAGCCACCCACCGACCGCCCCACGCCCGGCTCCCCTCCCCCTGCCGGGCGTGGGGTCTCGCGTCCGACAGGGGCTCCACAGGTCGGCGGGCGACGCTCCAGACCACCCGCAGAAGTCCCCCAACTCTCCTTGACTGAACGGGAGTTACCAGACGCTGCCCGGCACGAGAAAAATCATGCACATCCAGCCGGAAAACTTTCTAGTTTCAGGTTGGAACTGGAACACAGGGTGGTATGGTCTCAGCCACAGCAGCGAGCGACCTCGACGGAAAACAGACGGAAGGTGTGCCTGCAGATGACTTCCACGCTTAGTCGGGCAATCGCCCACTACCCCAATCGGTTCGACCCGGGCGCGGTGAGCGAACTCCCCGAACACCTCCGAAAGACCATCGAGCGCCGCGACCGGGTCCTGGGCCCCGGATACACGCTCATCTACAAGGAGCCCGTCGAGTTCGTCTCCGGTCACGGCGCCCACCTGATCGACCGTGACGGCAATGACTACCTCGACGCCTACAACAACGTCCCGTGCGTCGGGCACGCCCACCCTCACGTGGCCGAGGCCGTGGCCCGGCAGATGACCGCCGTCAACACCAACACGCGCTACGTGCAGGAAGCACTGGTCGACTACGCGGAGCGGCTTCTCGCGACTTTCCCCGAGGAGCTGTCGAAGCTGAGCATCGCCTGCAGCGGCTCGGAGGCGAACGACCTGGCCATGCGCGTGGCGAGGTTCCACACGGGCGGCGAGGGCATCATCGTCACCCGCTGGGCCTACCACGGCATCACCCGCGAGGTGGCGAGCTTCTCACCGACCCTGGGCGCCGGCTCACCGCTCGGCCCGAACGTCCGGCTGATCGACGCTCCCGACCCGCGCATCGTCGCGCCCGGTTCCACACTCGACGAGCACATGCGGCAGCAGGTGCGCGGCGCCATCGACGACCTCGAGCGCCACGGCTACCGTCTCGCCGCGCTGATCACCGACTGCGCCTACAGCAGTGACGGCATCTTCACCGACCCGCCCGGCTACATGCAGGCTGTGGTGGAGGAGGTGCACGCGGCGGGCGGTGTCTACATCGCGGACGAGGTCCAGTCGGGATTCGCCCGGCTCGGGGACTCGATGTGGGGCTTCAGCCGCCACGGCGTGGTGCCGGACATCGTCACCATGGGCAAGCCGATGGGCAACGGTCTGCCGATCTCGGGTGTGGTCTTCCGCCCCGAGGTCTGCGAGGAGTTCGGACGCAACGTCCGCTACTTCAACACCTTCGGTGGCAGCTCCATCCCCGTGGCGGCCGGCGCCGCGGTGCTGGACGTCATCGAGAAGGAGAACGTGCAGCAGCGTGTCCTGGAGAGCGGCAAGGCTCTGCGGGCCGGGCTGCGAGAGATCACCAAGGACTCCCCCTACGTCTGTGAAGTCCGCGGCGCCGGTCTCTTCGTCGGCGTGGAGATCGTCAAGGACCGGGAGACGCTCGAGCCCGACCGCGCACTCGCCGAAGACGTCATCAACGACATGCGCGACCGCCGCATCCTGATCAACGGCACGGGCACGTCGGCGAACACGCTGAAGATCCGCCCCCCGCTGGCCTTCGACTCCGCCGATGTGACCCGCTTCCTCGAGACCTTCGCCGAGGTCGCGAAAAACCGCCTGTAGCAGGCCGGCCGAAGGGACTGACCGTGAACGCCTCACCAGCTCCGACCTTCGCACAACGGCTTCTCCAAGAGAGCGGCCTGACGTCGTCCCATGAGCCCATCGACGGGATGCTGGTGAGCATCTTCCTTGAGAAGCACTACCGCCTCAGTGGGCGTCTGGACAGACTGGCGACCGAGAAGGACGACACGTTCAGGCTCGGCACCGAGTCGAGCCACCACCTCGTGAAGGTCTCACCCCCTGAAGAGGCCGAGGGGGTCGTCGCCCTCCAGACCGCCGCGATGCGCTACCTCGAGAGCACCGCCCCGCACCTGCCCGTCCAGCGGGTGAAGCTGACCGCCGGCGGAGAAGACCATGTGACCATCAGGCTGAACGACGGAAGGACCCGGATCCTGCGGGTGTTCGACTTCGTCGAAGGCCAGGTCCTGGCCGATGTGGACCCCGACGCGGAGCGGCTTGCCAAGGCGGGTGAGATGCTCGGGCTGGTCGATGTGGCACTCGGAGAGTTTTCACACCCGGCAGACCGACGAGGTCTGGCGTGGGACATCCGGCACTTCCACCGGCTGGCCGAGCTGGTCGAGCACACGCCTCACCCCGAGCACCGCCGGTCGGCCCGAACGGTCCTCCGGCTCTTCGGCGAAACCGTCGTCCCGAGCCTGGGCGATCTCGAGACGCAAGTCATCCACGGTGACTTCAGCCCTTACAACATCGTGGTGGATCCCACGAGTGACCGGTTCGTCACCGGGGTCATCGACTTCGGCGACACCGTGCGCAGTGCAGTGATCTTCGACCCCGCCGTCCCCATGGCCAACCTGCTCGGCAGGACGCCGGATGATCCCTGGCGGGACGCCTGCGCCTTCTTCGCCGGCTACCAGCGGGAGCGGCCTGTCCGGGCCTTCGAACTGCCGTTCCTCCCGGTCGCCGCGCTGGCACGGCTCACCCTGCGTGCGCTGATCACGAACTGGCGCGCGGAGCGTGTACCCGAACGGCGCGAGTATCTCCTCGACCACGCCAAGGACGACTGGATCAACGTCCAGCGCTCCTTGAGCGTGCCCCAGGACGACGTCGTCGCGCACCTGCGGGAAGCCCCTCACGGGCATTCCTGAACAGCCCTTCCCCGAACCTGTGCGGTTCCCTCAGAAACAGATTGGAACATCTCCATGGCCATTCCCTCCCTGCGGTTCCGACCGAAGTACGTCTCGTTCGACTGCTACGGCACGCTGATCGAATACCCGATCACCCCCATCACGTATGAACTCGTCGGCGACCAGATCCCCGCGGAGCAGTGGGACCAGTTCGTGCGGGAGTTCCGCGGCTACCGCTACGACCAGGTGCGCGGCGAGTACTACCCCTACGAGCAGGTGCTCCAGGACTCCTTCGAGCGGGTCTGCCGCAAGTGGGGTGTCAAGGCGGCGCCGGACGCCGGCAAGCGGTTCGCCGCCGGCGTGCGCAGCTGGGGGCCCCACCCGGACGTGGTGGAGCCGCTGAAGAAGATGGCCGAGCACTACAAGCTGGTGATCCTCTCCAACGCCGACGACTCCTTCCTCGCGGAGAGCGTGCCCAAGCTCGGGGCGGACTTCCACGCGGTCCTCACCGCTGAGCAGGCCGGCTACTACAAGCCCCGCTATGCCGCCTTCGAGTACATGCTCGACAAGCTCGACGCGTCCCCCGAGGACTTCGTGCACGTCGCCTCGCACACCCGTTACGACCACCAGCCGATGCACGACATGGGCTTTCGCAACCTGGTCCTGCTGGACCGCGGCTACGACCCGGTGACCCACGGCTACGACTACGTCACCGTGAAGTCCCTGGACGACCTCAACACCATGCTCGGCATCTGACCGAAGCCACCACAGTCCCGCACGGCAGACGTCCGGGTATCTCCCGCAATTTCTGTCTGCCGTGCCGGACACATCCGGTGCTTCGCGCACCTGGACCAGCGTTCTCTTCTCTCTCCCCGGTATCGCGCGGCACCCCCATGCGCCCTGCGCGTTTCCGTTGGTCGACCACGACGTGCCAGCCGGTCCTGGGCGACCCGTACGTCCCTGCAACACACACCCCCGTATCCCCAGCGATTTCCAGGAGGCACCGCCATGGAAGGCAACCGGATAGGACGCAGAACCGTACTTCGCACCGCAGGCGCTCTGGCCGCCGCGACGGCGATGACGGGATGCGGCTCGCTCATGGGCAACGGCGAGAGTCGCACCGCGTCGGGCGGCGGGAAGAAGCGGCTCGTCGTCAGCAACAGCGGTGGCGCCTACAACGACGCGCTGACCAAGGCGATCTACGAGCCTTTCACCAAGGAGACCGGCATCGCCATCTCCACGGTCAACTATCAGTCGGCGCAGGTCATCGCGCAGGTCAAGCAGGGTCGTCCGCAGGTGGACCTGATGGACAACGGGCTGCTGATCTTCCAGAAGATGGCGCGTCTGGACTGTCTGGAGCCGGTGGACTACGGCCGGCTGAAAAACGTCAAGGGTGCCGGCATCGCCAAGGCGCAGCTGGCCGAGCACGCGGTGGGCAAGAACGTGTGGGCGAGTGTGATGGCCTACCGCACGGACAGCCTGAAGCGGGCCCCGAAGAGCTGGGAGGACTTCTGGAACACCGACGCCTTCGCCGGTCCGCGCTCCCTGCAGAGCGCCGAAGTGGACCTGCCGGAGCTGGAGTTCGCGCTGCTGGCGGACGGGGTGCCGATGGACGGGCTGTATCCGCTGGATGTGGACCGGGCCTTCAAGTCGATGTCGCGCATCCGTGGCGAGGTGAAGAAGTTCTGGAACACCGGCGCTCTGCCGGCGGTGCTGCTGGGCCGCAAGGAGGTCGTCGCGACCAGCCTGTGGGGCGGCCGCGCCGACGAGCTGATCAAGCAGGGCATGCCGGTGGCCTACCAGTGGAACGGCGCCCGCAGGATGACCAACGGCTGGGGCATCCCCAAGGGCGCGGACAACACCGACGCCGCCTACAAGCTGATCGACTTCTCCCTGCGCCCCGAGGTCCAGGCGGGCTTCGCCAAGCTGTACTCGGGCAGCCCGGTCGTCCCGGCGGCCACCAAGCTGCTTTCGGAGGACGATCTGGTCAACCAGCCGACCTCGCCGAAGAACGCGAAGACCGGTTTCGACGCGGACGTGGCCTGGTGGGACAAGAACCGCGACGCCGTCACCAAGCGCTGGCAGGAGTGGGCGGATGCCTGAGCGGACCACCAGCCTCACCACCGGGAAGCTGTCGGTCGACGAACTCGCCGCCGTCCTGGCTCCGCAGTCCGACTCCGCCACCGGCAAGTCGTTGTCGGTGACGGGGCTGCGGAAGTCCTACAGCGGGACGACGGTGGTCGACGGGGTCGACATGGACATCGCGGCGGGTGAGTTCGTCACCTTCCTCGGCTCCTCCGGCTCCGGCAAGACGACCACGCTGATGATGCTGGCCGGTTTCACCGAGCCCGACTCCGGCACCATCACCGTCGACGGCCGGGACATCACCCGCCTCAACCCCGGCAAGCGTGACTTCGGTTTCGTCTTCCAGCAGTACCTGCTGTTCCCCCACATGACCGTCCACGAGAACGTCGCCTTCCCGCTCACCCTGCGCGGGGTGGACAAGGCGGAGATCCGCCGCCGGGTCGGCGAGACGCTGGAGGCGGCGGGCCTGTCGAAGTTCGCCGGCCGCAAGCCGCGCGAACTGTCCGGGGGCCAGCAGCAGCGTGTGGCGCTGTGCCGGGTCCTTGTCTACCGCCCGCCGGTCGTGCTGATGGACGAGCCGCTGGGTGCGCTGGACAAGAAGCTGCGCGACCAGATGCAGACCGAGATCAAGACCATCCAGCGGGAACTGGGCCTGACCGTCGTTTATGTGACGCACGATCAGGAAGAGGCGCTGGTTCTGTCGGACCGGATCGCCATCATGAAGGACGGCCGGATCGAGCAGTTCGACACCCCGCGTGGCCTGTTCGAGCGTCCTCGCACCCCGTTCGTCGCCGACTTCCTGGGCGCCGCGAACTTCCTCACCGGCACGGTGGAAGAGGGCGGGGAAGGCAGCAGCACTCGGATCCGGCTGGACACCGGCGGTGTGCTCACGGCCCGTGCCCACGCGTGCGTGCCGGGGCAGCGGGTCCGTGCCGCGGTCCGACCGAGCAAGCTGCGCCTGGTCGACGCCGAGGAGAGCTGCTGCGCCGGCACGGTCGAGACAGGTGTGTACTGCGGTTCGTCGACGCGGGTGACGGTGCGTCTGGACGGTGCCGCGCCGGGGACGCCGCCGCTGCGGATCGAGACCGCCGCGGCCCCGCCGCGCGTGGGTGAGCGGGTGTGTGTCACCGCTGACCGTGAGGATGTCAGTGTCTTCGACGAGTCGGACGGGGGGTGAACCCGTGGCCGGCACCGCTCTCGCACCCGGCAAGGTGCGCGTGAAGACAACATCCGCCAAACGCGGACACCGCTCCCGCATCGCCCTGCTCAACGCCGTCCCCGTCACGGTGTTCCTGCTCGTGCTGTTCGTCTACCCCATCATCGGGGTGCTCTCCCTCAGCCTCGAAGGCGACACCGGCGGCTTCACCCTCCACTGGTACACCGACGCCCTCACCGGCGTGAACCTGTCCGTACTGATCTCCACCCTGCGCATCTCCGCCGAAACAGCCGTGCTGAGTCTGCTGGTGGGGTTTGTGCTGGCCCACGCCATCGCCCGCATGCGACCCGTCCTCGCGGCCCTGGCGATGCTGATCGTGGTTGTACCGCACTTCATCAGCGCCCTGGTACGCACCTACGGGTGGATCATCATGCTCGGCGAACACGGCATCATCAACACCCTGCTCACCTCCGCGCACATCCCCGGCGCCCCCTTCTCCCTGCTCTACAACGAGACCGGTGTGGTCATCGGCACCACCTCCGTGATGCTCCCCTACACCGTCCTCGTTCTCCAGGGCGTGATGCGCGGAGTCGACGGCCGGCTCCTGGCCGCGGCCGCCGGTTTCGGCGCATCCCGCTTCACCATCTTCACCCGCATCTACCTGCCGCTGGTCGCTCCGGGCGTGGGCACGGCGGGCCTGCTCAGCTTCATCCTGTGCCTGGGCTACTACATCACCCCCGCCCTGATGGGCGGCGACAAGCAGACCGTGGTGGCGGCCCTGATCGACCAGCAGGTCATGAAGCAGGACCAGTGGAACTCCGCCGCCGCCTTCGGCGTCATCCTGCTCCTGCTCACCTTCGCCGGACTGGGCATCCTCGGCCTGGCCAAGCTCCGCCGCGCCAAGACCCATGAGCGAAGGAGCAGCTCATGATGGAACTGCCTCCCACCCGGGCCGGACGCGCCGGACGCGCCCTGAGTGCCACCGCGATCCTGCTGTTCCTGGCCATGCCCATCGTGATCATCCTGGTCACCTCCTTCGGCGCCGACGGCATCGGCACGTTCCCCCCGAAGGACTACAGCACCCGCTGGTACGAGCAGATGGCCGCCCCCGGCGGGAACTGGGCCACCTCCATCGCCCTGTCCAGCCTCATCGCCGCCCTGACCACCGTCTTCGCCCTCATCCTGGGCGTGACCGCGGCCACCGCCCTGGCCCGCGGCCGCCTCCCCCTGCACGCAGCCGTCTACGGACTGGTCCTGGCCCCCATGCTCATCCCCCAAGTCGTCATCGCCCTCGGGCTGTTCCTGTTCTTCGAACCCGCCGGCATGCTCGGCAGCCCCCTGGCCATCGCCCTCGGCCACACCGTGCTCGCCGCACCCATCGCCATCCTCATCATGATCTCCACCCTGCGCGGCATCGACGAACGCCTCGAGGACGCCGCCGCCAGCATGGGCGCAAACCGCCTCACCATCGCCCGGCGCATCACCTTCCCCCTGGCCACCCCCGGCCTCGTCGCCGCAGCGATCTTCTCCTTCATCACCAGCTTCGACGAGTTCTTCATCGCCCAGTTCCTGTCCACCCCCGACACCCGCACCCTGCCGGTCCTGGTCTTCAACGCCCTCCAGTTCGACGTCGACCCGACCGTCACCGCCGTCAGCGCCGTCCTGATCGCGCTGGCCATCCTCGCCCTCACCCTGGTCGCCCTCGTCCGCAAACTCGGCGGACACCGCAACGGCCAGACCGCGCTGCCCGTCGAACCCCTCACCTGATCCAGGAACCTTCCTTCTCACCGAGAAGAGCGAGCCGGCCGGGTTCATGGGCTGCTGAACCAGCGGGCCGGGCGTCTCTCCCCCGATGCCCGGCCCCGCTCCTCCGGGCCTGCTCAAGCGTCACGACAGGGGCCGCACCTCCACACCACCAGCTGCACCACGCCCTCAAGGAGAAGACCAGCCATGACCAGGCCCGTTGTCCGTGATGTTCCGAAGCAGTTGTTCATCGGTGGTGGCTGGCAGGACGCCGAGTCCGGCCGCACCCTGTCCGTCGACAACCCGGCCACCGGCGAGGAACTGTGCCGGGTCGCCGACGCCTCACCCGCCGACGGACAGCGTGCCGTCGACGCCGCCGTCGCCGCGCAGCCGGCCTGGGCCGCGCAAGCCGACTACGTCGTCCTGGCCGCACCCCTCACCCAGGACACCCGGCACATGGTCGACGCCCCCGTCCTCGCCGCGATGAAACCGGGCGCCCGCCTGATCAACAACCGAACTGTTCCCCGACAACCTCACCCGCCGCATCGAGGGCCTGCCGCTCCGCAACGTCGTCGACAAGCACCGCGGATACCTGATGGCCTCCCACCCGTCACGCCTGTGAAGTCAGAACTTTTCCTGGTAAACACTGGTGAAAGCCGCAGGAGAGACAGGACCGCTCGGGGCCGCCCTCCGTCACGGATGATCCAGACGACACTGGGAGGCAGCCGGTGGGAGACGTCGACATCGGGCGCAGAGCCTTCCTGGCCGCAGTCGGGGGGACGGCGGTCGGCGCGGCCGCGGCGTCGCTCACCGGGTGCGAGAGCCGCACCGGTCGGAGTCCCGTTGCGAGCAGCAGGACGCTCGTCGTCCGCAACTTCGGCGGCTCCTACGGGGAGGCGAACCGGAAGGCGGTGTACGACCCGTTCACCCGGGAGACCGGCATCCGGATCAAGACGGTCGTCCTGGGGCACGCCGAGATGCTCGCGCAGATCAAGGAAGGCCGTCCGCGGTTCGACGTCATGGACATCGACATGACCAACCTGGTGCTCTTCGAGCACGAGGGCGCCTCCGAGCCACTGGACTACGGCCGGTTGAAGAACACCCGGAACGCGGGCATCCCGCAGTCCCTGCTCACGCCCAACGGCGTGGGCAAGAGCTACTGGGCCAGCGTCCTGGCCTACCGCACCGATGTCTTCGACGGGAGGAAGCCCGAGTCATGGGCGGACTTCTGGAGCGTGGAAGGCTTCCCGGGCCGACGCGCGATGCAGGGCGAGGTGGACTGGCCGGAGCTGGAGTTCGCCCTGCTCGCCGACGGTGTACCGCTCGACGGGCTGTACCCCCTCGACGCGGACCGCGCCTTCCGGGTCCTCGACGAGATCAGGGGCTCGGTGCGGACATTCTGGGAGTACGGCGCGGAACCGGGCGAGCTGTTGTCCCGCGGCGGCGTCGTGGCCTCCAGCACCTGGGCCGGGCGCCTCCAGAGCCTGGTCGAAAGGGGGAGCCCGGTGGCGTACGAGTGGAACGGTGCCCGCAGGCAGAGCAACGGTTACGGAATCCCCAAGGGCTCGGCCAATCCGGACGCCGCCTACCGGCTCATCGATTTCGCGCTGCGGCCCGAGGTGCAGGCCCACATGGCGCGGCTCTACCCCGACGGTCCCGTGGTGCCCGCCGCGTACGGACACCTCACCGAGTCCACCGCCGTGCACTTGCCGAGCACGCCCGGTCATCTGCTGTCGGGTTTCGACCTGGACATCGAGTGGTGGCTGAAGCACGGGAACTCCGTGACCAGGCGCTGGCAGGAGTGGTCTCGCGCCTGACCGGCTGATTGCAGCCATATGGCTGAATATGAACCTGCATGGTAAAGAGTCCGTATGCTCCGGCACCTCGGTCGGTTCTCGGCCTTTCGCTCCCTCGCGCGCACCGGCGGGCGTACACGGCGTGCCGCGCCGCACGAGCCCGGCGCGCGGGCCGCGGGAGCGCGCCGGAAGGGCGTGCCCAAGGTGCGCAGCGTCGCCGGCCAGGTGTTCTTGTTCCAGTTGGTGATCATGGTGCTGTTCGCCGCCGCCGCGGGAGGGGCCCTCGTCGTGCAGGCCCGGGACGCGAGCACGCAGGAGGCACGGCAGCTGTCGAAGGGCGTCGCCCAGTCGTTCGCGCGGGCCCCGGGCACGCTGGCCGCGATGAAGTCCGGCAAGGCCACCGAACTGCTCCAGCCGCGCGCCGAGGACACCCGGAAGAACACCGGGGTCGACTACGTGGTGACCTTCGATCCCCAGGGATTTCGCTGGTCCCACCCCGATCCGAAGCTGATCGGCAAGCACATCTACGCCCTGCGCGAGGGTGCCGCCGCCGACCGGCCGTTCACCAAGACGTTCGAGGGCAGCCTGGGGCTGGCCGTGGACACGACGGTCCCCGTCTACGACACCAACGGGATCACCGTCGTCGGATTCGTGTCCGTCGGGGTCACCGTGGCCAGCGTCGACGACGTGGTGCAGGACCAGCTGCCGCAGCTGCTGGGCTTCGCCGGGGGCGCGCTCGCGGTGGCCGCGGGCGGGACCGCGCTGGTCTCCTGGCGGCTGCGGCGCCAGACCCGCGGCCTGGACCCCTCCGAGATGACCCGGATGTACGAGCACCACGACGCGGTGCTGCACGCGGTGCGGAAGGCGTCCTGATCATCGGCGGCGACGGACGGCTGCTGCTCGCCAACGACGAGGCCCGGCGGCTGCTGGACCTGCCCGAGGACGCCGAGGAGCGCCGGGTGGGCGAGCTCGGCCTCGAGGCGGGCACCGCCGCGCTGCTCGCCTCGGGCCGGCCGGTCACCGACGTGGTGCACCTGGCCGGTGACCGCCTGCTGGCGGTCAACGTACGGCCGGTCGACCCCGAGGACCGGCCGGCCGGCAGCGTGGCGACCTTGCGCGACACGACGGAGCTGCGGGCGCTGGCGGGCCGGGCGGAGGTGGCCCGGGAACGCCTGGGGCTGCTGTACGAGGCGGGGGTGCGGATCGGGACCACGCTGGATGTGGTGCGCACCGCGCGGGAACTGGCCGAGGTGGCGGTCCCCCGGTTCGCCGACGCCGCGACGGTCGACCTGCTCGATCCGGTCCTGCGGGGCGCGGTGTCGGCAGGGCCCGGCCCCGAGATGCGCCGGGTGGCGGTGCACGGCGCCGACGGGGCCCGGTCGCTCTATCCGGTGGGTGAGCTGATCCGCTTCGTGCCGGCCTCGCCCGTGGCCGTCGGTGCCGAGCGCGGCCGTGCGGTCCTGGACGTGGACCTGACCGCCTCCGGCGGCTGGATGAGCGCCCAGGATCCCGCTCGTGCCCGGCGTGTGCTGGACCTGGGCTTCCACTCCCTGATCACGGTGCCGCTCCAGGCTCGCGGTGTGGTGCTGGGCATGGCGAGCTTCTGGCGTTCGGACGGCGATCCCTTCAGCGCGGAGGATCTGGCCTTCGCCGAGGAACTGGCCGCTCGGGCGGCGGTGGCCGTCGACAACGCCCGCCGCTACACCCGCGAGCACACCTTGGCCGAGAGCCTTCAGCGCAGTCTGCTGCCCAGCTCCCTGCCCGATCACGCCGCCGTGGAGGTCGCCCACCGCTATCTGCCGGCCCTGGACGGCGTGGGCGGTGACTGGTTCGACGTCATTCCGCTGCCCGGTGCGCGGGTCGCGCTGGTGGTCGGTGACGTGGTGGGGCACGGTCTCCATGCCGCCGCCACGATGGGCCGGCTGCGCACCGCGGTGCACAACTTCTCCGCCCTCGACCTGCCCCCGGACGAGCTTCTGGGGCACCTGGACGAGCTGGTGGCGCGCATCGACGGCGACGGGAACACCGAGCGGGACGGGGAAGGCGTCTCGGGCGCCACCTGCCTCTACGCCATCTACGACCCGTCCTCGGGGACGTGCTCCCTGTCCCGGTCCGGGCATCCGGAGCCGGCGCTGGTCCGTCCCGACGGCACCGTGGAGTTCCTGCGGGTGCCCGGTTCCCCACCGCTCGGGCTGGGGGGCGGCCTTCCCTTCGAGACCGCCGAACTCGCCCTTCCCGAGGGGTCCCGGCTGGTCCTCTACACGGACGGTCTCGTCGAGGACCGGGAGCGGGGCATCGACACGGGTCTCGCGGCGCTGCGTGACGCGCTGACGCACGCGGGGCGCGCGCCCGAGGAGACCTGTCAGGACGTGCTCGACGCGATGCTTCCGGCTCGGTCGAGTGACGACATCGCCCTGCTCGTCGCCCGCACCCGGCTGCTGGATCCCTCCCAGGTGGCCGAGTGGGACGTGCCCGGCGATCCGGCGGTGGTCGCGGAGATCCGGGCGGGGGTCTCCGGGCGGCTGCGGACCTGGGGGCTGGAGGAGATGGCGTTCACGACCGAGCTGATCATCAGCGAGCTGGTCACCAACGCCATCCGCTACGGGATCGGACCGATCCGCCTGCGGGTGCTGCACGACGGCGACAGCCTGATCTGCGAGGTCGCGGACGGCAGCAGCACCTCACCGCATCTGCGCCGGGCCGCGATCACCGACGAGGGCGGACGAGGACTGTTCCTCGTGGCCCAGTTCGCCCGGCGGTGGGGCACTCGCTACCTGGCCCGCGGCAAGGTGATCTGGACCGAGCAGTCGACCCGGAGCCCGGTCGCGGAGCCCGAGGAGATGTCGGCCGACGCCCTGCTCGACCAGTGGGAGGACGCGGCCTGGTGAGTCACCGGGTCACAGGGCGATGCCGTACGGACGATGACGTCGCCGGCGAAAGACGAGTTGCCGGGAACATCAGCGTTCCCGGCAACTCGCCCGCCGTTCGACGTGGCCGGTCCTCAGCGGACGGGATCGGTCCGTGTCACCCGACGGTCCAGCGCTGGTTGGCCGCGCCGTTGCAGGTCCACAGGACTCCCTGGGTCCCGTTGGCCGTGCCGGAGTTCGACGCGTCCAGGCACAGGCCGGAACGGACGCTGGTGATCGTGCCGTTCGCGTTGACGTTCCAGCGCTGGTTCTGGCCGCCGTGGCAGTCCCAGATGACCACCCGGGTGCCCGCCGAGGTGCCCGAGGCCTCGGCGTCCAGGCACTTGCCGCCGTACACGCGCAGCTCGCCGGCGGCCGTGCGGGTCCACTTCTGGCTGTCGCGGTCCAGGCAGTCCCACAGCTGCACCTGAGTGCCGTTGGTCTGCGAGGAGTTCGGCACGTCCAGGCAGCGGCCGGAGCCCGCGCCGACGATCTTGCCGCCGGTGGGCTGCGGGGTCGTGCCGCCCGGCGGGACGTAGGGGCACTTGGTCTTGGAGCGGGAGATGTTGGTGCGGTCCGCCAGTGACGGACACAGGAACTGGGTGTAGCGGGTGTCGTTGTCGAGGAAGATCTTGAGCCAGGGGATCGTTCGGCGCGTCACGTTCGAGTTGCCCCACGTGGGGAAGCCGTGGCCACCGCTGGAGAGTTCGATGAAGGCACTCTGGGTGGCGGCCGGCATGCCGCCGTAGAGGCTGTCGAGGTAGGACGGGGTCACCGTGCCGTCGTCCCGGGCGCCCATGATCATGGTCGGGACGCGCAGGGTGGACAGGTTCTGCGAGGGCGAGAAGGGCGCGAGCGGGAGGGCCGCCTTCAGGGACGGTCGCCGTACGGCCGCGCTGATGGCGCCGCCGCCGCCCATGGAGTGGCCGAGCACGCCCAGCCGGTTCGGGTCGACGCGGTCGCGCACCGGGCTCTTCTGGGTGAGGTAGTCCAGTGCGGCGAGGAGCTGGGTTCCGCGTGCGGTGTCGTAGTCGGTGGGGCTGTTGGTGTCGATGCCGATGACGATGAACCCGAAGGAGGCGAGCCAGGGCCCCATCCAGGCGCCTTCGGCGGACCATTTGGCGGTGTAGCCGGGCACGGCGGCGATGGCGCCCCAGGTCCCCTTGCTGGTGTCCGTCGGGTAGTAGATCTTGCCGCCGTTGAAGCCGTTGCCGGACGGGACGGTGACCTCCGCGGTGGCGAACGTGCCCCGCTGGGCCGCGACGCTGCTCACCGTGGGAGCCGGGCCGCGTTCGTACGGGTTGTCCGCGACCACCGCGCGGGGCGACGGCGGTTGGGCCGACGCCGGCTGGATGGAGACGAGAGTGGCGAGCAGTCCGGTGACGGCCGCGGCCAGGACGGCCCTCAGCCCGACCGCCCTGCTTCTGCGCCGGGGTATCTGCATGGTCCTGTTCCTCCTTGCCCTTGCCCTCCACGGGGAGGACGGGCGGTACGCAGCGAGTGGGGGGGTGCGCGAACAGGTGCTCTGGGAGCGTTCCCAGGTCGGTGAGCGTAGGGAGGACCTGATGTGCCGTCAAGGATCCTGTAGGGATCTGTTGTTGAGACCTGTTGAGATCTATGCGTGTGCGCTCGCGGCGGCGACGATGCCGGGGATCACACACAGCGCGGGGCGCCGGCCTGGCCGCAATGCCGCCTCCGCGCCGGTGGTCACCGTGACCAGGCCGAGATCGGGTACGACGACGACGTGCTGCCCCGCGTAGCCGCCCGCGAAGAAGGCCGTGTGCCCGGCCATCTCGGTCACCCACCACAGGTATCCGTAACCCGCGGATTCCGGCGGCCCGCCGGCGGTGTGGGGGCGGGTCGCCTCGGCCGCGTACGCCGCGTCGAACAGCCGCCGCCCGTCCGCGGCGATGCCTCCGGTCGACCACAGACGGCCCAGGGCGACGAGGTCCAGCGCGGACAGCCGCAAGTGACCGAAGCCGTACGGCAGTCCGGCCGGATCGCGGGGCCAGTGCGCCCGGGCGATGCCCAGCGGGCCGAAGAGGCGGCGCCCGGCGTACTCCTCCAGGTCCTCGTCCAGCACCCGGGCCAGGCAGGCCGCGAGGACGTGACTCGCGCCGTTGTCGTAGCGGAAGCGGGTGCCGGGCGGGGCCAGCCGGGGAGCGGTCAGGAGCGTCCGCGTCCAGCCCGCGGAGAGCCGCATGACCGCGTCGATGTCCCAGTCGCCGGAGGGGTCCGTGCCGCCGGTCATGGTCAGCAGGTGGCGCACGGTCGTCCGCCGCGCTCCCTCGGGGACCATCGGAGCGAGCAACTCCCCTACCGTCGCATCGAGTTCGAGTCGGCCGTCGCTGACCGCGCAACCGACGAGTGTGGACAGGACGCTCTTGGTGACGGAGAAGATGTCTCCGGGCTCGTCCACCGCCCGCCGGCCGTACGCGTACGCGGCGACCGCGCGGCCCCCGTGTTCCACCACGAGGTGTTCGGTGTGCGCCAGCTCCGGCTCCCGCCGGATCCGTGCGTCCGCCTCGGCCACGGCGTGTTCGATCGTCAACGGCCCCTCCCCCGACATCGGCTCGGCTCGGCTCGGCTCGGCTCGGCTCGGCTCGGCTCGGCTCGGCTCGGCTCGGCTCGGCTCGGCTGAATGGTCGGGGCGGGGCCGTTCGAACCGCAAGCGTTTTACCGGGCCGGCGCCACCGCCCGGGAGGGTCGGGGGCGGATCCGACGCCTCACGGGATGCGGAACCCGCGGAACGTCACCCGCCTGCGCGTGGTGAAGCCGAGCCGCTCGTAGAGGGCGAGCGCGCCACTGTTCGCCTCGGCCACATGCAGGAAGGGCCGCTCGCCGCGCGCCACGATGCGGTCGATGTGGGCGCGCAACAGGCGGACCGCGTGGCCCTGTCCGCGTGCCTCGGGGGCGGTGCAGACGGCGCTGATCTCGGTCCATCCGGGCGGTCTGAGCCGCTCCCCCGCCATCGCCACCAGCCTGCCGCCGTCCCGGACGCCGAGATAGGTGCCGAGCTCATGGGTGCGGGGCGCGAAGGGCCCCGGCCGGGTCCGCTCCACGAGGTCGAGCATCTCGGGCACGCTCTCCGCACCGAGTTCGACGACGCCGGAGCCGGGCTCGGCCGACGAGGGGCCGGGGGCGCTGCCGCCGGTCCAGACCAGCTGTCGGCCTTCGAGGACGAAGACCAGCTCCCAGTCGGGGGGCGGCATGGCCGGGCAGCTGAACAGGTCGGCGAACCCGCCCGGTCCCAGCAGCTTGGCCAGATCCGCCCAGTTCTGCCCGTCCGGCTCGCGGGACACCGCGCAGAAGGTCGCGACTCCGGGGGCGTAGGTGAGAGCGCCGCCGAGGCGGCGGGCGAGATGCGCGTGGTGCCCGCGCAGGGATTCGCCCACCGGGTCGTCGAGTGCGACGGCGTCGCCGAGCCCCGTCATCGTGCTGTGCCTTCCCGCCGTGTGCCGGAGCCGGTCGGCCGGGAGGCCGACACGGCTCTTCGGATGCCGACCGTCATGCTAGTCAGCCCCGCACGGCGCGATTCCGGCGCTACCTGAGGTACGCGGCGAGCGGGAGGTTCTGCCGGCGTACGTCACCGGCGACGAGTCCGGCGATCCGCTGGGCGCCGTACGTCTCGAAGTGGGTGTGGTCGTTGCAGAAGAAGGCGCCGACGGGGCCGGATCCGTAGTCGCCGTTGTGCGGGCAGAAGCGCAGGCTGTTGTAGAGCGAGACGCTGAGCGCGTGCAGGTCGACGACCGGCGCCCTGGTGGCGGAGCCGACGGCGAAGGTCTCGTTCACGAAGCCCCGGTTCTTCGTCGCCGTGCTTCCGGAGCAGGTGATCGCGGCGACCGGCGTGAGCAGCACCGGGTGCGCTCCCCGGGCCAGGGCGGCCTGCACCATCGTGGTCATCAGCTGCCGGTAGCGGGCCGGGCCGACGTGGCGGGGGCAGGTCGAGGAGGAGTCGTTGATGCCGAACTGGATGAACAGGTAGTCGCCCGCCTTCATCCCGGTGCTCGCGTTCAGCATCGACTGCCAGCGCGAGGAGTACGCATTGGACGTCAGGCGGCACTCGCCGTCCGAGCCCTTGGTGCCGCTGACGTTCCCCTCGTACATCCAGGTCTGGATGCTGCGGCCGCCCACGGCCTGGTTCCGGACGGTGACGTCGGCGTTGAACAGGGCGTCGAACTGGCTTCCCCAGCCGACCGGACAGCGGGCGGAGCCCGGGTTCGCCACGGTCGAGTCGCCGGCCAGCCACACGGTGACGGGCTGGGCGGCCGCCCGGGCGGCAGGGGCGGCGGAGCCGGAGCAGCGCGCCGCGGCGTCGCCGGCCGCCGAGGCGGTGCTGAGCCCGAGGCTCGACAGGGCGAGCAGCAGCACGGCGGTGATCAGAACCCGTGCGTTCGGTACGTTCTTCATCGGTTACCTCCCGGGGGCGGGCGCCCCCATGCGTCGGTCAGCGCAGGTGGGCGGCCAGGGGCAGGTTCTGCTCCCGCACGGCCTGGAGCAGCAGCGCGCCCATCTGGGCCGCGCCGTACTGCGAGAAGTGGGTGTTGTCCGTGACGCCGTCGACGGAGGAGCGGAGGAAGAGCTGCGCGGAGGCGGACGGTCCGAGGGACTCGACCAGCGCCTTGCTCCGGGCGGTCAGGTCGACGACCGGGACGCGCTGTGCCGCGCCGACCGCGCGCATCTCCGCGGGGAGGTTCACGCCGACCCCGTTGATGTGCAGTGCCGTGCCGGTGAGCCGGTTGCCGTCGAAGAGCCGGCGGACCGGAGGCGTCACCAGGACCGGGACACCGCCCTTGGCGCGGATCCGGGAGATCATGGTGGTGAGGTTGTTCCGGTAGGCGGACGCGCTGGTCTGCTTGTCGTTGTGGCCGAACTGGATGTAGACCGGGTCGTTCGCCCTGACCTTGGCCAGCAGTGCGGGCAGGAGCGCCGAGTTGCTGAGGAAGCTTCCGGAACTCTCCCCCGAGTCGCCGTAGTTGGCGATGACCGCGCCGGAGCGGATCGAGGAGGTGATCATCTGCCCCCAGCCGGTGTAGGGAGCGGTCGGCTGGTCGCAGACGGTCGAGTCACCGGCCAGGTAGACGACCAGCGGTTGGGCGGCCGGCTTCACCGAGACGGCCGAGACCTGCGGGGCGGAGCCCGTGAAGCGGAGGTCCAGGCCGGGGGTTCCGGTGCCGCCCTGGCCGGTCGGCTGCCCTTCCGGCTGACGGACGTTGACGGTGAAGGTGTGGGTGGCGACCGCTCCGGCCGCCGTTCTCGTGGCCGGGAGCATCAGCCGCCGGGCCTCGGCCCACATCTCGGTCTGTCCGGCGGAGGCACCGCCGATGGAGACCGTCACGTCGTAGTTGCCCGGCGCGACCGCATAGTGGCAGGTGATCGCCGAAGTACCGGTACAGCCGGCCGGCAGCGCCCGCGGTGCGGCGGCGGCGTTGTGGACCGCCCCGGTGCCGGCCAGGGCCGCCAGGGTCAGCAGGCCCGCCGTCGCCAGCCGGGCGCCGGGTCCGCCGGCGCGTCGGGGCGGCAGGGTCGTCGTGGTCATGGGTCCGTCCTTCGTCAGGGAGAGGTACGGGGTCGGGGTGGCGGCGCGCGGGAGCCGCGCGTCGAGTGGGCCGAGGCGCCGCTCAGGCCTGGGTGAAGCCGTTCATGATGGCGGTGGGGCGCTTGCTGGCGGAGTCCCAGGCACCCATGTTGTAGCCGGTGAACGGGGACATGCACTCCGGCTCCCAGTAGAAGATGCCCTGCCCGCCGGCGGACTTGAGCGCCTTCGTGTAGGCGACCAGCGCGGCCTGGGTGGAGGCGGCCCGGTCGACCCGGCCTCCGAACTCGCTCTGGAGGAAAGGCTTTCCGTAGGCGGCGGAGATCTTCCGCATGTTCTCCACGATCCCCGGCGCGACGTCGGCGCTGCCGTAGGAGGAGAACACGGACATGTCCCACTTGCCGCCGGCCGCGGCGAAGCGGCTGAAGAACGTCGTCATCACGTCGTACTTCTGCGGCTGGGCCAGGTGGATGCACACCGTCGAGTTCGGTGACACCGCCTTGACCTGGGTGTAGGCGGCGTTTAGCAGCCCGGTCATCTGCGCCGGGCTGGAGACGCTGCCGACGGGGCGGCAGATCCCGCTGTTGATCTCGTTGCCGATCTGCACCCAGGTCGGGAGCACGTCGTTGTTCTTCATGACGGTCATCGACTGGTTCACGTACGTGTTCATCGCGGCGAGCATCTGGCTGTAGCCCATGTTCCGCCAGGCGGCGGGCGGGTTCTGCACACCGACGGAGTTCCAGGTGTCGCCGAACATGTAGTCCAGCATGATCAACATGCCGGCGGCCTTGACCCGCTTGGCGAAGGCGGCGACCTCGTTGATGGAGCAGTGGCCGTTGGCCGGGTCGCCGGACGGGCTGACGAACGTACGGAGCCGGACGGCCGTGATGCCGTACCCCTTCAGGATGGTGAGCAGATCCTGTGTCTGGCCACTGGCGTTCTTCCAGGAGTAGCCGCGCGCCTCCATCTGCGGCACCCAGCTGATGTCGACGCCCTTGACGAAGCCGGCGGCGGCGTGGACCGGCGTCCCGAGTCCGGCGAGCGCGGCGGAGGTGGCGAGGACGCCGGCGGTCGCGGTGGTGGCCTTGAGCAGCGTCCGGCGGCTGATCGGATCGGGAGCAGGGCTCGGTGACATGGTCGCTCCTCCCTGTCCGCCGGCCGCGCGTGAGACGTCGCGGCCGGCGGGCAGCGGTTTGTGGGGGGTGGAGTTTCCGGGACTGGGTTCGATCCGCCCGCATCTGCTGGGAACGTTCACAACCTGTCAGGTGGACACGGAGCGCTCCGTCCTCGATGGGAAAAGGGTGCAGGTGCGGGATCCACGAACTGCCGTGTGCGGCACCAGGGTTGGAAGGCGGGCGACCCGTTCGACTGCCTTCGACCACAGGTGACGGTGAGGCGGCTCACGCAGTGTTCTCGGGCCTCCACCCGGCTGTCAATCCATAGGTCACGAAAACCTCACGGATACGAACAGGGCCGCACAGCGGACTGGACAGAATCCTTGACGAGGCATCAGAGCATTCTTACGCTCCCTCCTCATGGGAGCGTTCCCATACCCCCCACGCCCCGGAGGCCACTGTGACCGACCCTCACCGGCGTCCCCGCATCGCGCCACGACCGTGGCGATCACCGCACCGGCCGGGCGGCCGGCTCGTCGGCGGCCTCTCCGCCGCCGCGCTGGCCCTGTCCGCGCTCGTCGCACTGCCGCAGACCGCCCAGGCCGCGACCGCACGGCAGGTCGAGAAGCTCGACCGCGGCCTGTCCAGCGTGCACACCGGCAGCGGCAACCTGGTGTCCTGGCGATGGCTGGCGACCGACCCCGACGACGTGTCCTTCAACGTCTACCGCGGCGGCACCAGAGTCAACGCCTCGCCCGTCACCGCCTCGACGAACTACTTCGACGCGGGCGCCGCGGCCTCGGCCGACTACACGCTGCGCGCGGTCGTCAACGGCACCGAGCAGGCCGCTTCGGCGCCCGCGGTGCAGTTCCGCACGGGCTACAAGGACGTGCCGATCTCCCCGCCCGCGGGCGGCACCGCACCGGGCAACTCGGCCTACACCTACGAGGCCAACGACGCCTCCGTGGGCGACCTCGACGGCGACGGTGCCCTCGATCTGGTGCTGAAGTGGCAGCCGACCAACGCCAAGGACAACTCCCAGTCCGGCTACACCGGCAACACCATCGTCGACGGCATCAAACTCGACGGCACCCGGTTGTGGCGTATCGACCTGGGCCGCAACATCCGCTCCGGCGCGCACTACACGCAGTTCCAGGTGTACGACTACGACGGTGACGGCAAGGCCGAGGTCGCCATGAAGACCGCCGACGGCACCCGGGACGGCACCGGCGCGGTCATCGGCAGCTCCTCCGCCGACCACCGCAACTCCAGCGGCTACGTCCTGTCCGGGCCCGAGTACCTGACGATGTTCAACGGCCGGACGGGCAAGGCGATGCAGAGCGTCGACTACGTCCCGGGCCGCGGCACCGTCTCCTCCTGGGGCGACAACTACGGCAACCGCGTCGACCGCTTCCTCGCCGGCACCGCCTACCTCGACGGCGCCCGCCCCTCGCTGATCATGGCGCGCGGCTACTACACCCGATCGGTGATAGCCGCCTGGGACTGGCGCAACGGCGCCTTCACCCGGCGCTGGACCTTCGACACGTCCTCCTCCAGCAACAGCGGCAAGGGCTACGACGGCCAGGGCAACCACAGCCTGTCCATCGCCGATGTCGACGCCGACGGCAAGGACGAGATCGTCTACGGCGCGATGACCGTCGACGACAACGGCAGCGGCCTGTGGACCACCAGGCTCGGGCACGGCGACGCCGGTCACGTCGGCGACCTGAACCCGTCCCGTCCGGGCCTTGAGTACTTCAAGGTCTCGGAGGACTCCAGCAAGCCCGGCTCCTGGATGGCCGACGCCCGCACCGGGGCGAGGCTCTGGCAGACCGCGTCCGGCTCCGACAACGGCCGGGGCGTCGCCGCCGACATCTACGCCGGCAGTCCGGGCGCCGAGGCCTGGTCCGCCACCGACACCACGCTGCGCTCCGTCACCGGCGCCTCGCTCGGCCGGGAGCCCTCCAGCGTCAACTTCCTGTCCTGGTGGGACGGCGACCCCGTCCGCGAGCTCCTCGACGGCACTCGCATCGACAAGTACGGCACGTCCGGCGACACCCGGCTGCTGACCGGCTCGGGGGTGGCCTCCAACAACGGCACCAAGTCCACCCCGGCCCTGTCGGGCGACATCCTCGGCGACTGGCGCGAGGAGGTCGTCTGGCGCACCGGCGACAACAGGGCCCTGAGGATCTACTCGACCCCGCACCAGACCAACACCAAGATCACCACCCTGCTCCACGACACCCAGTACCGCACGGCGCTGGCGTGGCAGAACACCGCCTACAACCAGCCCCCGCACCCGTCCTTCTTCATCGGCAACGCCATGCCGACGGCACCCCGGCCGACGGTCTACACACCCTGACCCACTCCGACCGGCCCTGACACGCGGGCACGTGCCCCTACTGCGATCGCGGTAGGGGCACGTGTCTACGCTCGGCCGACGACGAGAGCCCGGCGGACTGCGAGCGTTGCAGTGCGCCGGGATTCCGGCCCGTGTTCTTCCGGAAAGGCTCGTCGTTGTCCCTTCTCGCCCGCTGGTGCCACCGGCACGCCGGCCCGGGTGGGTCCGCTCATCCCCTGGGCACGGGTGACGACCATCGGGGTGGGGCGCATGCCGGGCCGCGCTGCGTAGAGTGAGGGAGTGCAGGTGGCAGCGGTGAGTCGGCAGTTGATGGCCCGACACGAGCGGATCCGGGACGCGCTTCCGGCGGTGGTGCTCATCCTGGTGGGCACGGCGGCGACCGCCGCGGGCGAGGGCGGTTCCGGCTGGCACGCCCCCCGGCCGGGCGGGGTGGCCTGGATGGCGCTGGCGTGTGCGCCGCTCGTCTTCCGCAGCCGATGGCCGCTACCGGTCGTGATCGCCTCTCTGGCCGTCGATCTGGCGCACCTGTCCGTCGCGCCGGGCTTCTCCCTGACTCCGGCGGCGAGCCTGGTGGCGCTCTACACCCTCGCCTCCCGGAGCAGCCGGCGCACCGCCTGGATCACCGGCCTGATCGCGTCGGTCCTGATCATGGCCGTCTACGCGGTCGCCGATTCCGAACCACCTCTCGCGGGCTCGAGTCTGCTCCACTTCGACCTCGCGATCGCCGCCACCGCACTGGGCGACGTCGTCCGCACCCGCCGCCTGCACCTCGCCGAGGTCGAGGCGCGAGCCGAACGGGCCGAGCGCAGCCGGGAGCAGGAGGCGCGGCGGCGGGTCACCGAGGAGCGGGTGCGCATCGCCCGGGAGCTGCACGACGTGGTGGCCCACCACATCACCCTGGTCAACGCGCAGGCCGGCGTGGCGCACCACCTCATGCGCCACGATCCCGACCGCGCGTACGAGGCGTTGGCTCACATCAAGGACAACAGCCGCGCCGCCCTCGACGAACTGCGCGCCACCGTGGGCCTCTTGCGCCAGCCCGACGACGGGCCCGACTCCCGCGCACCCATCCCCGAACTGGCCGATCTGGACGCCCTGGTCAGTGGGGTGCGAGCGGGCGGACTGGTCGTGGAGGTGGTGTGCACCGGCACACCCCGGCCCGTGGCTCCCACCACGGAACTGACGGCTTACCGCATCATCCAGGAGGCGCTCACCAACACCCACAAGCACGCGTCGGCGACACGGGCGGAGGTGGAGCTGCACTACGGACCGGACCGGCTGCGGGTCACCGTGACGGACGACGGCCGACCCGGCGCCCTGCCGGGCCCCGGCTCCGGTCACGGCCTGATCGGCATGCACGAGCGCGCGACCGCCATCGGCGGCTCGGTCACCACCGGCCCCCTGCCCGACGGTGGCTTCCGGGTCGTCGCCGAACTCCCCCTCACCCTCGCCCCCACGTCCGCCTGACCCGCACGAGGTAAGACTCACCATGACGATCCGCGTCCTGCTCGCCGACGACCAGGCCCTGCTACGGGGCACCTTCCGGCTGCTCATCGAGGCGCAGCCGGACATGGAGGTGGTCGCCGAGGCGTCCGACGGCCAGGAGGCGGTGCGGCTGGCCCGGTCCGCGCGGGCCGATGTGGTGGTGATGGACATCCGCATGCCCGGGGTCGACGGCATCGAGGCCACACGGCTCATCGGCGGGGACGATGACCTGGCCGGGGTGAAGGTGCTGGTCCTCACCACCTTCGAGGTGGACAAGTTCGTCGTCGAGGCGTTGCGGGCCGGTGCCAGCGGCTTCCTCGGCAAGGGGGTCGAACCGGCCGAACTCCTGCACGCCATCCGGCTGGTCGCGGCCGGTGAGGCGCTGCTCTCACCGGCCGCGACCAAGGGTCTGATCGCCCGGTTCCTCTCCCAGCCCTCCCCCGGCCGCCTGGCCGATCCCGAGCGGCTGGCCACGCTGACGCCCCGGGAGCGACAGGTCATGCAGTTGGTGGCCACGGGCCTGTCCAACGACGAGATCGCCGAGCGGCTCTTCGTCACTCCGGTGACCGTCAAGACGCACGCCAACCGGGCCATGGCCAAGCTGGGCGCCCGGGACCGGGCCCAACTCGTGGTCATGGCCTACGAGAGCGGGCTGGTCCGCTCCGGGGAGACCCGGAGCTGACGCTCGCCGGTGTCGCTCACGCTCCGGTGGGTGCGGTGCGTGGCGCCTCGGCGGGCTCCCGTCGGAACGCCCAGTCCAGCCGGGGTTCCAGGACGAAGCGGAACAGCCGCCGCACGGGTGGGGTGCACAGGGCGGAGGTCAGCCGTCGCGCAGTGCCGCCTCGATCTCGCCCAGCGAGCGGGTGAGCCGCCCGTAGTCGGCCCGGGGCACCGGGGCCACGAAGTACCGCTCCACGACCCGCGCGTGGACGACGGCGGCCCGGAGGAACACCGCACGGCCGTGCTCGGTCGCCTCGACCAGGACGCTTCTGCGGTCGCCGGGGGCGGGCACCCGCCGCACCAGACCGGCCGTCTCCATCCGGTCGATCAGCCGGGTGACACCGCCACTGGTGAGCGTCAGGTCCTCGGCGAGCCGGCGCTGTGAGATCTCCTCGTCCGGATGCCGGCAGAGCCGGATGAGGACCTCGAACATCGTGTGACCGACCTGGCACTCCTCGCGCAGCGCCGCGTCGATCCGCTGCTCCAGGCGGGTGGCGGCTTTGAGCAGCAGCCCGAAGTCGTGCACGAGCGGGCTGTCGGCGGCACGGGCGGCTGCGTCGTCGTCTCGTTCGGCGGGGCTCATGCCCCCGACTTTACTGCCTCTTCATCTACTGCCGTCTCAATTACTGAGCAATCAATTGCTGAGCAGTCAACAAAATCCTATGGTGTGACCCACCACCCCGCCACCACGGAGGAGAGGGAGATCAGTGGACCTTCAGCACTGGCTCGGCCGGGCCGACGACGCGATACAGCAGTGGGCCGACAGCTTCGGCCCCTACGAGCAGCACCCGTCCCTCCTCGTCGACGACGATCGTTTCGCCGCGGCCTTCGAGGAGCTCACCGGAAGACTGAAGGAGAACTATCCCTTCTTCCACCCGCACTACGCGGGGCAGATGCTCAAGCCCCCGCACCCGGCGGCGATCGTCGGCCACCTCACCACCATGCTGATCAACCCCAACAACCACGCGCTGGACGGCGGCCCCGCCACCGCCCGCATGGAGCGCGAGGCCGTGGCGCGACTGGCCGCGATGTTCGGCTACGACACCCACCTCGGCCACCTCACCACCAGCGGCACCATCGCCAACCTCGAAGCCCTCTTCGTCGCCCGCGAACTCCACCCCGGCCGCGGTGTCGCCTACAGCGCCGACGCCCACTACACCCACGGCCGCATGTGCCACGTCCTGGGCATGAAGGGCCATCCCGTCCCGACCGACGACCGCGGACGCATCAGCCTCGACGCGCTGGACGAGATCCTGCGGACGGGAGAGGTGGGCACGGTCGTCCTCACCGCCGGCACCACCGGCCTCGGTGCCGTCGACCCGATCCACCACGCCCTCGCCCTCAGGGACCGCTACGGTGTCCGGCTCCATGTCGACGCGGCCTACGGCGGCTTCTTCACGCTGCTCGCCGGCGCCGACGGACCGGAAGGCCTGCCCGAACAGCCCTGGCGGGCGATCGCCCGGTGCGACTCGGTCGTCGTCGATCCGCACAAGCACGGACTCCAGCCCTACGGCTGCGGTGCCGTCCTCTTCCGCGATCCCGAGGTGGGCCGCTTCTACCTGCACGACTCGCCCTACACCTACTTCACCTCCAGCGAGCTCCACCTGGGCGAGATCAGCCTGGAGTGCTCGCGCGCCGGCGCCTCGGCCGCCGCCCTGTGGCTCACCTTCCAGGTCCTCCCGCCCACCCCCGACGGACTCGGCCGCGTCCTGGGGGCCGGCCGCCGGGCCGCCCTGCGCTGGGCCGACCTGATCTCCGCCTCCGACGCCCTGGAGCTGTACCAGCAGCCGGAGCTGGACATCGTGAGCTACTTCCCGGTGACGGACCCCGCCTCCCTCACCGCCATCGACGCGGCGTCCGCCCGGGTGCTGGCCGACGGCATGGCGGACGCCGACCCCGTGTTCCTGAGCACCCTCAAGGCCGACCGCGACGCGTTCACCGCACGCCATCCGAAGGTCACCGCCGACGCCGAGGGCGCCCGCATCCTGCGCAGCGTCCTGATGAAGCCGGAGTCCGAGGACTATGTGCAGCACCTCCACGACCGGGTCACGCGTCTCGCCGGGCCGTGAGCGCCGCAACCGGTTCACGTCAGGTCATGCTCACCTCGGAGCGCGTACGCCTCCGCGAGGATGAGGTAGGCGGCGGCGGTCCAGGTGTAGGCGCGGTCGCGCAGTCCCCTTCCCGTGAGGGCGTCGAAGTTCTCGGCGAAGCCGTGCGCTTCGCACAGGGCGCGGAAGCGGGCGCTGATGTCGTCCGCCAGGCGGCGGTGGCCGGCGCGGCGCAGGCCGTCCTCGATCAGGACGGTCGCGGGAGCCCAGATGGGGCCGCGCCAGTAACCGTCGTCGAGATAGTGCGGTGAGGTGGGCAGCTCGGTGGCGAGACCGTAGGGGGTCAGATGGGCCTTGATGTGGTCGGCCAGAGCGGCGCTGACCTCGCCCGGCAGGTGCTCGCCGAGCACGATGGGCATCAGGTCGAGGAGCCCGGCACTGTCCCAGGTGTCGCCCGTGCCGACGCCCCGGGCCACGAACCGGTCGCCGCTCCAGAGCTGGTCCAGCATCGCCGCCTGCGTCTGCTCGGCGGCCCGCTTCCACCGGCCCGCCTCGTCCGTCCGGTCCAGCTCCAGGGCCAGGTCGGCGAGTTCGCGGAGCTGGAGGACGAGGAAGGCGGCGAGGTCGGCGGTCTCCACCACCCGCTCGGGGTCGAAGGTGGTGGCGTTGTCCCAGCCGCTGTCGTTGCCGTGCTGGTAGTGCGGGAAGGTGGCGCCGGGAGCGCGCCGGGCGGTGAGCCAGAAGTTCGTCCAGCGCTCCAGGCGGTGGTACACCTCGGCCAGCTCGTCCGGGCCGGGCGGCGTCGGCAGACGGCGGCGCAGGTGCCCGAAGGCCCAGCCGTGGATGGGCGGTTTGACGAAGTTGTACAGGACCTCGGAGTGGGTCACCGAGTCCGGCAGGGCACCACTGGCGTCCTGATGGTCGAAGGGCAGGGAGAACTGGTCCCGGGCCAGTTCGGGACAACCGGGCGCGAGAGCCAGGGCGTTGAAGCAGTGGTCCCAGCTCCACACCTTGTCCATCCAGTGCTTGGACATCAGCACCGCGGGCCGGGTGACCAGGCCCGTCGGGCGGACGGTGGCCGACCACAGGACGTAGGCGGCCAGTTCGGCCGCCGGGGTGGCGGACGAGCGCCAGGGAGCGACGGCGTCGGCGAACTCGGCGAACGAACCTCGCGTGGCTGCCGCGATCTCGTCGAAGGCCGCCTCGGACGAGTACGGCGGGCGGGCGGTGTCGAGTTCCTCGATCGCGATCTCCCAGGTCCCGCCCGTCTCCGCAGCCATCGCGAGACCGCGCTCGGCACTGCCCAGCGCCTGGGCACCGGTCACGTCGGCGGTGCCGGACAGGACGGTGACGCGATAGCGGCGTCCCGTCTCGTACGACGTGAACACATGGGCGCCGGCGGCGGCGTCGTGGAAGAAGTAGGTTCCGCTGAACGGCGTCAGGACCTCGGCGGCCGCCCGGACGGCGATCCCCGTCCCGCTCCCGCGCAGGCGCACGGTGTCCGGGGACTCGTAGGCGAGGTCGACGCGGCCGCCCGCGCCGGTCCAGCTGAGCAGGCCCGGTCTCGCCCCCACGCGGGTCTCCACCCGGTCGCCCGTCACAGGGTCCAGGGGCGTCAGGCGCAGGACGGCGTGCAGGCCGTTCTGGTGGGAGACGAGATGGAGGTCCTCGGCGTACGTCTTCTCCGCCACCACGGGCGAGATGCCGAACCAGGAGCCGTAGGTGCTGAACGGGATGTCGTGGACGGAGAAGGCCGGGCCGGAGTGGTCGGCGGTCATGAAGGGGCACTCGTTTCTCGCGCAGGGGGAAGGGGTCAGTCCTTGACCGCGCCGGCCGTCACGCCGGCTGCGACGTAGCGCTGGGCCAGGACGAGGATGACCGCGGCGGGCAGCGAGGCCACGACGGCGGTGGCCATGATGGCGTTCCACTCCTGGTTGTTGTTGCCGATGTAGTGGTAGATGCCGAGGGTGATCGGCTCGTGCGCCCCGCCGTTGACGAGGGTGCCGGCGAAGACGAAGTCCGACCAGGACCACAGGAACGCGAAGAGCGACACCGTGACGACGGCGTTGCGGCTCATCGGCAGGACGACCGACCAGAAGGTGCGCAGCGGACCGGCACCGTCGGTCCGCGCCGCCTGGAGCAGTTCCCCGGGGATGCCGGACATGAACGCGGTGAAGATGAGCACCGCGAACGGCACCGCCAGGGTGGAGTCGGCGACGATCAGGCCGGGCACGGACTGGAGCAGGCCGAGCTGGAGGTAGATGGCGTAGAAGCCCATCGCCATGATGATGCCGGGAATCATCTGCGCCGCGAGCAGGAGGAAGCTGAGCACTCCCCCGCCGCGCGGGCGCAGTTTGGCCAGGGCGTAACCGGCCGGGGCGGACAGGGCCACGGTGAGGGCTACCGTGCCCAGGCCGATGACCAGGCTGGTGCCGAGGTAGGGCAACTGCTCGTCGAGGACGGTGCGGTAGCCGGCCAGGGTGCCGTGGACGGGGAAGAGGCCGGGCGGGGACTTGCGCATGTCCTGGTCGCGGGTGAGGGAGACGTTCAGCATCCAGTAGACCGGGAAGAGCATGATCGCGGTCAGCAGGACGCCGACCGTCGTCTTTCCCCAGGAGCGTCGGCTTCTCATGCGTACGCCTGCTTTCGCTGGACCCTCATGTAGACCCCGCCGAACACCAGGGCGGCCACGACCAGCAGGTTGCCGACGGCCGCGCCCGGGCCGAAGGCGGGCAGCAGATTGCCGAAGCCGAGCCGGTAGGACCAGGTGGCGAAGGTGGTGGACGCGTCCGCCGGACCGCCCTTGGTCATGATCCAGATGATGTCGAAGACCTTGAGTGTGTAGACCAGGCCGAGGAGCAGGGTGATCGCGGAGACGGGGCGCAGCAGCGGAAAGGTGATGCTCCAGAAGCGGCGCCAGGCTCCCGCTCCGTCGAGGGCGGCCGCCTCGTACAGCCCGGCGGGGATGGATTGCAGACCGCTGTAGAGCACGACCAGGTTGAACGGGACACCGATCCAGATGTTGGCGATGATCACAGAGGTGAGCGACCAGGAAGGCGAGGTCAGCCAGTTGACGGGATCGAGGCCGAGCGCGTGCAGTGCCGCGTTGACGATGCCGGAGTCGCTGTTGAGCATCCACGACCAGGTCGAGGCCGACACGATCAGCGGCAGCAGCCAGGGGACGAGGAACAGGGCGCGCAGGGTCGCCGAGAGCCGGAAGTGCTGGTTGAAGAAGACGGCGAGGGCCAGCCCGATGGCGTACTGGAAGGCCAGGCACACGGCGGTGAACACCACGGTGTGCAGCAGGGCCGGGGCGAAGGTCGGGTCGTCGAAGACCTTCTGGTAGTTCCGCAGGCCGGTGAACGGCGCGTCGCCCTGCACGAAGGAGCGGACGGTGTAGTCGCGCAGGCTCAGGTCGAGGTTGCGGTAGAGCGGATAGGCGTAGAAGAAGGCAAGGTAGAGGGTCACCGGGGTGAGGAAGGCCCAGGCGGCCCACTGCGTCGAGGCGGGCCGGCGGCGTCGCGCGGTGTGGTCCGGTCCCGGGGCGGCGTGCGCCGCCCCCGGAGCGGGCCGTGCGGGCCGGTGGTCCGGCGGTTGGACGGTCTGCTTCATCGGACCCATGTCACTTGACCGCGTCCTGCGCGGAAGTCAGGGCGTCCTCGGGCGACTTGGATCCGCTGAGCGCGGACTGCACGGCCTTCCACAGCTGCTCGGAGATCTTGGGGTACTTGGTGCCCAGGTCGTCGCTGGTGCGGCCCTTGGCCGCCTTGACCGCGTCGACCCACGCGGTGAGCGCGGGGTCGGCGGCCACCTGCTTCTTCCGCACCTCCTCGGTGGGGGCTACGTAGGAGAGGGTGGTGTCGGTGTCGTACAGGTGGGCGGTGCTGGTCAGACAGGTGGTGAGCTTGCTCGTGGTGGCGTAGCGGGCGGTGTCGCCCTGGACGGGCACGGTGACGAACTCGCCGCCCGTCGGGGCCGCGGCGTTGCCTCCGCCGGTGGCCGGGACGGGCAGGACGCCGTAGTCGAAGCCGGCCTTCTTGGCGGCCGCGAGCTGCCAGGTGCCGTTCTCGGCGAAGGCGTAGTCGCCGCTGGCGAACTCCTGCCAGCTGGTGGTCTGGGTGTTGTTGAGCACGGAGTTGGGGGCGTAGCCCTTGTCCAGCCAGTTCTTCCACAGGGACAGCGCGGAGACGGCCTGGTCGGAGTCGAGCTCCGTCAGCTTCGCGCCGGAGCCCCAGAACCACGGCAGGAACTGGAAGCTGCCCTCCTCGGTACCGATCGCGGAGAAGGTGATGCCCTTCTTGCCGGCCTTCTTGACCTTCTCCAGGGCGGCGGTCAGCGACTTCCAGTCCTTGACGGAGGCGATGTCGACACCGGCCTGCTTCAGGACCTTCTTGTTGTAGTAGAGCGCGAGGGTGTTGGCGCCGATGGGGGTGCCGTAGGTCTTGCCGCCCGACTGCCCGGCCGCGAGGAGGTTGGGGTCCACGGCGGAGGTGTCGAGCTTGTTGTCGTCGGTCGTGGTGAGCACGCCCGCCTCCGCGAGAGTGGACACCACCGGGTTGTCGACGATGAGGACGTCCGGGGAGTTGCCCTGCTGTGCCGCCAGCAGCGTCTTGTTGGCGAGGTCGCTGGTGTCGAACCCGGTCCGCTTGACCTTCACACCGGCCTTGGCACCGCAGGCGTCCAGCAGCTTCACCCATGCCGAGCCCTTGGTGAACTGCGGGTACGGGTCCCAGATCGTGTAGGTGCCGCTGTCCGCGCCCTTGGTGTCGGTGCTGCCCGAGCCGGAGGAGCAGGCGGTGCCGGCGGCGGCGAGGACGGTCGACAGGGCCACGGCGGCGAGGCGCCGTCTGGAGTCGATGTGCATCGCGGGTTCCTTCGTTCTTGGCACAGGGGTGCCGTGACAGGGGCGACGTGCGGGCAGCGGGCACACCCGGGGGAGGCGGTGAGGGGTGAGCCCGAAGAAGGAGAAGGAGAACAGAGGTGGAGACAGGAGAGGGAACGAGAGGAAAGGAGAGGAGGGGTCAGGGCCGTGGGGAGCCGGAGGCGGGGCCGGTGCTGGCCCGCAGCGAGATGGGGGGTGTCAGCAGGTGGTGGCGGGCGGGGGCACCGGGCTGGTCGAGCCGCTCCACCAGCAGTTCGACGGCGCGCCGTCCCATCTCCTCCGCCGGTACGTCCGCCGCGGTGAGCTGCGGGGTCACCGTCTCCGCCCACCGGCTCGCCACCACTCCGGTGACGGAGAAGTCGCGCGGCACATGGCGGCCGGCCCCGGCCAGCCCCCGGTACAGGCCGCCCAGCGCGGCCTCGTTCAGCGTGACCAGGGCGGTCGTCTCCGGCTCGTCGCGCAGGATCCGCTCCACGCAGGCCTGGCCCGAGGCGGCGTCGTCCCCGCAGCAGTACGTGCGGACGGTCAGCCCGCGCTCGGCCGCGGCCTTGGTGAAGCCGTCCAGACCGCGGTGCGCCGACTCGTACCCGGCCTTCAGCAGCTGCTCCGGCCGGTTGACGAAGGCGATCCTGCGGTGGCCCAGGTCCGCGAGGTGGTGGACGCACGCCGCCGCCAGCGCCGTGTGGTCGAGCGCCACCCACCAGCCGTGCTCCGGGTGGGCGGTGCGGCCGATGGCGACGGCCGGGAAATCCAGCGCATCCAGGTGCTCGGCCCGGTCGTCCTCCAGCCTGATCTCCATCAGGATGGCGCCGTCGACCCGCCGCTCCCCCAGCAGCCGCTGGAACGAGCGGTCGCTGTCCACGCCGCTGGGTGACAGCAGCACGTCGTAGTCGTAGGCCGCGGCGGCCTCCACGACACTGCCGATGAAGTCCAGCTGCATGCCGGTGTAGTGGTTGCCGGCCGGCGGGAAGACGAGACCGATCGTGCTGGTCCGCCCGTTGGCCAGGGCACGGGCGCTGGCGCTGGGCCGGTAGCCCAGTTCGTCGACGACCTGCTGGATCTTCCGGCGGGTGGCCTCCGAGACCGGGCGCTTGCCGCTCAGCGCGTAGGACACGGTGCTGCGCGAGACACCGGCACGCTGGGCGATCTCACCGATGTTCACGGCAACTCCTAGCTCGTCGAACCGGTTCGCTTGGCAGGAAGGTAGGAACTGCCCGGACCCCTGTCAATACCCCGAACGCGCGTCCCTGGTGGATCGAATGTCCCGACAAGATCCTCATGTCAGAGGGATTGCTGGCCGTGAGTCCCGGTGCTAGCTTCGCGAACCGGTTCGACACAGCGAGCCGTTCAGGCAGCGGTGGAGCGGAAACCCCCACGCCCCAGCCGCGAGGCCGCCGTACCCGCCGTCCCCACGTGTTCCCCGCCCTCCCGCGCGCCATGGATCGAACCGGTTCGACGGGCACGCCGACCAAGACCGCTGCTCGGCGAAGCGACGCAGCCATGACACGACGACATGCCTGGCACGACACGACGACACGACGACACGACGACTGAGGACGCCATCCATGCCATCCGCTGACAGATTCACGCGGCGCCGGGCCCCGGCCGCCGTGGCGCTGACCCTCGGAGCGGGCCTGCTGGCCGCACCGGCCGCCCCCGCGCAGGCCGCCGACACGCCCCGGCCCGCCGCCCGCTACTCCTTCGACCAGGACGACCTCGTCTCCGGGAAGATCACGGACAGCTCGGGCAACGGCCTGACGGCGACACTGGTGAACGGCTCCACCGCCGGATCGGTCGACGGCACGGCGGGAGGCAGGGCGCTTTCCCTGCCCGGCGGTGCGCCGACCTCCGGTGGCGCGTACGTCCGCCTGCCCCGCCAGGTGCTCGCCGGGACGACCGACCTGACCGTGTCCGCCCGCGTGAAGTGGAGCGGCGACACCTCGCCCTGGCAGCGGCTCTTCGATCTGGGCACGGACACCACCAAGTACCTCTTCGCCACGCCGTACAACGGCGGCGGGCTGTTCCAGACGTCCGTGACCACCGGCGGCGGGGGCGCCGAGGCCCAGGTCCGCGGCTACGCGAGCCTGCCCGCGAACGAGTGGCGGACGGTCACCGTCACCCTCGACACCGCCGCGGGCCGGCTGACCACCTACCTCGACGGCGTGGCGGTGTCCTCCGCCGCGACCGGCATCAAGGCGGGGGATCTGCTGGACGGTTCGGCCACCGCCGCCGGGTACATAGGCAAGTCCCTCTACCCTGACCCGCTGCTCAAGGGCGCCATCGACGACTTCACCGTGTGGCACGCGGCGCTGAGCCCGGAGCAGGTGGCCGGTACGGTCGGTGCCGTGCCGACCGTCCAGGAGCTCTCGCGGACGTCCTTCGACGTCCGCACCACCACCGGGACCGCCCCGTCCCTGCCCGCCGCCGTCCGTGCCTCCTTCTCCGACGGCTACGACCGCGACACCCCCGTCGCCTGGGACGCCGTCCCCTCCTCCGAGTACGCCACGCCGGGCACCTTCACCGTCGCCGGAACCGCGGCGGGGCGCGCGGTGAAGGCCACCGTCACCGTGGTCCGCGAGGGGCAGCTCACCGTCGACCTCGGTTCGAACACCGGCGCGTTCCACGGCGGCGCCTCGGGCACCCTGTACGGCGTGTACGGGCCGGACGTCCCCACCAACAACCTCATCGAGGGCATGGGCCTGCGTACGGTCTCCACCAAGGCGCAGGACGGCCCGCAACACCCCGGCGCCGACGCCCTGGAGGTGGTGAAGCCGCTGGCCGACTCCACCGACGGTGACGTGTACATCTACATGACCGACATCCACCGGGGCTTCCCGTACCAGTGGCCGGGCGACACCCCCGCGGAGAAGCTGAAGCTCTACAAGGAGAAGATCGCCGAGCAGGTCGACCAGGTCCTGAAGCTGCCGAAGCAGTACCAGGACAACATCGTCTTCGTGCCGTTCAACGAGCCCGAGGGCAACATGTTCGGCACCGGCGAGTGGAGCTACGACAAGGTCAGCTGGCTCAACGACCCCGACGCCTTCTTCGCCGCCTGGGACGACGCGTACAAGCTGATCAAGGGCAAGATGCCGGCTGCCCGCATCGCCGGGCCCAACACCAGCGTCCTCTACGACCAGGTGAAGGGCTTCCTCACCCACACCCTGGCCGCCGGAACGCTGCCGGACGTCGTCACCTGGCACGAGCTGAGCCACCCGGAGGCGGTCCGCCAGAGCGTCGCCAAGTACCGGGCGTGGGAGAAGGACCTCTTCAAGGGCACCGACCGGGAAGGCACACAACTCCCGATCAACATCAACGAGTACGCGTTCAACTACCACACCTCGGTGCCGGGCCAGATGATCCAGTGGGTGTCCGCGATCGAGGAGTCCAAGGTCGACGCCGACATCGCGTACTGGAACATCGACGGCAACCTGTCGGACTCCGCGGTGCAGTCGAACCGCGGCAACGGGCAGTGGTGGCTGCTGAACTCGTACGCCTCGATGAGCGGCCACACGGTGAAGGTGGCCCCGCCGTTCCCGGGTGAGAACTACACCATGCAGGGCGTCGCCACCCTCGACGAGAAGAAGAAGCAGTCCCGGCTGATCTTCGGCGGGTCCACCGGAAAGGGCCACATCACCTTCGCGGGTGTCCCGAAGAAGGTCTTCGGCAAGCGCGTGCACGCCTGGGTACGGGAGATCGAGTGGAGCGGGCAGGTCGGCGACTCGTCCGGTCCGAAGCTCCTCGCCGAGTCGAATCTGAAGGTCGGTGACGACGGCACGGTCGCCCTCGACTTCGGCGACGGCACCCTGCCGAAGCTGAAGGAGTCCTCGGCCTACGAGATCGTGCTCAGCCCGGCCGGTGAGGCCAAGGGCACGCAGGCGCCGCCCGTGCGCTGGCAGTCCTCGTACGAGGCGGAGGACGCCGCGCACACCGGCTCCGGCTGGTCGAAGAACGGCCCGGAGGGGTCACCGCGTGACGTGTCGAAGTTCTACACCTCCGGCGGCTACGACGTCGGCGGCCTGCGCACCGGGTCGGACGTGGCACTCGACTTCACCGTGGACGTGCCCGAGGACGGCACCTACGACCTGAGCGTCTTCGCCAACTCCCTCAACACGTTCGACAAGGTCAAGGAGCAGGGCCCCACCAACGTCTTCCTGCGCGTGGACGGCAAGGCGGGCAGTGAGCGGGAACTGCACCTGCCGCTCGGCTACAAGTGGGTCGTCTGGGACCACACCGACACCACCCTCGAACTGACCAAGGGCAAGCACACCTTGACGCTCGCCGCCAAGAGCGCCGACGGCAAGCGCGCCACCAAGGGCGACGCCATCGTCGACCGCCTCACCCTCTCCCTCCCCCGCGCCTCGGCGGACACGCAGGTGTACGAAGGTGAACTGGCCTGGCCGTCCGGCGGAGCGCGCCCGGTCTACGACCTTCCGAAGCCGGCGACCACCGGCTCGGGCGCGATGCGCCTCGCCAAGGGCCAGAGCGCGACCTTCTGGGTCTACTCACCGGCCGACCGTGAGGCCACCCTCCGGGTCGACACCCTCGGTGGAACAGGCGCCCGGCTCTCCGTCAACGGCCATGACGTCCTGCGTCTGGCCAAGGGCCGGAGTGGTGCGGCGGTCTCCCTCTCCGGCGGAGTCAACAAGGTGACGGTGACCGGTGGTCCGGCCACGACCCTCGTCGACCGCCTCACGGTGACACCGACCGAGGGCACACTGCCGGTGCGCACCTACGAGGCGGGCGACGCCCGGCTCGCCGGTTCGGCCACGCTCGCCCCGCTCTCCCTGGCCACCGACGGCACGGCGATCACGGGCATCGGCGGGGCTCCCGGCAACGGCAACACGGCGACGTTCACCGTCTCAGCGGACCGGGCCGGCCTGTACGCGCTGCGCATCCGCTACTCCAACCCGGAGCAGTCCGAGGCCACCCACTACAACCCCGACCCGCTCGCCCGCCACGCCGACCTCAGCGTCAACGGCGGCCCGGCACATCGCGTCGGCTTCCCGCACAGCTTCCACCAGAACAACTTCTGGGAGCTGACGGTCCCGGTTCAGCTGAAGAAGGGCGAGAACACGATCGGCTTCCGCTCCGAGGAACGGCCGAACTTCGACGGCACCACCTACGCCTCGGACACCTTCCCGGGCGTACTGCTCCGCTCCCGGTACGCGCCGCTGATCGACCGGATCAGCCTCGCGCCCTATGCGCGAGAGCTGCGGTGAGCCGCTGACCCGCGGCGCCCGGGGCCGTTTCCAGACGGCTCCGGGCGCCCGCGTCACCGGCCTCTCGGGACAGCACACCAAGGGTCAGGCCACCCCGGTGAGCGACAGGAACTCGGCGCGCGAGCGCGCGTCGGAGCGCAGCAGGCCGAGCAGGGTCGAGGTCAGGGTGTCGGAGCCGGTGGCCTGGACGCCGCGCAGCGTCATGCAGGAGTGCTCGGCCTCGATGACCACGCCGACGCCCTTGGGTTCCAGCTGGGTCTGCAACCAGTCGGCGACCTGCTTGGTCAGCCGTTCCTGGACCTGGGGGCGGCAGGCGAAGTGTTCGACGACCCGCGCCAGTTTGGACAGGCCCAGGATGCGCGCGCCGGGCAGGTAGCCGACGTGCGCGACGCCGACCACCGGGAGCAGGTGATGCTCGCAGACGGTGCGGACCGGGATGCGCCGGGCGAGGACGAGTTCGTCGTACCCCTCGTCGTTGGGGAACGTGGTCAGGTCGAAGGGGCGCGGGCTGAAGAGTTCGGCGTAGGCGCGGGCCATCCGGCCGGGTGTGCCGCGCAGGCTCTCCGAAGCCGTGGAGATGCCGAGGGCCTCGAGGAACCGGCCTGCCGCGGTCTCCGCGGCGGCCAGGTCGACCCCGTCGGATTCGTGGACCACCCGCAAGGCCGGCCGTGCGGGTGCCCCCGGCACGTCGTCGAGCAGGTCGCTGCGCAGGGAGGTCTGCACCGGGTAGTCGGTCATGTCAGCTACCTCCGATGCCCAGCGCGGTGAGCAGGACGAGGACGAGGGTGACCACGGCGAAGAGTCCGTGGGCGATGACCACCGGGAGCGGGAAGTGCCGTTCGGCGGGGACGGTCCCGGACTCCGCGGGGGCGGCGGAGACCGCCGGGTGGGCGCGGCGGACGGGGATCCAGCGCGCCAGCATCACGAAGCCCAGCAGGGCGACCGGCAGCAGCAGACCGAACGCCGTCCAGGCCAGGGCGCTTTCGTCGGCGACGACGTAGACGATCCACACCACCAGCCCCAGCGCGGCCAGGGCGAAGTGGCCGAAGACGACGGGCGCGGGCAGGCGGGTCGCGCCCGTCCCTCGGCGGTGGATCCCGCCGCGCCGGATCCAGGTGCCGAGCATGAGGAACCCGCCGAGGGCGGTGACCACCCAGGCGATCAGTGCGGCGATGTCCATGAAGAGCTCCGAGGGTGAGGACGATGTCGGGGGCGGCCGGAGGGCACCGGTCGCCGGGTGGGCCCGGCCGGGCCGGTCATACGGAGGAGCGGGAGCGCCCCGGGCCGCGGTCGGTGGTGAAGCCCTCGGCCTGGGTGTTCTCGTCGGCGACACGCACGCCGTAGCGGTAGGCGAGCTTGCCGCCCAGGAATCCCGAGACGCCCAGGGCCGCCACGCTGACGGCGGACAGGACGAGCGGGCCGGCGCCGACGCTTCCGCCGTCGGCGTGATCGCCGAGACGCCACAGGAAGTTCACGACGTAGGCGGCTGTGACCAGCAGGTTCAGCGTCATGTGCACCAGGGCGGTGCGAAAGGCGGGGGTGGCGCCGGGAAGGGCGAACAGGTCGAGGAACCCGACCATGGCCGCCAGCAGGGCACCGATCACCCCGATCGCGATCAGCCACTCGGAGGCCTGGGTCAGGAAGCCCGGGCGGCTGACGACGTGGGACGCGATGTCGAACACCAGGCTGGTGACCCAGGCGCCGATCGGCACGGTCACCAGGATCGGGTGGAACGGATGGCCGTACGGCCCGGCGAGCGAAGGGCTGACCGGGCGTTTCGCCTGAAGCTGTGACTCTTCGACCATGGTGACCTCCAGGGGTTTCACCAACAAGTCTTGGTGTTATTCCGTGCCGCCGTCAAGTCATGCAGCACAGAGCGGCGAAAGAACTGCTGTTCCCATGCCTGTGGGAGTTACCGTGGTCCCGTGGCTTCCGACCCGTCCGCGCAGGCCGACCAGGCCGACAGCGCCATCGACTCCGTCAGCGTCCTGAGCGAGGACTCACGCCGACGCATGTTCGCCTTCATCCGGCGTGCCCGGCGTGCCGTCACCCGTGACGAGGCGGCCGCCAGCGTCGGCATCTCCCGCAAGCTCGCCGCCTTCCACCTCGACAAGCTGGTCGACGCCGGGCTGCTGCGCGCCCGCTACGAGGCGCCGGACGGAACCCGCAAGGTGGGCAGACAGCCGAAGGTGTACGAGCCCACCGACGCCCAGATCACCGTGAACATCCCCGACCGGCGCCACGAACTGCTGGCGGACCTGCTCCTGGACGCCGTCCTGACCGAGCGGGCCGACGAGAACGCCGGCCAGGCGGCGATGCGCGCCGCGCGGGAGCGAGGCCGGCAGGTGGGCGAGGCGGCACGCACCGAGACCCGTCCGGGCCGGCTCGGCGCCGAGCGCGGCCTGACCGCCTGCGAGCGCCTGCTGGACCGGTACGGCTACGAGCCCGTCCGGGAGACCCCGACCCGGCTCCGGCTGCGCAACTGCCCCTTCCACCCGCTGGCCGCGAAGGCCCCCGACCTGGTGTGCGGCATGAACCACGCCTTCCTCAGCGGCTACCTCGACGGCCTGGAGGTCAACGGCGTCCGCGCTGTCCTGGCGCCCGAACCCGGGGAGTGCTGCGTCCGGCTCGGCTCCGGCGAGAGCGAGCCCGCCGACGGGGCGCCCCGGAGCGACTGAGCCACCGCGCCACCGCGCCATGTGGGCATCTCCTGCGGTTGCCGCGCCCCTCGCCCCGGGTTACGACGTGATGACCGCGCGTCAGCCCGGACCGCGGCGAACCCAGGGAGAAATCACATGGCAGTGGAGATCAAGCCTCTGGTGAAACCCTCCAGGCTCAGACGCCGTGCAGGCCTGGCGGGCGAGTGCCTGGCCGAGTTCCTCGGGACGTTCGTCCTCATCTCCTTCGGATGCGGCGTGGTGGCCATGACCGTGGCGGCCCTGCCCGGCTCGGGGCGCACCGAGGGGCCCACCGTCTTCTTCCTCGGCGCCGGTGACTGGCTCCTGATCACCTGGGGCTGGGCCATGGCCGTGATCCTCGGCATCTATGTGGCCGGCGGCGTCAGCGGCGCGCACATCAACCCGGCGGTGACCCTCGCCTTCGCCGTCCGCCGCAGGTTCCCCTGGGTCAAGGTCGTGCCCTACTGGGTGTCCCAGGTGCTCGGCGCGCTGGCGGGGGCCGCTCTCGTCTACGCCGTGTACCACGACGCCATCAACGCCTTCGACGCCGCCATGAAGGGGCCCAAGACGAACGGGAAGACCCTCGCCTCGTTCTCGATCTTCGCCACGTTCCCCGCGCCGTACTTCAACGGCGGGGTCTGGGGCCCGCTGATCGACCAGATCGTCGGCACCGCCTTCCTGGTCATGCTGGTGGTCGCCCTCATCGACCTGCGCAACACGGCCGTGAAGGCGAACCTGGGCCCGCTGATCATCGGTTTCGTCGTGGCCGCCATCGGCATGTCCTTCGGCGCGAACGCGGGGTACGCCATCAACCCGGCCCGTGACTTCGGCCCGCGGCTGTTCACCTGGATGGCGGGATGGGAGCAACTGGCGTTTCCGGGCAGTCTGGCCGGGGCGTTCAGCGACTACTGGTGGATCCCGATCGTCGGGCCGCTCGTCGGCGGTGTGATCGGCGTCCTGGTGTACGACCTGTTCATCGGCGACGTGCTCCACGCCCGCGCGCAGCAGGGCGAGGAACCGGAACCCGGCCGGACGCGCCCCACCACGTCCGACGAGGAGTGACGGCACGCAGGCGACGGGCCTGCGAGCGCGGGCCCGGGCTCGCCTCGCCGCGGCGCGGACAGGACGTACGCGCCGCGGCCGGGGGCGGCCGGGCCCGGCCAATGGGGCATGATCATCGCGCACGGGGCCGATGCTAGATTCCTGCGTGCATCCGCCCGTGAGCGGTGCGGCTCGCCTGCCGGCCAGGTGGACCGCCCCGGGGCAGGCCCGCAACGGAGGTGGCACGCCCCATGACCGACCCTCAGACGCCCCTCGGCGCGGCCGACGCTCCCGTGCCGCGGGTCCTGTGCAACACCGCGTCGCTCGCCGCCGCCGAACCGGCGTCGACCGGCGCCTTGTGGCGTCTGGCCGAACCCGGCCGGCAGCTGGACGCCAACCTGGTCCGCATCCCGCCCCACGGGTCGGTCGACGCGCACGCGGAACCCGACCTCGACGTCCTGCTGCTCGTCGTCTCCGGCCACGGCACGCTCGGCTCCGCGGCCGGGCCGAGCCCCCTGGAGCCCGGCAGCCTGGTCTGGCTGCCGCACGGCGGCGTGCGCGGACTGACCGTGGGCGAGAGCGGCCTGTCGTACGTGACGGTGCACCGCCGCCGCCCGGGCATGCGGATCCGGCCCCGGCCGGACGCGTGACGGCGGGGCCGGACGAACAGCCACAGATCCCGGGGCTGCACGCGTCCCGTGCGAGGTGAACGGTGTCGAGGAGGACCGACTCGTCCTCCGAGCGCCGGGTGCGTCGGCGGTGATGTGGGATCACAGGTGTTCCGGGTCGGCCACGGCGGGCAGGGCCGGCACACGCACCGCACCGCCGAGGTGAGGCGGCCCCGGCCTCCGCGGGGCCCCGGCCTCCGCATGACCGACGCCGTGCGCCCGCGCGACGGCAATGAACTCCGTAACGGTCAGCGGATTCCGCCCCGGCCCGGCGTCCGGCCGAGGCGACCCGGGACGCAGGGCACACGGGTGGCAACGCCCAACGCACCGCTCCCCAAGCCGGTTGGGACGACCGCTGCCCTGCGGGGGTCCACCGGCACGGGAGCCTGAGCCGGGAGCGGCAGTCGCGGCATCACGGTTGCCACCCTCGCCCCCCGGCAGGCGACAGCGGCCGTGAACGCCCGCCCTGCGCGGCAGGTGTTGAGGGTGAGGGCGGCACGAGTATTGACGGTGACACCACGGGCCCCCTACGGTCCCATCCGGCAACACGAACGACGTTCGATATACCGATCATGTGTGACGGCGTACTCCTCGCCCGGCCCCGGCACGGAAACGGTGCTGTCCGTCACCGCCGAGGTTCCGGCGCGCGGGTCGCCCCGTCCCCGCGCTCCCCTGACCGGTCGCGAACTCCGCCCGCCCCGGCGGAGGTTCGGCGTCCCCGCACCCCCTGGAGAAGCACATGAGCCCGAACCCCCACCTCTCCCGCCGCGGTCTCCTCGGCATGACCGCGGCCGTGCCGCTCGCCCTGGCCCTCGGCGGCGGCACCGCGCACGCCGCCGACTCCGCGTACGCGATGGTCTACTTCACGGAGTCGACCAAACTGGGCGACGGCACGGACTACGGACTGCACCTCGCCGTCAGCCCCGACGGGCTCAACTGGACACCGCTCAACCAGAACAACCCGGTCGCCACTCCGACCGCGGGGGCGCTCGGGCTGCGCGACCCGTTCCTGATGCGCAAGCAGGACGGCACCTTCGTCGTGCTCGCCACCGACCTCAAGGGCACCGACTGGAACTACAACAGCCAGTACATCCACGTCTGGGACTCGGCCGACCTGCGCACCTTCACCGGCTACCGGCGTCTGAAACTGCACGACATGGCCACCCACAGCTGGGCGCCGGAGGCGTTCTGGGACGCGGGCCGGCGGCAGTACGCGGTGATCTACTCCTCGGTCAACTCCAGCGGCCACAACGTGATCATGGTCAACTACACGACCGACTTCGTGACCGCCTCCGCCCCGCAGGTCTTCTTCGACCCCGGCTACGACGTCATCGACGGCGACATGGCCGTGGGCGTGAACGGCTACAACTACCTCTACTTCAAGAAGAACCAGACCCTGGTGGGAGCCAGATCCACTTCCCTGAACCCGGGCAGCTTCACCGAGTTCAGCACCGGCGTGGCGCACGGCGGCACCGAGGCACCGACCCTGGTGAAGTCCCTGACGTCCGGCACCTGGTGGCTGTGGGGCGACACCTACACGCCCAACGGCGTCTTCTACGCCTGGCAGTCCGGCGATCTCGCCTCCGGCACCTGGACCGCCCTGGACCAGAAGAGCTACACCCAGCCGGTCAACTCCAAGCACTGCGGCATCGCGCCGATCACCTCGGCGGAGTACGGCAACCTGCTCGCGAAGTGGGGAGCGCCGTCCTGGAACCGGCTCAAGTCCTACAACTATCCGTCCCGTTACGTCCGTCACGCGGACTATCTGGGCCGGATCGACGAGTACCCGATCGAGCCGTACAAGGACTCCCTGTGGACTCTGGTTCCGGGACTCGCCGACAGCTCCGCGGTCTCCTTCCGGTCCGTCAACTACCCGACCCGCTACCTGCGGCACTACAACTACGCGCTCCGCCTCGACACCAACGACGGCACGTCGACGTTCGCCGCGGACGCGACGTTCCACCGCACGGCGGGCCTGGCCGACGCGAGCTGGACCTCGTTCCGCTCGTACAACAACCCGACCCGCTACATCCGGCACTCCGACAACGCCCTGCGGATCGACCCGGTCTCCACGACCACCGACCGGCAGGACGCCACCTTCCGCGTCGGCTACTGAGCCCAAAGGCGGAGTCGCCGGACACCGCTCAGCATTCGCCGCCCCACACCGCGCTGTGCAGGGTGACCGGGCCCAGGAAGCTGTCCACGTTGGGGTCGTTCGGGTAGTGCAGGCACCCACGGAAGTTTCCGCCGGCCTGGGCGGTGAGGTTGAAGTGGATGTGGTCCGCGCCCGGGAAGCGCACACCGTTGTTGAGGATGTACATCCCGTGCTCGGAGTACAGGTTGTACAGGTTCCCCGTGGACTTCCACGTCGGCGGGCCGTAGGCCACGCTGTTGTTCCACACGCAGACGTACTCCCGGGGGCAGTCCTCCGGCGCGGCCGACGCCGGTGGCGCCGCGACCACACCGGCGGCCGCCGCCATCAGCAGGACCGCTACGCCCACACCCGCCTTCTCGCGCAACCGTGCCTTCACAGTGCCCTCCCTCTCGGTCGACCTCCGGGTGGCCAAGCATCGCGCCCCGGCCGGGGTTCCGGTCCCTGACAGATGTCAGGGACGAAACCCCGGCCGGGGCTTTCGTAGAGTGCGCAACGATGGGTACCGCCACGGCATCGACTCGGTGCGAGAAGGAGGCAGTGTTATGCGAGGAGCGGTGAGCCGGATCCTGGTGACCGGTTCCGCGGACGGGCTGGGGCGGGCCGCTGCGGAGGCGCTGCTGGCCGCGGGTCACGACGTGGTGGTGCACGCCCGGAACGACGAACGTGCGGCGGATCTGGGCGAGCTGTCCGGCCGCGGGGCGCAGGTGGTGGTCGGTGACTTCGCCGACCGTGACGCCGTGCGCGAGGTCGCCGACGAGCTGAACGCCTCACGGCCGCTCGACGCGGTGATCCACAACGCCGGGGTGTGGAGCGGACCGGCCGTCATGCCGGTCAACATCGTCGCGCCGTATCTGCTGACCGCCTTGCTGCGCGGGCCGCGCCGGCTGGTGTACCTCAGCAGCAACGCGCATCTCGGCGGCCGTCCGTCGCTGGAGGGGGTCGACTGGCGGGGCGGGAGCGCGGGGTCGTACGCCGACAGCAAGCTCTTCGTCACGACACTCGCCGCGGTGGTGGCCCGGCTGCGCCCCGGGGTGCTGAGCAACGCCGTGGACCCCGGGTGGGTGCCGACGAGGATGGGCGGGCCGAGCGCACCCGACAGCCTAGAACTCGGCCACCAGACGCAGCAGTGGCTGGCGTCGAGCGACGACCCCGAGGCCCTGACCACCGGCGGGTACTGGTACCACGGACGGCGGTTGCAGCCGCATCGCGCCGTCCACGACGAGGCGTTCCAGGACCGTCTCCTGCGCTCACTGGCCGAGGAGACCGGCACCGCGCTCTGAGAGGAAGGCTTCCCCTCGCCGGGCCGGGTCAGGCGTCGAGCGGCTCGTAGTCGAACCAGTCGAAGTGGACGGTGCCCGCCGCGGCGTACATGCCGATGACACGGCCGGTGAAGCCGCCGGCGACCTCGGTCGACAGGTACCGGCCGTCCAGCGAGGCGAGTTCGGTGAACGTGCCCCGAGCATCCTCCATTCCCAGGGTGACGGTGTCCGGTCCCTGACGTGGGTCGGTGACCTTCCGAGTGGCGACCGTCTCCACCCTCAGCACCACCGGGCCGCCGTCCGTCGGACGGGACGCCACCTCCGTGCGGAACGGACCCACGCGGGTGAGGACCCGCACCTCGTTCGGTGTGGCCTCGATCTCGTAGTGGTGCTGTTCGTCGAGACGCACGGCCAGTCCGCCCCGTCCTGCGGACGGATCGGCGAGCACCCGCGCGCGGCACGACACATGCTGCTGACGGCGGCCCACGAAGGTGACCTCGGGGTCGTCGAGCGACTCGCCCGCGGCGCGCAGGGTGAGCCAGCCGGGCCGTTCCCCGGTGGTGCAGTTCTCCGCCGGGCGGGAGCGGAGCGAGATCCAGGCGGGGGCGAGATCACCGAGGCCGAAGTCGTCGCGGACCGGCACGGCCGCGGGCTCCTGGAGCGGCCACGGCGGCCGGGCCAGGTCGGGTGAGACCTCGCCCACGACCGGCCAGCCGTCGGACCAGGTCACCGGAGCCAGGAACGTCTCGCGGCCGAGGACGTGCCAGCCGGGTGTGCCACCGTGCGGCCGGACGCCGAGCAGGAGCATCCACCACGAGCCGTCCGGGCCCTGCACGAGATCGGCGTGGCCCGTGTTCTGGACGGGGTGGTCGGTGCCCCGGTGGGTCAGGACCGGGTTGGCGGGGCAGGGCTCGAAGGGGCCCTGCGGTGTGCTGCCGCGGGCGATCGAGACGCCGTGACAGCGCTCGGTGCCGCCCTCGGCGATGAGCAGGTACCAGTAGTCGCCGATGTGGTACAGATGCGGTGCTTCGGGGGCCTTGGCGCCGGGGGCACCCGACCAGAGGCTCCGTCGTTCGCCGTATGTCTCGCCCGTGCGGAGGTCGAGGCGGACCTGTCCCACTCCGGCCGTGGTGCACCAGCAGGTGCCGTCGTCGTCCCAGGCGAGGTCGGGGTCGATGCCGTGCACGCCGGTCAGCCGGATCGGGTCGGACCAGGGGCCGGCCGGGTCGGTGGCCGTGAAGAGCAGGTTCCCGTCGGCGCTCACGTTCGTGACGATCAGCCAGAAGCGGCCGTCGTGGTGGCGCAGGGTCGGCGCGTAGATCCCGCCGGAGGACGGTGTGCCGGGCGGCAGCCGCAGCTGGCCGGGCCGGTCGAGGGCGTTGCCGATCTGGGTCCAGTGCACCAGGTCGCGGCTGTGGAAGATCGGTACGCCGGGGAAGTACTCGAAGCTGGAGCACGCGAGGTAGTAGTCCTCGCCGACCCGGCAGACGCTCGGATCCGGGTGGAAGCCGGGGATCACGGGGTTGGTGACGGTGGCGTCCGTCTCGGGCCTGCTCGGCACCCTGATCGGGTCCTTTCGTCGAAGGCGGTCGGGCGGCGGTACGAGGGAGGGCTCCCCGGAGGCTAACGACGCCGGAGCACCCCGGTCAATGGTCCCCTTGGCTCCGCCCCGGGGCTCAACTCCCGGGCGGGGACGTGCTGGAGAGGGCCGCCCCCATGTCCTTCGGCTCGCGGCACGACGCCACGCTGACCGGCCGGGACGCCTCTCCCCCGGGCCCCCGCGTCCCCCGTCCTCGCCCACCCGCCCGTCGGCCGCGTGGTCGGCCGAGCCCACCCACCCGTCGGTCGCGTGGTCCGCCGAGCCCGCCCGCCGCCGCCGGACCACTCCCACGCCGTCGCTCCGGTGCCCCGGAGCGACGGCTTCTCTCCCGGCGAGCCTGCGCGTCGGACGGGACAGCGCACCACGGCCCGGCCGCCCCGGCATTCGCACACCCGACCGTTTGCCCACATGGGAGGGGCCGGGCGGGGCACCCGGGTGTTCGTCCAGCAGCCCGGGGAGCCGATCATGCCCACCGTCGCCGCCGGCGCCGAATGGGGTGTGCCGCGGCGGTGCGCGCGCCCGCCCTCCCGCAGCCGCGTGACCTTTTGACCGAACCGTACGAGCCGAGCGGGGAGCCTCGTGATGAACGCCGAAGACGCCGACAAGCTGCTGGACGGACTGACCGTCGACGACAGCCGCAGAGAGCAGCCGATCGTGCTCGACGGGGAGGGACGCCCCATCCGGACGTGGCGGGAGAACTATCCGTACGACCGCAAGGTGAGCCGCAAGGAGTACGAGCGGGCCAAGCGCATCCTCCAGATAGAACTGCTGAAGCTCCAGCGGTGGGTCAAGGACACCGGCGCACGCCTGGTCGTGGTGTGCGAGGGGCGTGACGCGGCGGGCAAGGGCGGCACGATCCAGCGGCTCACGGAGCGGCTCAACCCGCGTGGCGCACGCGTCGTGGCCCTGGACAAGCCCACCGAGCGCGAGATGGGCCAGTGGTACTTCCAGCGGTACATCGCTCATCTGCCGACGGCCGGGGAGATCGTCTTCTTCGACCGCTCCTGGTACAACCGGGCCGGTGTGGAGCGCGTGATGGGCTACTGCTCCAAGGACCAGTACGAGCTGTTCCTCGACCAGTGCCCGGCCTTCGAGCGGATGCTGGTGGACGACGGCGTCCTGCTGATGAAGTTCTGGTTCTCGGTGTCCCGCTCCGAGCAGCGCACGCGCTTCGCGATACGGCAGGTCGACCCGGTGCGCCAGTGGAAGCTCTCCCCGACCGACGTGGCCTCGCTGGACCTCTGGGACGACTACACCGAGGCGAAGGTCGACATGTTCCGCGCCACCGACACCGCCCACGCCCCCTGGACCGTCGTCAAGAGCAACGACAAGCGGCGCGCGCGGCTGGAGACCATGCGCAGCCTGCTGTCGCGCGTCGACTACGCCAGCAAGGACCGTGAGGCGGTCGGCACGCCCGACCCGCTGATCGTGGGCGCGGCCGACACCCTGCTGGAGCCGGGCGAGGAGGACACCACGCTGTCCCCCACCCCGCTGTCCCCCGGCGCCGGCGGCCCCGGCAACCACCCCGGCACCGCCTGACACGGCCCCGGGCCCCCGGCACTGTGCGAGGGGGCCCGGGTGTGCTCAGCGTCGGGCGGCGGCGCGCGTTTCCGTGCGGTGGTCGTAGTACGCCCAGACGGTCACCGCCAGCACGGCGGTCAGCCCCACCGTCAGGACCCGCACGGTGCCGCTGGTCAGGTAGGCGACGAGCCCGGTGAGCCCGGCCCCGCCCAGCATGACCAGACGGCTGAAGAACCGGTTCTCGGGCGGCTGGGGGTCCTCCCGGTCCTTGAGGTCGTGCAGGGCCTCATGAGCCGGATGCGCGGAGCCGCGCCGGGCTCGGGCGCGGTACGCCAGTGCGTAGCTGATCAGCGCGTACAACGCGACAGCTCCCAGGACCCAGAGCCAGACATGGGGGTCGTCACTCGATCCACGTGCCAGGTACACGACACTTCTCCTCGGAAGCGGTCCTCACGGGTGAGCAGGGATCAGCGGATCCCGCGGTCCTACCGGTCGTCGCCGGCGTCGCCGGCGGCCTCGGGATCGGGGTCGGGGTCGGCGGGGCGGAAGCACGCCGTCACCGTCTTGCCGTGCCGCCGGCACGAGATCCCCCACTCGTCGGCGAGCTTGCGCACGATCGCCACTCCCCGGCCGGAGGCCTCTCCCGGCTCGGGATCGCGCTGGCGGGGCAGGGACGGATCCTCGTCGTGGACGCTCACATGCAGGCAGTCGCCGTCCCATGTGAGGACCAGCTGCGCGTCACTGTGCGCGTGGATGTGCGCGTTGGTGATCAGCTCCGAGACGGCCAGCACGACGGAATCCACCGTGTCCGGCTCGGCAGCGGCCCAGGGCAGGGATTCGAGCCGCCTGCGCGTCCACTCCCGCCCGGCGCGCACGCCTTCGGACATCCGGAACGAGTGCGCCCACCCCATCGCCTTCACTGCCACGGCCCCCGGTCCCCTCTCCTTCGCCCACGCACGGTTCGTGCGGGAACCGTGTACCCGGTACGCGCACAGCCAGGCATGAGAGCGTCGCCGGCTCGCCGGGACGGGCGAGGTCGGGGGCGCCCGGGGTCGCCGTGGGGCGGGCTCGTACGAGCGCGAGGGGTGACCGGGGCGTACCGGCGGCTGCTCACCCGCTCAGCGGGAGCCGTCGTCCGGCCCGGAGTGCCGCCTCACTGACCACCTGGGCGGGCGGGGCTCATGGCGGTCCGGGCCGGGCACCCGTACGCGAGCAGGGCCCGCCCCGATGCGGATGGTGAGCGGGCCCTGCTCGCGCACCATTGTCGGGACCGCCCGGCACGCGGACCACGCGTGAGATCCACCGGTGCGCGCGCGACGCGCACACCCCGTGCGCAGGGCGCGCCTCCCGCGCGCGTGGCGCACCTCCCGCGCATCCGGAACCACTCCAGGGCGCCTCCGGAAGCCGTCTCACCCGGTCCGGTACCGCTTCACCCCGCCCGCCGCCCCAACGCGCCGCCGCCGTGTCACATGGCACGGCCCGCTTCGGGTAGGCGAGGCGCATGACCGACGGCGAGACCGAAGAAGAGCGCGACCGGGCCCGGCCCTTCGACCGCGAGCGGCGCGATGCGGACAGCCCGGCCGGCGTCCCGGACGTCCCCGGCACGCCGAGCGACGGCCCTGCGCGCGACCGGAGCGCGCTCCGTGCCGGCCGACGGGGTGAACGGTCATAGGTATGGACGTCACCGGCGCACCCAGCAGGGTGCGACCCCGGGTAGCACCCGTCGGCCTGCGGCGACGATACTGGCAGGCGCACGTTCCCCCGCTCACAGATGGACTCATGCAGACCTCCCTCACCGTCCGTTCCACGACTCCCTCCACGGTGTGGCTGGCGCGCGGCCGCCACACCCCGGACTCCGCGGAAGACGTTCTCCGGCGCTCCCTCCAGCAGCGCAAGGACAGCCAGACCATCGACGACTTCATGGAGCTGCCCGCCGACGGGGCCGCCCCGGCGGAGCGGGTGTTCCAGGCGCGCTGGCGGGCCGGCGCCGGCGTGACCGTGCGAGCCCGGCTGAGCGTGCGGCCCGACGCCGGTGACGGAACCGGCCAGGAGTGGATCCTGGTCGCCGAGGCCGAGGAGCCCTGGGACGACGCGTGGCCCTCCCCCACCGCCCTGTTCTGGCCGGAGGAGCCGGACACCGCCTGGGAGCAGGACCCCGGCTCGGGGCTGGCCCTGGGGGCGATCAATCCGCTGCCCCAGGACGACAGGGAGATCCGCCGCCTGCTGAGGAACGCGGTGCGCGGCGGATGGCACCTCCACGTCGTCGTCCACGAGGCGATGACCACCGACGACCGGGGTCGCACACCGGTGGCGCGCTGGCTGCCTCCGGGGCTGCGCCCCCGCGTGGTGGAGCACCGCGCCGCGCCGCAGCAGCTGCGCGGCCTGAACTGGGCGCTGCGGGACTCCGGTGTCGAGGTCCCGCGCGGTGGAGCGGTGGTGCTGCCCGGTGTCCCGGCGCCGGAGGGGTACGAGGCCCAGGACTTCTCCGTGCGCGCGGTCTTCCTCGACGGCTCCGAGCCGGCCGATCTCGTCGACGCGGTGAAGCGGTTCGCCGCGCTCCCCCGGCCCCTGCCCGACGGCGCGCAGGAGGCCCTCACGGCGCTGCGGGAGGACTGGCACCTGCTGACGGTCCACGAGGAGCTGGACCGTCAGCGCGCCCTGGTCGCCATGTACGCCGAGGCACTGGAGGCCATGACAAAGTCCCGTGACCTGTACCGGGAGGCGGCCGAGAGCGCCCACGAGGCCCTGGCCGCCTATCAGCAGACCGCGGACACCGCTCCCGTCGTGCCGCAGCCCTCCGGCCCGCCCGCAGCGTCCCCGCTCCAGCAGCTCACACGGACGCTCGAACGCTTCAAAGTCAAGCGGGCCGTGCCTTCGGCCGGGGACGAGGCGAGCACCGCCGTCGAGCCCGTGACATCGGAGCGTTAGCGCCTTCCCCGTGGGACGCACGTGTCAGTCGTGCCCTCCTGGATACGCGGTCCCCACAGCATCACGGCCCGCCCGGGAAGGTCCTCCACGACATGGGCAACCACCAGCACCACTCGCAGAGCACGCTCCGCGTCAACGGCAAACCCCACACCCTCACCCTCGACCACCGGCGGGTCCTGCTGGACCTCCTGCGCGAGGACCTCGGTCTGACAGGCGCCAAGAAGGGCTGTGACCACGGCCAGTGCGGCGCCTGCACGGTCCTGGTGGACGGGCGGCGCGTCAACAGCTGTCTGCTGTTCGCGGTCGCCCTGGACGGCTGCGAGGTCACCACCGTCGAGGGTCTTGCCGCCGACGGGGAGGGACCGCATCCGCTGCAACGGGCCTTCATGGAGCGCGACGCCTTCCAGTGCGGCTACTGCACCCCCGGCCAGATCTGCTCCGCGGCCGGGATGCTCGCCGAGGCTGCGGCAGGTCACCCTTCGCACGTCACCGACCCGGCGACGCCCTCGGGTGAGCCGGTGCCGCTGGACCGGGCGGAGATCCGGGAGCGGCTGAGCGGCAACCTGTGCCGCTGCGGCGCGTATCCGCGCATCGCCGAGGCCGTGGAGGACGTGATCCCGTGAAGGAGTTCGCCTACGTCCGCGCCGGCAGCGTCGAGGAGGCGACCTCCGCGTACGCCTCCCACCCCGGCGCCCGCTACCTCGGCGGCGGCACCAACCTCGTGGACCTGATGAAACTCGGCGTCGAGACGCCCGCCGCCCTCATCGACGTCACCCGGCTGCCCCTCGACACCGTCGACGAACTGCCCGACGGAGCCCTGCGAATCGGGGCGATGGTCCGCAACAGCGACCTCGCCGCCCACCCCCTGGTCCGTGACCGCTACCCGGCCCTCTCGCAGGCGGTGCTCGCCGGGGCCTCCGGGCAGTTGCGCAACGCCGCGACGACCGGCGGGAACCTGCTCCAGCGCACCCGGTGCCCGTACTTCCAGGACCTGTCGAAACCCTGCAACAAGCGCGAGCCGGGCAGCGGCTGCGGCGCCCGGGACGGCGTCCACCGTGATCACGCGGTGCTGGGGCACTCCGCGCACTGTGTCGCCACCCACCCGTCGGACATGGCGGTGGCACTCGCCGCCCTCGACGGGCGGGTCGAGCTGGACGGGCCGGAGGGCACACGGAGCGTGCCCGCGGCCGACTTCCACCGGCTGCCCGGGGAACGGCCCGAACAGGACACCGAGATCCGCCCCGGCGAACTGGTCACCGGCGTCGTGCTCCCGGCCGCCACGGCCGGGCTGCCGTCGGCCTACCGCAAGGCACGCGACCGTGCCTCGTACGCCTTCGCGCTCGCGTCCGTCGCGGTCGTGCTGCGCCTGGAGGACCGGGTGATCGGCCATGTGGGGCTCGCCTTCGGGGCGCTGGCGCACCGGCCCTGGCGCGCCCGGCGCGCGGAGGAGGCGCTGCTGGGCGCCGCTCCGACCCGCGCGGCGTTCGAGCACGCCGTCGACCTGGAACTGTCGGCCGCGCAGCCGCTGCGCGACAACGCCTACAAGGTTCCGCTCGCCCGAAATCTCGCCGTGGACGTGCTGTCCCGGCTCACGGACACCGCACTCACCGGGAGGGCCTCATGACCGGCAGTGTGGGTGCTCCCGCCGAGCGCCGGGAGGGACACGAGAAGGTCACCGGTACCGCCCGCTACGCCGCCGAGTTCCACTCCCCCGGCCGGGCCCAGGCCTGGCCGGTTCCGGCGCGGGTGGCCCGGGGCCGGGTGAGCGGCGTCGACACGGCGGCCGCCCTGGCCGAGCCCGGTGTGATCGCCGTCCTCACCCACGAGAACGCGCCACGCCTGGCCGAGCCGGACGATCCCACGCTCGCCGTGCTGCAGAACGCGCGGGTGCCGCACCGCGGTTGGTTCGTGGCCCTGGTGGTGGCCGAGACCCTGGAGGCGGCGCGGGCCGGTGCCTCGGCCGTCCGCGTCAGCTATGAGACCGAGGACCACGACGTGGCCCTCACGGCGTCGCACCCGGGTGTGTACGTGCCCGAAGAGGCCAACGGCGGCCATCCGGCCGTGCGTGAACAGGGCGACCCGGACCGGGCGTTCGGTTCCTCGGCGACGCGGGTGGACGTCGCCTACCGGGTGCCGCCGCTGCACAACCACCCCATGGAGCCGCACACCAGCACCGCCCGCTGGGAGGACGGCCGGCTCACCGTGCACACGTCCAGCCAGGGTACCGGTGCCGTGCTCGCCGTGCTCGCCGGGCTGTTCGGCCTGCCGAAGGAACGCGTCGTCGTCACCGCCGAGCACGTCGGCGGCGGCTTCGGGTCCAAGGGAACGCCACGGCCCGACGTGGTCCTCGCCGCCATGGCGGCCCGCGCGACCGGGCGGCCGGTGACGGTGGCCCTGCCGCGCCGCTTCCTGCCCGCCGTCGTGGGGCACCGGGCGCCGACCCTCCACCGGCTGCGGCTCGGCTCCGACGCGGACGGCCGCCTGACGTCGCTCGTGCACGAGGTCACCACGCACACCTCCCGCATCAAGGAGTTCGTGGAGCAGGCGGCGGTGCCCGCACGGGTGATGTACGCCGCGCCCCACAGCCGCACCCTGCACCGGGTCGCGGCACTCGACGTGCCGTCGCCGTCGTGGATGCGGGCGCCGGGCGAGGCGCCGGGCATGTACGCGCTGGAGTCCGCCATGGACGAGCTCGCCACCGAACTGGGCATGGATCCGGTCGAGTTGCGCGTCCGCAACGAACCGGACGTCGAACCCGACAGCGGAAGGCCGTTCAGCAGCAGGCATCTGGTCGAGTGCCTGCGCGAAGGCGCCCGGCGCTTCGGGTGGGACGGGCGCGACCCCCGCCCGGGCACCCGCCGGGACGGATCGGTGCTGCTGGGGACGGGCGTGGCGGCGGCGACGTACCCCGTCATGGTCGGCCCCTCCACGGCGGCGGCCCGCGCGCTGCCCGACGGGACGTTCCTGGTGCGGATCAACGCCACCGACATCGGGACCGGCGCCCGGACCGTGCTGGCCCAGATCGGCGCCGATGCCCTCGGGGTGCCGCTGGACCGGGTGCGGATCGAGGTCGGCAGCACGGAACTGCCCTCGGCACCGCTGGCCGGGGGATCGTCCGGCACCGCCTCCTGGGGCTGGGCGGTCCACGACGCCTGCGCCGGACTCGCCCGGCGGCTCGCCGAGCACACCGGGGCGGTACCCGAGCAGGGCCTCGACGTCCGTGCCGACACCAGGGGCGCGGCGGACGCCGAGAGCGACTTCGCACGGCACGCCTTCGGGGCGCACTTCGCCGAGGTCCGCGTGGACACGGTCAGCGGCGAGGTCCGGGTGGGCCGGCTCCTCGGGGTGTACGCGGTGGGCCGCGTCCTCAACGCCCGCACCGCGCGCTCCCAGTTCGTCGGCGGCATGACCATGGGCCTGGGTATGGCGCTCACCGAGGGCAGCACCATGGACGCCGCGTTCGGTGACTTCACCGAGTCGGACCTGGCGTCGTACCACGTGCCCGTGCACGCCGACGTCACCGGGATCGAGGCGCACTGGCTCGACGAGGAGGACTCCCGTCTCAACCCCATGGGCAGCAAGGGGATCGGGGAGATCGGCATCGTCGGGACGGCCGCGGCGATCGGCAACGCGGTCCACCACGCCACCGGCGTCCGCTTCCGCGAACTCCCCCTCACCCCCGACCGGGTGCTGACCGGGCTGCTCGACGGACGGACGCGCAAAGCGGTGTGACACGAAGCGACGGGCGGACGCGCAAGGCGGTGTGACGCGGACACGAGTGGACCGGACCGGCCGATGTCAGCGGCTCGGTCCGGTCCGGTCCTGCTCGGTCGTGTCGCGTCCTGTCCTGCCCGGCCGTGTCCTGTCCTGCCGGTCGGAGGAAACGCTCCCCGGCCTCACTCCGCCGTGCCGCGTGCCTCCGGCGCCGGCGCGGCCTGCCACTGCCTGGCGGCGATGGGCGCCAGCACACGGAACACCAGCGCGACCAGCGCCAGCAGCGCCGCGCACACGGCGACCGAGGCGGCCAGCCACGGCGGAGCGAGTGCGAGGTCGACGGCCCGGGACAGCGACGCCGACGGGAACGAGTTCCCGTAGGCCTGAGCACCGGCCAGCACCGTGGGCACCAGCACCGCACCGGCCAGCACCAGGGCGACCGGACGCAGGGCCAGCAGCAGCGCCAGCACCGTGCACAGCACCGACAGGCCGAGCGCGACGGCGTGCAGCCGCAGGGACGCGTCGCCGCGATCCAGCGGGAAGTGGACCGCCGCGCACACGGCGAGGGCGAGGGCGGCGATCCAGCCCGACCAGGAGACGGACCGGGCGAACCGGTCCTCCGCGCGCTCCCGCTCCGCGGGCGGTGCGTCGAGGGCCGGCTGCGGCTCAGGAGCCGAGGCGGCCCGCGCCGCGCGGCGTTTGCCCTGGCGGCGGGGCGCCTCGGGCTGCCGGGCCGCGCTCTCGGGGCGGGCGGTGGCGTTCGGCCGACGGCCGTTGCGGTCCAGGCGTTCCAGGCCGAGGCGGTCGATGAGCTCGACCAGCTCTCCGACGGAGCGCCCGGTGGCGGCGGCGCGCAGGGCCTCCTCCCGGACGTGGGGCTCCTGCGGCTCCTTGTGCAGCAGGGTCACCAGCCGGGTCACTTCCTCCACCGGCCGGTGGGCGGCCGCGGCCCGGATGGCCTCGTCCGCGCACTCGGCGTCGCGCGGGGGCTTGGTCAGCAGGGCGATCAGCCGGGACACGTCCTCCACGGACCGGCTCACACCGGCCGTGCGGAGCGCGTCGACCCTGGCCTGCGTGTGGTCGGGCGACTCCTCCAGCGAGGTGATGAGGTCGACGACCTCCTCCAGCGGCCGGTCGGCGACGGCTGCGTGCACCAGGTCGCTCACGGCGTCGCCGTAGGGCGCGCCGCCGGCCGGGCCGGTGCCGGGCCTGAGTTCCACCGGGTTGTCGTCGAGCGAGCGGATGACGAACGGCCGCGGGCCCGGCTGGTCGGGATGGTCCGGGGCGGCCGGGCCGGCCTCGCCGGAGGCGTGCGCGGCGGAAGGGGCCGTCTCGTCCGGGGCTGCGGCGGGCCGGGAGGCGTCGTCCGGGGTGAACTCGGCGGCCGGAGCGGACTCCGGTACCGGAGGCGTCCGGTCCAGGTCGTCGGCCACGGGCCGCGCCTCCGCGGGATCCAGCCAATCCTGAACCGGCGGAGGCGGAGGCGCGGGGGTCCGCTCCGGGGCGGGGTCGACGGGCCGCTCGGCCGCCGTGCCCGCGCCGGGGGCCGGGGGCCACGCGGGCGCCTGCTGCGCCGGGTGCGGGCCGGGGGCAACGGGCCGGCCGGTGTCGGCGGCAGCGGTGCGCGCCGCCGGTTCCGGGTCGGGGGCCGTCGGCTGTGTTCCCGCCCCGGCCGCCGGGTGGGAGCCGAGGGCGACGGGCTCGGCGGCCACCCGGCCGGCCTGGTGGGAGCCGGCCACGGCGGACTCGGCATACCCCGTCCGGTACGTGTCGTACGGGCCGGGGGCGGACTGCGCGCTCGTCTGCCCCACCTGGTGGGTGCCGGTGGCGACGGTGGTCTCGGCGGACGGCTGGGCGGGCCCGTTCGGCTCGTGCGGTATGGCGGGTTCGTTCGAGCGGGGTGATGAAGAGCAGGTGGTCATACTCGCCTCCATGGAAGAGTGCGGCCGCTCCTGCGCCCCCCGTCGTGGGACGAGCGACGTTACGCTGACCATTACTAGGCGCCCCCGTCACCCCGTGCCACTCGTGTGAGCCACCGGGATGACCACCGCACGGGGGAAATCCGCCGACTCGCCGACATGTCGGGCCCCGGCCGCAATACAGCCGCCGGAAACGGGAATCCAGCTAAGGACACGCCGTGTCGCGGCACGTCATGAGGAGGGCAACCCGTGGATACGACCACCCAGGTGATCATCCTGGCCGCGGTTCTCGCGGCCGTCGTCCTCGCCGTCGCCGTCGGCGTCCTCGTACGGCTGGTCCGGACCCGGCGGGATCTGCGGCGTGCCGGGCTGCCCACGGGCCCGCGCTGGGTCTTCTGGGGGGCCGTGCTCTATCTGGTGCTGCCCACCGACCTGGTGCCCGACCCGGTGTACCTGGACGACATCGGCGTCCTGCTGCTCGCTCTGCGCTCTGTTCGCGGCTCCCTCGGCGAACGTGGGCGCAGTACGGCACACCGGCCGGACCGGCAACTGGCCGATGACTACGGAAAGTAAGGAAACCAACCACCCGTTCGATTCGTATAAGTCTCTGGAAGCCGAAACGAGTCGGCGGACCGGGTGGCCGCGCCTCCGGGCCGGTGCCGGTTCGGCGCAGTACCGACGAGGGAGAGACGATGCAACCGTTCGCGCTCAACTACGCGCGCCCGGCAGTGGAGTTGGAAGCTGCCATTCCGTACGTGTACGACGCCGGACAGCAGTTGAACGTGCTCCGCGACGGCCGTGTCGCGGCCTGTGACTTCGCCCTGTTGAGGGAGTTCGGCACCACGACGTCCACCGCCGGCTCCAAGACGCATTTCGACGACTGACCGCGGGCCGTCGAAGATGACCGTGCTGATCCTCACCTGTGAGGAGGACGTGACCGCGGACATGGTGGTCGTGCACCTGAACGCCACGGGGGTTCCGGTGGTCCGTGTCGACCCCGCCGATCTGACCGGTGGTGTCGCGCTGTCGGGGGAGTATGTGCACGGCCGGTTCCGCGGACATCTGTCCGCCGGGGGGCGGCTGGTGAGCATCGGGGGGCTCCGGTCCGTGTGGGTGCGGCGGCCCGGCGTCCCGGCCGCGCGGGCGGCCCAGCCGTCCGCATGGCTGACCGAGGAGGCCGCGCAGGCGCTCTACGGCATGCTGCGGGGCTCGGACGCGCGCTGGATGAACCAGCCCGACGCGGCGCGCCGGGCGCGGCACAAGCCGTGGCAGCTGCGGCTCGCCCAGAGATGCGGCCTGCCCGTGCCCGCGACGCTGATCACGACCTTTCCGCGGGCCGCCCGCGAGTTCGCCGAGCGCTACCCGGACCTGGTGGTCAAGCCGGTGTCGGGTGCGCATCCGCAGGACCCGCCGCGGGCCGTGCCGACCAGCCGGGTCGCCCCGGACACCGACTTCTCCGCCGTCGCGTTCGGGCCGACGCTGCTGCAACGGCGCATCACCAAGCGGGCCGACATACGGCTCACCGTCGTGGGCGAGCGGATGCTGGCCGCCCGCAAGGCGACCGCTGCGGACGCGGACCCGGACGACGTCGACGTGCGGTTCGCGGCACCCGGCTCGCCGTGGCACCCCGTCGAGGTGCCGTCCTCCCTCGCGCCCGGCGTCCTGTCCTACCTGCGTGAGGCGGAACTGTCGTACGGGGCCTTCGACTTCGTGGAGGACTCCGACGGGACGTGGTGGTTCCTGGAGTGCAACCAGTCGGGACAGTTCGGGTTCGTCGAGGTGGAGACGGGTCAGCCGATCGCCCGCAGCATCGCCGAGTGGCTGTCCCGGCCCGTGCCGGAACAGCCGTCCCCTGTCAACGGCCGCAACGCGAAGGTCCGTTGACAGGCGGGCCCGGTGTGTGGCGGGCCCGGGCCCGTCGCACGGTTCACTGGGGGCGCGGGCCGGGGAGCATGCCCGTGCGCTGCCAGCCGGCGCCCGGGGAGTGCGGACGGTCGTAGCCGAGGGACTGTGAGGGCCGCATGACCAGCTCCAGTTCCCTGCTCACACGTTCGGCCTCGCGGCGCACCTGTGCGGGTACATCGCCGCGCTCCGCGATGAGTCGGTCGTAGATGGGGGAATCCTGGAACACCCGTCAACGTGCCTTTCTGCTCGTCGGCCCCGTGTGGGGGCGAGACTGCGAGTGTAGGCGGCAGGGTGTCCCGGAGTGTGAATTCCCTGGGATGACTTGACGCAGACCGGACATCCATGACACAGAAACGTGACCGTCGCTCAGGCTCCGGTCGTGGAACCCGGCCGGACGATCATCAGCACGGTGACCGTCGCCCACAGCAGATTGAACATCCCGGTGAACATGGCCAGTTGGGCGGTGCTCCCCCGGTCGACGGCCTGCTCGCCCTTCAACTGGCCGAGCAGTTCCTCCTGGCGGGGCAGGACGAAGGCGGCCAGGACGCCGGCGGCCGCAGCGGTCAGAGCGATGGAGGTGACCAGCCATCCGCTGCCGAGGACGCCCATGGCGGCCGCGGTGGCGAACCCGAGGACCGGGACGCTCAGTCCGACCCCGGCGTAGACACGGCAGACGCGGTGCAGCAGCGCGACCGTGCCCACCCCCGCCGCGTCCGGAGCGGCGCGGCGTGCGGCGGGCGGGAACATGCTGGCCGCGACGGTCACCGGACCGATGGCGACGATGGCGGCCAGCACATGGAGGGACAGCAGGATCTTGGTCACCGGGGCTCTTTCCAGGAGGGTAGGGGCGGCGCCCACGCTAGGACGCCCCGGGTGATCGCCCCAGAGGCCGAAACGACAGCTTCCAACGGATTCTCGCCAACGTCCCTGACCTGCGTCCTACTCCCCCGGATCGCCCTGACCCCGCCCTACGCGACCGGCGGGAATGCTCCTAGGGTGGCGCTCATGCACTCCGTGGCCATCCTGGTCCTCGATCACGTGGTGCCGTTCGACATGGCGGCACCCCAGCAGACGTTCGCCTGGACCCATCTGCCGGACGGGCGGCCCGCCTACCGGGTCCGGCTGTGCGCCGAGACGCCCGAGGTGCGCGCCGACGGTGGTTTCACCCTGCGCGTCGAGCGGGGGCTCGAGGCGCTGGCGGAGGCGGACACCATCATCGTGCCGGGCTGCTCCCCCGACGCCGCGCCGCCGTCCGCCCGTGTGCTGGAGGCCCTGCGGGCGGCCGCCGGAGCCGGTACCCGGATCGCGTCGGTGTGTGTCGGCGCCTTCGTGCTGGCGGAGGCCGGGCTGCTGGACGGGCTGCGCGCCACCACACACTGGGTGGCCGCCGGTGAGCTGGCCCGCCGCTTCCCGCGGGTGGAGGTCGAGCCGGACGTGCTGTACGTGGACAACGGCCAGATCCTCACCTCGGCCGGGGCGGCCGCGGCGCTGGATCTGTGCCTGCACATGATCCGGCGGGACCTGGGGTCGGCCGTCGCCGCGAACATCGCCCGCATGTCGGTCATGCCGCTGGAACGCGAGGGCGGCCAGGCCCAGTTCATCGTCCACGAACATCCGCCCGTGCCCCGCGGCTCGGCGCTGGAACCACTGCTGGAGTGGATCGAGGACAACCTGGCGCACGAGGTGACGCTGGGCGTGCTGGCGGCGCGGGCCGGGATGAGCGAACGGACCTTCAGCCGGCGCTTTCGCGAGCAGACCGGCACCACGCCGTTGCAGTGGCTGCTGCGGGCACGGGTGCGGCGCGCCCAGTACCTGCTGGAGAACTCCGACCACTCGGTCGAGCGGATCGCCCGCCAGGCGGGATTCGGCTCGCCGACCGCGTTCCGGGAGCGGTTCCGCAAGGTGGTGGGCACCACCCCCTACGCGTACCGCACGGCGTTCCACGGGCGGGGGAACGCCTCGGCGGCCCCTTCGTAGGGGCCGCCGAGGCGCGGCACCCGGTCCGTGCCGGGCCTCTCGGACTGTCAGCCGACCAGCTTCAGGCCGTTCTCCCCGTCCGCGTCGGCGGTGTCGGGCCGCCCCTCGGTGAGCAGCAGGACGTCGGCCTTGGCGATGGCGTCGCTTATGTCGGACGTCCCCATCATCACGCACAGCGTGTAGCTGACGTCCTCCAGCTCGCGTGCCGCCGTCGGCACGTGCCTCTCCGCCTGAGCGATCCTCAGCGACGCGTATCGCGTCAGCAGCTCCCTGACGATCTTCCGGTCCGGTACAAGCACGTAAGCGCCCCTCTCTCTTTTCGCTGCGTATGCCCGAACCGCACGCAAACATTCACACCTTTTTCTCACCTGCGGCGGATTTGACGAGAAGTGATCGGGTCGGGGGGTTCAGGCGAGCTGTCCGCTGTGCAGAGCCGTGTACGCCCCGCCCCTGTCCAGGAGCTCCTCGTGCGTGCCGGTCTCCTCGATCCGGCCGTCGCCCATCACCACGATCCGGTCGGCGTCCTGGACGGTGGACAGCCGGTGCGCGACGACGAACGTGGTGCGCCCGTGCAGCAGCCGGGCCAGCGCCTGCTGGACGAGGGCCTCCGAACGGGTGTCGAGCGCCGAGGTCGCCTCGTCCAGGATCAGCACCCTGGGGTCACGGATCAGGGCCCTGGCGATGGCCAGGCGCTGCCGCTGCCCGCCGGACAGCCGGGCGCCGTGCTCGCCGACCAGGGTGTCCATGCCCCTGGGGAGCCGGTCGACGAATTCCAGCGCGTTGGCGTCGCGCAGCGCGGCCCGCACCGTCTCCTCGTCGGCGTCGTCCATGCCGTACGCGACGTTCTCGCGGATCGTGCCGTCGAAGAGGATCGACTCCTGCGGCACCACCGATACGAAGCGGCGGTAGGTGCGCAGGTCGAGGGTGTTCATGTCGGCGCCGTCGAGCAGCAGCCGGCCCGAGGTGGGGCGGATGAAGCCGATGACCAGGTTGAGGACGGTGGACTTCCCGGCGCCGGACGCACCCACGAGCGCGATGGTCTCGCCCGGCGCGACGTCCAGGGTGAAGTCCCTTACGGCGGTGTGCCCGCCGCTCTCGTAGGCGTAGTCGACCCGCTCGAAGGTGACGGCACCGCGCAGGGCGGTGAGGGCGGATTTGCCGGCGTTGTCCTCCAGTTCGGGGGCTTGCAGGACCTCGCCGACCGAGCGCACCGACTCCAGGCCCTTGGTGATCACCGGGGCGAGCCCCGCCAGCGTCGTCGTGGAGTTGGTCAGCGTGGTCAGGAAGGCGCTGAGCATCACGACGTCCCCGGCGGTGACGCCCCACATGCCGTGGTACGAGATCAGTGCCGCGCCGGCCAGGACCAGCACACCGACGACGTTGAGCACGACCCAGGCCAGGGAGCCGAACCGGCCGTTGACCAGGTCCAGGCGCAGGCCGGAGGTGAGCAGCCGGTTCAGGGTGCCGTTCATGCGGCGCAGCGCGTTGCCCTCCAGGCCGTGGGCGCGGGTGACGGGGATGAGGCGGGTCATCTCCGTCACGCGGGAGGACAGGGTCTCCACCTCGTGGCGGAAGTGCTCGTTGTGCGTGCGCAGCCGGGCCCGCAGCCGGGCCACCAGGAGCGCGGCGGCGGGCACGACGACGAGGAACACGGGGAGGAACTCGGGGGTGCGGACGGCGATGATGACCAGTCCGCCGGTGAGCACGGTGGTCGCGCCGAGGCCGATCTCGGCGGTCTGCTGGACCATCTGCTCGACGGTCTCGACGTCACGTACGACCTTGGCCTGGAGGACTCCGGCGCTGACCCGGGAGTGGTAGCCGATGGACAGCTGCTGCATGCGGGTGCACAGCGCGGAGCGCAGGGTGGTGCCCATGCGGCGGACGCTGCCGTAGAGGAGACGGACGTACAGCACGTGCAGCGGGTAGTTGATCAGCAGGATGAACAGGATGAGGCCGGTGCTGGTCCAGAGCCGGGTGAGCGGCTGGTGCTGGACGACGGTGTCGATGATGGACGCGGTGATCAGCGGCAGCAGCCAGACGGGGCTGTGCTTGACGGTGAAGACGGCGACGGCGCCGAGGAGCCGCCGCCGGTCCGCGCGCAGCAGGTAGGCGAGGGTGCGGACCGGGTGCTCGCCCCGGTAGCGGTGGTCGAGCGGTCTTTCCCATGGCGATGCCATCGGGCGGTGGTCCTCTCCGGTTGCCGGTTCGGGGCGTGCGCTTGCAGCAGGAGACCCGGGGCGGCGCGCGGCCGTCCCCGGGTCTCGTGGCCCGCTCAGGCGGCGTCCAGCTCCGCCAGCTCCGCGGCGCTCAGGGTGAGGTCGGTGGCGGCGAGCGAGTCGCGGATGGTCTCGGGCCGGCTCGCGCCCGGGATGGGGACCACCACGGGCGACTTGGCGAGCATCCAGGCCAGGCACACCCGCTGCGGGCTCACGCCGTGCGCGTCGGCGATCCGGGCGAAGGCGGCGTGGCCCGAGCCCAGTCCACCGGCCTTCGAGATGCCGCCGAGGGGGCTCCAGGGCAGGAAGGCGATGCCGAGTTCGTCGCACAGGCGCAGTTCCGGCGCGCTGGAGCGGAAGGCCGGGGAGAACTGGTTCTGCACGGAGACCAGACGCCCGCCGAGGATCTCGTTCGCCTGCCGGATCTGCTCGGGGTTCGCGTTGGAGATGCCGGCCATGCGGATCTTGCCCTCGTCCAGCAGGTCACGGATCGCGCCGACGGACTCGGCGTAGGGGACGCGCGGGTCGGGGCGGTGGAACTGGTAGAGGCCGATGGCCTCGACGCCGAGGCGGCGCAAGGACTCCTCGCAGGCCGCCTTGAGGTGGCGGGGGCTGCCGTCGAGCGTCCAGCTGCCGTCGCCGGGGCGGAGGTGGCCGCCCTTGGTGGCGACCAGGACGTCCCCGCCGCGGTCGTGGGAGGCGAGGGCCTTGGCGATCAGGGTTTCGTTGTGGCCGACCTCGTCGGCGTCGCGGTGGTAGGCGTCCGCGGTGTCGATCAGGGTCGCACCGGCGTCGAGGGCGGCGTGGAGGGTGGCGAGGGAGCGTGCCTCGTCCGGTCGGCCCTCGATGGACATGGGCATCGCGCCCAGGCCGATCGCGCTGACCTCGACGTCACCGATGCGGCGGGTGTGCATGGGTCGTGACCTCTTCCGGCTGTCGGGCGATGGTGCACTCCAGCCTGGACGCCGGTCAGCCGGGGGTCCAATAGAAGAAGGAGAACGCATTCAGCACCCGGACCGCTGAATCACCCCGGGCACCGGCGGGCCCCCTTGTCACCGGGGGATGAAACGCCACACCGGAGGACTCAACTCCCGCACACAGTAAGGAGATGCGTAGGGCAGCCCTCCGCCTCGCTGCCATATTCGAGAACCACTTCGGAGGTGGTTGTGAGCACAGAGGTGACAGCATCCGGTCCGGGGGAGACGGCGACGCGCACGCCCGGAGGCACCGCGGAGCGCGTCGCCTGCCTGGAGCACCGCCGGGCGCGGGCGGCGGCGCCCGGCGGGCCGCGCAGACGCGGGGAGTTCTCGGCCCGGGAGCGGATCGAACGGCTGGTGGACAAGGACTCCTTCACCGAGACCGGCCTGTTCGTGCGGGCCCGGCCCACCGGCCCCGACGCCCGCCGCCCCTACGGCGACGGGGTGGTCACCGGGTACGGCACGGTCGACGGTCGCCCGGTGTGCGTCTTCGCCCAGGACTCCACGGTGTTCGGCGGCAGCATGGGTGAGGCCTTCGGCGAGAAGACCGTCGCGCTGATGGAGCTGGCCCTGAAGACCGGCTGCCCTGTGATCGGTCTGAACGACTCCGGTGGCGCCCGCATCCAGGAGGGCGTCGCCTCCCTGGCCCTCTACGCCGAACTGGTCCGGCGCAACGTCAAGGCGTCCGGGGTGATCCCGCAGCTGTCGGTGATCCTCGGCCCGTGCGCGGGCGGCGCTGCGTACTCGCCGGCGATCACCGACTTCACGGTGATGGTGGACGGCGCCTCGCACATGTTCGTGACCGGTCCCGACGTCATCGAGACGGTCACGGGTGAGCGCACCACCGCCGAGGAGCTGGGCGGCGCCCGCACCAGCAACACCGTCAACGGCAACGCCCACTTCCTGGCCGCCGACGAGGAGGACGCCCTCGACACGGTGCGCGACCTGCTGTCGTACCTGCCGGCCAACAACCTGGAGCGGCCCCCGGAGTACGCCCCCGGCCACGCGCCGCCCGGCGCCGAACTCGACGAGGTCGTCCCGGACCGGCTCGGCGAGGCCTACGACATGCGGCGCATCCTGCGCGCGGTCGTCGACGACGGTGAACTACTGCCGGTGCAGGAGATGTTCGCGCCGAACATCATCTGCGCCCTGGCCCGGGTCGAGGGCCGCTCGGTGGGCGTCGTCGCCAACCAGCCGCTGCACTCCGCCGGGGTCCTCGACATCGACGCGTCCGAGAAGGCCGCGCGCTTCGTCCGGTTCTGTGATGCGTTCGGCATTCCCCTGCTGACCTTCGCCGACGTACCCGGCTATCTGTCCGGGGTGCGGCAGGAGCAGGCCGGGATCATCCGGCGCGGCGCGAAACTGCTGTACGCCTACGCCGAGGCCACCGTCCCGAAGGTCACGGTCGTCGTGCGCAAGGCGTACGGCGGCGGCTACGCGGTGATGGGCTCCAAGCACCTGGGGGCCGACGTCAACCTCGCCTGGCCCACCGCCCGGATCGCCGTCATGGGAGCCGAGGGTGCCGTGGGCGTCCTGCACCGGCGCGAACTGGCCGCCTCCGACGAGCCGGAAGCGCTGCGCGCCCGCCTTCTCGCCGCGTACGAACACACCCACGGCACGCCGTACCTCGCCGCCGAGCGCGGCTATGTCGACGCCGTCATCGCGCCGCGCGAGACCCGTGAGCAGGTCTGCCGCGCCCTGCGCGCGCTGCGCGGCAAACGCGCCCCGATGCCGGAACGCCGGCACGGCAACATCCCCCTCTAGGCCGTGTCCGCGAAGTCCCCCTTTCCCCCAGCGACCCGTAGGCCGATCGCGCCGTGAGGAGCCCCGCCTGATGGACAGCCGCCGCCCCCCGCTCGCGCCCGAGTGCCCCACCCTGCCGGAGTACGTGCGGCACTGGGCCGAGACCAGCCCCGAGCGCCGGGCCTTCACCTTCGTGGAGCACCCGGCGCCCCACTCGCGCGGTGTGCACCGCACCCTGACCTGGCGGCGCCTGGACGTGCGGGTGCGGGCACTGGCCGCGCGCCTCGCCGACGAGGCGGATCCCGGGGACCGGGTCGCGCTGCTGTGCCCCCAGGGCACGGAGTACGTGACCGCCTTCCTCGCGGCCCTGGCCGCCGGGCTGGTCGCCGTGCCGCTGTACACGCCCGGGCTGCCCGGCCACGCGGACCGCCTCGCCGGCGTCCTGGCCGACGCGCGGCCCTCGGTCGTGGTGACCACGAGCCGGGTCCGCGAGGAGGTGCGCGCCTTCCTCGGGCCCGGCGGGCCGGGGATCGTCGTCGCGGACGAGGTACCCGACGACGCGGGCCGGCAGTGGCGGCCGGTCGCCCCGGACCCCGAGGCGCCCGCCTACCTCCAGTACACCTCGGGTTCGACCCGCGCCCCGGCCGGCGTGGACATCGGTCACGGCAACGTCGTCGCCAACGCCCGTCAGGCGCTGGCCGCCTACGGCCTGGACAGCCGCCCGATGACCAGCGTGGGCTGGCTGCCGCTGTACCACGACATGGGACTGGTGCTCAGCGTCGCGGCCCCGGTGGTGCGCGGGGAGCCGTCGGTGCTGATGGACCCGGCCGCCTTCCTGCACGAGCCGGTGCGCTGGCTGCGGCTGCTCGCCGCGCACCCGAACGCCGTGAGCGCCGCGCCCAACTTCGCCTACGACTACTGCGTCGCGACCGTCACCGCCGACCAGAAGGAAGGGCTGCGGCTGGACAAGGTGACCGCGCTGATCAACGGCAGTGAACCGGTCCGCCCGGGCACGGCCGACCGTTTCCACGCGGCGTTCGCGGGCCAGGGCCTGGCGCCCGGGACGCACTGCCCGTCGTACGGGCTGGCCGAGGCCACGGTGTTCGTGTGCGCGGCCAGGCCGGGTGAGCCGCTGAGCCGGTTCGCGCTCGACCGTGACGCCCTGGCGGCCGGGAAGGCCCTACCGGCCCGGTCCGACGACCCCCGGGCGGTGCTGCTGGCCGGCTGCGGCACCCCGGCGGGCCAGCGGGTCCGTATCGCGGACCCGCTGGCGCGGGTGCCGCTTCCGGAGGGCGTGGTCGGGGAGATCTGGGTGCAGGGCCCGAACGTTGGCCGCGGCTACTGGAACCGCGACGCGCGCGAGGTCTTCGGCGCGGAGTTCGCGGACGAAGCGGCCGGACCGGGCCGCTGGCTGCGCACGGGCGATCTGGGGACGGTGCTGGACGGTCAACTGGTCGTCACGGGGCGGCTGAAGGACCTGATCATCGTCGACGGGCGCAACCACTATCCGCAGGACGTCGAGGCGACCGCGCAGGAGGCGCACGAGGCGGTGCGCCGGGACCGGCTCGCCGCTTTCGCCGTGCCGGGGGGCGCCGGTGGTGAGCGTGCGGTCGTGGTGGCGGAGCACGCGCGGACCGTGCGGCTCGCCGAGCTGGACGTGGCGGCCGTGGTGCGTGCCGTGCGCGGTGCGGTGTCCGCCCGGCACGGGCTGCGGCTGGCCGACGTCGTCGTCATGCCGCCGGGCACGGTCCCACGCACCTCCAGTGGCAAGGTGTCGCGGGCGCTGACCCGCACCCGGTACCTGGAGGGCGCCTACGGCGGGCAGGACCGGGCGGGTGCCACGGGATGAGGCCCGTCGACGAGAGCGGGCTGCGCCGGCTGATCACCGAGCGGGTGGCCGTCTGGACCGGCACGTCCCCGCGGGACGTCCCGATGGACCGGCCGCTCGCGGACCTCGGCATGGCCTCGCGCGACGCCGTCGCCCTGGCCGGTGAGCTCTCCCGCGCCACGGGCCGCGAACTGCCGACGACGCTGCTGTGGGAGGCGCCCACCGGTCAGGCCCTGGTGGAGCGGCTGTGCGACCCGGGGGTGCGGGGAGCAGCGGAGGCACCGGCGCCGAGTGGCGCGGCGACGGGCGGCGCGGGCGAGCCGGTGGCGGTCATCGGGGTCGGCTGCCGCCTTCCCGGCGGGGTGCACGGCCCGGAGGACTACTGGCGGCTGCTCAGCGACGGCGTCGACGCGATCCGGCGCGTCCCGGAGGACCGCTGGCGCGACTTCACCGCGTTCCCGCCCGCCGACGCGCATCCCTACGGCGGTTACCTCGACGACATCGCCGGGTTCGACGCGGAGTTCTTCCGCGTCACCCCGCGCGAGGCCGCGGTGATGGACCCCCAGCAGCGGATCCTGCTGGAGGTCGTCCACGAGGCGCTCGACCACGCCGCCGTGCCGACGAGGTCCCTGGCGGGCACGGCCACCGGCGTGTTCGTGGGCATCTCGGCGCCGGAGTACGGGCAGCTCACGGGCGCCGACCCGGCCGCCGTCGACCCCTGGGCGCCGGCCGGGGGCGCGCTCGGCGTCGCCGCCGGGCGGCTCTCCTACGTCCTGGACACCCGGGGGCCGAGCCTGGCCGTCGACACGGCCTGCTCGTCCTCGCTGGTCGCCGTGCACCACGCCTGCGTCAGCCTGCGCTCGGGCGAGAGCGACACGGCGATCGCCGCCGGCGTCAACCTGCTGCTCTCGCCGGCCGTCACGGTCGCCTTCCGCCGGGCGGGCGCACTCGCCCCGGACGGGCGCTGCAAGCCGTTCTCGGCGCGGGCGGACGGCATCGGGCGCGGTGAGGGCTGCGCCGCCGTGATCCTGAAGCGGCTGTCCGACGCGGAGCGGGACGGCGACCGGGTGCTGGCCGTCGTCCGCGCCACCGCCGTCAACTCCGACGGCCGCTCGAACGGTCTGATGGCGCCCAACCCGGCCGCCCAGCGGGCGCTGCTGGAGCGGGCGTACGCGCAGGCCGGGCTGGCCGCGGAGCACGTCGACTACGTGGAGGCCCACGGCACCGGCACTCCGCTCGGCGATCCGATCGAGGCGGGTGCGCTCGGCGCGGTGCTCGGCGCCGGCCGGGACCCCGACCAGCCGCTGCTGCTGGGCTCCGCCAAGGGCAACCTCGGCCATCTGGAGTCCGCCGCGGGCGTCGCCGGCCTGGTGAAGACCGTGCTGGCGCTGCACCACGACGGCATCCCCGCGTCCCTGCACTGCGAGGGGGGCAGTTCCCTCACCGACGCCCGGCTGCGGGTGGTGACCGAGCCGGAGCCCTGGCCCCGCTACGGCGGCACGGCCGTCGCGGGCGTCTCCGGGTTCGGATTCGGTGGCACCAACGCCCATGTGGTGCTGGAGGAAGGGCCGCCCGGCCTTGTTCCGGCACGGCCGTCGGAGGCTCCGGCGGCCCGGGTTCATCTGCTCAGCGACCTCGGCACCGAGCGTCTGCGCGACACGGCGGGCAGGCTCGCCGCCCGGCTGCGGGACAGCGCGCCGCACCCCGCCGACGTGGCCCGGACCCTGGCCGGGCGCGCGGGCCGGGGCCCGGTGCGTGCCGCCGTGGTCGCCCGCGATCGCGCCGAACTGGCCGACGCGTTGGACGCCTTGGCGGCAGGGCGCGCCGACGCCCGGGTGACGACCGGGGACCGTGATCGTGTGGGCCCCGGCCCGGTGTGGGTCTTCTCGGGCTACGGCAGCCAGTGGCCCGGCATGGGGCGCCGGCTGCTGGCCGAGGAACCCGCGTTCGCCGCAGCCGTCGAGAAGCTGGACCCGCGGCTCGCCCCGGAGTGCGGCCTGTCGCTCTACGACCGGTTGTCCTCGGGTGAGGGCCTGGACCGTCTGGAGGTCGCCCAACCGGTGCTGTTCGGACTCCAGTTGGCGCTCGCCGAGCTCTGGCGGTCACACGGGGTGGAGCCGGCCGCCGTCATCGGCCACTCCATGGGCGAGGTGGCGGCGGCGGTGTGCGCGGGCGCGCTGGACGTCGAGGAGGGGGCGCGGGTCATCGCGGTGCGGGCCCGGCTGCTGAGCGGCCTGCGCGGTGGCGCGATGGCCGTGGTGGACCTGGACGACACCGAACTGGACGCGCTGGAGCGGGACTTCCCGGACGTCCATGTCGCCGTGCACTCCTCCCCGCGGCAGAAGGTCGTCACCGGTGAGGAGGCGGCGGTGGCGCGGCTCGTGCGCCTGCTGGAGGGACGGGGCCGGGCGGCCAGGGTGATGCGGGTCGTGGGAGCCGGGCATTCGCCGCAGGTGGACGGGCTGTTGCCGGAGCTGGTGGACGGGCTGTCGGGCCTGCGGGGGCGGCGGCCGCGCGTCCCGGTGCACTCCACGGTCCTGGACGACCCGCGCGGCGACTGTCTCTTCGACGCCGCGCACTGGGCCGCCAACCTGCGGCGGCCCGTGCGGCTGGACCGGGCGCTGGCCTCGGCCGCGGCCGACGGCCACACGGCCTTCGTCGAGATCTCGCCTCATCCGGTGCTGACCGGGGCCGTCGCCGACACCGTGCCCGGCGCCCTCGCCCTGGCCACCCTGCGCCGGGACGCCGACGGCTCGGAGGCCTTCGCCGGGCAGTTGGCGGCCCTCTACGCGGCCGGACAGCGGCTGCCCGTCCCGCAGGGACGGGTCGTCGACCTGCCGCTGCCCCGGTGGCGGCACGTGCGGCACTGGTGGACGGACGGCCCGGCGCACCGCGCCGAGCCGGTGCGGGACGAACCGTCCGGCCACCTGCCGGAGGCCTCCTCGGTCCTGGCCCGCCTGATCCACCACACGGCCGCCGTCACCGGACACTCCCCCGCCCGTGTCACCCCGGGCACCGCGTGGGCCGACCTGGGGCTCGACTCGCTGATGGCCGTGCGGATCCGCACGGCGGTGGAGCGCGAGTTCGGCGTCGAACTGCCCCTGCGCGAGCTGTTCGCCGCCGTCACGGTCGAGGACGCCGCCGCCCGGGTCGAGCGCGCCCTCCCCCGCGACGACTCCCCGGTGCGGCCCCTGCGCCCCGGCGGTGCGCGGCCCCCGCTGTTCCTCGTCCACGCCGCCGGAGGCACGGTCGATGTCTACCGGAGGCTCGCCGAACGCCTCGGCGACGACCAGCCGGTGTACGGACTGGAGCGGATCGAGGAAGCCCGGACCGTGCCCGAGAAGGCGCGGCGCTACGCCGAGGCGATCGGCGCCGCCCACCCCGAGGGGCCCTGCGTGCTGGGTGGCTGGTCCTTCGGGGGTTTCGTCGCCCAGGAGGCCGCGCGGCAGCTGACCGCCGCCGGGCGGGAGGTGCGGCTGGTCGTGCTCATCGACTCCGTGCGGCCCCTCCCCCGCCCGGGTTCGACCCGTGCCGAACGGACCAGGGCGCACTTCGAGGGCTTCGCCCGTCACGTCGCCGACACCTACGGCGTGCGCCTGGAGCTGCCGTACGACGAGCTCGTGGCCGTCGACGACGACGCGGCCCGGATCGACACCGTGCTGCGGGCACTGCGGGAGGCCGCCGACGTACCGGCCGCCGCGCTGGAGCACCAGCGGGCCTCCTACCTGGACATGGGCATCGGCGAGGCGCACCGGCCAGGGCGCCATGACGGGCCGGCCGTGCTCTACCGGGCCACCGACCCCGCGCCGCACACCGTGCGCGACCCGGCGTACGAGCGGGACGACCCGGCACTGGGCTGGGACGAGGTGTGCCCCGGCCTGGAGGTGGTGCCGGTGCCCGGTCACCACCTCTCCCTGCTCGATCCGCCGCACGTCGACGCGATCGCCGCCCATCTGGGCCGCCTGCTCGCCGAGCCGGCCCCCTGACCAGGAACCCGAGGAGCCGTCATGCCCGACCTGCCGCACAAGCCCGCTGCCGGAGTGTCCCGCCGTACCGTCGCCAGAGCTACGGCCGCCGCCGGACTCGCCGCCCTCTTCGGGGCCACGGCCGGCACGGCCCCCGCGCGGGCGGCCGGCCGAACGGGGGCGCGCACGCTGGACGTGTCCGTGCCCTCCGCCGCGCTCGGCAGGAGCGCGCCGGTCCGCCTGATCCTGCCGTCGGACTTCGGTACGCGGCCGGAGAAGAGGTACCCCGTGCTGTACCTGCTGCACGGCGCCCACGACGACTACACGTCCTGGACCCGCGAGACGGACATCGAGGCGTTCACCGCGGGCCGGGACCTGATCGTGGCGATGCCGGACGCGGGACCCACCGGCATCCCGAGCGTCTGGCGCGGCGGCCCCGACTACGAGACGTTCCAGGTGAAGGAGGTGCCGGCGCTGCTCGCCCGGGACTACCGGGCCTCCGGTGTACGGGCGGTCGCGGGGGTGTCCACCGGCGGTTACGGGGCCATGGCCCACGCGGCCCGCCACCCCGGTGCGTTCAAGGCGGCGGCCTCCTACAGCGGCGTCCTGGACACCACGGCCCCCGGTGTTCCCGCCATCATGGACGCGATCGTGGCGCGCGAGAACCTGCCGGCCGCGTCCCTGTGGGGAAACCCGCTGCTCAACCTGCTGACCTGGCGCGAGTTCAATCCGCGCGCCCGCGCCGGCGGGTTGCGCGGCACCGCGCTGTACGCGTCGCAGGGCAGCGGGGTGGGCGGCGGCGGCGATCCGCTGCCCGGGATCCTGGAGAGCGCCCTGTGGCCCTCGGCCCAGGGTTTCGCCCGCACGCTGGCCCTCATGGGCATCCCTGCCACCACGCACTTCTACGGGGGCGGCGGGCACGACTGGACGCACTGGAAGCCGGAGTTCACCGCCTCGTGGCCTGTCCTCGCCCGTGCACTGGGCGTGCCCGAGTGACGGAGGCGTCGTCGGGGCACGGAACGGAGCGGAGGGGTCGTCCGTCCCACACAGGACTACCCACTCGTCCCACAGGCACCAGCCCGCGGGTGAGCCGCTTCCGGTCGAAAGGAGTGTCCGTGATGGCTGTGCCCACTCCGCGCGGCGTGCCGGACCGCCCCGTAGCACCCCAGCCTCCTCCCGAGCTGGCGGAGTTGTTGCGCGCCAATCTGGCGGGCGTCGCCGACGAGGTGGAGGAGGAGGTCCGCAGGCAGGTCCCCGAGTACGCGCGGCCCGCCGACGGGACCTACCGCCAGAACCTGCGGTCCGGGGTGGTGCAGGCGCTCACCCTGTTCGTCGACCACATCGCCGATCCGCGCGACGACGGGGGCGCGATCGCGGCGACGTACTACGAACTCGGGCGGGGCGAGGCGCTGGAGGGCCGCAGCCTGGACGCCCTGCAGTCCGCGCTGCGGGTCGGCGGGCTGTGCGCCTGGCGGCAGATGGGCCGTACGGCCGAGGAACTCGGGCTGGACTCCACCGTCGTGGCCGCGCTGGGAGAGCTGGCGTTCCGGACCGTCCACGAGGTGGCCCAGGCGGCCGCTTCCGGGTACGCGGAGGCACAGCTGCGCAGCTCCGACGAGTTGGAGCGCCGCCGCAAGCGCCTGCTCGACCTGCTCCTCGATGACGGTCCGGTGGCGCCGGAGGCCGTGCAGGACCTGGCGCACAGCGCACGCTGGCCGGTGCCCCGGACGGTCGCGGTCGTGGCGCTCGCCGCGGCGCCGGACCGGCGGGAGGAGGACCGGCCGCTGGCGGCGGCGGGCGCGCTGGTGGACATGGGGTCCCGTCCCCCGCGCATGCTGGTGCCGGATCCGGACGGCCCGGGGGGCATCGGCGGCCGGGCGTTCACGCTCGCGCTGCGCGGCCGGCCCGCCGCGATCGGCCCGACGGTCGCGGTCACCGACGCGGCGCAGTCGTTGCGCCTGGCCAGCCGGGCGCTGGGGCTGATGGGCCGTGGGGTGCTCCCCCGCCAGGGTGTGGTGCGCTGCTCCGAGCATCTGTCGACGCTGCTGCTGTACGGCGACGAACCGCTGCTGGAACGGCTGCAGGCGCGGGTCCTCGCACCCCTCGACACGGTCTCGGCCGGGCAACGCGACCGGCTCGCCGAGACCCTGCTGGCGTGGTTGCTCAGCGGCAGCAACGTGCCGGACGTCGCCGTACGCCTGCACATCCACCCGCAGACGGTCCGCTACCGGCTGCGGCAGCTGGAGAAGCTCTTCGGTGACGCCCTGCACGACCCGGCGACGCGCCTGGACCTCATTCTGGCGTTGCGCGCGGAATCCTTGCGCCCACCGCGGAACTGACGTCCTGAATTCAGGCCGGGCACTCAATCGGCGACAAAAACCCGTGACGTTTCCATAATCCCGTCCATAACAGTGGTCCGGAGAAAGCGAATACGTTCGGGGCGTCCTTTTCCGAAGGCGCTCGATGCGCCTGTCACGCGGAGGATCCCCCATGCGTATCCGTATGTGCCTCGCGGCGCTCTCGCTGGCCGGCGGCGCCGGGCTCGCCACCGTCTCGGCCGCCCCGGCCTCGGCCGCGGCCTGCTCGGACGTCGAGGTCGTCGCCGCCCGCGGCACCTTCGAGCCGGGCACGCTCGGCTTCATCGTCGGCGATCCGGTGTTTTCCGCGCTGCAGAAGAAAGCAGCGGGAAAGAACCTGTCCAGCTACAAGGTGAACTACCCCGCCGACCTCTCCCCCACATCCGCGGCGCAGGGCAATCTCGACCTGGTGAATCATGTGAAGAGCCAGGCCGCCGCCTGTCCGAATCAGAAGTTCGTCCTCGTCGGCTATTCGCAGGGCGCGAACGTCGTCGACAACTCGATCGGCATCAGCAGCGCGGGCGCGGTGGTCGGCAGCCCCATCGTCGCCACGCTGCCCGCGGCGGTCGAGCCGAAGGTCGCCGCGGTGCTGCTGTTCGGCAACCCGATCCGGGCGCTCGGCAAGAGCGTCACCGGCACCTACCAGAGCCGCACCCTCGACCTGTGCGCCAAGGGCGACCCCGTCTGCGAGAACGGCGGAGGCGACGTCGGGGCGCACCTGGGCTATCGGGACGACGCCGAGCAGGCGGCCGGGTTCGCCGCGGGCAGACTCTGAGCTCCGAAGTACACGAAAAGGGCCCGGGAGGAGTTCCTCCCGGGCCCCTTCGCGTGCGTACCGGCGGGGACTAGCGCGGTGCCCGAGCGAAACCGGCGAGGCTGGTGGAGACGGGCTCGGGCCGGCCGTCGTTCTGCGCGGGCGCGGCAGTCAGGACGTCGAGGTGCTGGTAGCCGTCGGCGACCACCGGGTGCAGGTCGGCGGGGACCCGGCCGGCCAGCAGCCCCTCACCGGCGAGCACGGTGAGCACCGGGTTGGCCTCGATCCCCTCGGGGTGGACGACGAGCTTCTTCACCTGCGGCGAGGTGGCCAGCTGGATGTCCGTGACGAGCTTGGTCGGGAAGTACTGCTCGGTGAAGTCCAGCGGCTGCTCGGCGAGACTGCGGGCCAGTTGGCGCACATCGGTGACCTCCTCGCCGGCGCCCGTGAACGGGGTGCCGTCGGCCGACCGGTGGCCGGGGTCGTCCGGATCGCCGACGCGGTCGTAGTTGCGCCAGGTGTAGAGCGGCCCCTGCGGCTTGCCTGGGATGGCCTTGTACGCGGTGCCGTACAGCCCGGCCTGCTGGTCACCGCCGTTGGCGACGGGGAAGGTCTTGTCGACGACGGGCCCGCCGTCGAAGAAGCCGACGCTGGTCTGGAGGAACGCCAGCGGTACGGAGTTGTCGTCGAGCAGCGCCCCGAGCACCGCCCCGTTGGTGAGCCGGAAGTCCTTCACCGAGGGTGTGCCCGTGAGGAACGCGGCGGTGTCCTTGGAGAACAGGAAGCGGTTGGTGGCCTCGATGTTGAGGCTCCTGGGCAGGTAGCGGGGCAGGTCGGCCTCGCCCTCCAGGTCGTTGAGGGCGCCCAGGCCCGCGATGCCGAGCAGGGTCATGGTCTCGGGGTTGAGCAGCACCGGCGCGGACAGCGTGCGGGGCAGCACCCCGCTGTCGAGCCCGGCCTGCACGACGCCGTACCCGAGGCCGATGTCGGGGAGGTTGGTGTCGTCCGGGATGCTGCCGCTGAGGTCGGCCAGCGAGGTGGAGACGGTGGTGTCGAGGGCGAAGTAGCCGGCGCACTGGTTGTATCCGGCGTCCGCGGTGGTGGCGCGGTTCCCGTCGAAGTCGGCGGTGGCGAAGTAGCCGGTGATGACACCGCCCAGCGAGTGCCCGCCGCACAGCACCTTCCGCTTGCGCTGCGCCTGGGAGGGCAGCTCGGCGGTGAGCAGGTCGTACTGGTCGCGTACCGTCTGCTCGATCCCGAGCCCGGCCATCCAGCCCAGTTGTCCGTTGCCGACGAACCCGTCGAACGTCCGGCCGCCGACCGGCTTGCCGCGGTAGTAGTAGTCGACCGCCGCGTGCTGGTCGCCGGAGGCGATGCCGGTGCGGTCCTCCAGGCAGTTGGAACGCCGGTCCAGGGCCCAGAACTCGATGTGCCGTCCTTGCCCGGCGGCCTTCGCGACGGTGTTGCGGGCGACGCTGTCGAAGGCGCCCGCTCCCTCCAGGATGCCGGGCTGGGCGATGAGGATCCGGTCCGCGTCGGCGGACGCGGCCGGCCCGTCGGCGGAGCGGTAGCGCAGGTACGACAGCCAGTCGCACGCCGCCGGACGGGCCCCGGCCGACTCCGGCAGCGGCACCTTCACCCGCACCATCGATTCCTTCACCGCGGTCACCGGGGAGGTCGATCTCACCGGTGTCTCGGTGCGGGCCGTGTCGGCCCGGGCACCCGGGGCGGCGGCCGTCAGTGTCCCGGTGGTCAGCAGCACCGCCAGCACGGCGCCGCCCCACCTCCCTCTGCGCATGCGGTTCATGTCCATGCCACGGACGCTAGGGCGGCGGCAGGGCCGTTCTCAGGCGGTGCTGATGAGAACTCAGCTTCCGCCTCGCGCCTTGTCACCGGCGCACAGCGGCTCCGACGTCGGTGCCGGGCACGGGTCCGTACCGCTTCTGGACGCCACCGAGCTGCGAACCGGCCGTTTCGGGAGCATGGTGGGGCTATGGACGGTCAACCCCCTGTGGTCGTGCAGCCGCCCGCGACGGACGGCGGACGGCTGGTGACCATCCGCGGCGAGCGCATGGGCGTCGCCTACAGCCTCTTCGACGTACTGGACCTGCTGCACCGCGAGGGCCTGCCCACCACCGACACGGCCGTCGACGACACCGAGCTGATCGAGTGGCAGGGCGGCGGCCCCTACGACTGGAACAACGGGGCGTCCGAGGAGGCGTGAGCCCCGGCGCCACGGCCCGGACGCGTCCGGCCTCACGACGGGTTGCCACACGGCGAACCGACGACCTGACCCGCCCCCGCGTGCCGACCCCGCCGTGCTCCCCCGGCAGGTGCTCGACCGGGGCCCCCGGCACGGACCGGTCGCGGCTCTCCCCTGGCCGAATCTGGCCGACGAGACGAGCAGGCCGCACCCCGTGAACGGCGGGGACCCACCGCCCGGTCGAGCAGGCTGTACCGGTTGTGCACGCTCATGACATCGACGAGCTCCCGGGCCGCCCCAGTTCGTCGAGGGTGACCTCCGAGAGCCCGATCCGGCCGACCAGGCCTTCGCACCGTCCCGCTCGGCGCGCCGACCCCCGTGCTCGGCGATACGCTGCGCGAAAACCCACCTTGCCCCTTTCTGGGAGGTTTTCATGGCCTTGCGTCTCAACCCGTACCTCACCTTCAACGGCGACGCCCGGCAGGCGATGGAGTTCTACAAGGAGGTCTTCGGCGGCACACTCGACCTCAACAGCTACGGGGACTTCGGGCAGGCGGACGCCCCGAACGCCGACAAGATCATGCACGGCATGCTGGAGACCCCTGCCGGCTTCACCCTGATGGGCGCCGACAACCCGCCGGGCACGGAGCCGGCACAGGGTGGTTCCTACTCCGTCAGCCTGAGCGGCGACGACGACGCCGAGCTGCGCGGCTACTGGGAGAAGCTGTCTGAGGGCGGCTCGGTGTCGGTGCCCTTGGAGAAGCAGATGTGGGGTGACGTGTTCGGCATGTGCACGGACCGCTTCGGCGTCCCGTGGATGGTCAACATCAGCTCGGAGAGCTGAACGCCGAGCCCCGCACCCCGGACCGCCCGCCCGAGGGCCGCCCGCACACACGGTTCACCGCCGGTGTGTGCGGTGGCGCCACCCGGGCCCGGCGGACGTCAGGAACTCGTGAGGACCACGAGTTCCTGCGTGGCCCGGGTCATCGCCACATAGCGGTCGACGGCGCCCTGGACGCCGTCGCCGAAGTCCTCCGGGTCGACGAGTACGACCAGGTCGAACTCCAGCCCCTTCGACAGCTCCGGCGTCAGCGCGCGCACACGGGGGGACGTCGGCCGGAACGCGGGATCGCCGATGACACAGGCGATCCCGTCGGCGTGTTCGGCCGCCCACCGGTCGAGGACGGAGTGCAGCTCCGTGGTGGAGCCGTGCCGGACGGGGACGCCGCCGCCGCGGATCGACGTCGGCACGTTGGCGTCCGGCAGCACCGCCTTGATGACCGGCTCGGCCTTCGCCATGATCTTCGCGGGTGTCCGGTAGTTGACGGTCAGGGCGGCCGACTCGACGCGGTCCAGACCGACCCGCTCCAGCCGTTCCCGCCACGACTCCGTGAATCCGTGGCGGGCCTGGGCGCGGTCCCCGACGATGGTGAAGCTGCGGGACGGGCAGCGCAGCAGCAGCATCTGCCATTCCGCGTCGGTCAGTTCCTGGGCCTCGTCCACGACGATGTGCGCGAACGGCCCGGCGAGCCGGTCCGGGTCGGCCGTCGGCAGGACGCTCTCGTCGACGAGGGAGTTGCGCATGTCCTGCCCGCGCAGCATGACCAGCACTCCTTCGCCGTCGTCGTGGCTGTGGGCCTCCAGCAGGTTGTCGATGACGTCGGCCATGCCCTCCCGCTGGGCGGCGACGGCGGCCTCCTGACGGCGCCTGCGGCGGGAGGTCTGCGGATCGCCGAGCCGCTGTCGCGCCGCGTCCAGCAGGGGCAGGTCGGACAGCGTCCAGGCCTGGGGCTGCGCGCGTTGCAGCGTGCGGACCTCGTCGCGGTCGAGCCAGGGGGCGCACCTGCGCAGGTAGGCGGGGACCGACCAGAGGTCCCCGACGAGGTCGGCCGCCTCGAGCACGGGCCAGGCACGGTTGAAGGCCGCGAACAGCTCCCGGTCCTGGGACAGCGCCGTGCGCAGCGATGTCTCGGACGCCTCGCCCTCGTGCTTGTCCACGAGGATCGTGAGCAGTTCCTCCCACACCTGCTCGCGCGCCTCGTTGTGCGGTGTGCCCGGCTCCGCCGCCTCGAACGCCGTGGCCCAGTCGTCGGGGCTCAGCGGGATGCCGGACCAGTGGGTCGTGACCGTCATCGCCTCGGCGGGCGGCTCCTCGTAGAAGCGGACGGCCTCCTCGATCGCCCGCACCATGTCCACGGAGGACTTCAGGCGCGCCACCTCCGGGTCGGTCTCGGCCTGTGCGCAGGCGCCTTCGTCCACGAGGTCGCGCAGGAGGCAGGTCTGCACGCCCTCCTCGCCGAGGCTGGGCAGGACGTCGGAGACGTAGGACAGGTAGGGCCGGTGGGGGCCCACGAACAGCACACCGCCCCTGCGGTGCTGTGCCAGGCGCGGGTCGGAGTGGAGGAGGTAGGCGGAGCGGTGCAGGGCGACGACGGTCTTGCCGGTGCCGGGGCCGCCGTCGACGACGAGGGCGCCGCGGGAACCGGCGCGGATGATGGCGTCCTGGTCGGCCTGGAGGGTGGCGAGGACGTCCCGCATGCGGGGTGAGCGGTTGGTGCCGAGGCCTGCGATGAAGGCGGACTGGTCGTCGAGCGCGGCGTGCCCTTCCAGTCCGTCGGCGGTGAAGACCTCGTCCCAGTAGTCGCCGACCCGGCCCTCGGTCCAGCGGTACCTGCGGCGGCTGGCCAGGCCCATCGGGTCGGCGTGGGTGGCCCCGAAGAACGGTTCGGCCGCCGGGGAGCGCCAGTCGACCAGCAGCCGGCGCCCTTCGCTGTCGGTGAGGCCGAGCCTTCCGACGTACACGGGCTCGGAGCCGTCGGCGCCGACCATGCGCCCGAGGCACAGGTCGAGTCCGAAGCGGCGCAGGGTGCGCAGCCGGGCGGTCAGCCGGTGGATCTCGGCGTCCCGGTCCATCGCCTGCCGACCCTTGCCGCCGGGCGCCCTGCGCGCGGCTTCCAGACGGCCCGACAGTTCGGCGATCGACTGTTCCAGGCAGTCGGCGACGGCGGCGAAGTGCTGTTCGTCCCCGGCGATCAGCGCCGGTTCGGCCTTGTGCGCGAGGCGGTCGGGAAGATCGAACGCGCTCGTCGTCGCAGGGGTCACGTCATGCTCCCGTTTCCGCAGGTCCTGGGCCTAGGCCGGACATTGTGCGGGAGCCGGGGGGCCTTGCCGCAAGGCCCCCTGTGGGCTATAACTTGAGAGTGGCAAGGAGAGCGCTCCTTGCCTTTTCTGTTGTCCGCCGGTCGTTTCCGTGTGGCACGCTCTTCGTTCCGGAAGCGTGGAGAGGCGGCGGCATGCGCATAGGACTGCTCGGTACCGGACCCTGGGCCCGGCTGGCCCACGCGCCCGCGTTGAGCGGGCACGGGGAGCTGGACTTCACGGGGGTGTGGGGCCGTCGCCCCGAGGCGGCGAAGGAACTGGCCGAGCGGTACGGCGTCCGGGCCTACGACGACGTCGACGAGCTGTTCGCCGACGTGGAGGCCGTCGCCGTGGCGCTGCCGCCCGAGGTGCAGGCCTCACTCGCCGCGCGGGCGGCGCGTGCCGGATGTCACCTGCTGCTCGACAAGCCGCTCGCACCGACCGTAGAGCAGGGGCGGGCGGTGGTCGAGGCGGCCGGGGAGGCGGGGGTCGCCTCGGTCGTGTTCTTCACGACCCGTTTCCAGCCCGAGCCGGCGGCGTGGATCGCCGAACAGGCGGCGCTGGGGGGCTGGTTCACCGCGCGCGCCGAGTGGCTCGGGGCGGTGTTCACCGGCGACAGCCCCTTCGCGACCCCGTGGCGGCGGGAGAAGGGCGCCCTGTGGGACGTCGGCCCGCACGCGCTGTCCGTGCTGCTGCCGGTCCTGGGGGACGTGCGGCGGGTCACCGCGGCGGCGTGCGGGCCCGGCGACACGTCCCATCTCGTCCTCGACCACGCCGGTGGCGCGTCGAGCACCCTCACCCTGAGCCTCACGGCGCCGCCCGCCGCCGCCGGTGCCGCCGTGGAGCTGCGGGGAGAGGCCGGCGTCGCGGTGCTGCCGGAGAGTTCCGACGGAGCGGTGCCCGCCCTGGCGCGGGCCGCGGACGCGCTGCTCGACGCCGCCCGGACCGGCCGCCCGCACGCCTGTGACGCGGCGTTCGGGCTGCGGGTCACGGAGATCCTCACGGCCGCCCAGGATCTGCTGACCAGCGGGTCCTAGGCGGCTGGTGTCCTAGACCGGGGTGAAGTCGATGCGTTCCCTCACCACCGGGAAGCCGGCCTTGGCGAAGTTGGCCGCCATGGGGAAGTTGCCCCGGTCCGTGGCCGCCGCGATGAACTCCGCCCCCTGCTCGACGAGGAAGTGGGTGCACTCGGCCAGCAGGTCGTAGGCGTAGCCCTGCCCGCGCTGGTCCGGCAGGACCCCGATGAAGCCGACGCAGGGGCCCGAGGGGTTGTGGGCCGGGATGTGGATGCCGGCCGCCTCGCCCTGTGGGGTGTACGCCACCCGCCACCACTCGCGCGGCGACGGGCACCAGTGGAAGAAGTCGAGTTCCTCCTGCGCCGCCCGGTCGAGTCCGCCCTGCTCGATGGCCTTGAGCGCGTGGCCGTCCAGGGTGACGGAGTGGATGCGGCGCAGCGCGTCGAAGAACACGGCGTCGTCCGGTTCGGCTCGGAAGTCGAGGCGCCCGGGCCGCTCGGGCAGGCCGCGGTCGGGGGTCCAGCGGTACAGCAGGCGTTCGACCAGGAGGTCGTAGCCGGCCTTCCGGGCGGCGGTGAAGCGGGTTTCGGCGGCGGCCCGCAGGGCCGGGTCGTCACGCCACCCGGCGGGCAGGTTCAGTTCCAGGTCGACCTGCCGGGGGCCGGAGCGCAGCAGCGCGGCGCCCGCTTCTTCCTCGCCTTCGGCCACGTCGAACCAGTTGACGTTGAGGGGCTCGGTGTCGTCGGGGCCGCCCCACCAGGCGCCGCGGGCGACGACACGGCCGTCGCGCAGGGCGACCCGCTTCCAGTCGGGGCGGTGCCGGGTCAGCCGGTGGCCCTCACGGGCGCCCAGCGGGTCGGGCAGGGTGTCGAAGAGATGGGCGTCGCTCGTGCCGAGCGCGCGGATGACCGGATCGGTCATGGGAGGTCCTCCGGGACGGGTGCTGTGTGAAGCGCTCCCGGTGGGTCAGCCGAAGCACGCCGGAACAACGGGGAGGGAGCGCGGGAACGGTGTGAACTGCACGGCTCTGCCCTCCTTCCATCGGTCTCGGGCGTGGCGCGCCATACGCTACGGGACCCTCGGTGGACCGTCCATCGCTTTTCCCGCACGGCCCGGCTGCTCCTCGGGCGCCACGGGTCGGACGCCGACCAGTCCGGCGAGATCGCGGTGCCCCGCGTGCGGCGGCCGGCCGGGCGTAGCAGCGTGGTGGTGTGAGCAGTCTGCGCGGCCGGCCGGCGCGCCGGGACCCGGAGCGGCGGGGCTGGCTGCGCGGCGCACCGCCGCCCGGCTGGGCCCGGGTGTTGCCGTCTGCCCTGCTGGCGGGTGTGTGCGCGGCGGAGCTGATCAGCCCGGATCCCCTGGACATCGGCTTCCTGCTGGGCGCCATTCCGCCTCTCGCGGTACTGGCGCACGGACCGGTGGCGACCGCCGTGCTGGGCGCGCTGGTCGTGGTCGTGCTGACCGTGCCCGTGTTCAACCTCAACGATCCCGGCAGCACCGACCTGCTGACCGTGTGCTTCGTGTCGGTGCTGAGCGTGCTGCTGTCGTACGTCCGGACCAGGCGGGACGCGCAGCTGGTCACCGAGCGGACCGTCGCCGAGGTCGCGCAGCGGGCTGTGGTGCCGCCGCTGCCGAAGCGGGTCGGGCCGGTGCGGTGTGCGGGCCTGTACCGGGCCGCGCAGAGCGGGACGCTGGTCGGAGGCGACTTCTTCGACGTGCGGGCGGGCCCCTACGGCGTGCGGGCGGTCATGGGGGATGTGCAGGGGCACGGGCTGTCGGCCGTCGCCACGGTCGCGTCGCTGCTGGGGGCGTTCCGGGAGGCGGTGCTCGACCAGCCGGACCCGGAGGCCGTGGCGGCCCGGCTCGACCGGAGGCTGGCGGTGGACTCGGCGGGTGAGCCGCACGCCGAGCTGTTCGCGACGGCGGTGCTGCTCGACTTCTCCGCCGACGCCCGGGTGGTGCGGATCGTGGCGTGCGGGCAGGCCGGGCCGTTGCTGCTGCGGGACGGGCGGGTCGTGGAACTCGACGTCGAGCCGTGCACTCCGCTCGGTCTCGGTCTCGCCGAGGTAGCTCCGCCCCGGGTCGTGTCCGTGCCGCTGAACGCCGGCGACCGGCTCTTCCTGGCCTCCGACGGGGTCACCGAGGCCCGGGACACCGACGGGGTCTTCTACCCGCTGGCCGAGCGCCTGCCGGGGCTCGCCGCCGACGATCCCGTCACGCTGGCCGAGCGGGTCTGGGCCGACCTGTTGCGGCACTGCCCGGACGTGCGGGACGACGTGACGATGCTGGTGCTCGCGCCCGGCCCGTGGGCCGGGCGCTGACAACACGGCCGGCGGCGGCCCGCGATGATGTGCGGGCCGCCGCCGGCAGGGCCGTACGACCGGGACGTCAGTCCTTGATCTCGCACTCGTTGCCGAACGCCGGGTTGAGCAGCCCGATCACGTTGATCGTGTTGCCGCAGACGTTGGCGTTGATGTCGATCGGGATCTGGATGACGTTGCCGGAGAGGACGCCGGGGCTGTTGGCGGCGATGCCGACGGGCCCGTCGTCCGCGCTCGCCGTACCGGCGAAGGCCAGCAGGGCGGCGCAGGCCAGGCCGGCCGCGGCAGTCACACGTGTGCGCATGGGTAAAGCTCCTGTCATTCGCAGGGACACGTGTCTCCACCGTCACCCGGAGTGCGCCGACGCGACATCGGTGAGCGTCCGAACGGGGTGCGCCGGGTCCCGCGGGGCCGGGTCCGCCCTCTCCGGATGCACGCCGCGCTCGCGCGGGGAATGGTGATAGCGGACCCGTTTTTCAGCACCGGGGCCGCACCAGCGATCCGGACCCTAGGAGCAGAGAACATGTCGACATCACAGCCCACCGCGTCCCAGCCGCCCGAGGACCGCGCCACCCCGGACCGTCTGCTCCACGCCCGCACCGGTACCGACGTGTCGCCGGAGGACCTCGTTCTGGCCTCGGGCAAGGACCTCACCCCGCACAACATCGAATGGGCCCGGCGCAAGCTGGCGGCGGAGGGACCCGCCGCCCTGGAGAAGCTGCTGCCCTAGGCGGGGGCAGTCATGCGGGAGGCCACCGCGGCCGGGTGACGACCGTGATGATGTCGTTGAACGTGGGCGAGTTGACCTGTGTCGCCGCC
>NZ_JBFAIG010000028.1:0-68669 GCF_040654575.1 Streptomyces sp. NPDC050674
CCGGTTGGCCGAGGGGGAGGATCTGCGGTCGGCCGACTACTGGGTGAGCCAGGTACGGCAGGCGGTCCGCTACGCCGACGCCGTCACCACCCTGGCCGACCAGGGAGTGCGCACCGTGGTCGAGGTCGGCCCCGGCGGCGTCCTCACCGCCCTCACCCGAACGGTGCTCGCCGACCGGGACGACATCACCGTCCAGGCCCTCCAGCGGGCCGACCGGCCCGAACCCTCCGCGCTGGCCGACGGCATCGGCGCCCTGCACGCCCGGGGCGTGAGCGTCGACTGGGAGGCGTTCTTCGCCGGCACAGGGGCCCGCCGGGTCCCCCTGCCCACCTACGCCTTCCGCCACCAGCGGTACTGGGCCGACGCGCTCGCGGCCGGACGCCGTGACGCCGGCGGGTTCGGCCTGGACAGCACCGATCACCCCCTCATCGGGGCCGCGCTGTTCCCCGGAGACCGCGACGAGGCGGTGTTCACCACACGCCTGTCGGCTCGGACGGACCACCTCCTGGCCGCCCACACCGTCGCCGGACAGACCGTCGTGCCCAGCACGGTCCTCGCCGAACTGGCCGTCCGGGCCGGGGACGAGACCGGCTGCACGACCCTGGACGAACTCGTCGTCGAGACGCCCCTGGTGCTGCCGGGCGAGGGAGCCCTGCACCTCCAGGTCCGTGTCGGCGAGCCGGACACCGAGGGCCGGCGTGCCCTCACCGTCCACGCCCGGCCCGACGAGGGCGAAGCGTCCTGGACGCGCCACGCCCACGGCCTGCTCAGCGACGCGCCGCTCGTCCCGCCGGCCGGCACCGAGCCGGCCACGGCGTGGCCGCCGGCCGGCGCCGAGCCACTCCGGGACGCCGGCAAGGACGACGAACTCCCGCGGGCGCAGGACGAGTTCTACGAGCGCTTCGCCGCCGCCGGAGTGCACTACGGGCCCGTGTACCGGGGCCTCGCCCGGATGTGGCGGCGCACCGGCGAGCTGTACGCCGAAGTGACCCTGGCCTCGGACGGCGACCAGCCCGCCGAGGGCTTCGGACTCCACCCGGCCCTGCTCGAGGCCGCCCTTCAGCCGCTGTACGCCGTCGGACCGGCCGGGCCGCCGTCCACGGCGACCCGGTGGCGCGGACTGCGGCTGTACGCCGTCGGCGCGGACACCCTGCGTGTGCACCTCGCCCCGCTCCCCGGTGCCGGCGACAGCTACACGGTGCGCCTCACCGACCCGGCCGGACAGGTGGTCGCGGTGGCCGACGCCGTCACCGTGGGCCCCCTGCGCGCGCAAGCGCTGCGGGCCGCCGGCTCCCGGCAGCGGGACGCCCTGCACCACGTGGAGTGGACCGCCCGGCCCCTGCCCGCCGCCTCCTTGAACTGGCTCACCCTCGGCTCCGCCGACCACCCCGACGTACCCGCCGTCGCGGCCGCCGTGGCCGGCGGGCACCACGGGGCCGTACGCCTCGACCTGACCACCCCCGAAGGACGCACCGCGCAGGACGCCGTCCGGGACACCGTGGGCCGGGCCCTGTCGTGGGCGCGGCAGTGGCTCGCCGAGGAGAGCCTGGCCGCGACGCCGCTGGTGGTCGTCACCCGCGGCGCCGTCACCGTCACGGGCGACGAGGACGTCACCGACCCGGCCGCCGCTGCCGCCTGGGGCCTGCTGCGCTCCGCGCAGTCGGAGACGCCCGGACGGATCGTCCTGGTCGACGCGGACGGCGAACCCGGCCCCCAGGCGCTGTCCGCCGTGGTCGCCTCCGGCGAACCCCAGGCCGCGATCCGCAACGCCGGCCCCGGCACCGCGCCCCGCATCCACGCACCGCGCCTGCGGCGCACCCCGGTGCCGCAGCCCGCGGCCGACGGCCCCCGCGCGGTGTGGGACCCGGACGGCACCGTCCTCGTCACCGGCGGTACGGGGTCGCTCGGCGCCCACTTCGCCCGCCACCTGGTCACGCGTCACGGGGTGCGCCACCTGCTGCTGGTCAGCCGGCGCGGCCCGGACGCCCCGGGCGCCACGGCGCTGCGCTCCGAACTGCGGGCATCGGGCGCGTCGGTGACCCTGGCCGCCGCGGACGTCGCCGACCGCGCCGCCCTCGCGCGGGTACTGGCCTCGGTGCCGGCCGCGCACCCGCTGCGCGGCGTCGTCCACACCGCGGGCGTCCTCGACGACGGCGTCATCACCGCGCAGACGCCCCAGCGGCTCGACGCCGTGCTGCGGCCCAAGGCCGACGCGGCCTGGAACCTGCACGAGCTGACCCGGGGCGCCGACCTGACGGCGTTCGTGCTCTTCTCGTCCGTGGCCGCCGCCGTAGGAGGCCCCGGCCAGTCCACCTACGCCGCGGCCAACGCCCACCTGGACGCCCTCGCCCAGCACCGCGCCGCGTCCGGCCTTCCCGCCACGTCCATCGCCTGGGGCCTGTGGGAGCAGGCGACCGGGCTGACCGGCGGGCTGACCGAGACGGACCTGAAGCGGATCGCCCGCAGCGGCTTCCGCACCGTCCCGCAGGAACTCGGCACGGCCCTGTTCGACCTGGCCCTGGACACCGGCCGCCCGTACCTCGTGGCCACGCCGCTCGACCTCCCCGTCCTGCGCCGCCAGCCGCAGGTCCCGGTGCTGCTGAGGTCCCTGGTGCGGGTGCCGGTCCGGGCCACGGCGCGGGGCGCGGCCGACTCCGGGCCCGCCCTCGGCGACCGGCTCGCCGGACTCGACGAGGCCGCCCAGCACACCCTCGTCCTCGACACCGTGTCCGCCGAGATCGCGCGCGTCCTCGGCCGCACCGGCACCGTCGACCCCGAACGACCCCTGCAAAGCAGCGGTTTCGACTCCCTCACCTCCGTGGAACTGCGCAACCGGCTCGCCGCCGTCACCGGCCTGCGGCTGCCCGCCACCCTGGTCTTCGACCATCCGACCCCCCGGTCCCTGGCGACGTACCTGCGCGCCGAACTCCTCGCGCCCGAGGACGGCACCGAGCCGGGTCCCGCACCCGACTACGCCGCCGACCTGGACCTGCCCGCCGACATCCGCCCGGCCGACGAGGTCGTGCACACCGTCACCGACCCGTCCGACCTGCTGATCACCGGCGCGAGCGGGTTCCTCGGCGCGTTCCTGGTACGCGACTTGATGCGCACCACGACCGCCCGCCTGCACTGCCTGGTGCGCGGTGCCGACGACGCGGCGGCGTACGAGCGGCTGCGCTCCAGCCTCACCTGGTACCGCGTGTGGGACGAGGTCGACGAGAGCCGGCTGCGGGTGCTCTCCGGGGACCTGGCCGAGGAGCGACTCGGCCTGAGCGAGGGGGACTTCGACGGTCTCGCCCGTACCGTGGACGCCGTCTACCACGCGGGCGCCACCGTCCACTGGCTCCACCCCTACGAGGCACTGCGCGCGGCCAACGTCCACGGCACCCGGGAGATCCTGCGCCTGGCGGCCCGCCACCGCACGGTCCCGGTGCACTACATCTCCACCGTCGGCGTCTTCAACGGCCCGGTCACGCCCGGCGTCCCGCTGAAGGTGACCGACCCGACCGGCCCCGCCGAGGCGCTGCCCAGCGGCTACCTCCAGTCCAAGTGGGTCGCCGAACAGCTCGTCGGCCTCGCCCGGGAGCGGGGCCTGCCGGTGTCGGTGCACCGCGTCGACGTCATCTCCGGCGACACCCGCAACGGCGCCTGCCAGACACGTGACTTCGTCTGGCTCAGCCTCAAGGGCCTCCTCCAGGCTCAGGCCGCCCCGGCCGGGGTCGGCGGCCGCTTCCACCTGCTGCCCGTCGACTACGTCAGTGCCGCCATCGTCGGGATCTCCCGGCGCGAACGGGCCGGTGGCACCTTCCACCTGTTCAACCGGAGCTCGCTGAGTCTCGCCGACTGCGTGTCGTACCTGCGCGGACTCGGGTACCGGCTCGACGAGAGGGAATGGGAGCAGTGGAGCGCCGCGGTGCGGTCCGACCGGGACAACGCCCTGCTGCCGCTGCTGCACGCGTTCGAGATGATGACGTCCGACACCGACGGCTTCTACCCGCCGCTCGACACGGCCGAGACCGAGGCGGCGCTGACCGGCACGGGCATCGCCTGCCCGCCGCTGACGCGTGAACTCTTTGCCAGGTACGTGGAGTTCTTCGTCCAGGAAGGGCACTTCCCGCCCGCCCCGTGACCCGTGAGGTCCTCCGACCGGACACCACGGGCCGCCCGGCCGCTCCCCCCGAGCGGCCGGGCGGCCCGCCCCTGTCCCCCTGTTCATGCCGCCGCGTAGGGAATCCGAGGTATCGCCATGGGCGCCGCACAGGTGCGTTCCTTCTCCGAGATCGAGGCCGCCTTCGTCGAGTACGTCCAGCGGACCGTCTACTGCACGATGGTCACCGTCGACCGCCACAACCGGCCCCGGGCCCGTGTCGTCCAGCCCGTCTGGGAGACCGTCGGCGGACGCCCGGTCGGGTGGCTGGCGGTCTTCCGCACCCCGGTGAAGGCCGCCCACCTCGCGAACAACCCCCACACCACCTACGCGTACTGGCACCCCTGCCAGGACGCGGTGTTCGTCGACAGCGTCTCGGCCTGGGCGCACGACCGGGACACCAAACTCCGTGCCTGGGAGCTGTACCGCCGCAACAGCCCGCCGGGCGTCGGCTACGACCCGCACCTGTACTGGAGTGCCGGACCCGACAGCCCCGACTACCACCTGCTGCGCATCGACCCCTGGCGCGTGCAGGTTCTGCGCGGTGCGGACCTGAGCAGCCGCATCTGGACGGTCGAGGCCCCGCAGACCTCCGTGAACCGTTCGGCTCCCGGCCGCCCGCCTCCGCCCCCGGCCCCCTCGGGCGGCGATCCGGACGCAGCGGCGCCCCGGTCGTGACCCCCGCGGCGGACACCGGCCCTCGCCGGGAACCGGCAAGTCCACCCGCAAGCGGTCGGATTCAGGTCGTCCGCGGCGGCGGGCCCGGCCCGGGGTTCGGATCTCGTCCCGGCCGGCGGGGAGCCGGCCGTGCCGCGGACCGGCGCACACAAGGAGGGCGGCCCACCCGCCCCGGCCCACCGGCGTCGTAATCGCGCCGATTTCACGGACGTGCCTACGGCGAGGTGAGCGGCGGGGCGAGCGGCGCGAGAATGGTGAGGGCCGGGGGCAGCGGGCTCCGGGGACCGGCACGCCGCTGCGTCACCCGGCACGCTCCGAGTCCAGGCACGCTCCCCAGATGTGATGGACCGTCTTCAGACCGGCATCCCCCCACGCCGGAACGGAGGACCGACACATGGCCACCCCGCTCACCGCCTCCCGGCTCGTCGCCGCGTTGCAGGCCGAGGGCTGCGCCGTTCGCGAAGTCAGCGGATGGCGCACCAACAACCGCAATCACAAAGGCCCTTGGGGGCCCGTGCACGGTGTGGTGATCCACCACACCGTCACCGGGCCCGGCACGGACGTCGTCAGCCTGATCTACCACGGTCACAGCGCCCTGCCCGGCCCGCTCGCCACCGGCTGCATCACCAAGGACGGCGTCGTCCACCTCACCGGCAACGGCCGGGCCAACCACGCCGGCGGCGGTGACGGCGACGTGCTGAACGCCGTCATCGGCGAGTCCTACGGCACGTATCCGCCCCCGACGCACGAGCACGACGGCTCGCCCGGCGCGGTCGACGGCAACGCCCGCTTCTACGGCTGGGAATGCGAGAACAAGGGGGACGGCAGGGACCCGTGGCCCCCCGCCCAGTACACCGCCATGGTCAAGGCCACCGCCGCGGTGTGCCGCGCCCACGGCTGGGGCCCCAAGAGCGCCATAGGGCACCTGGAATGGAGCGACTGGAAGGTCGACCCGCGCGGATTCGACATGGCCGGCTTCCGCCGTGACGTCGCCGACGCCCTGGCCCACCCGGCGGGCCGGTGGGAAGGAGAGGACCCCATGCCCCAGTACGTCAACCTCGGCGCCGCCGAGCAGTACGCCCTCGAACCCGGCACCTGGGACTCGGTCGAGTTCACCGAGGAGTGGACCGACGAGACCGGCGACCACGCCACGGGCGGGAGCGTCTTCGCCCGCGGCCCGGCTCGCTTCGGCGGAACCCTCAGCCTCCACCTCGACGGCCTGCCCGCGGGCGCGGTCGTGCAGGCGCGCATGTCCGAGTACCAGGACGACGAGCTCCGCGCGGACCATCCGATCCACGAGATCACCGGGACGGGCGGCGGCACCTTCGTGGTCCTGCCCCTGACCAAACGGATCGCGTCGGGCCGCAGCATGCGGGTGCGGCTGCTGAACCAGGCCGCCGTCCCGGTCACCGTCGCGAGCGCCGTGCTGACCGTGCTGGTGTGGAAGGAGCCGTGAGGGGACGATCACCCGCCCCGGCCTTCGCGTGACGCCGCCGGCACCCCGGCCGAGCGGGGCCGGGCTGCGCCCTGACCGCCGAGCCCGCACGCTGGGAGGACAGCACACTTCACCGCGAGGGAGCACCGGCATGGCGAAGGGCCGCAGCGACAGCGGGAAACCGGAGAAGGGCGACAAGGTCACCTGGAGCAGTCACGGCAACCGGGTCGAGGGCGAGGTGGAGAAGGAGATCACCGAACGGACCGAGGCATCCGGCCGCACGGTCGACGCCTCACCGGACGACCCGCAGTACGAAGTGCGCAGCGACAAGTCCGGCCGGACCGCGGTGCACAAGCCGTCAGCGCTCAAGAAGAAGAAGTGACGGCGTGGACGCCGAGGAGCGCGAGGAGACCTGGCACGACTTCCGTGAGCTGGTGAACATGACACCGGCAGGTCTGGAGAAGTGGCTGGCGTCCGACGACTCGCGAAGCGCCGGGCAGCACCAGGACGGGGGCGAGTCCACCGGGCACGCCTCCGGCCGGCGGATCGTGGAGATCCTGCGGTCCGGCAAGGACGACCTCACGGACGACGACTACCGGCACATGCGCAAGGTCGTCGGCTACGTCCGCCGCCACCTGGCCCAGCGTCCCTCCGGGGACGTACGGGACACGCGGTGGCGGCACTCCCTGATGAACTGGGGCCACGACCCGCTCGGCGGGTGACGGCCGGAGCCCGGGGAGCGTCATGCCGACAGGAGGCCGGGCGGCCTCCGGGTGTCACTGCGCGCCGGTGTCCTGGGGAGCCGGGGCGACGCCGTTCAGCGCCTGGGTCAGCTGGTGCTGCGTCTCCTCGGCCACCACACGGGCCTCCTCGACGACGTCGCCTCGTTCACGGATGAGGCTCTCGTAGATCGGCAGTTCTTCGGTTCGTGTCGAGTCCGCTATCACAGCTTTTTCCAATCGCTTTGCATCCGGGATCTGAAGGGTCCGAGTAAGTCTGCGTCACGGCCTGCCACCGCGTTACTCACCCCCGGGGCGTCCAGATTTCCATCACGTGCTTCGCAAATCCCACACGTGTGAGGGCCCGGCCCCGCATCCGCCGCCGCGCACACGGAAGGGCCCCGGGAAGCGCTTCCCGGGGCCCTTCGCGCGTATCGCGTCAGAGCGACGTCGTGTGCACGCCCGCGCTCGCGCCGGCGGCCGCGCCCTCCGGCGAGAGGACCGCCTGCACGGTGGCGCAGGCCTCGCCGGTCAGGGGGCCGACCAGGCCGGCGGACAGGCCGCCCACCAGGCCCGCGGAGACACCGGCGCCGCCCGCGTTGCCACCGGCGACGGCGTCCAGGTCGGCGTCGGAGAGCTCGGCGGTGTCGACCCGAGAGGTGAGGTTCATGGGGGTGTTTCCCTTCGCGTGAATGTCTCGCAGGGGCGGTGAGCGTGGGGGAAGCCGGAGAGCGGGGACCGTGGTCCCGCCCCGGCCGCTCCCGCCGTGGGCAGGATGAAAGCACTCCCCGCAGAGGAGAGCCAACCGCCCGGCGCCGCCGTACGGCTGCGTTCCGCGATCGCCTTCACCGCTGTGACCGCCCGGTCACCGGATGCGCCCACTCCTTCACACAGCCCGTCGCCCGGTCCGGCGCGGGAGGGTTGCGCCCCGGTTCCCGAAGCGGGCACTTCGCCGCCAAGCTCCCATGCCGTCGCGCAGGCTACGCGTCGGGCCGGGCACTTCGCCGCCCCACGGCGCGCGGTGTGCAGATGTGCTGGATGTTCGGGCCCCGGGCCCGTCAGGCCGCCGCGGCCGGCTGCATCAGACGGGCCAGCAGGTCGTCCAGGGTGACCAGGCCGGTGAGCCGGCCCGAGCCGTCGCGCACCACGGCCAGGGACGAGCGGCGGCGGCGCAGCACCTCGATCGCCTCGGCGACCGTGGCGGTCTCCGTGAGCTCGGGCACCGGCCGGGCGAGATCCCGCGCGGTCCCCGCCCGGCCCCGGGCCCGGGCCACCAGGGCGTCGCGCGCGTGCACCGAGCCGAGGACGGCGCCGTGCTCCCGGACCAGCAGCCGGGTGCGGTCGTGCTCGGCGGCGAACCGCAGCAGCGCGTCGACGTCCGCGCCGCCCTCCACCCAGGTGATCTCGGCGGCCGGGATGCGCAACGCGGCGACCGGCGTGTCCGGCTCGGTCAGCGAGCGGGTCAGCAGCTCCGAGTCGGTCGCGCTGATCAGGCCCAGCCGCTCCGACTCCTCCACCAGGTGCGTCAGCTGCTCCCGGTTGTGCACCGAGGCCAGCTCGTCGCGCGGGGCCACCCGGCACAACCGCACCAGGGTGTTGCTCACCCGGTTGAGCAGCCGGATCAGCGGCCGCACGGCCCGCACCACGGCCCGGAAGGGCGGCGACAGCAGCATCGCCGAACGCTCGGGGTGGGCGATCGCCCAGGACTTGGGCGCCATCTCGCCGACCACCATGTGCAGGAACACCACCACGACCATGGCGACGGCGAACGCCACGCCGTAGCTCACCGCACTGGGCAGGCCCAGCGCGTGCAGCAGCGGATCCAGCTCGTGGGAGATCGCCGGCTTGGACACCGAGCCCAGGCCCAGGGTGCACACGGTGATGCCCAGCTGGGCACCGGCCAGCATCAGCGACAGCTCGCGCATCCCGGCCAGGGCCGCCCCGGCACCGCGCCGCCCCTCGGCCGCCGCCTTCTCCATGCGGTGCCGCTTGGCGGCGACCAGCGCGAACTCGGCCGCCACGAAGAAACCGCTGCCGATCAGCAGCAGCACGGTCACGAAGACCGCCATCGGGAAACTCACGCCATCTCCTCGGTTTCCGCGGCTTCCCCGGCCGCCACGAGCGGGCTGATCCGGACCCGGTCGGCCACATGCCGGTCCAGGGTGCGGACGTCGATCAGGACCCGCCCGCCCCCGGGCAGCTCGACCGTGACCCGGTCGCCGACCGTCGGGAAGCGGCCGAGCCGGTCCACGACCAGTCCGGCCACCGTGTCGTAGTCGTCGCCCTCCGGCAGTCCGACACCGGTCGCCTCGGCCACCTCGTCCACCCGGCGGCCGGCGTCCACCAGCCAGCCGTCGCCGTCGGGGGCGGCGAGCAGGGTGACCTTGTCGGACTCGTCGGCGATGTCACCGACCAGCTCCTCGGCGATGTCCTCGTAGGTGACGATGCCGGCCACGCCGCCGTGTTCGTCGAGGACGACCGCGAACTCGTCGTCCTGCTCCCGCATCCGTGCCACCGCGTCGGGCAGCGCAAGCGTGTCCGGCAGCAGCAGCGGCCGCCGGGCCACCTCACCGGCCCGCGCGCCCGCCAGGCGGCTCGCGGGCAGCGCCATCAGCTCACGCACGCCCAGCACGCCCACGATGTCGTCGGGGTGGTCGCCGAGCACCGGGTAGTTGGAGTGGCCGTGCCGGGCGATCAGACCGACCGCCTCCTCGGCGCCCGCGTCCTTGCGGACGAACACGGCGTCGGCGCGCGGCACCATCACCTCGTCGAGGGCGCGCTCGGAGAACTCCAGCGCGTGGTCCAGCAGCGCGGCGGTGTCCTCGGGCAGCTCGCCCCGCTCGTGGGACTCTCCGATGAGGTGCCCCAGCTCCTCCAGCGTGGCGCCGTGGTGCAGCTCCTCGACGGGCTCGATGCCGGCCTTGCGCAGCAGCCGGTCGGCGGCGCTGTCGAAGATCCGCACGACAGGGCCGACGACCTTCAGGTAGGCCAGCGTCGAGGGGGCCAGCGCCTTGGCCAGCCGCTCGGGCACGGCGATGGCGAGGTTCTTCGGCGCGAGCTCGCCCAGCACCATCTGCACGACCGTGGCCAGCACGAAGGCGAGCACGACGGCGACGGTGCCGACGGCCGCCTCGGGCAGGCCGATCCCCGACAGGGCGGGCCTGAGCAGGGCGGACACCGAGGGCTCGGCGATGAAGCCGACGACCAGTCCGGTGACGGTGATGCCGAGCTGCGCGCCGGACAGCATGAACGACAACCGCTCCAGCACCGTGAGGGCGCGGGCGGCTCTGCGGTCCCCGGCCTCGGCCTCACGCGCGAGAGTGAGCCGGTCCGCGGAGACGTAGGCGAACTCCTGGGCGACGAAGTAGCCGGTGCCGGCGGTCAGCACGAACACGGCCAGCAGGCCCAGCAGGGCTTCGGCGGCACTCATCGAACACCACCCCGCCGTGTGCCGCGATCACGCATGTCGTGGCGGGATGGTCGGGGACTGTGCCCCGGAGGGTCCGTCGGTCTGGCGGACAAGAACGCGCTCCTTAGAGGTGTGGTGTGTCTCCGGTACAACGATCGCCGCCGCGCCGGTGTTCCCGGATTCTACGGCCGTGTAGATGAAGCCGCCCGGAGCGCGGGGCGCGGCGGCGGTCGATCTGCCCGGGGCGGGGGAGTGCCCGGCGAGCCACGGGGGCGCGTCGCAGCGGAACACGGCCGTACGGCCGCCCGGCGTTCCGGTATCCGGCGTGACCGTCGAAACGGGCATGCCGGGGGCGGGCCCCCTGGCGGAAGCGGCCGGAGGGGACCACGGCCGTGCGGCAGGGTGTTCCGGCATGATCACGCCGGGCGTACGGGCGATCACGCCGGGCGTACGGGCGTACGGGCGTACGGGCGTTCCTGGCGGGCCGCCGGTGAGACTCCTCCGTGGCCGGGCCACGGTCACCGCGCCCCTCCAATCCCCCCGGGCGGGGGCCCGCCCCCGCCGTCACCTCGCCGCGCGCACGGACCCCCGCACAACGGACCCCTGGACATCCGTGCTCGACAGGGTCTGCGGCGACGCGGTGAACGCGCGCAGCCGGATCCGGGCGCCCGGCCGGGGGAGGAGGAAGCGCCCTCCGGGCGCCCGGAGTTCGTAACGGGCCGTGCCGTGCGCGGGCACGGTCCGCGGGCCCCGGACCACGCGCCAGTACGGGTCCATGCCCTGGCCCGTCGTCAGGGTGAAGTGCGGGGCGAGGGCCGTGTCGCCGGTGTTGGCCACCTGGAGGGTGAGCCCGGACACGGTTCCCGGGGTGGGGTGCCGGGCCTGCGTGACCCGCATGCGCAGGGGCGGTGTGCCCGTCGCCGCCACCGCCGCGCAGGCCAGCGCGGGCGCGAGCAGCAGGGCCGTCGCCGCGATCCGGGCCGGGCGGCGGTGCGGCCCGGACAGCGGGCCGGGGCGGGGCTGCCAGGCCCGGGCGAAGGCCGACGCCGGAGCGGTCACCGCGGCCGCCAGCCACAGCGGCGTCATCAGCAGGTAGTAGCCGTCCTGCGACCGGGTCGCCAGATAGAAGGCGCACCAGGGCAGCACGGTCGCGGCCGGGCCGAGCCGCCGCACGAACAGCACCAGCAGCACGAGGAGACCGGCGAGGAGCAGCAGGCTCGCGCGGGAGTACCAGACGATCCGGTCGCTGCCGTCGGTCAGGTACAGCGAGATGCCGACCACGCCCTGGCCGTGCAGCACCGCCCCCTGTGTCAGCGGCAGGGCGACCCCCTTCAGCCAGCGCCCCGGCTCGCTCACGACGAAGTACGCGTTGATCAGCAGCCACACCCCGGCCGCGGTCCCGGCGTACCTGAGCACGACCGGCGCCGCCCGCCCGCCCGGCTCACCGCGCCGCACCGCGTAGATCCCCGCCAGGAGGAACGGCGCGAGGAACCACGGGAGCTGCTGCGCCGCGCACGCCGCACCCAGACACGCGGCCCGTGCCAGACCCCCCGCACCGAGCCGCCCGCCCGCACCGGTGCGGGTCCAGCGCACCACCACCGGCACCAGCAGCGCCAGCGCCACGATCGCCGGGTAGCCCAGCCGTCCGTACGACGGCAGCATGCCGAAGCCCAGACACACCAGCGTCGCCGCCGACCGCCACGGCGCCGGCAGCATCCGCCACAGCGCGACCGTCCCGGCGATCAGCGCGCCCGTGCTCACCGCCGTCGCGGGGGTGCCGCCGTGCCCCAGCCACAGGAAGGGCACGGTCAGCAGCGGCGCCAGCGGCGGGTAACCGTAGGTGAGGTCGTAGCCGCCGGTCACCGTCGGGGTGAGGGCCACGCCGTGGCCGAAGAGCCAGGGCCACGGCTGCCCGTACACCGGGTGCCCCGCGGCCAGCTCGCGTGCCGCCTGGGTGGTGAGAAGGGCCTCGTCGGAGCCGTTGTGGAGCATGATCCAGGCGCACAGGGTGAGCGTCACGCCCGTCACCAGCACGCACAGGTCCACCCGGGCCAGCGACCGGGCCCGGCCGACGACCAGGGCCAGCACCCCACACACCAGGATCGAGGCGTAGCACAGCGAGATCACCGCGGCCACCAGCGGACGGTGGCCGGCCGCCGACGTCCACACCGCTCGCGTACCGATCATCAGACCGATGTCGGCGAGCAGGGTCAGGACGCGGTGCCACTGGGCCGGGGGAGCCGGCGGCGCGGATCCCGCCGACTGCGTGCGCGGGCCGGGCACCACCAGCGTGGTTTCTGCCGAGTACACGCCGCAGGACGCTAATCGCCTCCGGTGAGGGGGGCCCGGACGGAGGTGAAGATTCCGGTGTGGACCGGGTAAGCGGGCCGTCGGCTGCCCGGCGGCGGGTCAGTACACGTCCCGCACGTACCGCTTCTCCGCCGCCAGCTGCTTCACGAACACGGCCGCCTCCGTCTCGCCCAGCCCGCCGTGCGTCATCGCGATCTCCCGCAGCGCACGGTCCACGTCCTTCGCCATCCGGGAGGCGTCGCCGCAGACGTAGAAGCGGGCCCCGTCGCGCAGCCAGTGCCACAGCTCCGGCCCGTGCTCGCGCATCCGGTCCTGCACGTACACCTTGTTGCGCTGGTCCCGGGAGAAGGCGGTGTCCAGCCGGGTGAGGGTGCCCTCGGCGAGCAGCGCCGTCAGTTCGTCCTCGTAGTAGAAGTCCGTCGCCCGGTGCTGCTCGCCGAAGAACAGCCAGTTGGGGGCCCGGTGGCCGAGTGCCCGCCGCTCCTGGAGGAAGCCGACGAAGGGCGCCACGCCGGTGCCCGGGCCGACCATGATCATCGGTGTGGAGGCGTCGGCCGGGGGCCGGAAATGCGGCGAGCGCTGCACGAACACCGGCACCCGCGTGTCCGGTGCGGCGTCCGCGAGGAACGGCGAGCAGACTCCGCCGCGCGCCCGGCCGTGCCGGTTCTCGTACCGCACCACGGACACCGTCAGCGACACCCGGTGGGGGTCGGCCAGCGGGCTGGACGATATGGAGTACAGCCGCGGCTGGAGCCTGCGCAGCACCCCGGCCCACTCCTCGGCGCTCGCCCGCACCGCGTACTCGGCGAGCACGTCCACGGCCTGCCGCCCCCAGCTCCACTGCGCCAGCCCGTCCTTGTTGTCGGGCCGCAGCAGTCTGCGCAACTCATGCCTGTCCCGGGCGCGTTCGGCCACGAAGCGCAGCAGGTCGGGGGTGATCCGGGTGATGTCGAGATGCCGGTGCAGCGCCTCCCCGAACGGCACCTCCCCGACCCCGTCGACCGGTACGGCCGCCCCGGCGTCCACGCCGGTCACCGCGAGCCACTCCTCCACGAGCGCGGGCGCGTTGACCGGCCGCACCCCGAGCGCGTCACCGGCCTCGTAGGCCAGGTCCGTCCCGCTCGTGTCGAAGGTGAACCGCCGGACCTCCTTGCCCGCTCCGGCCCCGCTGAGCAGCCGGTTGCCGACGAGCCGGGCCGTGGTGAGGGGTTTCGGCCTGGCCCTGGGTTCGGCCGGGGGTGCGGCAGCCGTGCCGCCGAGCGCCGAGAGGACCTGGTCGAGCCACTGCCCGGCGGACGGCTCGAAGTCCGGCTCGCAGTCCGTGCGCGGGGCCAGCCGCACCCCGCCCAGCTCGTCGAGGCGCGCGTCCAGCCGCCGCCCGTGCCCGCAGAAATCGTCGTACGAGGAGTCGCCGAGGGCCAGCACCGCGTACCGCACCCCGTCCAGCCGCGGGGCCCGCTCGCCGCTGAGCGCGTCCCAGAAGCCCGAGCCGTTGTCGGGCGCGTCGCCGTCGCCGAAGGTGCTCGTGATGAACAGCAGGTCCGCCGTGCGGGCGAGTGCCGTGACGTCGGCGTCGTCCATCCCGAGCAGCGTCGTACGGTGCCCGGTCGAGGTCAGCCGCTCGGCGGTGGCGGTGGCGAACTCCTCCGCGTTCCCGGTCTGCGAGGCCCACAGCACGACGACCTCACGTCCGGGCCTCTCCCGCGGCGCCGCCGCCCCCGTCCGCGAGTACATGCCGGCCAGGACGCCGTTCACCCACAGCGCGTGCTCCGGGGAGAAGGGCGCGTCCGGCGGCAGCACCGGCACCCCGGGGGCGCCCGCGCCGAGCCCGGCGAGGAAGCCGGTGAGGTACCGGCGCTCCTGGGCGGAGAGCACCGGGGGAGGAGAGGGTTCGAGGCCGAAGGGGTGCGCGGTGCCCGGCGCCACCGCGGTGGGCGCCAGGACCGGGGACCGCGGCTCGGGCGCCGTGGACGCCACCTTCGCCAGCGACACCGCGCACACCTTGAACTCCGGCTGGAACGACAGCGGATCCACCGCGTCGCTCGTCACCGCGTTGACGCTCAGGTACTCGCCGAACAGGTCGTTCCAGTGGAACGGCGCGAAGCAGCACCCGGGCCGCACCCGGTCCGTGACGACCGCGGGCAGCACCGCCCGCCCGCGCCGCGAGGCCACCTCGACGAGGTCACCCTCGGCGACGCCGAGCTCCGAGGCGTCCCCGGGGTGCAGCTCCACGAACGGCCCGGGATTCAGCTTGGTGAGCTTGGCGACCTTCCCGGTCTTGGTGAGGGTGTGCCACTGGTGCTGCACGCGCCCGGTGTTGAGCACGAACGGGTAGTCGTCGTCGGGCAGTTCGGCGGCGGGCAGATGCGGCCGCGCGAAGAACACCGCGCGCCCCGACGCCGTCGGGAAGCGCAGCCCCTCCTCACCGACGTACCGGATCGGATTGCGCTCCGGTCCGTCCTCCCGCGCGGCGGGCCACTGCACGGGCGTCTCGCGCAGCCGCTCGTAGGTGACCCCGCTCAGATCCCACCCGGTCCGGGGGTTCCGGAACCGCCGGATCTCCTCGAAGACCTGCTCGGCGCTGTCGTACGAGAACCCCTTCTCGTACCCCATGGCGCACGCCACCTCCGCGATGATCCGCCAGTCGGCCATCGCCTCCCCGGGCGGGTCCACGGCGGCCCGGGTCAGGGTGAGGTTGCGCTCGCTGTTGACGAAGACACCCTCCGCCTCGGTCCACATCGCGCCGGGCAGGACGACATCGGCGTACGCGTTGGTCTCGGTGTCGGTGAACACGTCCTGTGTGACGACGAACTCGGCGGCCTCCAGGCCCTCGATCACCGTACGGCGGTTGGCGACCGAGGCGACCGGGTTGGTGCAGATGATCCAGCAGGCCTTGATCTCCCCGTCGGCCATCCGCCGGAACATGTCGACGGTGCCCTGCCCGGACCCGTCGGACCGCAGCTTCCCCGGCGGCAGCTCCCACACCTCCTCGGTGAACGCCCGCTCCTCGTCGACGAGCACCGAGCGCTGCCCCGGCAGCCCCGGCCCCATGTACCCCATCTCGCGCCCGCCCATGGCGTTGGGCTGCCCGGTCAGGGAGAACGGCCCGGCACCGGGGCGGCAGATCGCTCCCGTGGCCAGATGCAGGTTGACCAGGGCGTTGGTGTTCCAGGTGCCGTGGGTGGACTGGTTCAGGCCCATCGTCCAGCAGCTCATCCACCGCCTGCCCGCCGCGCCGATGACCCGGGCCGCCTCGCGCAGGTCGTCCTCGGCGACGCCGGTGATCCGGGCGACGGTGGCCGGGTCGTAGTCGGCGAGGAACGCGGGCAGGGACTCCCAGCCCTCGGTGTGCGCGGCGACGAACTCCTCGTCCACATGGCCGCCGTCGTACAGCAGACGCAGCAGGCCGTTCAGCAACGCGAGATCGGTCCCCGGCCGGAGCTGGAGGAACACATCGGCTTTCGCGGCGGTCGCGGTCCGCCGCGGATCGACGACGATCAGCTTGGCGCCCGTCTTGACCCGTTCCATCATGCGCAGGTAGAGGATCGGATGGCAGTCGGCCATGTTCGACCCGATCACGAGGAAGGCGTCCGCCCGGTCGAAGTCCTCGTACGAACCGGGCGGCCCGTCCGCGCCGAGCGACAGCTTGTAGCCGGTGCCCGCGCTCGCCATGCACAGCCGCGAGTTGGACTCGATCAGGTTCGTCCCCACGAACCCCTTGGCCAGCTTGTTCGCCAGGTACTGCGCCTCGAGACTCATCTGCCCGGAGACGTAGAAGGCGACCGCGTCCGGCCCGTGCTCGTCGACGATCGAGCGCAGCCGCGCCGCCGTCCCGGCGATCGCGTCGGCCACGGGCACCGGGACCGGCTCCTCGCCCCGGTCGTCGCGCACCAGCGCGCCGGTCAGCCGGCCGGGCGCGGCCAGCATGTCGGCCGTCGTCGCGCCCTTGGTGCACAGCCGCCCCGCGTTCGCCGGATGCGCCTTGTCGCCGGACGCCTTCAGCACGGTCCGCCGCCCGTCCGGGCCCGTTCCCACGTCGAGCACGAGACCGCAGCCGACACCGCAGTACGAGCAGACGGTGCGCACCTGCCGCGTGTCCGGCCGGCTCCCGGGGGTCGTGGTCATGCCCCGACGGTACGAATCGCCCGTTACGCCTGCGTCACACGGCTTGATCACCAGGGGTTACGCCCGTCACACAGCCGCCTTCCGGCCGTTGTGAGGTGCATCGAGGTGGCGGAGCGTGTCGCTGTTGGGCCGAACGGGTGACTCTGCGCAAGAATTGCCCGATGCAGACAGCGAGCGCGACCCAGGACGGAGCATGCCGGTGAGCAGCCACGATGTCACCGACGAACAGTGGGAGGGGCTCGCCCAGGTCGTACCGCTGCGGGGCCGGGACGCCTGGCCGTCGTCCGTCGGCCACCGGTCCATACCCGAGGCCGAGACGCAGACCCGCCGCCGTTTCGTCGTCCTGCGCGTCAATGTCTTCGCCGACGCGCGGGACGTCGCCGAGCGGTTGATGGCGGGGGTCCCGGTCCTCCTCGACCTCACCGGCGCGGAGACGGAGGTCGCCAAGCGGGTCCTCGACTTCAGCACCGGCGTCGTCTTCGGCCTGGCGAGCGGTATGCACCGGGTGGACCGCAACGTCTTCCTGCTGACACCGGCGGGGACCGAGGTGACCGGGCTGATGGAGGGGGCGGGGCTTCCCGGGATGTGACCGCTGGGACGACCGCGGGGGTGATCGCGGTGATGACCGCGGGGCGGGCCGTAGCCCGATCGTAGGAAGCCTCGGAGACGGAACGGTTCGTCCTGCCGGTGGAGCCCTACCGTCCGGGCATGACCCAGCCCGCCCTCCCCGGCCGCCCCCGCATCACCGAACTGCGTCTGGCCGCCTTCACCACCCACCGTCGCGCCGCGTTCCCGCTCGGGCCCCTCACCCTGCTGGCCGGTCCCAGCGGCTGCGGCAAGACCAGCGCGCTGCGGGCGTACGAGGCCCTGGCCCGGCTCGGGGGCGGTGCCGTGCTCGGCGCGGTGTTCCCCGACCCCGTCGCCTGCGTACCGGAACGGGCCCGGCCCGACGCCCAGCGCCGCCGGGGCTTTCGCATCGGCTGCACGGCCGACGGCCCCGCCGGACCGGTCCGGCTCGACGTGGCCGTGCAGGCCGAGCCCGAACTGCGCGTCGTGGGTGAGCGGTTGTCGGCCGACGGGCAGGTCCTGCTGGAGACCGCCCTGCGCGACCCGGGCAAGCGCGCCGTGCAGGCCGCCTGGCACACGGCCGGACCGACACCGGTGACCCGCGGGCCGCTCCCGGACGACCGGCTCGGCACGCCCCTGCTGCCGCTGCGCGTCGCGGGCGGGACACCCGGGCAGCGCAGGGTGCTGGCCGCCGCCGAGCAGATGGTCGTCGCCCTGCGCTCGGCGTTCGCCTGCGACCCCGAACCCGCCCGCATGCGCGGCCCGGTGGCATCCGGATCCGGCCGGCTGCTGGGCGGCTGCGGCAACCTCGCCGACGTGCTGTGGCGCACCCGCGCCGAGTGCGGACGGCGGCACGCGCAGTTCGTGGCGGCGGTGCGGGCGGGGTGCGCGGGACCGGTGGCGGACGTGCTGGCCCGGCTCGACGGGGCCGGGTCCGTCACCGCCGCCGTCGACCGGGGCAACGGCTTCCGCACGGATCTCGGGCGGCTCGGCCGTGGTGAACTGCGCTACCTCGCCCTCGCGTTGGTGCTCCTGACCGGACCGGGCGTGCTGGAGGTCGACCCGGCCGGCGAGGTGCCCGCCGCGCTCCAGACGCTCACCGTGCTCGCCGACGGTTTCGACCGGGATCTGGACCCACGCCAGCGACGGGAACTGCTGGACGTGGCGGCCCGGATGTGCGCACGCGGGCACATCCGGCTGGTCGGGGCGGTCAGCGACGCCTCCTGGGCCGCCGGGACGGACGGGGTCACGGTGGTACACCTGGACCGTGACTGATCCACTCGACGTACCGCAGCCCGGCCCCCGTGACGAACCCCCGGACGTGGCGGCACTGCAACGCCGGCTGGCCGAGTTCGCCGCCGCGCGGAACTGGCAGCCGTACCACACCCCCAAGAACCTGGCCGCCGCCCTCAGTGTGGAGGCGTCCGAACTGGTCGAGATCTTCCAGTGGTTGACGCCCGAGGAGTCGGCGCGGGTCATGGCCGACCCGGACACCGCGCACCGCGTCAACGACGAGGTCGCCGACGTGCTCGCGTATCTGCTCCAGCTGTGCGAGGTGCTCGGCGTCGATCCGCTGGCCGCCCTGGCCGCGAAGATCGACCGGAACGAACGGAGGTTCCCGCTCTAGCCCCTCACTCCCGCCACAGGGAGCCGCACAGTCCACTTGCACGCTGAGTAACCGAAATGCCGCCCGAATCCGAATTGTTGTCCGCAGATTTCCGTCTTCCTCTGGCTTTTCGTCTCACGCCCTCTCACTCTGGGTAGTGAACTAGGGAGTGCGGGCAGACGGACGCGCGCGGCGCGTCGGACAAGACGGGGGCAGCGCATGGACGCGGTGCGGCTCATCGTGACGAGCAGGCGGTCCCTGGCGGCGGGCGGCGACGCGCGGGAGACCCTGGCCGAGGTGTGGCAGGCGCAGGCCCTCGCGCAGGCGATAGGAAGCCGCCTCGCGGTCGCCGGACCGCCCGAACTGCGGGGCGAGGCACTGGGATTGACGGAGCTGGCGGGCCGGGGCTGCGGTGTCCTCGACCCGCCGGAACTGGCCCCCGGCGAGCTGCGGGCGGGCCAGCTCACCGAACTGGGCGAGGCCCGTCACACCCTGATGTACCTCGGTGGCCTCCTCGGCGAGGTCGGCATCGCCCTGGTCGCCCTGGCCAGCGCCGCCGCCGACGAGGGCACCTACTGGCAGTGCATGGAGGCCATCGACGCGGCGGACGAGTCCCGCGACCGCGTCCTGGAGATGCTCCGCAAACTCGCCGACCGGGAACAGACCCTGCCGGAGCGGGAAGCGGGGTAGGGAGGCGTCCTGGGGGCGTACCGGGCGGGGCGCGGCGCGGGCAGGGTCCGGCGCGGCCCTGCTATCCCGGCTGCCCCTCCTCGACGGCCCCGCGCTCGGCGTCCCCCGCCGCCTGGAGATCGGCGTCCAGCGCCGACAGGTCCGCGTTCAACGCCGCCATCAGCTCCTCCATCTGCTGCAACAGCCCTTTCGGCTGCCCGCTCCCGCCCTGCTGCGGCACGGTCTCTTCGGACATGACGGCCTCCTCGGCCCCCGGCCCCCCGGGGAGGCCGACGCGGGTGACGCCCCGGCGGTCCACCCCCGGTGCGGAAGCCGGGGGCTCCGGCTCCGCCCGAGCCAACGATCACCGCCGGGGCCGGTCACTGGCCCGGTCAGCCGCCTGAGGCGGTATGGACGTAATTTCACCCGACCGGGGAGCGCCCGGTCGGCGGGAGACGGCCGCCCGATCGCGCACCCCGGGGTGACCGGCCCGCGGGAAGGGGCCTCCTGATCGCGCACTCCGGGGTGACCGGCCCGGGGGAGTGGCCTCCTGATCGCGCACCCCGGGGGAGGCGACCTCCTGATCGCGCACCCCGGCGTGCAGGATGGACGTATGGATCTGCGCATCTTCACCGAGCCCCAGCAGGGGGCCACCTACGACACTCTGCTCACCGTCGCCAAGGCCACCGAGGACCTCGGCTTCGACGCCTTCTTCCGCTCCGACCACTACCTCCGCATGGGCAACGTGGACGGCCTGCCCGGCCCCACCGACGCCTGGATCACCCTGGCCGGACTCGCCCGCGAGACCAAGCGCATCCGGCTCGGCACCCTGATGACCGCGGGTACCTTCCGGCTGCCCGGCGTGCTCGCCATCCAGGTCGCCCAGGTCGACCAGATGTCCGGCGGCCGGGTGGAACTCGGCCTCGGCGCGGGCTGGTTCGAGGAGGAGCACAAGGCCTACGGCATCCCCTTCCCCAAGGAGAAGTTCGCCCGGCTCGAAGAGCAGCTGGAGATCGTCACCGGCCTGTGGGGCACGGCCCCCGGCAAGACCTTCGACTTCCACGGCGCCCACTACGACCTCACGGACTCTCCCGCGCTGCCCAAGCCGGCCCAGGAGAAGATCCCGGTGCTCGTCGGCGGCCACGGCCCCACCCGCACCCCGCGGCTGGCCGCCAAGTACGCCGACGAGTTCAACATGCCGTTCGCCTCCGTCGAGGACAGCGAGCGCCAGTTCGCCCGCGTGCGCGCCGCCGCCGGGGAAGCCGGCCGAGGCGACGAGCTGACCTACTCCAACGCCCTCGTCGTCTGCGTCGGCCGGGACGAGGCGGAGGTCGCCCGCCGGGCCGCCGCGATCGGCCGCGAGGTCGACGAGCTGAGGCTCAACGGCCTGGCCGGCTCACCGGCCGAGGTCGTCGACAAGATCGGCCGCTACGCCGAGATCGGTGCGAGCCGTATCTACCTCCAGGTCCTCGACCTCGACGACCTCGACCACCTGGAGCTCATCTCCGCGCCGGTGCAGTCGCAGCTCGCCTAGCGGTCCCGGGCGCCCTCGATAAACGAAGGCGCTGGTGGGCACGGGTGTGCGAAGCTGTGGGCGTCGTCCTGCCGGGCCCCCGGGATCACCGTCCCGGGGGCCCGCGCACGCACGGCGGCGAAACCGTCCACCCAGCCGGAGAGGCCCTCCGCATGTTCCTGACGATCACGACCACCGGCACCCCGGAACGCCCCGCCACCGACCTCGGCTACCTGCTGCACAAGCATCCCGACAAGGCGCAGGCGTTCTCCACCTCCTACGGCACGGCCCACGTCCTCTACCCCGAGGCGGAAGCCCAGCGCTGCACGGCGGCGCTGCTGCTGGAGGTCGACGCGGTGGCACTGGTCAGGCGCGGCAAGGGCAAGGGCCGCGGCGGCGCCCCGGACGCGGCCCTGGCGCAGTACGTCAACGACCGCCCCTACGCGGCCTCCTCCCTGCTCGCCGTGGCGCTGAGCAGCGTCTTCTCCAGCGCCATGAAGGGCGTCTGCCACGCCCGCCCGGAGCTGCCGGGGCAGGCCAGGCCGCTGCGCGTCGAGGTGCCCGCACTGCCCGCCCGCGGCGGCCCCGACCTCGTGCGGGCGCTCTTCGAGCCGCTCGGCTGGACCGCCGCCGTCGAACCCGTGCCGCTGGACACCGCGTTCCCCGAGTGGGGCGACTCGCGCTACGTGAGCCTCGTCCTGGAAGCGGACACGCTCACCCTCGCCGAGGCCCTGCGCCACCTCTACGTCCTGCTCCCTGTTCTCGACGACGCCAAGCACTACTGGGTCGCCCCCGACGAGGTCGACAAACTGCTGCGCGCCGGCGAGGGCTGGCTGCCCGGCCACCCCGAGCAGCGGCTGATCACCAGCCGCTACCTCTCGCGCCGCTGGTCGCTGACCCGGCAGGCCACCGAGCGCCTGGAACTGGTGCGGCTCGCCGAGGCCGACGACAGCGCGGTCGAGGAGATCGACAACGCCGTCGAGGCGGAGACCGAGGCCGAGGAGAAGCCGACCCCGCTGGCCGTGCATCGCCGCGAGGCGATCGTCACGGCGCTCCGCGCGTCCGGTGCCGCCCGGGTCCTCGATCTGGGCTGCGGGCAGGGCCAGTTGGTGCAGACCCTGCTCAAGGACCCGGCCTTCACCGAGATCGTCGGTGTGGACGTCTCGATGCGCGCGCTCACCATCGCCTCCCGGCGCCTCAAGCTGGACCGCATGGGCGAGCGGCAGGCCTCCCGCGTCCAGCTCTTCCAGGGCTCCCTGGCGTACACCGACGCCCGGCTCAAGGGCTACGACGCCGCCGTGCTCAGCGAGGTGATCGAGCACCTCGACCTGCCCCGGCTGCCCGCCCTTGAGTACGCGGTGTTCGGCTCCGCACGCCCGCGGACGGTCCTGGTGACCACCCCGAACGTCGAGTACAACGTGCGCTGGGAGTCCCTCCCGGCCGGCCACGTCCGGCACGGCGACCACCGCTTCGAGTGGACCCGCGAGGAGTTCCGCGCCTGGGCGGAGGCGGTGGCCGAACGGCACGGCTACGGCGTCGAGTTCGTCGCCGTGGGCCCCGACGACCCCGAGGTGGGCCCGCCCACCCAGATGGCCGTGTTCACGATGACCACCCCGAAGGAGGCGAAGGCGGCATGACCGACGAGACGCAGGGGCGCGTGCTGCCCGTCACCGACCTGTCCCTGGTGGTGCTGATCGGCGCCACCGGCTCCGGCAAGTCCACCTTCGCCCGCAGGCACTTCAAGCCCACCGAGGTCGTCTCGTCCGACTTCTGCCGCGGCCTGGTCTCGGACGACGAGAACGACCAGAGCGCCACCAAGGACGCCTTCGACGTCCTGCACTACATCGCGGGCAAGCGCCTGGCCGCCGGCCGCCGCACCGTCGTGGACGCGACCAGCGTGCAGTCCGACGCCCGCCGCCAGCTGATCGACCTGGCCAAGCGGTACGACGTGCTGCCGATAGCCATCGTGCTCGACGTGCCCGAGGAGGTGTGCGCCGAGCGCAACGCGGCCCGCACCGACCGCGCCGACATGCCCCGCCGGGTCATCGGCCGCCACACCCGCGAACTGCGCCGCTCCCTGAGGCACCTGGAGCGCGAGGGCTTCCGCAAGGTGCACGTCCTGCGCGGCGTCGACGAGATCGAGCACGCGACGGTCGTCACCGAGAAGCGCTTCAACGACCTGACCCACCTCACCGGCCCCTTCGACATCATCGGCGACATCCACGGCTGCTCCGCCGAACTGGAGGCGCTGCTGGCCAAGCTGGGCTACGTCGACGGCGTCCACCCCGAGGGCCGTACGGCCGTCTTCGTCGGCGACCTGGTCGACCGCGGCCCCGACAGCCCGGGCGTGCTGCGCCGCGTGATGGCCATGGTGAAGTCCGGCAACGCCCTGTGCGTGCCCGGCAACCATGAGAACAAGTTCGGCCGTCACCTGCGCGGCCGTAAGGTCCAGCACACCCACGGTCTCGCCGAGACCATCGAGCAGATGGCGGGCGAGAGCGAGGAGTTCGTCGCCGGGGTACGGCAGTTCCTCGACGGCCTCGTCAGCCACTACGTCCTCGACGGCGGCCGGCTGGTCGTCTGCCACGCCGGGCTGCCCGAGAAGTACCACGGCCGCACCTCCGGCCGGGTCCGCAGCCACGCCCTGTACGGCGACACCACCGGCGAGACCGACGAGTTCGGCCTGCCGGTGCGCTACCCCTGGGCGGAGGACTACCGGGGCCGGGCCGCCGTCGTCTACGGCCACACCCCGGTGCCGGAGGCGACCTGGCTCAACAACACCATCTGCCTGGACACCGGCGCCGTCTTCGGCGGCAAGCTCACCGCGCTGCGCTGGCCGGAGCGCGAGCTGGCCGACGTACCGGCGGAGCGGGTCTGGTACGAGCCGGCGAAACCGCTGCTCACCGAGGCGCCCGGCGGGCAGGACGGCCGGCCGCTGGACCTGGCGGACGTGCGGGGCCGCAGGGCCGTCGAGACCCGGCACCAGGGCCGCGTCACCATCCGCGAGGAGAACGCCGCGGCGGCCCTGGAGGTCATGAGCCGCTTCGCGGTCGACCCGCGGCTGCTGCCGTACCTCCCGCCGACCATGGCCCCGACGGCCACCTCGCACGTGGAGGGCTACCTGGAGCACCCCGCGGAGGCCTTCGCCCAGTACAAGGACGACGGTGTCGCGCGGGTCGTGTGCGAGGAGAAGCACATGGGCTCGCGGGCGGTGGCCCTGGTGTGCCGCGACGCGGAGGCCGCCCGCAAGCGCTTCGGCGTGGAGGGCCCCACCGGGTCCCTCTACACCCGCACCGGCCGCCCCTTCCTCGACGACGAGGCGCTCACCGAGGAGATCCTCGGCCGGGTGCGCGCGGCGGTCGACGAGGCGGGCCTGTGGGACGAGCTGGAGACGGACTGGCTGCTGCTGGACGCCGAGCTGATGCCCTGGTCGCTGAAGGCGTCCGGGCTGCTGCGGTCGCAGTACGCCGCCGTGGGCGCCGCGTCCGGCGCGGTGCTCCCGCGGGCGCTGGGCGCCCTGCGCGGCGCGGCGGAACGCGGCGTGGACGTGACCGGCCTGCTTCCCCGCACGGGTGAACGGGCCGCCGACGCCGCCGCGTTCACCGAGGCCTACCGCCGCTACTGCTGGAGCACGGACGGCCTGGAGGGCGTGCGCCTGGCACCGTTCCAGATCCTAGCGGTCCAGGGCCGCAGCCTCGCCGGCCTGCCGCACGACGAGCAGCTCGCCCTGCTCGACCGGCTCGTCGAGCACGACGGCAGCGGCCTGCTGCAGACCACCCGGCGGCTCTACGTCGACACCGCCGACCCGGAGTCGGTGCGGGCCGGTGTCGACTGGTGGCTGGAGATGACCGGCCGCGGCGGCGAGGGCATGGTCGTCAAACCGGTCGGCGCGGTCGTCCGGGACGGCCAGGGCCGCCTGGTGCAGCCCGGCATCAAGTGCCGCGGCCGCGAGTACCTGCGGATCATCTACGGCCCGGAGTACACGCGCCCGGAGAACCTCGCCCGGCTGCGCTCGCGGTTCCTCAACCACAAGCGGTCCCTGGCCATCCGCGAATACGCCCTGGGCCTGGAGGCCCTGGACCGGCTGGCCGAGGGCGAACCGCTGTGGCGGGTGCACGAGGCGGTGTTCGGGGTGCTGGCGCTGGAGTCGGAGCCGGTCGACCCGAGGCTCTGACCGCGGACACGAACGATTCCGGCCAGGCTTGTCCCGCCTGGGGCGCTCCTGGCCGGACCTCGCCCTTCCGTTCCCATTCGTCCCTGGTTAACCGCTGGTTGCCGTGCTAACTTCGCTGGTCGGTCAGGCGGGTGTACCGGCTCAGGGGGAAAGTCGGTGGAGACACAGGCGGGGTTCGGCGAGCCCGAGGGCGGATCCGGGCGTGCGGACGGCTTACGGCTGCTGCTGGGGCTGACCAACGCCCTGTGCGGCCTCGGCTGCATGGAGGACGCCCAGGGGCGACTGCACTTCGGTGTCGTCCTCGGAGACCTGCTGGGGCGTCAGATCGACCTGCGTGGCGTCAAGTTGCGCGAGGACGTGGTGCTGCTGGTGCGCGCCGCGCTGAACCTGCCGGGCGGCGAGCGCGTACTGGTCGAGGTGGTGCGGATCCTCGAGGGCGACCTGGCGGGCGACGAGCTCGACCAGCTGCTCGCCCAGTGGCTCGCGCCCGCCCCGCCCCCCGCCCTGCACGGCCCCCTCACCCGTGACGACGAGACCGGCGCCCGCGCCCTCCTCGCCCAGGGCGACCTGCCCGCGGCCCGGCTGCGCGACGCCCTCGTCGAGGAACTCAACGGGCTCGACCTGCCCACCGGACTCACCCCGGAGCAGCTCCTCGCCCACGTCCTGGACTGGAACGTCCAGCCGGACGGGCTGCCCCCGGCCGTCCTCCTGGTCGACCACGCCGCCCGGCTCGCCGCCGGCCCCGCGCACCGCGCCGCCCTGGCCGGCTGGGCCGAGGACTGGGCCCGGCGCGCCGGTCTGACCGGGGCGATGGAGGAACGGCGGCGGGCGCGTGCCACGGTGACGAGCGATCCGGACATCCCGCGCTGCCTGGTCGTCGCCGTGGAGCCGGCCCGGGACGGCACCGGCGAGATCGTCGTCCGCCCCTGGCTCAACACCGTCCCCGGTCACTGGAACCCCCAGCCCGGCGAACCCGCCACGACCACGCTCGACGAACTCGGCACGGCCGTCCAGCGTGCCTTACGGCAGGGCGCCCGCCTCTGGTCGGCGCCCCGCGACGCCGACCCCCGTGGACGCCGGCAGCCGCCGCCGTATGTCGAGTTCGTCCTCCCGTACGACCTCCTCAACCACGATGTGGCGGGTCTGACCTTCCGGATCGGCGACGGTCAGCCGCTTCCGCTCAGTCTGAAGTACGGGGTGCATCTGCGCAGTCTCGAGCGGATGCGCACGGACGACGCCCTGGTACGGGACCAGTGGCGGGAACGCTGGCGAATCCTGCGCGAGGACGGCGTCCTGGTGCACGGGTGGCGCGAACCGGACGGCCGCCGGCTCGGCGCGTGGCAAACCGGCCTCGCCGGGGAACCACGGCATACGGCGGTGGTGCTCGACGCCCCGACCGACGTTCTGGCCCTGGAGGCCCTCAAGGCCGCCATAGCGGAAGGGATAGGGATCGCCGTCTGGGACCGCAGAGGCGTCTTCCGTGAAGAACGCCGCGAGGTGGTGACCGCCCTGTTCGCCGCGGCGCCCACCCCGGCGAGAATCCCGGTCGCCGTGCACCTGCTGCGCCGGAACGCCGAGAGCGAGGGCCGGGGCCCCGGAGAGCTCCTCGGCAGACATATCGGGTTTTTCTGGGACGATCCGACGCGTCCCGTCGACTTCCAGCCCACCGACCCAGGCGATCTCGCCAGCGAGGAGGCACCGGCATGAGCGCGCAGGAGCAGACGGCCCCGAACGGCTGGCGGATCTTCCACGGCACGGGCAGTGCCCCCGCCGAACCACCCGCCCTGCCCGCGCCGCCGCCCTGGCGCCGCTTCGGCGGCGGACCGTCCCGGCCCGTGCCGCCGGCCGACCCGCAGGCCGCGCTGCGCCGCATGGGCCCGGGCGACGTCACCCCGCAGCTGGGCGAGGAAGAGATCGACATCGTCAACGCGGCCCTGCTGCTGCGCCGGCCGCTGCTGATCACCGGCCCGCCCGGCGTCGGCAAGTCCACCCTCGCCTACCTCATCTCCCGTGAGCTGGGTCTGGGCCGGGTCCTGGAGTGGAACATCGTCAGCCGCACCACCCTGCGCGACGGCCTCTACGCCCACGACGCCATGGGCCGGGCCCAGGCCATCGCCGCCTGGCGGGCCGGGCTGCGGCACGCGACGGCCTGGGAGCCGGACCCGGACGATGCCGGTGCCGCCGCGGACGTCAACACGGCGCTTTCTCAAAAATCTCGTCAACTTCCCCCGCTTTTAGGGGACTTCATCACGCTGGGTCCCCTGGGGACCGCGCTGCTGCCCTACGATCGTCCCCGGGTGCTTCTCGTCGACGAGCTCGACAAGAGCGACATCGACCTGCCGAACGACTTGCTGCACGTCCTGGAGAACGGAAGCTATGACGTCCCCGAGCTGGTGCGCGACGCCGCGGACACCGCGAGCGTCCACACCAGTGACCCCGGAGGCCGGGCCGAGGTGGGCGACGGGCGGGTCGAGTGCCGGGAGTTCCCGGTCGTGGTGATCACCAGCAACGGGGAACGCGAATTCCCCGCGGCCTTCCGCCGGCGGTGTCTGCCACTGGAGATGCGCACCCCCACCCGGGAGCAGCTGCTGGCCATGGTCGAGGGGCACCTCGGAACCCGGCCCCCGGGCACGGAAAGCCTGGTCGACCTGTTCGTCCGGAGTGTCCGGTCCGGTGGCACCCACTCCCTGGACCAGCTACTCAGCGCTGTCCATATGACTACCACGGGTGGTTTCCAGGCGGACGGGGACGGGCGTAAGCTCGTGGAAATGCTCCTGCGCGACCTCGCGAAGGGCCGCTGAATGAAGGGTTATCCCAGGGAGCACGCATCCGGGCTCGGCGACGGATTTCCCGTTTCGGGGTCGTCGCCCCCGTCGGCGTTCCCCGAGTCCGCCGACCAGGCGGCAGAGCACGGAGCGACGGTGCCGGACACCCCCGAGGCGCCCGCCCCGCGCTGGCAGGACATCGCCGACGCGGTCTGGCTCGCCGCGTACTGGAACCGCCACGGCGGCCCCGCCCCCTCCGCCCCGGGTCTCGTGCCGGACCGGGAGGCGGCATCCCGCGCCCAGCCCCCCGTGCCTGAAGGGGACGCGGAGGACCCGGACCGGGCGAAGGCGCCGGACTCGCCCCCGGCCGCCGGGCGTGACCCCGCCGCTACGCCTCCCGACGCCGCACACCCGCCGCAGCCGCCCGCCGTCCCCTCCACCCCGGCTGCTCCGGACGGTCCCGGAGAGCGCCCGTGGGCCGCCGGATGGGCCCCTCCCGCGGAACCGGTGGGCGCGGCCCGTCTGTTACCGGACGCCGAGGGCCGCTTCACCCTGCGCCTCGGACAGCCCCTGCTGCCCGCCGAGGACCACTCCGGGCAGGCCCCGGGCCGCACCACCGCCCTGTTCGCCCGCGCGCTGCACCGGCTGGCCCGGCGCGTGCCCACCCGCGAGGCGCTGGAACTCGACGAGGAGACCACCGCCGAACAGGGGGTCGTGGACGGCCTGTGGATGCCGTTCCTCAGGCCGGCCCGGACGGCCGCCTTCGACCTGGTCGTGCTCGTCGACGACGCCCCGACCCTGCGCATCTGGGACGAGTCCACCGCCCGCCTCACCCGGGCCGCCGAGCACAGCGGCGCCTTCCGGGCCGTCCGGACGGTCCGGGTGCGGCTGCCGCGCACCGGGACCGCCACCCTGCGCTGGACCACTGGCCGGGTCGCCGCCGACCCGGCCGAACTGCTCGACGGACGCGGCGACCGCGTGTTCCTCGTCGTCACCGACGGGCTCGCCCACGGCTGGGCCGCGCCCGCCGCCGACGACCTGCTCGGCCGGCTCGCGCACGCCGGTCCCACCGCCCTGGTCCACCTGCTGCCCCCGCACCTGCGGCACCGCACCTCGCTCTACCCCCACCCGGCCGTTCTGGAAGCGGGCGGATTCGGTGTCGCCAACGACGGACTCGAGCACTGGGCGCCGCCCGGCGGGCCCGACCCGCTGCGGCCGCTGCCCGACGCGGGTGACGGTTCCGTGCCCGTGCCGGTGCTCTCCCTGAAGCCCGGCTCGCTCTCCGCCTGGGCCGATCTCGTCACCGGGGAGCGCGGGATGCGCCGCGCCCTGCCGGTCGTGCTGGCCGGCACCCTCACCAAGGGTTCGCCCGCGCCCGGACTGCGTGCCCCGCGCTTCCCGCGCGCCGCCAAGGCCGCCGTGCGCCGCTTCTTCACCCTCGCCACCCCGGCCGCACGGCGACTGGCCACCCAACTCGCCGCCATTCCCTTCGAGTTCGACCTCGTGGAGCAGTTGCGGCGGCGCACCATGCCGGAGACCGGCCCTGACCACCTCGCCGAGATCCTGATGGGCGGGCTGATCGACTGGGACGGCGACGGCGAGGGGCGCCCCGAGTTCGCCGACGGGGTGCGTGAGGAACTGCTCGCCACCACCACCCGCAGCCAACTCGCGCACACCGTCAGCGTGGTGGGCGAACTGCCCGCCGCCGGCGCCCGGGGGGTCGCGCTGCGCGCCGCACTGCGCGACCCGATGGGCACGACGCTGCCCGACGCGGCCGAGCGGGGCTGGGTGCGCAGCGAGCTGGCCGTGATGCGGGCGCTCTCGGGACCGTACTCCGAGCGGGCCCGCCGCATCGAGCCCGGACCGGCCCGGGCCCGCGGACCCGGTGCCACCGAACGAGTGAGTCCGGGAATGTCCGAGCCTGCACTCTCTGAGGTGAACCGAGCGGATCATGGGGGATTGTCCGACGGATCGGGAAGTCTGCCACCGTCGAACACCCCCAACGAACCTGGAGAACCTCCCGTGCCACCCCTGGTATCCGACGTCACCTCACAAGAACCTCCGGAGGCTGAGCCCCCCATGCCGAGCACCATGACGACCTCGTCAGCGCCCGCCCTCCTGGTGAACGTTCCGCTGCGGAACACCTCGTTCGTCGGCCGGCAGGCGCTGCTGAGTGCCGTCGAGGAGCAGCTCGGGGCGCAGGACACCGCGGCGGTGCTGCCCAACGCCCTGCACGGACTCGGCGGCGTCGGCAAGTCGCAGCTGGCACTGGAGTACGTCTACACCCACCAGCACGACTACCGGGTGATCTGCTGGATCCCCGCCGAGCGCGAAAGCCTCATCCTCGCCGCGCTGGCCCAGCTGGCGGCACAGCTGGGCGTCGCCCCCACCGGCCAGGACGTCGGAGCGCCCGCCGCCAACACCGCCGTGCCGGCCGTACTGGAGGCCCTGCGCAGCGGGTCGCCCTACGACAACTGGCTGCTGGTCTTCGACAACGCCGAAGACGTCGAGGCGGTGCGTCAGTTCTTCCCGACCAACGGCCCGGGCAAGGTCATCGTCACGTCCCGGAACCGCGCGTGGGAGAGGGTGGCCACCTCGTTGCCCGTCAACGTGTTCGAGCGCGAGGAATCGGTCGAACTGCTCCAGAAGCGGTCGCCCGACCTGTCCACCGAGGACGCCGACCGGCTCGCGGAGGCGCTTGGCGACCTGCCGCTGGCGGTCGAGCAGGCCGGAGCCTGGCGGGCGGTCACCGGCATGCAGGTCGACGAGTACCTGGACCTGCTGGCACAGCGCAGCCCAGAGATCCTCGAACTCGACCCGGCCCCCGACTACCCGGTCTCCGTCGCGGCCGCCTGGGACATCTCGCTGGAGCGGATCAAGGAGAACAACCCGGGCGCGCGGCAGCTGCTCGACATCTGCGCCAGCATGGCGCCCGAGCCCATTCCCCGGTCGATGCTGCGCGGCAGCCGCGGCGTCAATGTGACGCCCGAGGTCGACCCCCTGCTGCGCGAGTCGATCAAACTGAACCGCGCCGTCCGCGACCTCAGCCAGTTCTCCCTGGTCAAGGTCGACCCCCGCTCCGACACCCTCCAGATGCACCGTCTGCTCCAGACCGTGCTCCTGGCCAAACTGAGCGCCGAGGAGCGGGAGCGGATGCGGGACGCCGCCCACCAGCTCCTGTCCGCCGCCAAGCCGGGCCCCTACGGCTCGTCGCTCGAATGGCGCGCCTACCAGGCGCTGTTGCCGCACGTGCTCACCTCCCAGGCCGTGACCAGCACCGACACCTATGTGCGGGAGCTGGTCTTCGACACCGTCTGGTTCCTCTACTACTGGGGCGACCACGTGGGCGCCGCCGACTTCGCCCGCCAGGCCTGGAGCGCCTGGATCGCGGCGTCGGGCGAGGAGGACGTCCACGTCCTGCGGATGATGAAGAGCCTCGGTTTCCTGCTGCGGCAGATCGGCCAGGTCCCCGAGTCCATTCCGCTCACCGAGAAGGCGCTGGAGATCTCCCGCAGGACGGACATCGACCCGGAGAACCTCATCGACTCGCTCTGCGAGATGGCCGACGCCCGCGGCTACCAGGGCCGGTTCGAGGAAGCCCGGGCCCTGACGCAGGAGGCCACCGAGCTGGCCCGGTCCCTGTTCGGACCGGACGACCCGATGACCCTGCGCGCCACCCACGCCTGGGGCGTGGCCCTGCGGCTGTGCGGCCGGTTCAAGGAGGCGCTGCCGCTCGACCAGGAGAACGCCCAGCAGCGTGAACTGCTGTTCGGCCCGGCCAGTTTCTTCACCCTCAACACCCTCAACGCGCTCTCCATCGACATGCGCGAGAGCGGGGACTACCCCGGCGCCCGCGACTTCCAGGAGGACGCCTACCGCAGGGCGCGCAGCGAACTCGGCGAGGAGCACCCGCTGACCCTGCGCGTCGCCAGAAACCTCGCGGTGTGCCGGCGCCGTGACGGGGCGCACGCGGAGGCGGCCAAACTCGCGGAGGAGACGCTGCGCCGCTTCATCGCCCGCTACGGCCCGGACCACTTCGACGCCATGTCGTCGGCCACCAACGTCTCCGTCGACCAGCGGCTCGCCGGTGACCTCGAGGGCTCCCGCCAGCTGGCGGAGGTGACGCTGCGGCGCTTCGAGCAGCGCCTCGGCGCGAACCACGCGTACACCTTGCTGACCAAGGCCAACCTGGCCGCGACCCTGCGCGCGCAGGGGGCCCTGGAGCAGGCCCAGGAGCTGGAGGACGACGCCGCGAGCCGGCTGGCGGACGGGGTGGGTGCCCAGCACGTCACCACCCTGACGGTGGCCGTCGGGCAGGCCAACACGGCCTATGCGCGCGTCGATTTCGAACGGGCGCACGAGATCGATCAGGCCAATCTGGAGCTGCTCACCGAGATCGCCGGCGAGGAGCATCCGCTGACGCTCGCCTGCATGGCCAACCTCGGACTCGACCTGCGGGGCCTGGGGCGCGGGGCGGAGGCCGACGAGCTCCAGCGCCGGGCGACGGACGGGTTCGCCCGGGTGGTGCGCGCCGATCACCCGTGGCTGCTCGCGGCCCGTCAGCGCCGTCGGATCGAGTGCGACATGGCGCCGATGCCGCTGTAGCGGGCGACCCCGGCCGGGGTGGCGCTCGGGCCACCCCGGGGCCGGTCAGCCCGCGTCCACCACCGGCGTGCTGGACGCGCCGTCGGCCGGGCGCGGGTCGTGCGCGGGGATCACCCCCGGGCGTCCCGGGGCGCGGGTCGGCTCGTGGTCCGACAGGCGGCGCACCAGGTCCAGCAGGGGCTGGGTGAGCAGCGTCGTGGCCAGGGCCATGAAGACCAGCACGGTGTAGAGCGGCCTGCTCACCAGCCCCGCCTGGAAACCGGCGTTGAGCGCGATCAGCTCCGTCAGGCCGCGGGCGCTCAGCAGGACTCCCACGGTGCGCGCGTCGTCGCGGTCCAGTCCGCCCAGCCGGGCCGCCACCGCGCCGCTGCCGACCTTCGTGACCACCGCGAGCGCCGTCACCACCAACAGGGTGAGCCACCCGGTGGTGTTCATGTTGTTCAGCGTGACGGACTGCCCGGAGAAGACGAAGAAGTACGGCACCAGCAGCGAGCTCACGACGTGCAGCGGCCGCAGCAGGTCCGGGTCGAGGGTCCCGTCGTCCTCGCGCGGGCAGACGATCCCGGCGAGCAGCGCACCGCAGATGGCGTGCAGCCCGAGGAACTGGGTGACGGATGCCGACGCGCAGGCGAAGCCGATGAGCAGCGCCAGCCGCAGGGACGGCTCCATACGGGTGCGCCACAGCAGCCTGCGCAGCGCCGGCCGGGCCACCAGCAGCATCAGCACGGCGAACCCGGCCGCGATCAGCGCCCGCCCCCGCCAGTCCAGCGCGTGATCCCCGCTGTCACCGTCCAGCATCGTCCCGGCCAGCACCGTCCAGCCGATCACATCGAGCAGTCCGGCCGCGGACACCGCGAGGATCCCCGGCACCGTGTCGGCGAGGTCGTTCTCCCGCACGATGGCCGTCAGCACGGGTACGGCCGTTATGGACAGGGCGACCCCGGCGAACAGCACCATGCCGACCGTCAGCCCGGGCATGTCCAGCTCGCGCAACTGCTCCCGGAACAGCAGCGCACAGCCACTGCCCACCACCATCGGCACCACGAACGACGCCAGCGCCACCGTCACCACCGTGCGCGCCCGGTCGCCGAGGATCTTCAGGTCCAGCTCGTACCCGACCGCGAAGAGGAAGACCACCAGGGCGAACTGCGCGAGCCCGGTCAGCGCGGTGCCGATCTCCCGGGGGAACAGCACGGTGTAGGCATCCGGTGCCGCACTGCCGAGCAGCGAGGGGCCGAGGGCGATGCCGGCCGCCAGCTGGCCGACGATGTACGGCTGCCTCAGCCGCTGGGCCAGCCAGCCGGCGCCGTGGCCGACCGCCAGGATCAGGGCGGAGGCGAACAGGAAATGCGTGACCACCGTTTCAGGGCTCACCGTGTCCCCCCGTGTCCAGTCGCCGAGGCCCGCACCGCGGCCGTGGACGCGTCGCCACACCTCTGATCGACCCCAACCTCCCTATGATAGAGCTAACTTGACGGCGTATCGGCAGTCGTACACAACACTGCACCGGTGTCACGGGGGGCACATGGCGACGGTCGTATTCATCCATGGGACAGGGGTGCGCGAACCAGGCTTCTCGAAGCTTGCGGGGCGCGTGGCGGCCGGACTGACCGCCCTGCGCGAGGGGCTTCGCATCGTGCCGTACTACTGGGGCGACACGCACGGCGCCACGCTCGCGGCGGGCGGCGCCAGTCTTCCCGCCGCGCCGGGCGGCACGTCCCGGGGCCCGGCCGGACCGGACCCCGAGGAGGAGACGGCCGCCCGCTGGGCCGCCCTCTACGCCGACCCGTACGCGGAGCTCGCCCTCGCCGCCGCCGGCGCCACGCAGGGCGCGGAGCGGCCCCCCGGCACCCTGCCGCCGGACCAGGCGATACGCGCACGGCTGGCCGCACTCGCGGCCCAGGGGGACGAAGCAGCCGAGGAGTTGGGGCCCGGCCTCGGCCACGCCGCCACCGACCTCGCCGCCCATCACCTGCTCGGGCCCGCCGCGGAGGCTCTCACCCCCGACGACCTCGCTCACCTCGCCGCCCGCAGCCTCACCGCCCGGGTCATAGCGGACGCCCTGGACCGCGACGCCCCCCTGGTGCCGACCGGCGACAGCCGTGACGCCGTCGCCGAGCGGCTGGCCGTGGCACTCGGCGCGGCGCCCCGGGGCACGGAACGCGGGGTGCGCTCGCTGATGCTGCGGACGGCGGGCTCGATGGCATCCCGTGCCGTCCTGCGCCGCCGGCGCGCCCTCACCGAGGCCGCCCACCCGGCCGCCGCCGACATCCTGCGCTACCTCAGCCGGGGCGAGGCGGTCCGCACCGACCTGCGCGAGCTGGTCGCGGGCCTGGAACCGCCCGTCACCCTCGTCGGCCACAGTCTGGGCGGCATCATCGCCCTGGACACCCTGATCACCACCCCGCTGCCCCAGGTCCGGCTCCTGGTGACAGCGGGCTCCCAGGGCCCCTTCCTCTACGAGTCCGGATCCCTGCCCTCCCTCGAACACCCCGCGCCGCTCCCGCCGCACCTGCCCGACTGGCTGAACCTTTACGACCCCCGCGACCTGCTCTCCTACCTCGGCGCGGGTCTTTTCCCCGGCCGCGTCACGGACGTCCGGGTCGACAGCCGTCAGCCCTTCCCCGCCTCCCACAGCGCCTACTGGACCAACCCCGAGGTCTACCGGCACATCGTGGACCGGCTGCCGTGAACCCCGCCCGCGTGCACGCGCTGATCGTCGGCATCGAGCGCTACGACGCAGGACCCGGCTGGGACCTGCCGGGCCCGGCCCGCGACGCGGTCGCCTTCCGCCGGCTGCTGCGCGAGGCCGGGGTGCCTGAGGAACAACTGCGGCTGCATCTTGCTCCCTTGGCGACCCACGCCCCCGGGGTGGCCCACGAGCCCGCCGACCACGCCACCCTGCGCCGCGTCCTGGTCCGGGAACTGCCCCGGGAGCGGGGTGACGTCCTGTGGGTCTGGTGGGGCGGGCACGGGGTGCTCGACCGGGCCGGGCACCTGCGGCTGTTCTGCTCCGATGCCAGCACCGCCGACAAGCTGGGCATCGACCTCGACAGCGCGCTCGACCGGTACGCCGGGGACGCCGTACCGGCCTTCGGGGAGCAGCTGTGGATCGTGGACGCCTGCGAGACGTTCGAGGAAGACCTCGCCTTCCGGGAGCAACTGCCCCCGGACGCCCTGCCGGTGGGGCGGCGCAACCACGCCCATCGGCAGACGCTGTTGCAGGCCGCCGGGCGCGGGCGGGCCGCTGCCAACGACCCCGAGCGCGGGACGGGCCTGTTCTCCGAGATCCTGCTCGCGCTGCTGGCCGACCGGGCCGCCGTCCTGCCCGCACCGCCCGATCCGGAGGGACTGTTTCCGGCCGTACGGGCACGTATCGCGGCCCTCAGGGAAGCGGGACGTACTCTGCAGTATCCGGAGATTCGGCTGCGGAGCCCGGAGCGCACCGAGATCATGGCACCGGCGGAGCAGGGCGCCGAGGGCCGGCCGGCCTCACCGCTCCAGCGGGCCGTGACCGCGCTCCTCGCCTATCCGCTGATGCGGGACCCCGCCGAACGGCAGGCGCTCGTCAGCTCGTTGGACCCGCGCGTCACGGGCACACTCGCCCGCCACAGCAAGGCACGCACCGATATCGTCAGCATCCTCAACGGGATGGCCCGGAAGGGGCCGGAGGCGCTGTGGGAGCTGTTCGACGCCGTGGTCGCGCTGGACGACGCACCCGATCTCCAGGCCGAACTGGGCGCGGCACTGACCGAGTTCACGGCCTCGACGCGACGCCCGGGCGATCGGAAATGATCGGGTGGCGTGATCGTACGGTTTTCGACCCGGGCCGGAATGGCCATGATGGAAAAGGACGGGCACGGGGCATCGCGTGCCACCGTGCGAGAAGGGGGAGCATCTTGGACCAGCAGCCCGCTCTGTGCCACGCCGAAGTCGCCGTCCGCGAGCCGGCCGCGGCTGCTGCTACCGCCGTCTGGGAGTCGGATCTCGCCGATCTGACGGAGCTGCCCCTGACCGCGGTGGACGCTCTCGCCCCTCTGCGGCCCTCCGCCCGTCTGCTCGGCGAGGTCCTGCGGGCCCGCGGCAGCATCAGAGGGGGCAGCGAGGGGAGCGCCCGGGCCGAATAGGTCTGCAGACCCCCGGCAGGCGGCCCGCCCGTGGCCTCGACGCTGTGCCGGGGCCCACGCCCGCACCCGCGACCGGAGGTCCCGCATGCCCAGCGAGCCGCGCCACCCCCCGTTCCGCATGCCCGAGCGGATCCTGGCGGAACTGGCGGCGGGGGGCGGCTCCGCGGAGGCCGTCGCCTTCCTCGTGCGCGCGGAGCGGGCCAGGCGGCTGCTGCTCCTGCGGACCCTGCTGGACCGGCTCGGCGCCCTGAGCACCCCGCTGAGCTCCGCCGCCGAGGCCTGGGGCGTCCTCAAGGAGGCCGCCGCTGCGGCGCCCGGACCGGTCGACCGGCTGCTGCTCGCACCGGCGACCGGGGGGTGGATCGCCCACCTCCTGCGCCGGCTGCACGGCACCGCGTCGGGCCCACCGCTGTGGGCCGAGGCCGGGCATCTGTGCGCCCTGGCCGTCGCGGCGTCCCTGCGCGCCGGCACACGGGCGGACCTCCGGGTGGCCCTCACCGACGGCGCGCTGCCGCTGCCCGGACTGGGACTGGCCCGGCTCCCCGGGGCGAAGGAGGGGCCGACGATCGGCCGGGCCCGTACGAACGGGGGCGAGCTGACGCTGTCCGGCCCGGGCCGCGACGGCACCCCCCTGTCATCGACGGTCCGCCCGGCGACGCGGCCGCTGCCCGCGCCGGCGGCCGACACCCCCGCCTGGCTGCCCCTGCGTATCCTCACCCACCGCACCCCCGGCGGCCCGGTCGGCATCCCCCTCGAAGACCTCGACCCCTACCGCGACTTGGACGACCCCCTCCCGCCGGCCCGGCTCGACCCCGACGAGGCCGCGGCCTGGCAGCGGCTCTTCGAGGAGGCCGCGGCCCTCCTCGCCACACCGGGCGGCGACGGACCGGGCCGGTTCGACCCCCGTGACATCCGGGCCGTGGTGCCCTGGGGGCGCACCGCCTCGCTGCCGCCCGCCCCGCCCACCGTGTCGGTGTCGGCCACCAGCGGAGACTCCTTCGGGGCCATGGTGATCGCCCGCCCGTCCTGCGGTACGGCGCTCGCCGAGACCCTGGTCCACGAGTTCCAGCACAGCAAGCTGGCCGCCCTGCTGCACCTCTTCCCGTTGCTCGACGACGACCGGGAGGAGCGCTACTACGCCCCCTGGCGACCGGATCCGCGCCACCTCACCGGTCTGCTGCACGGGGCCTACGCGTTCACCGGTGTCGCCGGGTTCTGGCGGGACCGGCTGGCCGTGGCGCGCGACGCCCGGGCGGCCGACACGGCCGGGTACCACTTCGCGCTGCGCCGGCTGCAGAGCCGGCTCGTGGTGCGCACGCTGCTGACGGAGGGCCGTCTCACCCCGCAGGGCCGGGTCCTGGTGACGGGACTGGCCCGCACGCTCGACGGCTGGCTGCGCGAGCCGGTCCCGTACGCCGCCCTCACCCGGGCCCGCACCGCCGCCGCGCTCCACCGCACCGAATGGCGCCTGCGCAACGTCGTGCCCGCCCGGGCCACCGGGCCCGCGGACCTCCGCTTCCGCCCGGGCCGCACCTCCTGGCCGGACCAGCGCACCCATGCCTTCGCCACCCGTCCGGCCGCCCCCCGCACCGCCGACGAACACCTCGCCGCCGGGGATGCGTCCACCGCGCTCGCCCGGTACACCGATCTCCTGGCCGACGCCCCGGCCGAACCGCACGCGCTCGCGGGCTGGATCGTGGCCCGGACGATCCTCGAACCGGGACGGGCCGCCCGCCGGACGCTGGCCCGGCCGGAGGAGCTGCTGGAGCCGTCGCCCCGGGTGTGACCCCGCCCTGCCGCGTCCGTCGTCGGTGTGACGAGAACCGGCGTTCACGGAAACCGCCGAGAAGCGCGTCAACCCCGGCCCCGGCGGTCAGGATGAAGGCATGGCATACCACGTCCACTCCGAGGCCGGGCGGCTGCGCCGCGTCATCCTGCACCGGCCCGACCTCGAGCTCAAAAGGCTCACCCCGAGCAACAAGACCTCACTCCTCTTCGACGACGTGCTGTGGGTGCGCAGGGCCCGCGCCGAGCACGACGGGTTCGCCGACGTGCTGCGCGACCGGGGCGTCGCCGTCCACCTCTTCGGCGACCTGCTGGCCGAGACGCTCGAGGTTCCGGCGGCCAGATCCCTCGTCCTGGAGCGGGTCTTCGACGAGAAGGAGTACGGCCCGCTGGCCACCGACCCGCTCAGAGCGGCCTTCGAGAACCTGCCCCCGCGGGAGCTGGCCGAGGTCCTGATCGGCGGCATGACCAAACGCGAGTTCCTCGACGTGCACCCGGAGCCGACCTCGGTCCGCTTCCACGTCATGGAACTGGACGACTTCCTGCTGGGCCCGCTGCCCAACCACCTCTTCACCCGGGACACCTCCGCCTGGATCTACGACGGCGTCTCCATCAACGCGATGCGCTGGCCCGCCCGGCAGCGCGAGACCGTGCACTTCGAGGCGATCTACCGGCACCACCCGCTGTTCCGGGACGAGGCGTTCCACGTGTGGTCGGAGGGGCAGGCCGACTATCCGTCCACCATCGAGGGCGGCGACGTGCTGGTCATCGGCAACGGGGCGGTGCTCATCGGCATGAGCGAGCGCACCACCGCGCAGGCCGTCGAGATGCTCGCGCACAAGCTGTTCGCCGCCGGGTCCGCCGAGACGATCGTGGCCCTCGACATGCCCAAGCGGCGTGCCTTCATGCACCTGGACACCGTGATGACGATGGTCGACGGCGACACCTTCACCCAGTACGCGGGCCTCGGCATGCTCCGCTCGTACACCATCGAGCCGGGCGTCGGGGAGAAGGAACTGAAGGTCACCGACCACCCGCCGGAGCACATGCACCGCGCGATCGCCGCCGCGCTGGGCCTCAACGAGATCCGCGTGCTGACCGCCACCCAGGACGTGCACGCGGCCGAGCGCGAGCAGTGGGACGACGGCTGCAACGTGCTGGCCGTCGAACCCGGGGTCGTGGTCGCCTACGAGCGGAACGCCACCACCAACACGCACCTGCGCAAGCAGGGCATCGAGGTGATAGAGATCCCCGGCAGCGAGCTGGGCCGGGGCAGGGGCGGACCGCGGTGCATGAGCTGCCCGGTGGAGCGGGACCCCGTGTAGGGGCCGGGGAGGAGGCGGGGAAGGGGTCCGCGGCCGCCGCTCTCCGTATAGGCATGCTGAAGTTCGTATAGTATTCCAGACGTCTGTGTCCCCGCACTCCTGGAGCGCCCCCATGGCGACTGTCCCGACCGCCCTCGCCGGCCGCCACCTCCTCAAGGAGCTGGACCTCACCGCGGAGGAGTTCCGCGCCCTGGTCGAGCTGGCCGCCGAGCTGAAGGCCGCCAAGAAGGCCGGGGCCGAGACCCAGTACCTGCGGGGCCGGAACATCGCGCTGATCTTCGAGAAGACGTCCACCCGCACCCGCTGCGCGTTCGAGGTCGCGGCCGCCGACCAGGGCGCCTCGACCACCTACCTCGACCCCTCCGGCTCCCAGATCGGGCACAAGGAGTCGGTCAAGGACACCGCGCGGGTGCTGGGCCGGATGTACGACGCGATCGAGTACCGGGGCGACAGTCAGCGGAAGGTCGAGGAGATGGCGGCGCACGCCGGTGTCCCCGTCTACAACGGGCTCACCGACGACTGGCACCCCACCCAGATGCTCGCCGACGTGCTGACCATGACCGAGCACTGCGCCAAGCCCTTGCACGAGGTCGCTTTCGCCTACCTCGGCGACGCCCGCTTCAACATGGGCAACTCCTACCTGGTCACCGGCGCCCTGCTCGGCATGGACGTCCGGCTGGTCGCCCCGAAGGAGTACTGGCCGGCCGAGGAGGTCGTCGAGCGGGCCCGGGCCCTCGCCGAGAGCAGCGGCGCCCGCGTCACGCTCACCGAGACCGTGGAGGAGGGCGTCCGGGGCGCCGACTTCGTCGCCACGGACGTCTGGGTCTCCATGGGCGAGCCGAAGGAGGTCTGGGCGGAGCGCATCACCGCCCTCGCCCCCTACGCCGTGACCATGGACGTGCTGCGCGCCACCGGCAACCCGGACGTGAGGTTCCTGCACTGCCTGCCCGCCTTCCACGACCTCGGCACCAAGGTCGGCCGGGAGATCCACGCCGCGCACGGCCTGGAGTACCTGGAGGTCTCCGACGAGGTCTTCGAGTCGGCCCACTCGGTCGTCTTCGACGAGGCGGAGAACCGGATGCACACCATCAAGGCGGTCTTGGTGGCGACCCTCGCCTGAACAGGCCTTATGCTGACCGGCGGCCCGGAACCACCCCTTCTTCGCGGCCGCCGCGCGACGGACCCGTCGCACTCCCCGCACCACCAGAAACGAGCACCACCCGCATGCCCGCTCCCCGGATCAAGTCCCCCGCCCTTCTCGTGGCGGAATCGGGCGCCGACCGTGAAGGCCACGGCCTGAAGCGCACGATGGGCCTTTTCCAGCTCATCTGCTTCGGTGTCGGCGCCATCGTCGGCACCGGCATCTTCGTCGGCCTGTCCGACTCGGTCGCCCAGGCCGGCCCGGCCGTCGTCGTCTCCTTCCTCCTCGCCGCGATCACCTGCGTCTTCACCGCGTTCGCCTTCGCCGAGCTGGGCGGCGCGATCCCGGTCTCCGGCTCCTCGTACTCCTTCGCCTACGCCGGTCTCGGCGAGGGCACGGCCTTCCTCGTCGGCTGGTGCCTGCTGCTGGAGTACGGCGTGTCGGTGTCCGCGGTGGCGGTCGGCTGGAGCCAGTACGTCAACGAGCTCCTCGACAGCGTCATCGGCCTGCACCTGCCCGCGGCCCTGTCGGCCGGCCCGGGCGACGGCGGGGTGGTGAACCTCCCGGCCGTGATCGTCATCGCCCTGGCCGCCGTCCTGCTGGTCCGCGGGGTGCGCGAGAGCGCCCGGGCCACGGCCGCGATGGCCGTGCTGAAGCTCGCCGTCCTGGTCGCGTTCCTGGCGATCGGCTTCACCGCCTTCGAGGACGGCAACCTCACGCCGTTCTCGCCGACCGGCCTCGCCGGCATCGGCGCGGGCACCACCGCCGCGTTCTTCTCGTACATCGGCTTCGACGCGATCACCACCGCCGGTGAGGAGGCGAAGAACCCCCGCCGGGACATCCCGGTCGCGATCCTCGTCTGCATCGGCCTGGTCACGCTGCTCTACTGCGCCGTCGCGCTCGCCGCGATCGGTGCCATCGGCGGCGACGCGGTCGGCGGCCGTCCGGCGGCCCTCTCCTACGTCGTCGACCAGGTCACCGGCTCCGGCGTCGGCGGCGGGGTGATCGCCTTCGGCGCGGTCGTCGCCATCGCCTCGGTCGTGCTCGCCGTGATGTACGGCCAGACCCGGATCCTGATGTCCATGTCCCGCGACGGACTCGTCCCGCGCGTCTTCGAGAAGGTGTCGCCGAGGACGTCCACGCCGGTCGCCGGCACGCTGATCGTGGCGGTCGTCTTCGCGATCCCCGCGGCCTTCGCCCCGCTGGACGCGGTGGTCAACCTGTGCACCATCGGCACCCTCGCCACCATGGCCGTCGTCAACATCGCGGTCATCGCGCTGCGCCGCCGCGAGCCCGGCCTCTCCCGCAGCTTCCGGGTGCCGCTGTACCCCGTCACCCCGCTGCTCGGCGTCGGTTTCTGCCTGTACCTGATGTACGAGACGGGCGCGACGACCTGGATCCAGTTCGCGGGCTTCCTGGCGGTCGGGGTCGCCCTGTACCTGCTCTACGGGCGGCGCAACTCCCGGCTCGCCCGGGTCACGCCGACGGACGCCGCTGAGCCGGTACCGCAGACAGTCTGAACCAGACGGCCTTGCCGGACTCGGTCGGGCGGTGCCCGCAGGAGGAGCTCAGGGCGCGGATCAGCAGCAGCCCGCGCCCGTGCTCCTGCCAGGGGTCGGGCGGGCCGCCGGCCGGACGCGTGAGGTCGCCGGGCGGGGCCGGGTCGGTGTCGTGCACCTCGACCTGGCAGCCCGACGGCATCAGCTCCACGACCAGCTCTATCGGCGTCTCGCCCGTGGTGTGCTCCACGGCGTTGGCCACCAGCTCCGCGGTGAGCAGCTCCGCGGTGTCGCAGTCCGCCGTGTGCTCCAGCTCGGCCAGCGCCGTACGGACCAGGGCGCGTGCCACGGGCACCGCCGCTGTGGTGTGCGGCAGCGCGATGCGCCAGGAGGCGGGGGCTGAGGGGAGTTCGTACACGGCGGGTCCGTTCATGGAGCAGGACGTCCTGCTTTCAACCTTGTGAATGGTACGGCGCCGCTCTCCGCACGCGTTCGAGGGGCACCGCCGGAGGCGCCTTTGCCTCCTTGCCGACGGCTTACCCAGGTGAACGCGGCGCCGCGCACAGCTGCTCCCGCCGTTACGCCGGTGTGGACGATCTGTGACGGATGTGACCGGCGCGGGTCACATCCGGCTCCACACCGGATTCCTACCCGCACGGTCTATCGCGCACTCATGACGACAGTCACGAATGAGTGATAGCTTCGTGGGGTAGAGCTCAGTGAGGCAGTGCCCGCCCGAGGAGGCCGCACGTCATGAGTCCCTTCACCGGCTCCGCCGCCCGCACCCCCGGCTGGGAGCATCTGCGTCTCGACGTCGCCGACGGCGTCGCGACCGTCACCCTGGCCCGCCCCGAGAAGCTCAACGCGCTCACCTTCGGCGCCTACGCCGACCTGCGCGACCTGCTCGCCGAGCTGTCCCGGGAGCGGTCCGTGCGGGCCCTGGTGCTGGCCGGGGAGGGCCGTGGCTTCTGCTCGGGCGGTGACGTCGACGAGATCATCGGCGCCACCCTCGGCATGGACACCGCCCGGCTCCTGGACTTCAACCGGATGACCGGCCAGGTGGTCCGCGCGATCCGGGAGTGCCCGTTCCCCGTGATCGCGTCGCTGCACGGGGTGGCCGCGGGCGCTGGAGCGGTCCTCGCCCTGGCCGCCGACTTCCGCGTCGCCGACCCCACCACCCGTTTCGCCTTCCTCTTCACCCGCGTCGGGCTCTCCGGCGGCGACATGGGCGCGGCCTACCTCCTGCCTCGCGTCGTCGGCCTCGGCCACGCCACCCGCCTGCTGATGCTGGGCGACCCGGTCCGCGCCGCCGAGGCCGAGCGCATCGGCCTGATCAGCGAACTGACGGAGGAGGGCCGGGCGGACGAGACCTCCCGGCGACTGGCCCACCGCCTGGCCCAGGGCCCGGCCCTCGCGTACGCCCAGACCAAGGCGCTGCTCACGTCCGAACTGGACATGCCCCTGGCGGCCTCGATCGAACTCGACGCCTCGACGCAGGCGTTGTTGATGAACGGCGAGGACTACGCCGAGTTCCACGCGGCGTTCACGGAGAAGCGCCCCCCGAAATGGAGCGGACGATAGTGGACGTCCCCGAAGGGGCGCGGGGAACTGCGCGACAAGCCACGACGCACCCGCAGCCGCACCACGACACCAGCCACCCCCTCCGCGTGGCGATCATCGGCGGCGGCCCCGGCGGCCTCTACGCCGCCGCCCTCCTCAAACGCCTCGACCCGGCACGGGAGATCACCGTCTGGGAACGCAACGCCCCGGACGACACCTTCGGCTTCGGCGTGGTCCTGTCCGACGAGACCCTCGGCGGCATCGAACACGCCGACCCCCGGGTCCACGAGGCCCTGCAACGGCACTTCACCCGCTGGGACGACATCGACATCGTCCACCGCGGCGTGCGCCACACCTCCGGCGGCCACGGATTCGCCGCCCTGGGCCGCAAGCGGCTGCTCGACATCCTCCACACCCGCTGCCGTGACCTGGGCGTCGACCTCCGCTTCCGCACCGAGGCCCCGCAGGACCTGCCGCACACCCACGACCTGGTCATCGCGGCGGACGGCATCCACAGCACCACCCGCGAGCGGCACGCGGACGTCTTCCGCCCCCAGGTGACGACCCACCGCTGCCGCTACATCTGGCTCGCCGCGGACTTCCCCTTCGACTCCTTCCGCTTCGAGATCGCCGAGACCGAACACGGCGTGATGCAGCTCCACGGCTACCCCTACGCGCCCGACGCCTCCACGGTGATCGTCGAGATGCGCGAAGAGGTCTGGCACGCGGCCGGGTTCGACGAACTCGACGAGGCGGAGTCGATCGAGCGCTGCGCCAAGGTCTTCGCCGAGGCGCTCAACGGCCGCCCCCTGAGGTCGAACAACTCCACCTGGACGACGTTCCGCACGGTCGTCAACGACCGCTGGTCCCACGGCAACATCGTCCTCCTCGGGGACGCCGCCCACACCGCCCACTTCTCCATCGGCTCCGGCACCAAGCTCGCCGTCGAGGACGCGCTCGCCCTGGCCGCCTGTCTGGAGGAGCGGGACACCCTGCCCGAGGCCCTGACCGCCTACGAGGCGGAGCGGCGCCCCGTCGTCGCCTCCACACAGCGCGCGGCCCGGGCCAGCCTGGAGTGGTTCGAGAACCTCGCCCTGTACCTGGACCAGCCGCCCCGCCAGTTCGCCTTCAACCTGCTCACCCGCAGCCGCCGCGTCACCCACGACAACCTGCGGCTGCGCGACGCGCGCTTCACCGAGAGCGTGGAGCGCGAGTTCGGCTGCCCGCCCGGCACGCCCCCGATGTTCACACCGTTCCGGCTGCGCGGCCTGACCCTGCGCAACCGCGTCGTCGTCTCGCCCATGGACATGTACTCGGCCGTCGACGGCGTGCCCGGCGACTTCCACCTCGTCCACCTGGGCGCGCGGGCGCTGGGCGGGGCCGCCCTGGTGATGACCGAGATGGTGTGCGTCAGCGCGGAGGGCCGGATCACGCCCGGCTGCGCCGGCCTCTACACCGGACGTCAGGCCGAGGCCTGGAAACGCATCACCGGCTTCGTGCACGCCCAGGCCCCCGGCACGGCGATCGGCGTGCAGCTCGGCCACAGCGGCCGCAAGGGCTCGACCAAGGTGATGTGGGAGGGCATGGACGAGCCGCTGGAGGAGGGCAACTGGCCGCTCGTGGCCCCCTCGGCGCTGCCGTACAAGGAGTCCGGCCAGACACCCCGCGAGCTGTCCCGCGCCCAGCTCACCGACATCCGCGAACAGTTCACGGCGGCGGCCGTGCGCGCCGCCCGGGCCGGCTTCGACCTGCTGGAACTGCACTGCGCGCACGGCTACCTGCTGTCCGGGTTCCTCTCCCCGCTGACCAACCGGCGCACCGACGCCTACGGCGGCTCCCTGGACAAGCGGCTGCGCTTCCCGCTGGAGGTCTTCGACGCCGTACGGAACGTGTGGCCGGGGGAGCGGCCCATGACCGTGCGCATCTCCGCCACCGACTGGGCCGAGGGCGGCACGAGCGCCGAGGACGCCGTCGAGATCGCCCGGGCCTTCGCCGCGCACGGCGCCGACGCGATCGACGTGTCGACGGGGCAGGTCGTGGCGGACGAGCGGCCGGAGTTCGGACGGTCCTACCAGACGCCGTTCGCGGACCGGATCCGCCACACCACCGGCCTCCCGGTGATCGCGGTCGGGGCGATCTCCTCCTGGGACGACGTCAACTCCCTGATCCTGGCGGGCCGCGCCGACCTCTGCGCGCTCGCCCGCCCGCACCTCTACGACCCCCACTGGACCCTGCACGCGGCGGCCGAGCAGGGCTACGCGGGCCCGGGCGTGTCCTGGCCGGCCCCGTACCGCGCGGGCAGCCGGCGCCCCCGGACCGGCCGCCTGGACGCCCCCAAACCGCGCCTGAGCCTGGGAGGCGCCGACGCCCGGGAGCGCTAGGATCCCTGGCATGGCCCTGACCATGAACGACGTGGACCGGTTCGAAGCCTTCAGGCCGCGCCTGGAGGCGGTGGCCTATCGCCTGCTCGGGTCGGCGAGCGAGGCCGAGGACGCCGTGCAGGAGACGTTCCTGCGCTGGCAGGGCGCCGACCCCGACCTCATCGAGGTCCCCGAGGCGTGGCTGACGAAGGTCCTCACCAACCTGTGCCTCAACCAGCTCACCTCGGCGCGTGCGCGGCGCGAGACCTATGTGGGCCAGTGGCTGCCCGAGCCGCTGCTCGCCGGGGATCCGATGCTCGGGCCCGCCGACACCGCCGAGCAGCGGGAATCGGTGTCGTACGCGGTGCTCGTCCTGCTGGAGCGGCTCGCCCCGAAGGAGCGGGCGGTGTACGTGCTGCGGGAGGCCTTCGACTACCCGCACCGGGAGATCGCCGACATCCTCGACATCACCGAGGCCGCCAGCCAGCAGATCCTGCACCGGGCGAAGAAGCACGTCGCGGAGGGCAGGGCCCGCAGCCGCACCGAGATCGACGACGCCACCGCGCGCCGGATCATCGACGAGTTCCTCGCGGCCGCCGCGAGCGGGCAGACCGAACCCCTGGTGCGGCTGCTCACCCAGGACGCCGTCGCGATCGGCGACGGCGGCGGCAAGGTCCCGGCTCGCGCCAGGGCGTTCGAGGGCGCGCTCGCGGTCGCCAAGTTCATGCGCGGCCTGTTCAAGCCCTCCAAGGCCAAGCGTGACCTGGTCGGCGGCTCTCCCACGGCGTACGCGTCGACCGCCAACGGCGACCCCGCCGTCGTGGTGGTCGTCGACGGCCGGGTCATCGGCGTCATGTGCCTGGAGGTCGGCGCCGACGGCATCGCCGCGTTCCGCAACCAGGTCAACCCCGACAAGCTCGAACGCGCGACCCGGCGATGGGCCGCCGACGATCACGGCGACCCCCTGCTCAGGGTCTTCTGACCCGGCCTCCAGCGATGTGACGTGGATCACATCACGCTCCTGTCAGGAAACGGCGGGCCGCCCGGTTCAAAGGGTGAATCGCTGGAGACAGCCGTCATGACAGGAGCTACGCCATGCAGCACCGCATCGTCGTCCTCGGAGCCGGCTACACGGGAGCCACCGCCGCCGGGCGCCTCGCCAAGCGGCTGCACCGCGAGGACGTCGCCATCACCCTCGTCAACGCCGAGCCCGACTTCGTCGAGCGTGTCCGGATGCACCAGCTCGCAGCCGGGCAGGACCTCGCGCCCCGCCCCTTCGACGAGATGTTCGAGGGCACCGGCGTCACCCTGAAGCAGGGGAAGGTCACCGCCGTCGACGTGGACCGCAAGGCCGTCACCGTCGCCGCCCTCGCGGACGGCACCGGGGAGCCCCAGGACGAGGAGCTGGCGTACGACACCCTCGTGTACGCCCTCGGCAGCGGCTGGAACGACCAAGGGGTGCCCGGCACCGCCGAGTACGCCCACGAGGTCGCAAGCCGCGCCGGAGCGCTCCGGCTGCGCGAGCGTCTGGCCGGCCTGGCCGCGGGAGAGTCCGTGGTCGTGGTCGGTGGCGGCCTCACCGGCCTGGAGGCCGTGACCGAGATCGCCGAGACCCGCCCGGACCTCGACGTCGCCCTCGCCGCCCGCGGCGGCCTCGGCGACTGGCTCTCGGACAAGGGCAGCGGGCACCTGCGGAAGGTCCTCGACCGGCTCGGCATCACCGTCCACGAGCACACCGCCGTCACCGCCGTCGAGGCCGACCGCGTCACCACCGCCGACGGCACGAGCATCCCGGCCGCGGTCACCGTGTGGACCACGGGCTTTGCCGTCCACCCGATCGCCCGGGCCACCACCCTGGAGGTCTCCGGCACCGGCCAGATCGTGGTCGACCGGACCATGCGCTCGGTGTCCCACCCGGACGTGTACGCCGTCGGCGACGCGGCGCTGGCGATGGGCCCCGGCGACAAGCCCCTGCGGATGTCGTGCGCCTCGGGCGTCTTCACCGCCTGGCAGGCCGTCGACGCCATCGCGGCCCGTCTGACCGGCGGGAAGGTCCCGACCGTGCCGGTGCGCTACTTCAACCAGTGCATCTCGCTGGGCCGCAAGGACGGCCTGATCCAGTTCGTCACCGCCGACGACCGTGCCGTCCGGTGGGCCCTTACCGGCCGGCTCGCCGCCTTCTACAAGGAGATCATCTGCAAGGGCGCGGCCTGGACGGTCGCCCACCCGATGGTCATGGGGGTCCGGCGTCGCGTCGTGCGGGAGACCGCCGTCGCCGAGGCCTCGCCGGTCAGGACGGCGGCCTGAGCCGTGGGGACGCCGGCCGTCTCAGACCGGATAGGCGTGGGTCTGCGCCGCCTTCACGGTGGCCCAGACCTCCGCGCCGGGGTGGAGGTCGAGCTCGGCTGCGGCGACCGTCGTGAGGTCGGCGGCGAGGGGCAGCTCGCCGGTGAGGTCGGCGCGGATCTGGTCGCCGTGGGTCTCCAGACCGGCCACCTCGCAGCGCCAGAGGTTGCGGGCGCTGGAGCCGGTGGGCCGGGCGCGATGGAGGGTGACCGCGCCGGGCGGGAACGCCACGAAGACCGGGCCGGACCACACCTCCGTGGTGGTGACGGACGGGCCGTCGGCCAGGCGCACGGTGTGGCCGTCGGCCTCGCCCCGGTAGAGGTTCAGGCCGACCAGCCGCGCGATGTAGTCGGTGCGGGGGTGGCGGGCGATACCGGCCGGGGTGCCCTCCTGGACGACCCGGCCGTGCTCCACGACCACCAGCCGGTCGGCCAGCACCATGGCGTCGAGCGGGTCGTGGGTGACGAGCACGGCCACCGCCTCGAAGTCGGCCAGATGGCGCCGGAGTCGGGCGCGGACCTCCAGACGGGTGCGGGCGTCCAGGGCCGCCAGCGGCTCGTCCAGCAGCAGCAGCCGGGGGCGGGTCGCCAGGGCGCGGGCGAGGGCGACGCGCTGGGCCTGGCCGCCGGAGAGCCGGCGTGGTCTGACTCCGCCGTGCGCCGCGAGGCCGAGGCGGTCGAGCCACTCGGCGGCCAGCGCACGCGCCTCGGCCTTGCCCGCGCCCTGGCAGCGGGGCCCGAAGGCGACGTTGTCGAGGGCCGTGAGGTGGGGGAAGAGCAGGTAGTCCTGGAAGACGACACCGACGGGACGGGCCTCCGGCGGTGTGCGGCCCAGGTCGGCGCCGTCCAGCCGCAGATGACCGCCGGACAGCGGGGTCAGTCCGGCGAGGGCGCGCAGCGCGGTGGTCTTGCCGGCGCCGTTCGGCCCGAGCAGGGCGACGACCTCGCCGGGCGGGACGCTCAGCGCCACGTCGAGGCGGAAGCCCCCGCGGTCCACGACGAGACGGGCGTCGAGCCCGTCCCTGGAGGGCCCGGTGGCGGGGTGGGCGGGGGTCATCCGGCACGCATCCAGCGGTCGCGCAACCCGGCCAGGACCGCGATCGACACCGCCAGCAGCACCAGGCTCAGGGCGATCGCGGCCTCCGGGTCGCTCTGCAGGGCCAGGTAGACGGCCAGGGGCATGGTCTGGGTGCGGCCGGGGAAGTTGCCCGCGAAGGTGATCGTCGCGCCGAACTCGCCCAGCGCCCGCGCCCAGGCCAGGACGGCGCCCGCCGCGATGCCCGGCGCGATCAGCGGCAGCGTGACCCGGCGGAACGCGGTGAAGCGGGACGCGCCCAGGGTGGCGGCCGCCTCCTCGTAGCGGGGATCGGCGGCCCGCAGCGTGCCCTCCACGCTGATCACGAGGAACGGCATCGCCACGAACGCCTCCGCGATCACCACCCCCGCCGTGCTGAAGGGCAGCGTGATCCCGAACCACGAGTCCAGCCACCGCCCGACGATGCCGTTGCGGCCCAGCGCCATCAGCAGCGCCACACCGCCGACGACCGGAGGCAGGACCAGGGGCAGGGTGACGAGGGCGCGTACGAGGCCGCGGCCGGGGAAGTCGACGCGGGCCAGCAGCCAGGCCAGCGGTACGCCGATGACCAGGCTCACCGCGGTGGCCGCGGTGGCGCACAGCAGGGACAGCCTGAGGGCCTGCCACACGTCCGGGCCGGTCAGCTGCCGGGGCAGACTCTGCCACGGGGTCCGCACCAGCAGGGCGACCAGCGGCACCAGCAGGAAGGCCAGGCCCAGCAGGGCGGGAAGCAGCAGCGGCAGCGGGACGCCCGTCCGGACCCGCCGGCCCCGCGGACCGCCCCGGGGGGTCACGGCCTCGGCGCGGGGCTCGCCGGTCGCAGGTGTCACGGCTCGAGGAACCCGGCCGCGCCCAGGACCCTCCGGCCCTCGGCGGACCGCACCAGCGCGATGAACGCCCTGGCGGCCTCGGCGTTCCTCGCGTCCTTGAGCAGGGCGATCGGGTAGTCGTTGACGGCGTCGGCGGATTCGGGGAACCGCACGCCCTCCACCTTGTCACCCGCCGCGCGCACATCCGTCTTGTAGACGACGGCGGCGTCGGCCTCCTTCAGCTCGACCTTGGTGAGCGCGGCCTTCACGTCCTGCTCGTAGGAGACCGGGGTGAGCTCGAGCCCGCTCGCGTCGAGGGCCTTGCGCGCGGCGGCACCGCAGGGCACCTGCTTGTCGCAGAGCACGACCTTCAGGCCCGGCTCGGTGAGATCCCTGAGCGAGGAGATCCCGGCGGGGTTGCCGGGCAGGGTGGCGATCTCCAGCTCGTTGCGGACGAACGTGGCGGGCGGGCCCGAGGTGTCCCCGGCGGCCGTGACGATCTTCATCGTGCCGGGGCTGGCCGAGGCGAAGACGTCGGCCGGAGCGCCGCCGGTGATGCTCGCGGCGAGGGAGTCGCTGCCCCCGAAGCTGAAGGTGACCTTCGTGCCGGGGTGCTCCTTCTCGAACCGCTCGCCCAGCGTCGTGAAGCTCTCTTTCAGCGAGGCCGCGGCGAACACGGTCACCTCGCCGGACGGCTTGCCCGACCCGGAGGAGCCGGCCTGCGCCGAGGAATCCGAGCCGGAGGACGAACAGGCGCCGAGGGCCAGCAGGGCGGCGGCTCCCCCCGCTGCCACCTGGAGCGGGCGGCGGGTCCGACGCACGGTACGGGTCATCACGGGCTGCTCCCTCTGCTCGGTACGCCGATGATAATGCCGCAGATGCGAGGAGAAAGTCGCCTGGCGATTCGCATGAGCCGGGGCGAGGATCGCTGGGGGTGGCATGTGCGTTCGCACGGGGCGGTCGGCGCGGGCCGGGCCTACTCTTCGGTGCCGGTGCCGGTGCCGGTGCCGGTGCCGGTGCCGGTGCCGGGATCGCGGTGGCGGTGGAGATGGCCGTGGCCGTGGCCGTGATGCTCCAGTGCCCAGCGGCCGAGAAGCGCGCCGCCGTAGACCACGTACCCCACGCCGATCAGCCAGGACTCCACGACGAGGACGACTCCGACCGCGCCGTAGCTGATCGCGTTGGTGACGATGAGCGGCGTGAAGACGAAGTAGGAGAACATGCGCAGGCCGACCAGTCCCGCCATGGTGGCCACCGCCCCGGGGAGCAGATCGCTCCAGCGGACCTGTCCGCCGAGCAGGAAGCGCTGGCCCCACCAGAAGAACAGCACGCCGGACGCCGAGCTGAGCGCGATCCGCTCCGGCCCCGAGACGAGGCTGCGCGTCTGCACCTCCTGGTACAGGTACGCGGTCATCGCGATCATCCACACCGCCTGCCGCCAGACTCGGTGCCACGGACCCGAGGGCAGCCCCCAGATGCGCTCGTAGCCGTTCTGCACGCTCCCGCCGAACGCCACACCGAAGACCGCGAGCGCGACCCCGCCGAGGACGCTCGTGGTGCCGATGACCTTGCGCGGCGGGCTGATGATGTCCGTGAGCAGCCGGGCCGACCGTCCGGACAGCCCCATCCCGTCGGCCAGCCAGGAGGCGAATCCGCCGCGTGCCAGCGGGTCGGCGGCGGCCACCACGATGAGCAGCGGTGCCAGGGTCACCAGCGCGAGCGTGGCGAACCCCGTGGCCCGGTGCAGCAACTCCACGTCCCTGCCCTGCCGGACGAGGGTGTGCGCGCCGATCCGTTTCCACCCGCCGTGCACCGAGCGACCCCACCGCCTCACGGGAGCCGGTCCGCGCGGGCGCCCGCCGTCCTCGGCGGTGTGGTGGTGACGGTCATCCCTCGGTCCGCCTCCCGGTGCGCGCTCCGTCCACTCGCGGACATCGTTGACGGTTCCATAGCGGAGCAAACGCGGCAAACCGGGCGGCGCCCGGGTGGGTCAGAGCCCCACGAACGCCGCCCCCGCGTCCCGCAGCCGCTCGTGCAGCCCCCGGAACACCGCCGCCGAGCGGACCCCCGGCCAGTCCGCCGGCAGCAACTCCGACGGCAGGCCCGGGTCGGTGTAGGGCAGGTGGCGCCAGGAGTCCAGGGCCAGGAGATAGTCCCGGTAGGCCTCCTCGGGCGGGGTGTCCGCGCGCTTCTCCCACGCGTGCAGCACGCGCGCGTGGCGGTCGAGGAACGCCTCGTGCTCCTTGGCGATGGCCGCCAGGTCCCACCACCGGGCGACGGCCTCAGCGGTCGGGGCGAAGCCGAGGTGGTCACCGCGGAAGAAGTCGACGTACGCGTCCAGCCGCAGCCGCTGGAGGGTGTGCCGGGTCTCCTCGTACAGCCGCGCCGGCGCGATCCACACGCCCGGAGCGGCCGTGCCGAAACCGAGCCCGGCCAGCCGGGAGCGCAGGACGTGCCGCTTCTGCCGCTCCGACTCCGGCACGGAGAACACCGCGAGCACCCAGCCCTCGTCCCCGGGCGGCGCCGAGGCGTAGATGCGCCGGTCACCGTCGTCGAGCAACTGGCGGGCGTCCGGAGACAGTTCGTACCCGGCCGCGCCCTGGGCGGTACGGGCGGGCACGAGCAGTCCCCGTCTCTTCAGCCGGGACACCGAGGAGCGTACGGACGGCGCGTCCACACCGGCCGCGGCCAGCAGCCGGATGAGTTCGGCCACCGGCACGGGGCCCGGTACGAAGCGGCCGTACGCGCCGTAGAGCGTGACGATGAGAGACCGTGGTGCATGCTGGTCGGACACGTTGATCATCTTAGGTCGTACGGATCAGTCCCGGTCGCCTTCCGGTACCCCCGGGGCGCGCAGTCTGAACCGCTGGAGCTTGCCGGTGGCCGTGCGCGGCAACGCGTCCAGGAAGACGATCTCGCGCGGGCACTTGTACGGTGCCAGTTCGCTCTTGACGAAGGCGCGCAGTGCCTCGGCGTCCCGCCGCGCGCCTTCCTTGAGGACGGCGAAGGCCTGCACGACCTGCCCGCGGGCCTCGTCGGGCCGCCCCACGACCGCCGCCTCCACCACGTCCGGATGCCGCAGCAGCGCGTCCTCCACCTCGGGCCCGGCGATGTTGTAGCCGGCCGAGATGATCATGTCGTCGGCGCGGGCGACGTAGCGGAAGTATCCGTCGGGGTCGCGGACGTAGGTGTCGCCGGTGATGTTCCAGCCGTCGCGGACATAGTCCCGCTGCCGCGGGTCGGCGAGGTAGCGGCAGCCGACCGGTCCGCGCACGGCGAGCAGCCCCGGCTGCCCGTCGGGCACGGGCTCGCCGTCCGCGTCCTGCACGCGTGCCTGCCAGCCCGGCACCGGAACGCCCGTGGTCCCGGGGCGGATCCGGTCGCCGGCCGCGGAGATGAAGATGTGCAGTAGCTCGGTGGCGCCGATGCCGTTGATGACGCGCAGACCCGTGCGCTCGTACCAGGCCCGCCAGGTGGCCGCCGGCAGATTCTCGCCGGCCGAGACGCAGCGGCGCAGCGAGGAGACGTCGTGCCCGTCGAGCTCGTCGAGCATCGCGCGGTACGCCGTCGGCGCGGTGAACAGCACCGAGACCCGGTGCCGGGCGATGGCGGGCAGCAACTGCCGGGGCCCCGCCTGTTCGAGCAGCAGCGCGCTCGCGCCGGCCCGCAGCGGGAAGACCACCAGCCCGCCGAGGCCGAAGGTGAAGCCGAGCGGGGGGCTGCCGGTGAACACGTCGTCCGGGCGGGGCCCGAGGACGTGCCGGGAGAAGGTGTCGGCGATCGCCAGGACGTCCCGGTGGAAGTGCATACAGCCCTTGGGGCGGCCGGTGGTGCCGGAGGTGAAGGCGATCAGTGCCACGTCGTCGGCCGAGGTCGCGACGGCCTCGAACGGTCTCGGGGGCGCCGCGAGGCTGAACAGGTCGTCCGGGGCGTCACCGCCGTAGGTCGTGATCCTGAGGCCGGGGATCTCGGCCTTGGCGAGGTCGTCGACGGACCGCACGTCGCACAGGGCGTGCCGCACCCGCGCGATCTCGCACATCGTGCTCAGTTCGTGCGGACGCTGCTGGGCGAGCACCGTGACCGCCACGGCCCCGGCCTTCAGCACCGCCAGCCAGCAGGCCGCGAGCCAGGGGGTGGTGGGGCCGCGCAGCAGCACCCGGTTGCCGGGGACGACCCCGAGTCCGCCGGTGAGCAGATGGGCGACGCGGTCCACCCGGGCCCGCAGCTCGCCGTACGTCCACGACGCGCCGGTCCCGGTGTGGAAGGCGGGGCGGTCGTCGGGCGGGCCGCTGAGCAACTCGGCGGCGCTGTTGAGCCGTTCGGGGTAGCGCAGCTCCGGCAGGTCGAAGCGGAGCTCGGGCCATTGGTCGGGGGGTGGCAGATGGTCCCGGGTGAAGGTGTCGACGTGGGCAGTGCCCCGTGCGTTCATACGGTTGCCCCCTCGGCGTGGTGGGCTCGCCCCTGGAGCGTATCGTGTTGGTGACGACAGTCAACGGTCCGCGATAGCCTCGGAGTGACCCGGCCGGAACGCAGGGTGGCGGAGAAGGGACCGGCGATGACCGCATTCTCGCTCGAACCGGCACAACTCGCCTGGTGCGCCGAACTGCGCGCCCTGGCCGCGCAACGGCTCCGCCCGCTGGCGGACAAGGGGGAACCGGGCCAGGTCAACCGCGCCCTGGTCGCCGAACTCGGCGGCCTCGGACTGCTCGGGCGCCTGTTCACCTCGGGCGCGCTCGACCTGTGCCTGATGCGCGAGTCCCTGGCCTACGCCTGCACGGAGGCGGAGACGGCCCTGGCCCTCCAGGGCCTGGGCGCCCACCCGGTGCACGCGTACGGCACCCCGGCACAGCGCGCCCGGTGGCTCCCGCGGGTGGCCGACGGCACGGCGATCGCGGCCTTCGCGCTGAGCGAGCCGGGGGCCGGATCGGACGCGGCGGCGCTGGCGCTGCGAGCGGAGCCCGACGCGCCACGAGGTGGCGGCAGCCCGGCCGGTACGGCCCTCACCGCCGCCCCCGACGGCTCGACCCGCTGGCGCCTCACCGGAGAGAAGTGCTGGATCTCCAACGCCCCCGGCGCCGACTTCTACACCGTCTTCGCCCGCACCGGTCCCGATGCCGGGGCGCGCGGCGTCACGGCCTTCCTCGTGCCCGCCGACCGCCCGGGCCTGACCGGCCACGCTCTCGACATGCTCTCACCGCACCCGATCGGCGCACTCGACTTCGACGCCGTGCCCGTGACGGCCGACGACGTGCTCGGTGCGGTGGACCACGGCTTCCGGGTCGCCATGGGGACGCTCAACCTGTTCCGGCCCAGCGTCGGCGCGTTCGCGGTGGGCATGGCGCAGGCGGCCCTCGACGCGACCCTCGACCACACCGCCGGACGTCACGCCTTCGGGGGCACCTTGCGTGAATTGCAGGCCGTCTCGCACCAGGTCGCCGAGATGGCCCTGCGCACCGAGGCCGCCCGGCTGATGGTCCTCGCGGCGGCGTCGGCGTACGACGCGGACTCCCCGGACGTGCCCCGGCGCTCCGCCATGGCGAAACTGCTCGCCACCGAGACCGCGCAGTACGTCGTCGACACGGCCGTCCAACTGCACGGCGCCCGGGCCCTGCAACGCGGCCACCTGCTCGAACACCTCTACCGCGAGGTGCGCGCCCCGCGCATCTACGAGGGGGCCAGCGAGGTGCAACGCGGCATCATCGCCAAGGAGCTGTTCGCCCGTCAGGAGGACCGGTGAGCACCGAGCGCGTCAACCCGCCCGAGCTGTCCCCGCCGGCCGGTTTCTCCCACGCCGTCGTGGCCTGCGGCTCACGGGTGGTGTTCCTGGCGGGCCAGACCGCCCTGGACGCCGACGGCAAGGTGGTGGGGCGGACCCTGCCCGAGCAGTTCGAGAAGGCCCTCACCAACCTGCTGGCCGCCCTGGCCGCGGCCGGCGGCACACCGTCCGACCTGGCCCGCGTCACCGTCTACGCCACGGACGTCGAGGCGTACCGCGCGCACGCGCCCGAACTGGGCCGCCTGTGGCGGGCGTCGGCCGGGCGCGACTACCCCGCCATGGCGGTCGTCCAGGTGGTCCGGCTCTGGGACGCGGAGGCGCTGGTGGAACTCGACGGCTTCGCGGTCCTGCCGTAGAGCCCCGCCCACGGCCCGGGGGTGACGCCCGGCTCAGGCCGCGACGGCCAGTCCCTGCGCCGCCGCCCGGCGCGGCTGCACCACACGGCCGTCGGGGAGCAGTTCGCCGGTGTCGTCGAAGACGACCCTCCCGTCGCACAGCAGGCTCCAGCCCTGCTCGGGGCGGGCCGCGACGACGTGCGCGGCGGGGGAGTCGGTCGCGGGGCACTGGGGCTGGTGGGCACACATGGCGCACCTCCACGTCGGTAGGGCCGTCCGAAGGATTCGTACGACGCTCACAGACAGACCATCCTCCCGTACCGGACTCATCGGAACGGCCCGGCGGGAAGCGTGACACGCCCAGGACATTCCCCGGACGGTTCCACGACGGCCGGCGCCAACTCGCCACCGAAGGGGTGAGGGTCACGGGCGCCGACCCGCAGGGCCGGTACGAGTGGAAGACGCAATTCCGCTCCTTTCGGGAGGTTTCCCCCATGCGTGTACGTCCCCTTCTCGGCGCGGCGGCCGGTGCCGCGCTGCTCCTGCTCACCGGCGCCGGCGCGACGCCCGCCGGCGCCTCCGTGCTCGCCCCGGCCGGTTCCGTGACGGTCGACCCCGTGGGCCGCCTCGCCGCCGACGGCACCGTCACCCTGTCCGGCACCTATCGTTGCGTGAGCTCCAGTGGCCCGGTCTTCGTCAGCTCCTCGGTGCGTCAGGGCGTCTCCCCGACCCGCTACGGCATCGGCGGCACCCGCGCCGTGTGCGACGGCGCCGAGCACCGCTGGGTGAACACGGGCCGGACCGCGACGGGCTCGCTCATGGCCGGAGTGGCCCACGTGGAGGCCACCGTGATGGAACTGCGCACCTTCAGCGGCCTGCCGCTGCCCACCTTCCACGCGGTCCGTGGCCAGGACATCACCCTGACCCAGGCCTGAGCGCCACAGCGAACGCATCGGCGGGCACCCCGGACCCGGGGCGCCCGCCGATCCTGTTTAATTGCGATGTCTTTGCAATAGCCTTATCTGAGCAACAAGGGTGTGAGGTCACATGTCGACCCGTCGGATACGAGGGGCCGCCGTCACGGCGGCGCTGGCCACGGCGGTCACCGCCTGTTCGGCTCCCGGCGGCGGCGGTTCGGGCGACGACAGGTCCGCCGGCACGGTCGTGCTCGGGGTGGCCTCCGAACCCGACACCCTCAGCCCGCTGCTCGGCTACGGCAAGGACGGCAACTCCAAGATCTTCGACGGGCTCCTCGCCCGCGACGCGGACCTGAAGCTGAAGCCCGCGCTGGCGGCCGAGCTGCCGAAGATCACCGACGGCGGCCGCACCTACACCTACACCCTGCGCGACGGGGTCGAGTTCAGCGACGGCGAACCGCTCACGGCCGCCGACGTCGTCTACACGTACCGGACCGTCCTCGACGCCAAGACCAACAACACCTTCAAGAGCGAGCTGGACGCCGTCGACACCGTCCGCGCACGCGGTGACGACCGGGTCGTCTTCACGCTCAAGTACCCCTACGCCCCCTTCGCCGCCCGCACCGTCCTGCCCATCGTCCCCGAGCACATAGCCGGCGAGCAGGACCCCAACACCGGCTCCTTCAACACCGAGCCGGTCGGCACCGGTCCCTACGTCCTGAGCAACTGGAGCAAGGGCGAGAAGCTCACCTTCAAGGCCAACCCCCGCTACTGGGGCGGCAGGCCGAAGGTGAAGACCTTCACCATGGCCGTCATCGGCGACGACAACGTACGCGCCACCCGGCTGCGCTCCGGCGACCTCGACGGCGCGGTCCTCCCGCCCAATCTCGCCGCCACGTTCAAGGGCGACGACGCCAGGCGCACCTACGAGGCCCGCTCCTACGACTTCCGGGCCGTCACCCTGCCCACCGCGAACGAGGTCACCGGCGATCGCGCGATCCGGCAAGCCCTCGACGCCGCCGTCGACCGCGAGGCCATGGTCGACAAGATCCTCGACGGCGCCGGCCGCCCGGCCTACGGGCCGCTGCCCGTGGACGACCCCGCGTTCACCGCGGACATCGAGCGCGCCCAGGACCTCGGCAGGGCCCGGAAGATCCTGGACGAGGCCGGCTGGAAGCCCGGCAAGGACGGCATCCGCGCCAAAGGCGGACAGCGGGCGGCCTTCGGCCTGCTCTACGCCTCCGGCGACAAGGTCCGCCAGGACCACGCCCTCGCCTACGCCTCCGACGCCAAGAAGGCCAGCATCGACGTGACGGTGGAGAGCGCCACCTGGGAGGTCATCGAGCCGCGCATGAAGGACACGGCCGTACTCGCCGGCTTCGGCAGCACCGGCGACCCCGACTTCGGCCTCTACACCCTGCTGCACTCCTCCCTGGCCGGCGACGGCTTCAACAACATGGCCCGCTACGACAACCCCGCCGTGGACCGGGCCCTGGACGACGGCCGCCGCGGCCAGGACCCGCAGACCCGCCGCGCCGCCTACGACAAGCTCCAGCGCGCCCTGGTGCAGGACCCCGGCTACACCTTCCTCACCCACATCGACCACCTCTACGTCCTGGCCGACCGCTGGGAGGGCCTGACCACCCAGCTGGAGCCGCACGAGCACGGCTTCGCCAGCGGCCCCTGGTGGAACATCGAGGACTGGCAGCCGAAGCGGTGACCCGACCGCCCTGGGGCGCGATGGCACGGCTGGCGGGACGGAGGGCGCTGTCCGCCGTCCCCGTCCTGCTCGTCGTCACCTTCGCCGTGTTCGCGATCGCCGCCGCCTCCCCGTTCGACCCCGTCAAGGCCTACGCCGGGACCGCCGCGCTCGGCGCCGACCAGGAGACCCTGGACCGGCTGCGCGACAACCTCGGCGTGGAGCGGCCCTTCGCCGCCCGCTGGTGGCACTGGCTGACCTCCGCGCTCACCGGCGACCTCGGCCACTCCAGCGTGATGCGGCAGCCGGTCGCCCAGGTCATCGGCGAACGGCTCGTGTGGTCCGCGCTGCTCTGCGCGGTGGCCTTCGCCGTCGCCGTGCTGGTGGGCACGGTCCTCGGCGTGCTCGCCGCCCGCCGCCCCGGCTCGCTCGCCGACCGGACCGTCACCTCCCTCGCCTACACCCTGGAGGCGGCACCGGTCTTCTGGATCGCGCTGCTCGCCGTCTGGCTGTTCGCTCTCCAGTGGGACGTCCTCCCGGCGGGCGGCCTGACCGACACCGCCAGCGACCAGGTCACGCCGGGCCAGGTGCTGAGCCATCTCCTCCTGCCCGCCGGCGTCCTCGCCGTGTCCCAACTGCCGTGGTTCACCCTCTACGTACGCCAAGGCGTCGGCGACGCGCTGGCGGAGGACCCCGTACGCGGCGCCCGGGCCCGCGGCCTGAGCGAACGCACCGTCCTGCTCGGCCACGCCCTGCGCTCCGGACTGCTGCCGGTGCTCACCCTCATCGGCTCCCGCGTGCCCGAACTCATCACCGGCGCGCTGCTGGTGGAGAGCGTCTTCAGCTGGCCCGGCATCGCCGCCGCCACCGTCGAGGCGGCCACCGCCGCCGACTTCCCGCTGCTCGCCGCCCTGACGACCCTGGCCACCGCCGCCGTGCTCGCCGGGAACCTGTTCGCCGACCTGCTCTACGGACTGTTCGACCCGAGGGTGAAGCTCAGTGACATGTGACGCACCGGCGCCCGCCGCCGCCCCGGAGAAGACCGAGTGGCGCTCGCACGGACCACGGCGCCGCTCCACCCGCGCCCTGCGCGTGCGGACCTCCGCCGCGCTGGTGGCCGCGACCGTCCTCGCCGTGCTGCTCGTGCCGCCACTGGTCCAGCTCGACCAGCAGGCCGTGAACCTCGCCGCCAAACTGCGACCGCCGTCCTGGTCCCACCCGTTCGGCACCGACGACGTCGGCCGCGACCTGCTGCTGCGCTGCGTCTACGGCCTGCGCGTCTCGCTCCTCGTCGGCGTGGCGGCGGCGCTGACCGCGACCGTCGTCGGCACGGCCGTGGGCGCGGCGGCGGGGGCACTGGGCGGCTGGGCCGACCGGGCCCTGATGCGGGTCGTCGACACCTTCTCGTCCGTGCCGCACCTGCTGCTCGGCATCTTCGTCGTCGCCATGTTCCGCCCCGGGGTGTGGCCGGTGGTGATCTCGGTCGCGCTGACCCACTGGCTGTCCACGGCCCGCATCGTGCGCGCCGAGGTGCTGTCGCTGCGGTCGAGGCCGTACATCGACGCCGCCGTCTCCGGCGGGGCGTCCCGGTGGCGGGTGACCGTACGGCACCTCCTGCCCGCCGTGCTGCCCCGGGCCGCGCTCGCCGCCGTGCTGATGGTGCCGCACGCCATGTGGCACGAGTCCGCGCTGTCCTTCCTCGGCCTCGGACTGCCCACCCACACGGCGAGCCTCGGCACCCTCATCCAGAGCGCCCGCGGCTCCCTCCTCGCCGGCCAGTGGTGGCCGACCCTCTTCCCGGGGCTGTTCCTCATCGTCCCGACCCTCGCCGTCGCCGGACTCGCCGGGGCCTGGCGGGAGCGGATCAACCCGCGTCACCGATCGGAGCTGATGCTGTGAGCGCCGGCCTGGACCCCCTGGCCCCCCTGCTGTCCGTCCGGGGACTCTCCGTGCGGTTCCTCATGCCGGGCGGGCGCCGCGTCGCCGCCGTCGACGACGCCCGGTTCGACGTGGCGCCCGGCGAGTGCTTGGCCCTGATCGGGGAGAGCGGCTGCGGCAAGTCCGTCCTGGCCTCCGCCCTGCTCGGACTGCTCCCAGGCAACGCCCAGACCGCCGGCTCGGCCCTCCTGGGGGACCTGGACCTGCTCACGGCCGACGAGCGGACCCTCGCCCGCACCGTACGCGGACGGCTCATCGGCCTCGTACCGCAGAGCCCGGCCGCCCACCTCACCCCGGTCCGCACCGTCCGCTCCCAACTGGAGGAGACGGTCGCCGCGTTGACCGCCACCCGGGGCCGGGCCGCCCTGCGGGCCGCCGCCGAGGCCGCCGCCGAACGGGCCGCGTTCCCCGCCGACCACCTCGACCGCCACCCCCACCAGCTCTCCGGCGGCCTCGCCCAGCGCGCCGCCACCGCCCTCGCCCTGGCCGGTGACGCGCCCCTGCTGCTCGCCGACGAACCGACCACCGGACTCGACCGCGACCTGGTGGACCGTACGGTCGACGAACTGCGGCGGCACGTCGACGGCCCGGGGGACAGCGGCCGGGGACGGGCCCTGCTGATGATCACCCACGATCTGGCGGCAGCCGAGCGCATCGCCGACCGGGTCGCCGTCATGTACGCGGGCCGCATCGTCGAACTCTCCGACGCCGCCCCCTTCTTCGGCTCGCCCGGGCCCCGTCACCCCTACAGCCGCGGTCTGCTCCAGGCCCTGCCCGAGCGCGCCTTCACCCCCATCCCCGGCATGCCGCCCGAACTCGGCGACCTCCCGGCCGGCTGCGCCTTCGCCGCCCGCTGCGACCGGGCCACCGACATCTGCGCCACCGAGCCGCCCACCGGCACGGTCGCCTGCCACCACCCGCACGTGCCGGAGGACGTCCGTGCTTGAACTGCGCTCCATCACCGCCGGATACATCAGGAACGCGCCGGTGGTCCGCGACGTCTCCCTGACCGTCGCGCCGGGCGAGTCCGTCGGCCTGCTCGGCCCGAGCGGCTGCGGCAAGTCCACCCTCGCGCGGGTCGCGGCCCTGCTGCACCGCCCCGACTCCGGCACCCTGCTCCTCGACGGCCGGCCCGTACGGCGCTGGCGCCACCGCGCCCCACGCGCCCTGCGCACCGCCTTCGGGGTCGTCTTCCAGCAGGCCAGGCTCTCCGCCGACCCCCGGCTGCCGCTCACCGACCTGATCGCCGAACCCCTGCGCGCCACCGGCCGGGGCGGCGAAGTCCCCGGCCGGGTGGCCGAGCTGGCCCAGGTCGTCGGCCTCACCCCCGACCTGCTGACCCGGCGCCCGCACGAGGTCAGCGACGGGCAGCTGCAACGCGCCTGCCTGGCCCGGGCCCTGGTGCTGCGCCCGCGCGTGCTGGTGTGCGACGAGATGACCGCGATGCTCGACGCCTCCACCGCGGCGTCCCTGGTCGCGGCCGTCGAGGACTACCGGGCCGCGACCGGCGCCGCCCTGCTGGCCGTCGGCCACGACCGGACCCTGCTGGAGCGCTGGTGCGACCGCACCGTCCACTGGGAGAGCCTGACCTGAGCCGCGCCGCTCCCGCGTGGGGCGCCCTGTGTCAGTGGTCGTCCCAGTGGCCCTCGTGGGCGGCGTGCCGGTGGCCGTCGTGCACGTAGTCCGTGTGGTCGTCGTGCCGGACGGCCAGATGGCCGCAGTCGTCGCCGTGCTGGTGGTCGTGGTTGCGGTGCACCGCGTGGTCGGCGGGCGCGCACTCGTCGGCGTGCCCGTCGTGCATCCGGTGGATGTGCCCGTCGTGGGCGTAGTCGGTGTGGTCGCCGTGCGAGAAGGAGAGGTGACCGCAGTCCTCGCCGTGGGCGTGCGCGTGGTTCTCGTGGGTGGTGTGCTCGGCGGTGGTCATGGGGGGCTCCTCGCGTGGGGGGTGTGGCCGCTCCCGGCGCTCGCACCGGGGGCGGCTCGGCGACATCACCCTAGGGCGACATCTGCGTGCATTGTCGTAAATGCCCGCCCGTGCGCGCCACCCGGCGCCGGGCGGCCGAGTGAGGCGCCGGGCGCCACGGGTTGGTCGCGATGCCCAGGTTGAGGAGGGACTTCGCGGGGACGATCTAGCGCACCGCCACGATCACGCAGCTGTCGCCGTACTGCCACACCGGTCCGGCCTGGCCGAAACCCGCCTGCCGGAGCAGCTCCAGATGGTCGCGCGGGGAGAGTCCGGCGGGACGGCAGGTGCCGGGGGGTGCCGCCCGGCGGCGGCGCTCGGCGAGGAGGTCGGCCAGCTCCGGGTCGTCGGCGACGGCGGCCCACCAGGAGCCCCAGTCCTCGTGGGCGAACACCCGTTGCCGGGCGGCACGGCACCGCCCGACATGGGCGGCGATCGCGCCCGGGCCGGTCCCGCCCTGGGGGAGGTGGTCGCCGTTGACGAGGACACCCCCGGGGCGCAGGAGGCCGGCGAGCTGGCGGTAGACGCGCGCCAGGGTGTCGCGGTCGAGGTAGTGCAGGGCCGTCGTGGACACCGCCGCGTCCAGGGGCCGGTCCAGGTCCAGAGCCCACACCCAGCCGGGCGCCCCGATCTCCGTGTCGACGTAGCGGGCCGCGTCCGGGTGGTGGGTGCGTCCCAGCTCCAGCAGGACGGGATCCCGGTCCACGGCCACGATCTCGGCGTCGGGCAGCCGCCGGATCAGCCGGGCGGCGAGGGAGCCTGGCCCGCAGCCCAGATCGACCACGAGGGGCGGGCCCGCGCGCCCCTCGGTGACGTGTTCGACGACATCGGCGATCACGGTGAACCGCTCCTCGCGGTCCACGGCGTACCGCTGCTGCTGGAGCTCCCAGCGCTCCACCCATCGCTCCGCCGTCGCCAGACTCAGCCCCATCCGCTCGCGCCACCTTGCCGTCTCGCGCCTGACACCTTTCGGTCCGAGCCTACAGGTGGAAACGGTTCTCATTACGCCCAGCGGGTGGTGTGCTGTCCGCCCGGTCGGCGTCGTCACTGAAGCGAGGTGAGAACGGACAGCAGTCGGTCGATCTCCTCAACGGTGTTGTACACATGCAGACTCACCCGCACCGAACCGGTCTTCTCGCCCGCGTCGCCCTGGCAGTGATGGTCGGAGCGGACCATGAAGCCGTGGCTGAACAGGATGAACCCCAGATCGCCCGAGTCGACGGCACGGTGCCGCAGCGTCACGATGCCCCGGCGGCGCTGCACCGTCGTGTCCGCCGCCAGGCTGAGGGGGCAGCCCAGGATCTCGTAGGCGTCCAGCCGGCGCAGCCCCTCGGTGAGCCGGGTCGCCAGGTCGGCCGTCCACCGCTCGATGCGATCGACGCCGGCCGACTCCAGCCAGTCCAGGGCCGCTTCGAGCGAGGCGATGCCCACGGTGTTCGGGGTGCCGCTCCACCCGCCCGGCACGAAGGCGGGGCCGCGCGCCTGCCGGGCCCACACCGCACCCGACCCGGGCAGGGCCAGCGCCTTGTGCCCGGAGAACACGACGAAGTCCACGTCCAACTCGGCCACGGAGACCGGCAGATGACCGACGCTCTGCGCGGCGTCCAGGCAGATGACCGCGTCCGGACCGACGGCGTCGCGGATGCGCCGCACGTTCATGTCGCCGCCGTACACGTGGTGCACATGGGTGGTGGCGACGAACCGGGTGCGCGGCCCGGCCCGTTCGGCCAGCGCCCGGTGGTCGTAGTCCCCGGAGCCGCTCTGGTACGGCATCGGCACCACCGAGACGCGCACGCCCTCCCGCGCGAGCAGCGCCTGCGCCTCCAGCCAGGGCGTGATGTTGGCCTGGTGGTCGGCGACCGGCACCACGATCTCGTCGCCGTCGCGCAGGAACCCGGGCAGCCAGTCGCGGGCGACGGTCCGCAGCCCCTCGGTCGTGCCGCTCGTGAAGTGCACGGCGGAGCGCTCGGGCCGGCCGTCCCCGAGGAACCGGGCGACGCGCTCGCGGGTCCGCTCGACCAGCTCCGTGGTCCGGTTGGCCCAGGTGTAGGTGCCCCGCGCGGCGTTGGCGTTGGACGTGGTCAGGTACGTCTGCACGGCGTCCAGCACGGCCTGCGGCTTCTGTGCCGTGGCCGCGCTGTCCAGGTACGCCAGCTCGGGGTGCCCGGTGACGATGGGGAACTGGGCGCGCAGCGCCCGCTGCCACAGGCCCGGATCCTCACGGGTGATCGGCGCCGTCATGCCGGTCAGTCCCGCACCAGGGGCGCGCCCGCGTCCCGCCAGGCGATGATGCCGCCCGCCAGGCTGCGCACGTCCGGGTGGCCCATCCGGGTCAGCAGCGCCGCGTACCGCGCGGACTTCTCGCCCACCGGGCACGCCAGCAGCACCGGCCGGCTCCGGCTGAACGGCAGCCCGCCCCGGACCAGTTCGGCGAACAGTTCGTCGACGATGTTCACCGAACCGTCGATGTGCAGCGCCGCGTACGCGAACGGGCTGCGCAGGTCGACCACCAGCGGCCGGTCGGACTCGATCCAGCGCCGGGCGTCGGCCACGGAGACCGACGGCGCCCGGCCGACCTCGGCGTCGGACAGATCGGCCGGCGAGTTCCTCCGGGGCGGCCGGCCCAGCAGGTCGGGGCGCCGCTGCCGGACGTAGCTCAGATAGCTCTCCACCCGGTCGCAGACGATGAACACCGCCGACCGGCGCTCGGCCGACTCCTCGTCCAGCGCCCGCAGATGCCGCACGGCACCGAAGTACGCCGCCCCTCCCGTCGGGCCGCCCAGGATCCCGCAGCGGCGGTTCAGGGTGAGCATCCCCTCGATCGCCTCGTCCGCGGTCACCGACTCCATCGTGTCGTACGTGTCCGGGTCGAACAGGCCGACCTCCTGCACCTCGTCGATGGTGCGGATCCCGGGTATGAAGTCGGACTTGGCCGCGACCAGCCCGACCACCCGCACCGACGGGGCCTCCTCCCGCAGGGCGCGGGCCACCCCCGTGGAGGAACCGGCGGTCCCCACACAGGCGACGAACCAGTCCGGGACCCGGCCGTCGAGGTCCTTCACGATCTCCGGCCCGGTGCCGGTGAGATGGGCCTCGGTGTTGCGCGGGTTGAAGTACTGGTCGGTGTGCAGATAGGCGTTGCCGGAGGCCGACAGCGTCCGGTGGAAGAGGGTCAGCGGGTCGTCCGTGGCGGTCGGGTCCAGGCACTCGCTCTGCCCCGGCAGCTCCTCGATCTCCGCGCCGAGCAGCAGCAGGAGGTCCTTGATCTCCGGCACCCGCATCCGGTTGGTGACGCTCTTGAAGCCCAGGCCGTGCATGCCCGCGATGACCGCGAGGGCCTTGGCCGTGTTGCCGCTGGACAACTCGACCACCTGGCTGCCGTGTTCGACCGCCTCGGCCAGCAGGGGGCCCGCCATGCTCCAGGCCGCCCGGTCCTTGACCGAGCCGAACGGATTGAGCATCTCCAGCTTGGCGTACAGGTCGATGTTCCGAAGGCCGTGCACGGCCGGGTCTATCCGCACCAGCGGGGTGTTGCCGATCGCCTCGGTGATGCTGTCGTACCTCACTGGACTCCCCCCGAGGGCGTGATCGGCCAGAACTGGTCGTCGAGGCACCAGCGCCACGCGTCGCCGTCCTGCCAGGCGGCGACCTTGCGGGCGGCGGGCTGGTGCTGGGCGCGGGTGGCGTGGAAATCCATGGCGTAGCCCGCCGTGTTGGCGAAGGCCAGCAGATCGCCGGGGACCGGACGGCGCGGCAGGAACACCCTGCGCCGGGTGATCAGGTCGCTCTCCAGGCAGAGACTGCCGAAGAGGTGCACGGCGACGGGCCCCTGACCCGGACCGGCTCCGCTTCCGGGGATGACGACCGGGTCCATCAGCACTCCGTGGTCCTCCAGGGCGATGTCGTCCGCCTTCGCGGCCAGCCGGACGAGCAGCGGCCCGCCGGACTCCTGGGAGCGGACCTCCAGGACCCGCGCCAGCGAGAGTCCGCACTGGTCCAGCAGCGCCCGGCCGGGCTCGATGTGAAGGTCGTACAGGTGCTCCAGCAGCAGCGCGGCCAACGGGCGGCCGCCCAGCGAGGCGGCGGGCTGGGCCAGCAGCTCGTCCAGGTAGGCCGCGCCCGCCACCGGCCGGTGGGCGGGGTAGAGGCCGAGCGCGCCGCGCAGGGTGCCGGACTCGTTCCGCAGCCCGTAGCCGTGCCCGCCCCAGGCGAGGGGCGGGCGGCGGCCGAGGACGGCGGAGGTGAGCCCGCTCGTGTACGCCTCCCACTGCTCCCGCTCGGCGAGATAGCTGACGCCGAACCCGCCCCCGATGTCCACGGCCCGCGGCCGCAACCCCCGGGTACGGCACAACTCAAGCGCCGCCAGGCTCCCTTCGAGGGCGGTCGCCTTCTCCGCGACGCTCGTCGTGTCCAGATGGAACGCCACCCCGGTCGGCGCGACCGCGTCGGCATGCCGCCCGACCGCCTCCAGCAGCGCCTCCAACTCCCGTACGGGCGTGCCGAAGCGGCTGCGCCGGCTCAGCACCCGCACACCCGACGCCTCGAACCCCGACAACCGCAGCAGCACCGGCACCGGGGCGAGCGCGTGCCCCCGCACCAGGGCGGCGAGCTGGTCCAGTTCGGTGACGGAGTCGACGCCGACCGTGACGCCCGTGCGCGCCGCCAGCCACAGGAACTCGGGGTTCTTCGGGCCCGTGGCCGTGATCCGGCCGGCCTCGAACCCGGAACCCAGCGCGTGCTGCAACTCACCCAGCGACGCGACGTCCACGCCCGCGTCCGTCGCGGCGAGCCGCCGCAGCAACGCGCTGGACCGGTTGGCCTTGTGGGCGTAGAACACCTGCCCCGGCAGATGGTGGGCGCGATACACCGAACGGAACCGCTCCAGGTTCTCGGCGATCTGGTCCGGCACCACGACGTGCACCGGCGAACCCAGTGCGTCGGCGAGCGAGTGCAGGGTGCCATGCGCCGCCACGAGCGACCTCAGTCGCGGCTCCAGCCGCGGTTCGAGATACAAGGGCCGGCCGTCCATGCGCGCTCCCCCCTCCTGAAGCCGCAGCACCCGGCATCCGGGCACGTCGGACACTCCTGGCGTTTCGCCGTATGACCCCTATCCATTCTTCGGTCGCTTTACGCCCTGTAAGGCCCGGGCCCGCACCTCGCGCCGGTGTGAAGCGGATCACGGGCCGGGCCCGGGCGCGCGCCGGGCCCGGCCCCGCGCGGTCGGGAGTGCACACGTCTGTACACCAGGGACCACCAGTTTCAAGGGGTATGGCGGGTTGTGGTTGTTAAAGGT
>NZ_JBFAIG010000029.1:0-67436 GCF_040654575.1 Streptomyces sp. NPDC050674
ATCACCCGGCCGTGCCGGTCCAGGTGCTCGTCCACGGACAGGGTCCCGGCCTGCCAGGCCTTCCCGCTGGCGTCGTAGACGGCCTGGAGCCGGTTGGAGGCGGTCTCGTCCGGGCCGACCAGGCGGAAATCGCGGCGGTCGGAGGTGTCGCTCATGATCCGGGCGAGGAGGTCGCCGAGGACCCGGGTCGGTTCGTGCAGCGTCGTGCCGGGTTTGTCGACGGGGACGGCGAACTCGTCCAGCGGCGGGACGGGCAGGTCGCGGACGAGCAGTCCGCCGTTGGCGTACGGGGTGGCGCCAAGGCGCCTGGTGCCGTCGGGGACGCAGGCGAGGACGTCCGCGACGGGACGGCCCTCCGCGTCGAACAGCTCCTCGGGCCGGTAGGAGCGCAGCCAGGACTCCAGTTGCCGCAGATGGTCGGGGTTGTCGCGGACGCCGGACAACGGCACCTGGTGGGCGCGCCACGTGCCCTCGACGGGTTCGCCGTCGACCTCGGCCGGGCCGGTCCAGCCCTTCGGGGTGCGCAGCACGATCACCGGCCAGTGCGGGCGCCCGGTCACGCCCTCCTCACGGGCGGCGCGCTGAGCCTCGGCGATACGGTCCAGGGCGGTGTCCATGGCCTGCGCCATCGCGCGGTGGACGGTGGCCGGATCGTCGCCGGAGACGTGGATCGGCTCGTGGCCGTAGCCGCGCAGCAGCGCGTCGAGTTCGTCCTGCGGCAGACGGGCGAGGACGGTCGGATTGGCGATCTTGTAGCCGTTGAGGTGCAGGATCGGCAGGACGGCACCGTCGTGGACGGGGTCGAGGAACTTGTTGGCGTGCCAGGACCCGGCGAGCGGGCCGGTCTCCGCCTCGCCGTCGCCGATCACACAGGCGACGAGCAGGTTCGGGTGGTCGAGGGCGGCGCCGTAGGCGTGGGCGAGGGAGTAGCCGAGTTCGCCGCCCTCGTGGATCGAGCCGGGCACCTCGGGGGCGACGTGGCTGGGCACCCCGCCGGGGAAGGAGAACTGCCGCATGAGCAGCTCCATGCCGCGCGCGTCCCGGCTCGCGTCCGGGTACTTCTCGCTGTAGCTGCCCTCCAGCCAGGAGTTGGCCAGGACCGACGGCCCGCCGTGACCCGGGCCCCAGATGCACAGGGCGTCCAGCTCGCGGGCCTTGATGACCCGGTTGAGGTGGGTGTGGACGAGGTTGAGCCCGGGTGAGGTGCCCCAGTGGCCCAGCAGCCGCGGCTTGATGTGCTCGGGCCGCAGCGGCTCGGTGAGCAGCGGGTTCGCCAGCAGGTAGATCTGACCGGCCGCCAGGTAGTTGGCGGCCCGCCAGTGGGCGTCCAGCGTGCGCAGTTCCTCCTCGGTCGGTGCGGTCCTGCAGTCCCGGCGCGGGGCCTCGGGCATGAGCGACTCCCTGGGTTCTGCGGGCGGCCTCAGGAGGAGTACCAGTGTGGTCCGGTTCAATGCCTGGCGCCTCTCGGCGATGCCCGGACCCGCTCGATATCAGCCGCCGGCTCTTGCGGCCGGCCGCAGCGCGGGAGGTGTTGCCGACGGCGGCTCGGACCCCGGGCAGCCGTACCCCGGCGGGCGGCCCGCCCGCAGGACGACACCTCAACGGCGACGGCGCCCCCTGTTCCTACGGCAAGGTGACGGCGGGGAGGGCCGTCACCGTGTCCGTCACGGTGTCCGCCAGGGTGATGGTCACCGTGTCGAGGACGCCGGGGCCGGACCCGGTTTCGGTGTCCTCGGCACCGGACGGTGCCTCCTCGCAGCAGTCCACCTCCGCGAACCGCGGCTCGTACCGCTCCTGCGGCGGCTCCTCGGGCCGGGTGTGGGGCGGGCTGGGCCGGATACCGGGCGAGGCGTCGCCGTAGGGCTGCCGCCCCTGCTCGCGCCGGCTCTCCCGTGGAGGGTCCTCGGCGCGCTTGTGCCGTGACTCCCCCGGCCCCTCGGGACCGGGCACCGTTTCCAGGGCCCAGCGCTGGGCCGCGGATCCGTCGCGTCCGGTGACGACGACGTCCCGGTCCTTCCCGGGAGCCACGGCCCGTCCCCTGCTGCCGCGCGGCAGGAGCTCGCCGCGCACGGTCAGGTCGTAGCGGACGACTCCGGCGTGCACGAGGCACCCGGCCAGGACGACCGAGCCGTCGGTCGCGTCGGAGCCGAGGCACAGGGTGGGGTCGGCGGCGCTGCGCAGGACACCGTCGTCCTGGTACGACCAGCGCTGGGACCCGCTCGCGGAGCAGGCGGCCAGGGCGACGGGGGCTTCGGCCCGGATACGGCCGCCCCGGACGTCGAGGCACAGCCCGGCGCCGAGGTTGCGCAGCCGCCCGCGCGCCACTTCTGCGGGGTTGCCGACGGAGGCGGCCGAGGGCGGGCCGACGGACGGGGCCCCGCCGGCCGGAGCCCCGGACGAGGAGTTCGCGGCATCCGGGCCCGCGGGCGAGGATCCCCCGCCGTCCGGGCGGACGGAGTGGCCGCTGACCGCGCCCCAGGTGGCCTGCGGGCCGGTGGTGCCGTTCTCCTCCGTCCAGCCCCGGGCGGCGAGCAGGGTCGCGAGCAGGACGAGGGAGGTCACCCCGACCGCGGCCGCCAGCGCCTTGGTGTGCCTCCTCGACGGTCCGGGACGGCCGTGGACAGGCAGGGCACGCGTCCGGAGGCGGTGGCGTCCGCCGGGGGGCGTGATGCCCCGGTTCCCGTCGCGACCCGGCCGTGACTCCAGGTAGCGGCGGGCGCCCCAGCCGAGCACCGTCTCGGCGAGCAGCTCTTCAAGACCGCCTTCGAAATGGCTGAGTTGTTCGGCGGCGTGACGGCAGTAGCGGCAGGCCATGAGATGCCGTTGCACATCGGGCAGCAGGGCCCCGCCGCGACGCATGGGAACGTCCAGCAGACGGTTGTAGTAGCGGCATTCCCGCGTCGGCGCGAGTTCCCGGTGCGCTCGTACGCACCCCGCCCGGAATTGCTCGCGGGCCTCTTCCAGCGCTGCCGACGCGATGGCGGTGTCCACCCCCACCAGACCAGCCGGTACGGATATGGGTTCGGCTTCGACCTCGGTGTGCCACAGCAGGCATTGGGAGGCCGCCGGAAGGCCGTGGAAAGCACGCTCGGCGAGACGTCGCCTTTCGGGCGTACTGGACCGGGCGGCGCGCAGACCGCGGGCGCCGACGGTTTTGCGGAGTTCCGGCAGGACATGGGAAATGCCGTCGTCGGCGGCCCATGTCCCGACGGTCTCCCGGACGGCCGTCAGCAGGCGGGGACGCAGGGCGCCGGCGCCCGGCCCGGCCAGTTCCCCGCGGAAGGCGGCGGCTGCCGCCATCGACGCGGAGTCCTCAGCGGAGGCCAGGCAGATCACGGCGTATTCGTAGACCGCGCGCCAGTGCCGCGCCAGCAACAGCGCGACGGCGTGCGGCCCTTCATCCGGTTCGCCGACCCGGGCGAGGAGATTGCGGTCGGACTCGGCGGGCCCCGCTCCGGGGCGTGGCGAGTACGGCGGCCGTGGGGGGTGGGGGGAGTGCACGGAACCATGTCCTTCCAGCCGCGGAACGGCATGCGAATGGCGCGTCCGTCGGAAAGCAGGGGGTGATTGGTGCATACCTGTGCCGCATCTGCTGCGGACTCGGTGTGAGGCGGCTCACTTTCGCACACACGACTCACAGGTAACAAGGAGTTCGGATGACCCATGTTCAAAACGCGGCGAATTCAGATTGGTTACCGGCGGTATCCGCACCGGCTTTCGAAAATGCTGCCACTCAGGGACGCCAAGTTGTGTGCGCACAAAGGCGATCGGTCCACGAAATCTCCCCCTGGAGGTGCCGCTCAGTTCGTGGCGCGGCTGCGGGCCGCCCTCGGGGAACCGGACGGCGCACGCCCGGGGCGCCGTGGCAGGACTGCCCGGCATGCGAAAACCCCGGCACCGGGCCGGGGTCACGCATACTCGCGGGTGGGGTCAGCCGTTGGGCCGCAGGGTCCACACCACGGTCATCTCGCCGGTCACGGCGCCGTCGGCCCGCTGGATGGCGATGGCCACCGGGAACTCGGGACGCTCCCCGGCGTCCAGCTGCGCGACGACCTCGGCGGCCGGGCGGCCGAGGGTGGCCTTCGCGGTCACGGCGCCCATCGCCAGCTTCTTGTAGGAGATCTCGGCACTGACCGCGAGCGGCACGGCACGCGAGAGCTGGTCACCGAACGCGGCCAGCACGATCGCCCCGCTCGCGGACTCGCCCAGCGTGAACATCGCTCCGGCGTGCGGGCCGCCCACGTGGTTGTGGTACTCGCTCTGGTCCGGCAGCGACACCACCGCACGCTCCGGCGAGGTCTCCAGGAACTCGAGGTTCAGGGTCCGGGCCATGGGCACGGTGGCGGCGAGCATCTCGCCGATGGACATCTGCTCTGCGCTCATGACCGCATGTTACTCACGAGTAGAGAGGGCTGACCAGGGAGGTGTGACGACCGCCGCACCGACCCGTACTCCACCGGCCGCACCGCCGCGTACCCAGGGGTTGCTACGCCTCTGTCCACGGGCGGTGACCGAATCGTGTCCGGAGCGCGGCTAGGGTGGCTGCCCATGTGGCCAGGACAGCAGCCGCCCGGGGGCGAGCAGAACCCGCAAGGGAACAACCCGTACCAGCAGCCGGGGTACCAGCAGCCGAATCCGTACCAGCAGCCGGGATACCAGCAGCAGCCCAACCCCTATGGGCAGCAGCCGCAGTGGGGCACTCCGGCTCCGGCCGGAGCGCCGCAGCCCCCGCAGGGCGGCGGCGGCAAGAACCGGACGAAGCTGGTCGCGATCATCGCCGCCACCGCGGTGGTCGTGGCCGCCGGTGTGACCGGTTTCCTGGTGCTCGGCGGCGACAAGGACGACACGGCGGACGGCGGCGGCAAGACCGGCAAGGCGTCGTCGAGTCCGTCGGCCGAGGAGCCGAGCGCCCCCGCCACGGGCGACAACCCCCGCGGCGGCGAGGCGGAGCAGCCCACCGTCAAGGGCTGGAAGGTCGTCGTCAACCCCAAGTGGGGCACCGCCTTCGACGTTCCCGCGGACTGGGAGGTGGCCTCCCCCACCTCGTCCGTCTTCTTCGAGGACGAGAAGTCCGACGACGGCAAGGCGCTGATCATCATGTCGGCACCGGCGTTCTACAAGTCCAAGTGGTGCACGAGCGACGACAACAAGGACGGCAGGTCCGAGACCGAGTCCCTGGCCGGAGCCGGCACCAAGGGCGCCGACGGCGCCAAGAACACCGACGAGGTCGCGGTCAACCAGGTGGCCTGGTGGGTGTACGGCGGCTACACGCAGCCGGACAGGAAGAGCGTCAAGGCCGACGCCAAGGCCAAGCCCTACACCACCGCCTCGGGCGTGAAGGGCAGCGTCGCCTGGGCGCACTCGGAGAACACTCCCGACAAGGGCAAGTGCGCGAGCGACGGCAAGGCGGTCACCTTCGGTTTCAAGAACTCCGCCGGTGACTTCGTCGCCTGGAGCCTCTTCGGCGCCAAAGGCGTCAAGGGCGAGGTGCCCGAGAAGACCATCATGAAGATCCTCAGCACGGTCCGCCTGCACGGCGAGCCGACCGGAGGCTGACGCGGACGGAACGGCCCGCTCCTGTCCTGGGAAATCGTTTGGCGGAGCGGGCCACCGGCAGGGATAGTCACCCGGTGACATCCCCCACCGCCTCCTCCCGGAGCCCCCGCAGACCCGGCCGCGCCGGCCGCAACCACTCCCTGCTGACCGCCGCCGCGGTGATCACCGGCCTGGGCAGTAACGGCGCCTTGGTCGCGGGGGCGTTCGCGGTGCTGGAAGCGGGCGGCGACGGTGGCGACATCGGTCTGGTGGCGGCGGCGCGGACCCTGCCCCTGGTGCTGTTCCTGCTGATCGGCGGCGCCGTCGCCGACCGTCTGCCCCGGCACCGCGTGATGGTCGCGGCCAACGTCCTGAACTGCCTCTCGCAGGCCGCCTTCGCCGCCCTGGTGCTGGCCGGGGAGCCCCGGCTGTGGCACATGATGCTGCTCGCCGCCCTGGGCGGTACCGGCCAGGCGTTCTTCGGCCCGGCCGCCGAGGGCATGCTGATGTCCTCGGTCGAGGGCGAGAACGCGGGGCGCGCCTTCGCCGTGTTCCGGATGGCCATGCAGGGCGCCGCCCTGGGCGGTGCCGCGCTCGGCGGCGCCATGGTCGCGGCGATCGGGCCCGGCTGGGTGCTCGCGGCGGACGCGGCGGCCTTCGCGCTCGCCGGGGCGCTGCGTGCCTTCCTCGACGTCGGCCACATCCCGCCCCGGGCTCCGGGCGGCGGTCTGCTGGCCGATCTGCGGGACGGCTGGAAGGAGTTCGCCGGCCGCCCCTGGCTGTGGGGCATCGTCGTCCAGTTCTCCGTCGCCAACGCGGTCGTCGCCGCCGCCGACGCGGTCTACGGCCCGCTCGTCGCCCGCGACCACCTCGGCGGCGCGGGTCCCTGGGGCCTCGCCCTGGGCGCGTTCGGCGCGGGCACGGTCGCCGGTGCCCTGCTGATGACCCGCTGGAAGCCCCGCCGGCTGCTCCTCGCCGGCACCCTGTGCGTGTTCCCACTGGCCCTGCCCTCGGCCGCCCTCGCCGTCCCGGTGCCGGTGGGCGTCCTGTTCGCGGTGATGTTCTTCGCCGGAGCGACGGTGGAGGTCTTCGGGGTGTCCTGGATGACGGCCCTGCACCAGGAGATCCCCGAGCACAAGCTCTCCCGCGTCTCGGCGTACGACTGGTTCGGCTCGGTCGCGCTGGTCCCCCTCGCCACGGCCGTGGCGGGACCGACGGAGGAGGCCTTCGGCCGCACAGCCGCCCTGTGGGGCTGCTCGGGCCTCGTCGTCCTGGTCACGGCGGCCGTGCTGTGTGTCCCGGACGTCCGCAACCTGCGCCGCACGACCACACCGGTGGCCCGGGGCGGCACCGCGCGGACGTCAGCCGATGCCGAACGCCCCCTCGGGGGGCTCGGGTGAGGGCACGGCGTCCTCGTCCCGCACCGCCCGCGCGCTGCCGACGAACTCCCGCAGCGCGGCGTCGTGTTCGACCCGGGCCGGGAAGGCGTCGGAGGCCGTGAGCCGGGCCAGGGCGGCGACGTCGATCGGCCGGCGCCCGGCCACGAGCACCGCGTTCCCGAACCGCCGCCCCCGCAGCACGCCCGGCTCGGCGATGAGCGCGAGCTCCCCGAAGACGGTGGCCAGCGTGGCGAGTTGCGACCGCAGGAAGGCGAACGGCGCGGCGTCGGGGAGATTGGCGAGGTACGCCCCGCCGTCCCGCAGCACCCGCCCGGCCTCACGGACGTAGGCGACGGAGGTCAGGTGCGCCGGCACCCGCGACCCGGTGAAGACGTCCGCGACGAGAACGTCCGCCGAGGCGGCGGGAGCGTGCTCCAGCCAGTTCCGTGCGTCCGCCGCGTGCAGGGCGATGCGCGCGCCCCGCGGCAGCGGCAGATGCTCCGACACCAGCTCCAGCAGTCCCCGGTCGGCCTCGACGACGTCCTGCCGTGAGCCCGGCCGGGTCACGGCCACGTACCGGGGCAATGTGAGGGCCCCGCCCCCCAGATGCACCACGTCCAGCGCCCGCCCCGGCTCGGCCACGACGTCCAGCACATGACCGAGCCGCCGCGTGTACTCGAACTCCAGGTGCGCGGGTTCGTCGAGATCGACGTAGGACTGCGGCGCCCCGTCCACGGTCAGCAGCCAGGCCCGGTCCCGGTCGACGTCGGGCATGAGCTTGGCGGTGCCGTGATCGGTGACTCTGGTCACGGGAATGGGATCCTTCACCCCGCCATTGTGCAGGGGCGATCCCCCTTCGGGGCGCGGGGAACCACGCGGCCGGCCACCACGGCCCCGCGGTCCCCCGACGACCTCAACCCACCAGGGTCACGGTCCCCGCCCCCACGGTTCGCCCACCCTCACGGACGGCGAACCCGAGCCCCGCCTCCAGCGGCACGTCCCGCCCCAGCTCCACGGTCATCACCACCGTGTCACCGGGCCGGGCCACGGCCACGTCCCCCAGGTCGACGTCCCCCACCACATCCGCCGTACGGATGTAGAACTGCGGCCGGTACCCACTGGAGACAGGCGTCGTACGCCCGCCCTCACGCGCGGACAGCACATACACCCGCGCCGTGAACCGCCGGCTCGGCACCACACTCCCGGGCGCCGCGACCACATGACCGCGCCGGACGGCATCCCGAGGCACCCCCCGCAGCAGCACGGCCACGTTGTCCCCGGCCTGCGCCTCCTCCATCGGCTTGCCGAAGGTCTCCAGCCCGGTGACCACCGTCTCGACGGCGGCCCCGAGCACCTCGACCCGGTCCCCGACGCGCACCACGCCGCGCTCGACCGCCCCGGTCACCACGGTCCCGCGCCCGGTGATGGTCAGGACGTTCTCGACCGGCAGCAGGAACGGCGCGTCCAGGTACCGCTCCGGCATCGGAACGTAGGTGTCCACCGCGTCGAGCAGCGCCTCGATCGACGCCGTCCAGCGCGGGTCCCCCTCCAGGGCCTTCAGGCCGGAGACACGGACGACGGGCACGGAGTCGCCGCCGTAGCCGTGCGCGGTGAGCAGGTCGCGGACCTCCAGCTCGACCAGGTCGGTCAGCTCCTCGTCGCCCGCGTCGGCCTTGTTGAGGGCGACCACGATGTGGTCGACGCCCACCTGCCGCGCGAGCAGGACGTGTTCGGCGGTCTGCGGCATGATCCCGTCCAGCGCGGAGACGACGAGGATCGCCCCGTCGAGCTGCGCGGCGCCGGTGACCATGTTCTTGACGTAGTCGGCGTGGCCCGGCATGTCGACGTGCGCGTAGTGCCGGGTGTCGGTCTCGTACTCGACGTGCGCGATGTTGATGGTGATGCCGCGCGCCGCCTCCTCGGGCGCCCGGTCGATCCGGTCGAACGGCACGAAGGCGCCGCTGCCCCGGTCGGCGAGGACCTTGGTGATGGCGGCCGTGAGGGTCGTCTTGCCGTGGTCGACATGACCCATCGTGCCGATGTTGAGATGCGGTTTCGTACGGACGTAGGCCGTCTTGGACATGGCGGTACCTCGAAGCGTCTGATCGGCGGAGAAGAGCGTGGGACCCCGAGGACCTGCCCGACCCTCCCCTTGCGGGGTCCGCCGGACGAACCGGAGAGGGTCAGCTTCGGGCGCCGTCGGCGACGGCCGTGAGAACGGCGACGGCAGCCTTCGGGGCATCCGTGACCACGGATGCGGCGAGGGTGAAGGCGTGCCGGAACATGTCGTCGATCCTTGCCGACGCGTCATCGCACGTCGAATGGTTTTCGGCGCAAGGGTCCGCGCACGGGCTCGCGCACTGGCCTGCACACGGGCTTGCGCACCGCCGGCTGTGACGCTCGTGAGACGAACCATACGGCGATCACACACATTTGTCGGTTAGTGTCACCGGATGCTCGATGCCACCACCCGCTCTGGGGGCACCGCCACGGCCTCTCCCCGGGCCACCGCCGCGGAGCTCGCCGTCGCCGTCCCCCCGGCACCGACCGCCTCGACCGCCGTACCGACCCGTTTCGCCGCCCGCTGCACGAGAGTCCTGCTCTCGCCGTGGTCGCGGCTGTCCCTGCTCGCCGTGCTGCTCGCCGCGGGCGGGTGCGGGGTGCTGCTGTTCGAGCCGCAGCGGCTGCTGACGGAGGGTCTGCCGGCCCAGCTCGGCGGAGCCGCCGCGGCGCTGGTGTTCGCGGTGGCGTACGGCGTGTGCACCGTGGCGTTCGTGCCGAGGCCGCTGCTGAACCTCGCGGCCGGCGCGCTGTTCGGTTCGCAGCTGGGCCTCGGCGTCGCGCTGGCGGGCACGGTGCTCGGCGCCGGGATCGCCTTCTGCCTGGGCCGGGCGCTGGGCCAGGACGCCCTGCGGCCGCTGCTGCGGGGGCGCTGGCTCAAGGCCGCGGACGGCCAGCTCAGCCGGCACGGCTTCCGCTCGATGCTGGCGGTGCGGCTGTTCCCGGGCGTGCCGTTCTGGGCCGCGAACTACTGCGCCTCCGTCTCCCGTATGGGCCTGCTGCCGTTCCTGCTGGCCACGGCGCTCGGCTCGATCCCGAACACCGCCGCCTACGCCGTCGCTGGTGCCCGGGCCTCCGCCCCCACCTCTCCCGCCTTCCTGATCGCCCTGGCGTGCATCGCCCTGCCGGCGCTGGCGGGCGTGGTGGTGGCCTGGCGCAAGCGGCACCAGCTGCGCCGCCTCTGACGGGCGCTCAGCCCGCCCGGTTCATACCCGTTCCAGCACCAGGGCGTTGGCGAGGCCGCCCGCCTCGCACATGGTCTGGAGCGCGTACCGGGCGCCCCGTTCCCGCATCGCGTGCACGAGCGTGGTCGTCAGACGGGTACCGCTCGCGCCGAGCGGGTGGCCGAGCGCGATGGCGCCGCCGTGCACATTGACCCGGGCGAGGTCCGCGCCGGTCTCCTGACGCCAGGCCAGGACGACACTGGAGAACGCCTCGTTGACCTCGAACAGGTCGATGTCGTCGAGGGTCAGGGACGCCTTGCGCAGCACCTTCTCGGTCGCCGGGATCACGCCGGTGAGCATCAGCAGCGGGTCGGAGCCGGTGACGGCGAAGCTGTGCAGCCGGGCGAGCGGGCGCAGCCCGAGCCGGGCCGCCGTCTCGCTCGACGTGATGAGCACCGCCGAGGCGCCGTCGTTGACCGGGCTGGCGTTGCCCGCGGTGACGTTCCACTCGATCTGCGGGAAGCGCTCGGCGAAGACGGGGTCGTGGTAGGCGGGCCTGAGCCCGGCGAGGATCTCGGTGGTGCTGCCGGGCCGGACGCACTCGTCGCGCGCGACCCCCTCCAGCGGCGCGACCTCGGCGTCGAAGAGCCCGGCCTCCCAGGCCGCGGCGGCCTTCAGGTGGGAGGAGACGGCGAAGTCGTCCATCTGCTCGCGGCCGATCGACCACTTCGCGGCGATCAGTTCGGCGCTGATGCCCTGCGGGACGAGCCCCTCCGGGTAGCGCTCGGCGACTCCGGGACCGAAGGGGTCTGCCCCTGCGGGCACGTTGGACCACATCGGCACCCGGCTCATCGACTCCACCCCGCAGGCGACGACGAGGTCGTACGCGCCCGAGAGGACGCCCTGCGCCGCGAAGTGCACGGCCTGCTGGGAGGAGCCGCACTGGCGGTCCACGGTGGTCGCGGGCACCGACTCGGGAAAGCCCGCCGACAGCACGGCGTAGCGGGTGGTGTTCATGGCCTGTTCGCCGACCTGGTCGACGGTGCCGCCGATGACGTCGTCGATCAGGGCCGGGTCGATGCCGGACCGTTCGACGAGGGTGCGCAGGGTGTGGGCGAGGACCTCCACGGGGTGGACGTGCGCCAGGGAGCCGTTCGGCTTGCCCTTGCCGATCGGGGTGCGTACGGCTTCGACGATGACTGCGTCACGCATGTGCGGGCCTCCACGACTACTGGTGAGTAGGAAATCCGAACTCACCGTAGCCCGCAGGGTTGGAAATTCCAACCCTCTCTTAGACTGACCCCCATGGCCGCTCGCAAAGACCCGCGCCCCTGCTCCATCGCCGACACCCTGGCGCTCGTCGGCGAGAAGTACTCGCTGCTCGTGCTGAGGGAGGTGTGCCTGGGCAACGGCCGTTTCGACCAGCTGGTGCGCAACATCGGCGCCCCGCGCGACATCCTGGCCACCCGGCTGCGCCGGCTGGTCGACGCCGGGATCCTGGCCAAGCACCTCTACAGCGAGCGCCCGCAGCGCTTCGAGTACCGGCCGACCCGGGCGGGGCTGGAGCTGGAGCCGGTGCTGATGACCCTCATGGCCTGGGGCGACCGCCATCTGCGGCCGGACGGCGAGCGCCCGATGGTCCTGGAGCACTCCTGCGGCCAGGCCCTCGCCCCCGCCGTCACCTGCCGGGCGTGCGGCGAAGAGGTGCGCCACGAAGACCTCACGGCCCGCCCCCAGGTGCCCGGCTGGACGGTGACCGGACCCACCGCGGCCTGATCGCCGCAGCTCGGGAGCGGCTTCCAAACCCCTGTGTCCGGGCGGCCGTCCGGGGGCGCTACGCTTCCCCCTCGGCGCACATGATCCCCCGTTCCCCGCAACGGCGGTCCGGTGCGCCCGTCGTCCGTCCCACGATCGGCACTTGGACTCCGCTACCTCATGTCTTGGTTCGAATCACTCATCCTCGGACTCGTCCAGGGGCTGACCGAGTTCCTTCCCGTCTCCTCCAGCGCCCACCTGCGGCTGACGGCGGCCTTCTCGGGCTGGAAGGACCCGGGCGCGGCCTTCACGGCGATCACGCAGATCGGCACCGAGGCCGCCGTGCTGATCTACTTCCGCAAGGACATCGGGCGGATCATCTCGGCGTGGACGCGCTCGCTCACCAACAAGGAGCTGCGCAGCGATCCCGACGCCCGGATGGGCTGGCTGGTGATCGTCGGCTCGATCCCGATCGGCGTGCTCGGCGTGACGCTGAAGGACCAGATCGAGGGGCCGTTCCGCGACCTGCGGATCACCGCGACGATGCTGATCGGCATGGGCATCGTCCTGGGCATCGCCGACCGGCTCGCAGCCCGCGACGAGAGCGGCGGCAAGCACCGCGCGCCCAAGCAGCGCAAGGCACTTGAGGACCTGGGCGTCCGGGACGGCCTCATCTACGGCGTCTGCCAGGCCATGGCGCTCATCCCGGGCGTCTCCCGGTCCGGCGCCACCATCAGCGGCGGCCTGTTCATGGGGTACAAGCGTGAGGCCGCGGCCCGCTACTCCTTCCTCCTCGCCATCCCCGCGGTGCTCGCCTCCGGCGTGTTCGAGCTCAAGGACGCCACGGAGGGCGGCCATGTCTCGTGGGGCCCGACGATCTTCGCGACGATCATCGCCTTCGGGGTCGGATACGCGGTGATCGCCTGGTTCATGAAGTTCATCTCGACCAAGAGCTTCATGCCGTTCGTCTACTACCGCATCGCGCTCGGCATCCTCATCATCGTCCTGGTCAGCGTGGGTGCCCTGAGCCCGCACGCGGCCGAGTCGGCGGGCTGACCCGGGGGGTCTGTGACCGGGGTCTCGTGACCAACCGCATAGCGATCGGGTAGCCGTCCGGTAGCGGGCTGTCAGTGGCTGCCCCTAGGCTTGTCCGCATGTCCCCCGAATTCGTGACCCCTGGTTCCGTGCGGTCCGCTGCCGAGGTCAACGACGAGATCCGTGCGCTGTGGCAGCGCACGGGCGGCACCCTGTCGGCCGAGGAGCGCGCGGAGTACGAGCTGCTCGTCGTCGAGTGGGCGGCAGCGATGCGAGGAGCGGTCGTCGCAGCGGCCTGATCCCCGCCGCCCTCAGGGGCGCAGGGACGCCAGCACCTCGTCGTCGACGTCGTACGGCCGCTCCTCGGGCAACAGGGCCGCCGCCGACTCCAGTTGACCCGCCCGCACCAGCGCGTGGATCTCCGAGGCGAGCGGCGTGACGTCCTCGATCCCCACGATCCACTCGTCCGCGTACCGCGCGGCCGCCTCCCCCGCCAGTCCCAGCTGGAGCGACCGGTGCTGCAGCGGCTCGAGGCGCAGATCCCGTTCCGGATCCCACTGCACCCGCGTCGGCGCCCGCCTCAACTGCCGCTTCCAGTTCGCCTGGTCGCCGTGCAGGGCGGGGACGTAGTGGGACAGGCAGGCGTTGCGCAGGGCCCAGTGGAAGCCCTCCCGGTCGATCTCGATCGCCAGGACCGTCTCCTGCCCCTCCTTGGTGCCCCAGCCGCAGCGGTACATCATCCACAGGAACGACGGCTTGACCCAGGTCATGCGCTCCCGCTTCCAGGACGACGGGAAGCGGCCGTGGCGGGCGGCGGGGCCGCCGATCTCCGGGCGGTAGGCCTGGTAGACGGTGAGGGTGGACTCGGTGTGGCGGGCCCTTATGCGGAATCTCGGTTCGGTCCGTTCGCTGACACCGTTCACGTCGTATACGTCGTTCACATCGTTCACGAAGGACAGGCTGGGCCCCGGCGCCCCCCGGCGGCCACCGAATATCGCGTGCGCACGGCCCTTGGCCCTCCCCCCGCCATGCCCAACACTGGGGCGATGACGCAGCGTGTGGAGCTCGCCACCGTGAGGGACCGGCTGGCCGTCGACAGTCTGATCACCGATTACGCGGTGGCGGTCGACGACGGCGACTGGGAGGCCTACCGGCAGTTGTTCGCCCCGCGGGGACGGGCGGACTACCGGTCGGCGGGCGGCATCGAGGGCGAGGCCCGGGCGGTCGCCGGGTGGCTCGCGGAGAGCCTGCGCCTGTTCCTGATGCGGCAGCATCTGATCGTCAACCGGCGGGTGCGCTTCGGGATCTGGGAGCAGGACACCGGCGACACGGCCGAGGTCCAGGCCGACTACGTCAATCCCATGGCCACCACGGGGCCCGCCCCCGACTTCGTGTGCGGCGGCCGGTACGCCTTCGCGCTGCTGCGCACGGACGACGGCTGGCGGCTGAGCGAGGTGGTCGTGCGGGAGAAGTGGCGGCGCCTTCCCGAGCCGCGGACGGCACCTGTGGTCAACTGACCCGGCGTCCCGTGTCCTAGATCGTCCCCGGGGCGCACACTGGAGGCACCCGCGGGTAGGAGCCGCCTATGAAGACGCTCGGCCACTGGCTCACCTCCCCCTGGCGCCGCTCGGCGGTCGCGGCGGTCGCGGGCGCCCTGCCCGTCCTCGCCTTCCCCGCACCGTCCCTGTGGTGGTGGGCCTACGTCGCGCTGGTCCCCTGGCTCCTGCTGGTGCGCACCGCGCCGACCGGAAAACGGGCCGCGTACGACGGCTGGTGCGCGGGCCTGGGCTTCATGCTGGCCATGCACCACTGGCTGCTGCCGAGCCTGCACGTGTTCACGGTCGTCCTCGCCGCCCTCCTCGGTGCCCTGTGGGCCCCATGGGGCTGGCTGGTGCGTCGTCTCCTCGGCGGGGCCCCCTCCCCGGCCCGGGTCGCGGTGGCGCTGTCGGTGCTGCCGTCGGGCTGGCTGGCCGTCGAGCTGGTGCGGTCCTGGCAGGGCCTCGGCGGACCCTGGGGCATGCTCGGCAGCAGCCAGTGGCAGGTCGAGGCCGCGCTGCGGCTCGCCTCGGTCGGCGGGGTGTGGCTGCTCAGCTACCTGCTCGTGGCCGTCAACGTCGCCGTCGCCGTCCTCGTGGCGGTCCGCCGGGCCCGGGTGCCCGCGGTCGCAGGTCTGGTCGTCACGGCCGCCGCCACCTCCGCCGCCTGGACCTTCTCGCCGCGCCCCGCCGTCGACGGCCAGATCAGGCTCGCCGTCGTACAGCCGGGCGTCGTCGCGGGCCCGGACCACCGGTTCGCCCGCGAGGAGCAGCTGACCCGCCGGCTCGCCGGGCAGGACCTCGACCTGATCGTCTGGGGCGAGAGCAGCGTCGGCTTCGACCTCGACGACCGCCCCGACCTGGCGCGGCGGCTGGCGGAGCTGTCCCGCGCGACGGGCGCCGACATCCTGGTCAACGTGGACGCCCGGCGCTCCGATGTGCCCGGCATCTACAAGAGTTCCGTCCTGGTCGGGCCCGACGGCCCGACCGGCGAGCGCTACGACAAGATGCGCCTGGTCCCCTTCGGCGAGTACATCCCCGCCCGTTCCCTGCTCGGCTGGGCGACCTCCGTCGGGAAGGCCGCGGGCGAGGACCGCAGGCGCGGCTCGCAGCCGGTCGTGATGCACATAGGTGACGGGCTGCGCGCCGGACCGCTGGTGTGCTTCGAGACGGCGTTCCCCGACATGACCCGGCACCTCACGCGGGAGGGCGTCGACGTGCTGATCGGCCAGTCGTCGACCTCCTCGTTCCAGCACAGCTGGGCCCCCGGGCAGCACGCCTCGCTCGCCGCGCTGCGCGCCGCCGAGACCGGCCGCCCCATGGTGCACGCGACCCTGACGGGCGTCTCCGCCGTCTACGGCCCGGACGGACAGCGCGTCGGATCGTGGCTCGGTACGGACGCCTCCGCCACGCGGGTCTACGAGATCCCGCTCGCCCACGGCACCACGCCCTACGTCCGCCACGGCGACTGGACGGTGCACGCGGCGATGGTCGTCCTCGCCCTGTGGGCCGCCGGCGAGGGGGCGCGGACCCTGCGGCTCAGGCGCTCCGCTCCTGAACCGCGCGTACCACCCGTTCGCACAGTTCATGGGTCTCCAGCGCGTCCCGGGCGCTGAGCACCCTGCCCGCCCGGACCGCGTCCAGGAACGCGAGCACGGCCTGCTCGATCCCGCGTTGCCGGGCCACCGGCACCCAGTCCCCGCGCCGCCGCACGGTCGGCTGGCCCTTGTGGTCGACGACCTCGGCGAGATTGACGACCTGGCGCTTGGTGTCCTGCCCGGACACCTCCAGGATCTCCTCGGCGGAACCGCTGAGCCGGTTCATCACGCCGAGCGCGGTGAAACCGTCCCCGGCGAGCTGGAGCACCACGTGGTGCAGCAGCCCGTCCCGGACGCGGGCGCGCACGGTCACGTCGTCGATCTCGCCCGGCACCAGGAACCGCAGGGTGTCGACGACGTGGATGAAGTCGTCGAGGATCATCGCGCGGGGTTCCTCCGGCAGCCCGATGCGGTTCTTCTGCATCAGGATCAGCTCGCGCGGATGGTCCGCGCACTGCGTGTAGCCGGGGGCGTGGCGCCGGTTGAAGCCGACCGCGAGGCTCACCCGCCGCTCCTCGGCGAGCGCCACCAGCCGCGCGGAGTCCTCCAGCGCGTAGGCGAGCGGCTTGTCGACGTACGTCGGGACGCCGGCCTCCAGCAGCCGGGTCACGATCTCCGGGTGCGCCGGCGTGGGCGCGTGCACGAAGGCCGCGTCGAGGTCCGCGGCGAGCAGGGAGTCGAGGGTGGTGTGCCGCCGCTGCGGCGGGATGTGCAGGCCCTCGGCGACCCGGTCGAGCGTGGCGGGCGTGCGGGTCTGCAGGTGCAGCTCCACCTCGGGCCGGAAGGCGAGGACCGGAAGGTAGGCCTTCTGCGCGATGTCGCCGAGTCCGATGCAGCCGACCTTCACGGGGTCTCCTCTAACGGTTGCCTGCCGGGGTCTGCCCGGAAGCATACGGCCGCTGTGGGGGCGCCCAGTCCGCGATGCCGTCGAAGCTGCGCACGAAGAGGGCCGGGCCGGCCTTGGACACTGCGGCCATGGCCGTGTCCCGCAGGACGGTGCCGGTCCGGCCGCTCATGAGGCTCAGCCGGGCCACCCGCACGGCCTGGCGGACGATGGCGGTCGTGCGCGGCAGCCGGGCGGCGGTGTAGGCGGCGAGGTCGTCGCAGTGGTGGGCGAGCACGAGGGCGTCCTCGATCGCCTGGTTGCCGCCCTGGCCGAGGTTCGGGGGCATGGCGTGCGCGGCGTCGCCCAGCAGCGCGACCCGGCCGTGGTGGTGGGCGGGCAGGGGCTCGGCGATGTGGTGGACGTCGTGGCGCAGGACGTCCTCGGGCCGGGCGGCGGCGAGCACGGCGGGGATCGGGTCGTGCCAGTCTCCGAAGCGGCGCAGCAGCTCGGACCTCTCGTCGTCGGGCGCCCGGCCGCCGGCGGGGGCCAGGGCGGCGCCGTAGGCGTAGACGCGGCCGTCCTTCAGGGGATGGGTGCCCCAGATGCGGCCCCGGCCCCAGGTCTCGTGCGAGGCGAACCGGACGCCGGGGACGCGGGTCAGGACCCGCCAGGTGGTGAAGCCGGAGTAGACGGGCCCGGGGTGCCGGGGGAAGAGCGCGCCGCGCACGGCCGAGCGGACGCCGTCCGCGCCGACCACCAGGTCGGCTTCGAGGTCGCCGTCCGCCGCGGTGACGCGGGCCGCCCGGCCGGGGCCTCCACTGTCGGCGAGGGCCGCGGCGGTGCCCGTGCGGACGGCGCCCGCCGGGAGCAGGGCGGCCAGACGCTCGATCAGGGTGGCGCGGGGCAGCAGCACGAGCGGGCCGCCGAAGCGCGCGGCGGCGGCTTCGGACGAGGAGCGGGACAGCCACCGCCCGCGGGGGGTGCGCAGCCCCCCGTCCCCCGACCAGGCGGCGAGGTCGCGGATCTCGTCGCCGAGGCCGATGACGTCCAGTGCGCGCAGGGCGTTGGGCGCGAGGGAGATCGCGGCGCCGACCGGTTCCAGTGAGGGGGCGCGCTCCAGCACGGTGACGTGCAGGCCGCGCCGGTGCAGGGCCACCGCGGCGGTCAGGCCTCCGATGCCGCCGCCGATCACGACGACCCGCTCGGACTGTGTCATGGCTCCTGTCATGGCTCCTCCTGTATCCGACTACACCTGTAGTGACAGCACCGACGCTACTACAGATGTAGTCGGACGGGTAGCGTGGGCCCATGTCCGTACGCACCGCCGGCCCCGCCCGCTCCGACCTCGTCGCAGACACCGCCCTCGCCCTGCTCGCCGAGCGCGGGATGCGCGGCCTCACTCACCGGGCCGTCGACGAGGCGGCCGGGCTCCCCCAGGGCTCCACCTCCAACCTCGCCCGGACCCGACAGGCCCTGCTGGAACTGGCGGTGCGGCGCCTGGCCGACCGTGAGGCACGGGTGCTGGGGCTGCACGAGATGCCGGACCCCCGGGCCGGGACCGGCCCGCTGGCCGACGCGCTGGCACTGGCGACCCACCGGGCCCTGACGGGCGACCGCGCACTCACCCTGGCGCGCTACGAACTGGCCCTGGAGGCGACGCGCCGTCCCGAGCTGCGGGCCTACTTCGACGCCACGGGCGCCCGCTTCCGGGACCAGCTCGCCGTCCTGGTCGCCGGCATGGGCTCGACGGACCCGGCCCGGCACACCCTGTCGCTGATCGCCTGGGCGGACGGGCTGATGTTCAGCTGTGTGGCGGGGTCGTTCGGTGCCGAGGTGCCGAGCCTGGAGGAGGTGCGGGCCGGGCTGGGAGAACTGCTGGAGGGGATGCTCGGGGACTGAAAATCTTGTGGTGCGCCGGGGGCGGCTCGGAAAGGATGCCTCCATGACGAACGAACGCAGCATGCCCGCGACCACCGCCGACGAGCGCACCATGCTGGAGGGCTGGCTGGACTTCCACCGGCAGACCCTCGCGTGGAAGTGCGAGGGCCTGAGTGACGAGCAGCTCAGGTCCGCGGCCGTCGAGCCGTCCGACCTGTCCCTGCTGGGGCTGGTGCGGCACATGGCGCACGTCGAGCGGAGCTGGTTCCGCCGGGTGCTGACGGACGAGGACGCCGGGCCGCTCTACCGGAGCGATGAGGACCCCGACGGCGTTTTCCGCCTCACCGAGGCGGACACCTGGCAGGAGGCGTACGCCACCTGGCAGGCCGAGATCGAGACGGCCCGGCGCAACTGCTCCCGCTTCGGCCTGGACGACATCACCGAGGGCAAGCACCGGCGTACCGGCGAGCGGTTCAACCTGCGGTGGCTCTACACCCACATGATCGAGGAGTACGCGCGGCACAACGGCCACGCCGACCTGATCCGCCAGCGCATCGACGGCGCGACCGGCGACTGACGTCCCGGCCGTCGCGCCTCACCGTTCGCGGCCCTCACCGCACGTCACCCCCGTCACACCGGGGCCCTCCCTACGGGGTGCGAGATCACCCGTCCGGGGCAACGTCCGCCTGTCCGCCGCTCCATCTCGGGCCGGACGCACCAGAGTTGCGCGGGTGCATCGAACGACGACCACAGCGACGCTCCTGGTGACCGTGGCGGTCTCGGCCCTCTCCGGCTGTACGACGGTCCCTTCTCCCCCGACGCCGGGGCCCTCGGCGGCACCGTCCCGGCCGCCGGCGCCGCGGCCGGAGGGGGAGGCGACGCCACAGATCGTGCAGGCACCGGCCCGTGAGGCCCTGCAACTCATCGAAGAGGCCTCCCGCCGGCCGGAGCCGGCCCTGCCGACGCCCCGCCGGACCGACCGGCCGGAGGTCGCACCGGAGCAGGGGCAGCAGCCACGGCCCGGCCCTCGCGAGATCCACCGCCCGCGCCCCACCCGCCCGCACCGCACCGAGCCCGCACCGCACCGCCCCCAGCGGTCGCACGCCGACCTCCCCGATGTCCCGGACTCGGTACGGCGGGACGTCGACAGGAGCGTTCCGGACAACGCGGACGTGTGCGCGCTGGGCCGGCGCTACGGGGGGTGGCGGGCGGACAGCCCTGAAGCGACGATCTGCCGCGACACCTATGGCCGGTGACCCCCGCGACATCAACGGGCCTGGGCCCGCCGCGACATCAACGCCGGTGGCCTGCCGCGACATCGGCGGGCTTGGAAGCCGCCGTTACATCAACGGCCGGTGACCTACCGTGACACCAACGGCCGGTGACTTGCGGCAACACCACGGCCGTCGACCTGCCGCGGAACCCGCGGGCCTGGACCGCCGCGACACCACCGGCCAGTGCCCGCCGCAAAACCCACGGGCCTGGACCGCCGCGACACCAAGGGCCGTTGCCCCGCCGCGGAACCCACGGGCGCCGGTGACCTACCGCGGAACCCACGGGCCGGTGACCTACCGCAGCATCACCGGCAGGTGACCCACCGCCTCAGGGCCGCTGGCGCGGCGGCGTCCATGTTCCTGGCCCGTCCTCTCCCAGCCGGGCCTCCAGCCGGGCGATGGCCGCCCACACGCCCTCGCCGTAGCTGTCGTCGGCGAGGGCCGCGGCGGCGTCCCGGGCCCACCGCAGATGGGTGCGGGCGGCATCGCCGCGGCCGAGCCCGAGGTAGTCGTCGGCGAGGTCGAGGTGCAGCAAGGGGTAGAGCGCGGTCACCGCGGTCACGGCGACCGCCGCCTCCCTGGCCTCCTCCGCCGCCATCAAGGCCCGCAGGTCCCAGGCCAGTTCGTCCGCGGGGTCGTCATGGGTGTCGGCCAGGTAGTGGGCGAGGGTGCAGCGGTGCAGCGGGTCGCCGTGCTCCCCGAGCTCCGCCCACAGGCCCAGGAACCGGTGCCGGGCCTCCTCGCGGTCCCCCGCGTGGTGCAGCATCACGACCTGCCCGATCCGTGTCAGCACGGCATCCGGCGCCGCCTGCCCCTGTCGCTCCGCCACGACGCCCTCCGCGCACTCGCCGGCTGTTCCCGCCGACGCTAACCGCAGGTGGCGGCGATCCGGCTCAGGCGGCTCCGGACACCGCCGGACCCGTCACGGCCGCGTGCCCGGTGTCCTCAGCCCAGGTTCGGGATCGTCCAGTCGATCGGGGTGTGGCCCTGCGCCGCCACGGCCTCGTTGATCTGCGTGAAGGGACGCGAGCCGAAGAACTTCTTCGCGGAAAGGGGCGAGGGATGCGCGCCCTTGACCACCGCGTGCCGGGACTGGTCGATCAGCGGCAGCTTCTTCTGCGCGTAATTGCCCCACAGCACGAAGACCGCCGGGTCGGGGCGCTCGGCCACGGCCCGGATCACGGCGTCGGTGAACTTCTCCCAGCCCCGGCCCTTGTGCGAGTTGGCCTCGCCGCCGCGGACCGTGAGGACCGCGTTGAGCAGCAGCACGCCCTGCTGTGCCCACGGCATCAGATAGCCGTTGTCCGGGACCGGCGTGCCCAGCTCCTGGTGCATCTCCTTGTAGATGTTGCGCAGGGACGGCGGGACCCGTACCCCCGGCCGGACCGAGAAGCACAGACCGTGCCCCTGCCCCTCGCCGTGGTAGGGGTCCTGACCGAGGATCAGGACCTTGACCTCGTCGTACGGCGTGGCGTCCAGCGCGGCGAAGACCTCCTCGCGAGGCGGGTAGACGGGACCCTTCGCCCGCTCGTCCTCGACGAACTCCGTCAGCTCCTTGAACCAGGGCTGCTGGAGTTCGTCACCCAGAACCCCGCGCCAGGACTCGGGCAGCATGGCGATGTCGGTCACGTCAACGTCCTCACGATGTGCGGTCACTTCAGGCCACAGAACCTACAGGCGACCACTGACAACGCGCCCGGGAACGCCCGGGTCCGGGCCGCCTACCAGGCGGTCTTGCGGTGCAGCTCCCACATCATCATGATCGTCGACGGGTCCATGGCGCGCTCGGCGCCCGAGACGTCCCGGCTGGCCGCCACGTACTGCCGGCCCTGCCACAGCGGCAGCAGCCGCGCGTCGTCCACGAGGATCTGCTGCGCCTCCTCGATCTCCTTCACCACGTTCGCGCGGTCGCTCTCCCTGCGCGACCGGGGCAGCAGGTCGCCGGTGATCTCGGGGGCGGGATAGGGCGTACCGAGGGCGTTCTGGTCGCCGACGAACGGCGCGATGAAGTTCTCGGCGTCCGGGAAGTCGGGGAACCAGCCGCGCCCGAACACCGGGTACTCACCCTTCTGGTACCCCTCGACGTACGTCTTCCAGGGGCGGCTCTTCAGGCTGACCGTGAACAGGCCGGAGGCCTCGAGCTGACGCTTCAGCTCCTTGAACTCCCCGGCGGTCTCGGAGCCGTAGCGGTCGCTCGTGTACCAGAGGGTGAGCGGGACGCGCTGGTTGATGCCGGCCCCGGTGAGGATCTTGCGGGCCTTGGCGACGTCCGGGTCGCCGTAGTCGTCGAAGAAGCCCGTGGTGTGGCCGGTGAGGCCCTTGGGGACCATGGAGTACAGCGGGTCGACGGTGTCCTTGTAGACCTTGTGGGCGATGGCCGCCCGGTCGACGACCTGCGCGATCGCCCGGCGCACGGCCTTCTTGTTCGCCCAGGGGTCCTTCGGGTTGAACACCAGGTAGTTGATGTCGGTGCCGGTGCCCTCGACGAGCTGGATCTCGTCGTCCTTGGAGGTCTTGCTCTGGAGCTCGACGACGTCACCGGCGGCCAGACCGCGGTAGGTCACGTCGATCTTCCCGTCGCGCAGGGCCTTCACCATGGCGCCGGAGTCCTGGAAGTACCGGACGGTCACGGCGTCGTTCCGGCGCTCCGCGTAGCCCTTGTAGTCGTCGTTGCGGACGAGGACGGCTTCCTTGCCGTCGGAGTACGAGTCGAGGGTGTACGGCCCGGACCCGACGACGTCGCCGTCCTTGCGCAGGCCGTCCGCCGGGTAGGACTGCGGGGACACGATGGACATCGCCGGGGTGGCCAGCACGAACGGGAAGGTGGAGTCCGGCTTGTTGAGGTGGAAGATCACCTCACGGTCGTTCCGCGCCTGGACCCGCTCCAGGCTGCCCAGCAGACCGGCCGGGCCGCCGTTGACGTTGATCTTGCGGATCCGGTCGAACGAGTACTTCACGGCCTGGGCGTCGAGCGCGCTCCCGTCGGAGAACTTCAGGCCCTCATGCAGTTCGCAGCGGTAGACCTGGTTCGAGGAGTCGGTGAAGCCGCACTGCTCGGCGGCGTCCGGCTGGGGCTCGCTCGCTCCGGTCGGATAGCTCAGCAGCGTTTGGTAGATGTTGCGGAACAGCTCCCAGGAGCTGTCCCACGAAGCGGCAGGGTCGAGCGTGCTCGGGGCACTGGTGGTGCCCACGACGATCGGTCCTTCGTCCTCCGGGGTGTCGGACGACAGCACGCCGCACCCGGCGAGCAGGGACGATATGGACGCGATGGCCGCCACCTGCCACAGGCACCGGTTCCGCTTGAACACGCGCACGCTCCTCGATCTGCCATACCAAGGGTCGGCAGACCATACCGCAGTGCCGCGCCGGCTGACCCTCCCCGGAACATGACCTCTTGATCGATAAACCTTTGACGACGTTGTCATCGGTCTTTGCGGTTGCTTTGCACCGGCGCGGGCGCCCTCCGGTGCCGGCGGGCGCCCGTGCCGGTGCGTGTGCGCGGTCCTCGTCAGCCGGTGCCGGCGTTGAGGAAGATGCCGCCGTCCACGACGAGCGTCTGGCCGGTGACCCAGTCGGACTGGTCGGAGGTCAGGAACGCGGCCGCGCCCCCGATGTCGGAGGGCACGCCGAGCCGGCCCAGCGGGTACGCCGCGGCGGCCTCCTCCTCCCGGCCCTCGTACAGGGCCTGGGCGAACTTGGTCTTGACGACGGCCGGGGCGATGGCGTTGACCCGCACCCTGGGCGCGAACTCGTGCGCGAGCTGCACGGTCAGGTTGATCATCGCGGCCTTGCTGACGCCGTACGCGCCGATGAACGGTGAGGGCGACAGACCCGCGACGGAGGCGATGTTGACGATCGCGCCGCCGTTGTCCTTCTGCCAGGCGTGCCAGGTCCGCTGGGCGAAGCCGAGCGCCGAGACGACGTTGGTCTCGAAGACCTTGCGGGCGACGTTCAGGTCGAGGTCGGCGATCGGCCCGAACACCGGGTTGGTGCCCGCGTTGTTGACCAGGTAGTCGACGCGGCCGAAGGCCTCCATCGTGCGCTCGACGGCGACGGCCTGGTGGGCCTCGTCGTGCGCCTTGCCGACCACGTAGACCGCGCGGTCGGCGCCGAGCCGCTCGACGGCCTCCTTGAGGGCGTCCTCGTTGCGGCCCGTGATGCACACGCGGTCGCCGCGGGCGACCAGGGCCTCGGCGACGCCGTAGCCGATGCCGCGGCTGGCGCCCGTGACGAGGGCGGCCTTGCCGGAGAGTTCCACGGAAGTCATGTTCTGGGTCCCTTAGTCGAGCGGTCCGCCGGCCACGTACAGCACCTGGCCGGAGACGAACCCGGCCGCCTCGCCGGTGAAGAAGGCGATGGCGTTGGCGATGTCCTCCGGCTCACCGACCCGGGCCACCGGGATCTGGGTGGCGGCGGCGGCCTTGAAGTCCTCGAAGCCCATGCCGACGCGCTCGGCGGTGGCCTTGGTCATCTCGGTGGCGATGAAGCCGGGGGCGACGGAGTTGGCGGTGACGCCGAACTTGCCGAGCTCCTTGGCGAGGGTCTTGGTGAAGCCCTGGAGGCCGGCCTTGGCCGCCGAGTAGTTCACCTGGCCGCGGTTGCCGAGAGCGGACGACGACGACAGGTTGACGATGCGGCCGAAGCCGGCGTCCACCATGTGCTTCTGACAGGCCTTGGACATCAGGAAGGCGCCGCGCAGGTGCACGTTCATGACGGTGTCCCAGTCGGAGACGCTCATCTTGAACAGCAGGTTGTCGCGCAGCACGCCCGCGTTGTTGACCAGGATCGTCGGCGCGCCGAGCTCCTCGGCGATCCGGGCGACGGCCGCCTCGACCTGGGCCTCGTCCGAGACGTCGCAGCCGACCGCGAGGGCCTTGCCGCCCGCGGCGGTGATCTTCTCGACGGTGTCCTTGCAGGCCGCCTCGTCGAGGTCGAGCACGGCGACCGCGCGGCCCTCGGCGGCCAGTCGTACGGCGGTGGCGGCACCGATGCCGCGCGCGGCACCGGTCACGACGGCAACCCGCTGCTCAGTGGTGGACATGACTGCTACTCCTCAGGTGAGCGACCGCTTAGTACCTTCAGTGGGAGTGACGCTAGAAGCCCTGGCACGCGGTGTCAACGGCCAGGGTCGGCATGTGATCCATCCCCCGGCCCGACCCTGCCCCGCGGCGCACCGGCGGACACCCGATCGGCCCATGGCCGCGCGCCGCGGCGCCCCTCGGCGCCTAGCGTCGGAGCGCGAGCCACCCGTGTCGGAAGGAGGCGCTCCATGCGCCGTCGTACCGGTGCCATCGGCGCGCTGTTCGCGATCGCCGCGATCATGCCGCTGGCCGACCCCGCTCACGCCCGGCAGGACCTGGACTGCCGCGACTTCGCCTTCCAGGAGGACGCGCAGGCGGTCTTCGACGCGGATCCGAGTGATCCCCACCGACTGGACGAGGACCCGGGCCGGGACGACGGCATCGCGTGTGAGGCGCTGCCGCGCCGCGGTGTCATCTCCCCCGTCACGCCGTCGCCGACGGCCCCGTCACCGAGCCTCTCCGTCAGCCCGTCCGTCAGTCCTTCGATCAGTCCGCCCGCCAGCGCGTCGGTCAGTCCCTCCGCTCATGTCACCGCCACGCCCAGCGGCACTCCGAGCCAGGGCGTGCGCGGGGGACTCGGCGGCGCGGTGGACTCGGGACCGAGCCGCTGGGACGTCGCCATCGGCCTGGCCTTCGCGGCGGGGGCCGCCGTCGCCGCCGGTTACGTGCTGAGGCGCCGCAGGCGCTGATGAGAGCCGGGCAGGGTGCCCGTCACCTCGTGCCCGTCACCTCACCAGCAGGTCCAGCAACCGTTCGGGCTCCGCCGCCGCATCCATGGTCAGGCCGGTGTGCACGGGCCCGGGCTGGACGATCGTGGAGCGGGGGGCGACGAGCCAGCGGAAACGGCGGCCCGGGTCGTCGGAGGCCGCCTGACCTGCCTCGCTCCCACCCGCGCAGAGTCCCTCGATCGCCCGTAGGGCCGCCCGGACCCCGGCCACGTCGGCCCGGGGGTCGAGGGCCAGCAGGCGGGTCTCGTCGAGGTGGGTGCGGGCACCGACGTAGGCCTCGGCGCGGCAGTACACGAGGACCCCGGCGTTGATGCACTCACCGCGTTCGACGCGCGGGACGACCCGCAGCACGGCGTACTCGTAGACGTGGCGCTCCCGCGGTCCGCCCCTGATGATGTGCCGGTCGTTCACGTGAGTCCCTGGATGCGGTCGTGGATGACGGCGGCCCGGGCGAGCAGCGGTCGCGCGTAGGCCCGCCGCAGGTCGTCCGGGGTGGGGAAGCCGGGTTCGTCGGTGAGCCAGGCGTCCGGGATCTGAGCGGTCACGTCGGCGAGGAGGTCCTCGGTGACCTGGGGCGCCAACTCGGCCGCGGCGGAGGCGACATCGGGCGCGAAGGACGCCAGCGCGTGGTCGGAGGCGTCGTACGGGCGCGCGGCGGAGGCCTCCACACTCGGCCAGTTGTGGTGCCAGATCATCGTCGCGCCGTGGTCGACCAGCCATAGTTCGCCGCGCCACCTCAGCAGGTTGGGGTTGCGCCAGGACCGGTCGACGTTGTTGATCAGAGCGTCGAACCAGACCACCCGGCCGGCCTCCTCGGGGCTCACCGGGAAGGCGAGCGGGTCGAAGCCGAGCGCGCCGGAGAGGAAGTCCATGCCGAGGTTGGTGCCGCCGCTGGAGCGGAGCAGACTTTGCACCTGCTCGTCCGGCTCGCCCAGCCCCAGCTCGGCGTCGAGTTCGACGGTGACCAGGCGCGGCATGCGCAGACCCAGCCGACGGGCGAGTTCCCCGCAGACGACCTCGGCGACGAGCGTCTTGCGGCCCTGTCCCGCGCCGGTGAACTTCAGGACGTAGGTGCCGAGATCGTCGGCCTCGACCAGGCCCGGCAGCGAACCGCCCTCGCGCAGGGGCGCGATGAAACGGGTCGCGATCACTTCCTTGAGCATCGCCCCAGGTTACTGACGCGGGCAGCGCTCGTGGCGGGGGCCTCGCGGTGGCGGGGCGGAACCCGACAGCCAACCGACAGCTCCGCTTTACCCGTGTCCTTCCGCGAACGCGTCAGGATTTCGGCAAGCTCTGAACAGCCGGTCCCCAGGGGCCGTACCACTCGGCAGATCACGAACCTCCCCGGAAGGAACGTCAGCATGACCAGCGAATCAGTTCAGCCGATGTCGGGACCGAGCCGCCGCACCGTCGTGGCGGCGGTCGGCGCGGCGGGGCTCACCGTGGCGCTGACGGCGTGCGGGTCGGACGACAAGGCGTCGGACCCGTCCACCGAACAGGGCGGAGCCGGGGCGGGCGGTGCGGCGCTCGCGAAGACCGCCGACATCCCGGAGGGCAGCGGCAAGATCTTCAAGGACGAGAAGGTGGTGGTCTCGCAGCCGGCCGCGGGCGACTACAAGGCCTTCTCGACGATCTGCACCCACCAGAAGTGCCCGATGGTCGACCTCAAGGACGACATCATCTCCTGTGCCTGCCACGGCAGTCAGTTCTCGGTCCTCGACGGCAGCGTGAAGAAGGGACCCGCGGTCGAGCCGCTGGAGGCGAAGCAGATCAGTGTGAAGGGCGACTCCATCACGCTCGCCTGACGCCGTCCGGACCCTTCAGGCAGGCCAGCACCTCGTCCGTGGTCGCGACCGTGGCGACCAGCGCGAGGGTGTGGCGGATCATCGCGGCGGTGTAGTCGGCGGGCACTCCCGCGATCGCGTCGGCCGGAACGACGACCGTGTAACCGCGGTTCACGGCGTCGAACACGGCGTTGGGCACGGCCACGTTGGCCGAGACCCCGGTGACGATCAGCGTGCGGCAGCCGAGGTTGCGCAGCAGCGGATCGACGTCGGTGCCCTGAAGGGGTGAAAGCCCGTGCAGCCGCCGTACGACGAGGTCCTCCTCGGCGACCTCGATCGGGGCCGCCACCCGCACCGCCGCGGTGCCGGTCACCTGCTGGACGGGCAGGCGCGCGGCGGCGCGGAAGAGGCGGGCGTTGCGGTTGGCGCCGCGGCCGTCGGGCCGGCGCTCGGCGACGGCGTGCACGACCTGCACACCGAGGGCGTGGGCGGCCGCCACCAGACGGGCGACGTTGGCGAGGGCGCCGCCGGCGCGGGCCTGCGCCGCGAGTTCGGGCAGGGCGCTGCCGGCCCCGACGACGCCCTCCTGGCACTCGACGGTGAGCAGCACGGTGGTGCGCGGTTCGAGGAGCTCGCTGAGCGCGTCGTACGAGGGCATGTCTCCCCCTGTCACCGGCGGCCGGGCGGGCGAGCGTAGCCACCATTGCGCACGGGCGGAAGAGCACCCATCCTTTTCTGACGTGATGTCAGAGGATCTCCTCTGGCACGACGTGGGAGAAAGAGGGGGCGCATGACCGTCACGCAGCAGCGCAGGGGCCGGAAGATCATGATGACGCCGGGCGAGCTGGACGACTTCCTGACCACGCAGCGCACGTGCCGGGTGGCCACGGTGTCCGCCGACGGCGCGCCGCACGTCAGCACGCTGTGGTTCGCCTGGGACGGGGCCTCCATGTGGCTGTACTCGGTCGTCCGCAGCAAGCGGTGGACCGACCTGCGGCGCGACCCGCGCGTGGCGGTCGTGGTCGACACCGGCGAGGAGTACGACGAGCTGCGCGGCGTCGAGCTGTCCGGCACGGTCGAGTTCGTGGGCGAGATACCGCGCACGGGCGAGCTGCGCGCGGAACTGGACGTGCCGGAGACGCTGTTCGCGCGGAAGAACTTCGGCCTGGAGGAGATGCCGCACGACGGCCGCCACGCCTGGATCCGGCTGACGCCACAGAAGATCGTCTCCTGGGACTTCCGCAAACTGGCCGGCCGATAGCGGCTCGCCGGGAGCGGCAGTGCTTCCTCTCCGCTACTTCCGCACACTTGCCGGGCTGTAGCGGCGCGCCCGGAGCGGCAGCCGCACCTGCGCACATCCACCCGAGGTCCGGGTCATACCACCTGCGACAGCCGCTCCCGGCGCGTCAGTCGACGTTCTCCCCCGCCGCCCGCAGGGCCTCCACCGCCGCCCGGATGGACGGGCGGCGGTCCGCGTCCGCGCGCCAGACGACGTACACGTGCCGCCGGACCCGCTGCTTGAGGGGGACGGTCACCACCCCGGCGGGCACGGGGTGGCGGCCGAGCACCGGGGCGATGCACACCCCGAGTCCCGCCGCGACCAGCGCGAGCTGGGTGTGGCTCTCGGCGGCGCGGTGCCCGACGATCGGCTCGACGCCCTTGGAGCGCAGCGTGAACATCAGCCACTCGTGGCAGAACTCGCCCTCGCCCCAGGTGATCCACTCGTCGTCGGCGAACTCGGCGAGGTCCACCTCGTCGCGCTCCGCGAGCCGGTGGCCGAGCGGCATGGCGACCTCGGCGGGGTCGTCCAGGATCGACGCCTTGACGAGCCCGTCGGGCAGCGCCATCGGCTTGTTGTACCAGTCGAGCACCACGGCCAGATCGAGGTCGCCGCGCACGACCCCGGCGATCCCCTGCTCCGGTTCGAGTTCGCAGGAGCGCAGCCGGAGCGCGGGGTGCCGCTCGCGCAGCGCGGCCAGCGCGTGCGGGAACAGCCCGCGTGCGGCCGTCGGGAACGCCGAGAGCCGGAGCTCGCCGACGACCTGCCCGCGCTGGGCCTCCAGGTCCGACTGGGCGAGTTCGACCTGGGACAGGATGCGTGCGGCGTGCTCGGCGAGCAGTCGGCCCGCGTCGGTGAGCCGCACGCCCCGGCCGTTCTTGGCGAGGAGCTGCTGGCCGACCTCCCGCTCCAGCTTGGACAGCTGCTGGGAGACGGCCGAGGTCGTGATGTGCAGCCCCTCGGCCGCGCCGCTCACCGAGCCGTGCCGGGCGAGGGCGTCGAGGGTGCGCAGGCGCTCCAGGTTCAACATGTAAGCAATGCTACGTGGTACCGGGTGCGAAATCTCGATTGTGCTACGAGGTCGCGGTGCCGCATCGTGGCAGGCATGAGCACCGTCACCACCTCGCCCGGCCGGGTCGCCACGGCCCCGTCCGCACCGCCCCGCCGTCGTCTCGACTGGCGTCTCCGGTTCGCCGCGCTGTCCCTGATCTGGGGTTTCAGCTTCCTCCTGATCAAGGTGGGCACCGGTGGCTACGCCCCGTTCCAGGTCACGCTCGGCCGGCTGGTGTTCGGCACGGTGGTGCTGGCCGCGGCGATGGTGGTGCGACGCGAGCGGCTGCCGCGCGGGGCCCGCGTCTGGGGGCATCTGGCGGTCGCCGCGTTCCTGCTGAACGCCCTGCCCTTCTCCCTGTTCGCGTACGCCGAGCTGACCATCCCGTCCACGCTGGCGGGCATCTGCAACGCGACCTCCCCGCTGTGGGGCATGGCGCTGTCGCTGGTCGCCCTCTCGGAGGACCGGCCGACCCGGGTGCGGGTCGCCGGGCTCGGACTCGGCTTCCTCGGGGTGCTCACGGTGCTGGGCGCCTGGCAGGGCTTCCACGGCCTGGACGCCACCGGCACGGCACTGGCCCTGCTCGCCTCCCTGAGCTATCCGATCGGCTGGATCTACGTCCGCCGCACCCTGGCCGGGACCGGCGACTCGCACCTGTCGATGACCGGCGCCCAGCTGCTGCTCGCGACGGTCCAGCTGGCCGTCGTCACCCCGCTGTTCACGTCCCTGCCCACCCGTGTGTCCGTGGTGCCGCTGCTGGCGATCGCCGCCCTGGGCGCGCTGGGCACGGGCCTGGCGATGCTCCTCCAGTACGGCATAGTCGCGGAGGTGGGACCGACGACCGCGCAGATGGTCACGTACTTCGTTCCGGTCATCGCCACGGCCGCGGGCGTCGCCCTCCTCGGCGAGTCGCTCGCCTGGTCGACGCCGGTGGGAGCCCTGATCATCCTGACGGGCGCGGCACTCACCCAGGTACGCCCGAAGCCCCGCACCGCGCCCCAGCCGTAGCGGCGGTCCGGGGCCGGGTGCCTCGGCGGCGCCCCCGATCATGCCCGCCACCACGGGCGGACGGAGTCCCTGCTCCGCCTCAGTCGTAGCTCCGGGCCGGTGCCGGCCCGACCGCCGAGGCGATCGCGTCGGCCAGCGCCTCGATGTCGTCCCCGGTGAGCGTCGAGACCGTGACCCGGATGCCGGGCGGTGCGCTCAGCCGGAAGCGGGCGCCGGGGGCCACCGCCCACCCGGCGTGCAGCAGCCGGGCGACGGCGCCGGTCTCGTCCGGCACGGGCACCCACACGTTCATGCCGCTGCGCCCGTACGAGGCGACGCCGCGCCGGTCGAGCGCAGCGATCAGCGCCTCCCGCCGCCGCCCGTACGACGCCGCCACCCCGGCCGTGTCCACCGCGCCGTCGGCCCACAGCCGCACCAGGGCCCGCTGCATCAGCCGGCTGACCCAGCCCGGCCCGAGGCGGTGCCGCCCGCGGACCCGGTCGACGGTGACGGCGTCCCCGGTGAGCACGGCCAGCCGCAGGTCGGGGCCGTAGGCCTTGGCGGCCGAGCGCACGAACGCCCAGTGCCGGGTGGTGCCCGCCAGCGGGTGCAGGGGGAGGTCGACGATGCCGTGTCCGTGGTCGTCCTCGATCAGCAGGACCTCCGGGTGCTCGCGCATCACGGCCCGCAGGGCGTGCGCGCGGGGGCCGCTCACCGCGGCGCCGGTCGGGTTCTGCGCCCGGTCCGTCACGATCAGGGCCCGCGCCCCGGCCTCCAGCGCCTCGCGGACGTCGCACTCCAGCGGCCCCTCGTCGTCGACACCGACGGGCAAGGTCCGCAGCCCGAGCGCGGGTACGAGATCGAGGGTGCGGCCCCAGCCGGGGTCCTCGACGGCGACGGTGTCCCCGGGCTTGAGGTGGGCCGCCAGCACCCGTTCGACACCGTCGAGTGCCCCGGAGACCACGGCGAGCGGCCCGTCCGGCACCCCGTCCGCGTCGAGTCCGGCCCGGGCGATCCGGGCGAGCTCGGGTTCCACCGGCAGGTCTCCGTAGAGAACGGGTGCCCGGTCGCCCTCGGCGGCGGCCGCCGCGAACGCGCCCCCGAGCGGCGGCAGCAGCGCCGGGTCCGGGTTGCCCTGCGCCACGTCCCGCACGCCTTCGGGGACGTCCACCCTGATGTGGTCCCGCCCGGTCGTCGCGGGTGCGGAGCGGACCCGGCTGCCGCGCCGGCCCGCGGTCTCGATGACCCCTCGCTCGCGCAGCGTCCGGTACGCGGCCGCGACGGTGTTCGGGTTCACCCCCAGCCGCTCCGCCAACTCCCGCATGGGAGGCAGAAGTTGGCCGGGCCGCAGTTCACCGGCTCCCACCGCCCGCTCGATGCTCGCGGAAATGTCCGCTGCGCGACGCCCACTGATCGGATACTCTCCTAGCACAAAGCCAATTATGCACTAGTGCAATGGAGAGCGCCATGCAGGGGACCCCGCAGACGCCGTCGCAGCCCGACTCCCGCTACACCCCGACCGACCGCACCGTCCCCACCCGCTCCCCGGACCGGGCCTCGTACGACAAGGAGTTGGTGCACGCGATACTCGACGAGGCCTACGTCTGCCATCTCGGCTTCGTCCGCGACGGAGCGCCGGTCGTCCTGCCCACGCTGTACGCCCGGGTGGGCGAGCGGCTGTACGTGCACGGCTCGACGGGCTCGCGTCCGCTGCGCGCGGCCGGACAGGCCGACCCCGGCCTCGCGGTGTGCCTGACGGTCACGCATGTCGACGGGCTGGTCCTGGCCCGTTCGGCCTTCCACCACTCGATCAACTACCGCTCGGTGGTGGTGCACGGCGTCGCCCACGACGTGACGGACCCCGAGGAGAAGCGCCAGGCCCTGGACGCGCTCGTCGACCATGTCGTGCCCGGCAGGTCCGCCGACTCCCGGCCCGCCAACAAGAAGGAGCTGGCCGCCACCGCCGTCATCCGCCTGGACCTGGAGGAGGTCTCCGCGAAGCTGCGCACCGGCGGTGTGAACGACGAACCGGAGGACCTCGCCCTCCCCCACTGGGCCGGTGTCGTCCCCGTACAGCGCGTCTACGGCACTCCGCTGCCCGACCCGGACCTGGCCCCCGGCACCGGCCTGCCCGGCTACCTCGGGACCCTGTGATGCTGATCCACCCCTGGGACGCGGCGCGCGACGACACCGAATGGCGACGGTGGCTGGCCGACCACGACTTCGGCCAGCTCGCCGTCAACGGCCCGCCGGGCGAGCCGCCCCACGTGCAGCCCCTGCACTTCGCCTACGACGCCGAGCGCGGCGAGATCCTCACGCACCTCGCCCGCCCGAACCCGCTCTGGCCCGCGCTGGAGGCCCACCCGGACGTCCTGCTGAGCGTGGTCGACGACTACGTGTTCGTGCCCGGCCCCTGGCAGGCCGCCCCGGACGTCCCGCCCGAGCACGGCACACCCACGAGCTTCTACACGGCCGTGCAGCTCCGCTGCCGTGCCCATGTCGTGGACGACCCGGCGGACAAGGCGGCACTCCTCAACCGCCAGGTCGACCACTTCCAGCCGCGGGGCGGCTCCGCGCGGGCAGCGGCGGGTGAGGCCCCGTACGGCAGGCTGCTCGCCGGCATTCGCGGTCTGCGCCTCGAAGTGACGGACGTACGGGCCAAGTTCAAGTACGCAAACCACAGGCCGGCCGAGGTCCGGGAGCGGATCGCCGCGGGGCTCGCGGCCCGCGGCGGACCGGGCGACTCCAGGGCGCGCGACCACCTCCTGCGCAGGCGGGAGACGTAGGCCGCGCGACCCCGGTCTCACACCGCCATCACCTGCTCCTCACGTACCCGGGCGCCTCGCGCCTCCCCCACCGCGAGGCCCGCCACCGAGCCCAGCATCACCAGGGTCCCGGTCAGGGTCGCCGCCGTGAGGTGCTCGCCGAGCAGGACGACGGCGAGCACCGCGGCGCTCACCGGTTCGAGCAGCATGATCACCGACACGGTGGCGGACCGCACGACGGCCGCGCCGGCGAAGTACAGGCCGTAGGCGAGCGCGGTGGGCACGGCGGCGACGTAGGCCAGCAGGAGCAGCAGCCGGACCGGTTCGCCGGTGTGCGGCAGCAGTCCCTCGGCCAGGGCGAACGGCAGCAGGCACACGCTCGTCACGGCGAAGGCCCCGGCGGTCGTCCGGGAGGCGTCGGCCTCGCCGTCGCGGCCCCACCGGCGGGTGAGCAGCGTCATCACGCTGTACCCGGCCGCGGACAGCAGCGCGAGCAGCACACCCGACGGGCGGACGCTCGTGGCCCCGCCCCCGAGGACGAGCACCACGAGCCCGGTGAGGGCGCCTCCCACGGCGAGGGCACCGCCCCGGCCCAGGCGCTCGGCCAGGGTCAGGCGCGCGCCGAGCGCGATGAGGACGGGGCCCGCGCCCAGGGTGACGACGGTGGCCACGGCGAGGCCGGTGGCGGAGACGGCCGCGAAGTACGCGGTCTGGAAGACGGCGAGCCCCAGCCCGGTGATGCCGGTCCGCAGCGCCCGGCGGCGCAGCGGCTCACGGGCGGGCGCCGGGGCGCCGGGCCGCAGCAGGCGGACGCCGAGCAGCAGCACGAGGCCCGCGGCGCAGCGCCAGAAGGAGAGGGCGACGGGCCCCAGGTCACTGGCCCGGTAGACCAGGGAGGCGGCGGCGCCCGCGGTGCCCCAGGCGGCACCGGCGACGATCAGGTAGAGGAGGCCTCGCCCGGTGGGCAGGCCGGATGCGGTGTTCGACACGTGTTCTCTCCGCAGGCGCGCCCGGCCGGCCGCACCCGCGTGGGGCGGCGGTCGGCGCGCGGAAGTTCGGGAAGGGCCCCGGATCGGTCGGGATCAGCGGGGCCGCGGACTTCGTCTGCGGGCAGCACCGTTCAGCGCGCCGGCGCATCGCCGGGCGCGGTCTGCTCAGGGCCCGCCTCAGGCGGCCGGAGGCGGAAGAACGAGTGCGTTCGAAGGCATGATCGGCACCTTATGCGCTGGTCCCGCGCCTGGACAATTCCCTTTCCGGGCCGCCGCCGGCCACCGGCCGGTCCGATCCCTTCACGGGGGTCGAGGACTGCGCGATGAACGCGCCCACCAGCACGATGGCCCCACCGGCGATCTGCGGCGCCGAGAGGTGCTCGCCGAGCAGGATCCAGGCCAGGACGGTGGCGATGACCGCTTCGAGGCAGGCCACGACTCCCGCGACCTGCGGGGAGAGCCGGCGCACGGAGACCACGCCGGTGACGTAGGCGAGGACCGTGGCGACGAGGACGATCCACGCCAGGAGCACCACGGCCGCGACGGGAGTGCCGTCCATGCTCCCGGTGCCCCGGAGCACCGACCAGTCCATGGACCAGGGCCGGGCGACGACGGTGAGCACGGCCGCGCCGACCAGCAGTCCGTAGGCGATGACGCCGAGCGGGTCGGGCGCCTCGTCCCCGGCGTCGCTGCCCTGGTCGGACAGCACGAAGTAGCCGACCTGACAGCAGGCCGCGCCGAGCGCGAACAGCAGCCCGAGGGCGTCGAAGCTCAGGCCCGACCAGACCTCCACGACACAGGCGAGTCCGCCGACGGCGAGGACGACACCGACGGCGGCGGCACGCGTCACGGGCCGCTTCTGCACGAACCGCACCCAGCCCAGGACGAGGGCGGGAGCGAGGTACTCGATGAGCAGGGCGACGCCGACGGGGATCCGGGAGAGCGCGGCGAAGTAACAGGCCTGGACACCGGCGACGGCCAGCAGCCCGAACCCGACGAGCAGGCCGGGGCGCCGGCGCGGCAGCGCGCGGTGCCGCACGGCGAGCGGCAGCATGACCAGGGCGGCCCCGGCCACGCGCAGCCACACCACGTGCAACGGGTCCAGGCCGGCCTCGATCAGCGGCTTGGCCGCGACACCGGATCCGCCGAAGGCCACCGCGGACAGGAGCGCGAGGCCGAGCCCCACTCCCCTGCCGCGCCCGTCCGTGCTGCTGTCAGAGGTACGCACCGGCACATGATGGCAGGCCATGACAGGAGCGTCATCCCCGGTGGCACCTGTCTCACAGCCTGGACGGGGCGCGGCCTGACGCCGGGCGGCTCAGCAGGTGCCTTCGCCGCACTCCTCGGGGAGGCCGGACCAGCCGTCGAGCCGGGCGAACACCTCGTGCGGGTCGATGCCGGCCCGTGTCAGCACCTCCACCGCGCGCGCCTGCGGGTCGACGACGATCGCCGCGAGCAGGTCGGTGCCACGGGCCTGCTCTCCGCGCACGGCGGCACGTCGGCAGGCGCACTCCAGGGACGCGGCGGCGAGCGGGGAGAATCCGGCCGTCCCGGCCACCGTGGGGACGGCCCCGGAATCCTCCACACCGCTCTGCCAGCGCAGGCCGTAGCCGATGCTGCGCTGGACGAGGTAGCCGAGCAGCCGCGCGATCTGCGGCCCCTCGCCGAAGACGGCACGCGCCTGCGGCTCGGACTCCAGCAGCGAGTGGAGCAGATGGGCGGTGTCGATCTGCCGGTCGCCGTCCCGGACCGCCCGGCGCCGGGCACCGCTGATCACCGACGCCAGCTCGTCACTGAGCCTGGCATCGTTGTCCACGCGCTGGATGCCGTGCTCACGGGCCGACTGCCGGGGGGTACAAGGTTGCACACCCCTACCCCATCAGCCCCGAGGGCCCGGGGCATCCCCGGCGGGAAGCATCTTCGCGTCCCACGGGAAGTGGACTCCGCAGGCCCGAATCTCCTCCTTGCGGAGGAGATCAGGCGGCTGTGGAGGGACGCCGCCGAAGCTGACGGTTCGTCAGTATGGAACATTGCGACCGTCGCGGCTACGTTCCGCGACACCCAGCCCGACACGAAGAGGTGGTCGCATGGCCGAAGTCAGCGCGCAAGCACGCATCGGGGCGCCGGCCGAGAAGGTGTGGGCGAGACTCACGGACTGGTCGATGTACGGCGAGTGGAACGCGACCCACACGAGTTTCCCCGCGGGGGGTCCCGAGCCCCTCGAAGTGGGCGCGCGGTTCCAGGAGAACATGCGGCTGATGAACTTCCCGGCCGAGGTGGCGTGGACCGTCGAGCAGCTGGAACCGGCCCGTGTGCTCGCCCTCCGCGGCAAGGGCCCGATGGCGGTGACCGTCGGGACGCGCTACACCCTGACGCCGGACGGCGACGCCACGACGGTCCGCATCGACGGTGAGTTCACGGGCGCGACGGTGTCCCTGATGGCGGGCAGGCTCAAGGACTCGGCCACGGCGGCCCTGCACGAGTCGCTGCGCAGGCTGGCCGGGCTGGTGACCTGACCCCCGCAACGCCGAGGCGCCCCCGGACCGCTCCGGGGGCGCCTCGTGCGCCGTGCCGCTCAGTCCTCGTCGGCGAGGATGAGATACAGCTTCTTGCGGGCCTCGTTGATGACACCGAGCGCCTTCTCCCGCTGCTCCTTGCTGCCGGTCTTCCAGACCTGGCCGAAGGCCTCCATCAGACCGAAACCGGCCTGGCGGATCTCGCCGAGGGCCTCCCAGTCGACCCCGCGGGAGGCCTCCTCCCAGGGCGCCTCGGGACCCTCCCCGGCCGCCTCACGGCCCGCCTCGGTGAGGGAGAACAGCTTCTTGCCGCCCTCGGACGCACTGACGATCAGCCCCTCGTCCTCCAGCAGCTGGAGGGTCGGGTACACCGAGCCGGGGCTGGGCTTCCACGCCCCGCCGCTGCGCTCGGCGATCTCCTGGATCATCTCGTAGCCGTGCATCGGCCGGTCCTTCAGCAGAACCAGGATCGAGGTCCGCACGTCACCGCGCCGCGCCCTCCCCCTCGGCCCGCCGCGCCCTCGCCCGCCCCAGGGGCCCGGACCGAAGCCCGGTCCGCCGGGACCGCCCCAGCCCGGGCCTCCGGGACCGAACGGACCGAAGGCCGCACGCAGTCCTTCGAAGCCGCCCCGGCCGGGGTGCGGGCCGCCGTGTCCATGTCCACGCTCGAATCCGTGGGTACGCATCGCAACCACTCTCCATTCCATCGTTGATCTGTCGCGATGCTTCAACGATATATCGGTAACTGCGGGACAGGCAAGACCCTCAGGCGGGGCCCGGACCGCCGAACCAGGCCGCCACCCGCGAATTGGCCTTGGCCTGCGGCGTCGGCGGAGCCGTAGCGTCGCGGCATGCGAATCCGGATCGTCGACGCCTTCACCGATCACCCCTTCTCCGGCAATCCGGCCGGGGTCCTGCTCCTGACCGACGCGGACGCCTTCCCGGACGACACCTGGCTGCAGAACGTCGCCCTGGAGGTCAACCACGCCGAGACGGCCTTCGCCCACCGTCTCCCCGAGGGGGCCGCGGCCGACTGGGCGCTGCGCTGGTTCACACCGGCCGCCGAGGTCGCGATGTGCGGCCACGCGACCCTCGCCACCGCCCACGTCCTGCACACGACCGGCGCCCACGAGGGTCCGGTGCGGTTCGCCACCCGCAGCGGCGTCCTGGTCACCACCCCCGCCGCGGACGGCTCGGTCACCATGGACTTCCCGACGGCCCCGCTCACCCGCCTCGACCCGCCGGACGGCCTGGCCCGAGCCCTGGGTGCCGAGCCGCTCACCGTCCTCGACACCGGCCCGAACGTCGGCGACCTGCTCGTCGAGGTCGCCGACGAGAAGACGGTGCACGCCCTCAGCCCCGACCCGAAGGCCCTGGCCGCCCACTCCGAGCGGGGCATCATCGCCACCGCCCGTGCCGAGGACCCCGCCCGGGGCTACGACTTCGTCTCGCGCTGCTTCTTCCCGAACGTCGGCATCGACGAGGACCCGGTGACCGGCAGCGCCCACACCGCGCTCGCCCCCTTCTGGGCCGAGCGTCTGGGCCGTCCCCGCCTCACGGGGCTCCAGGCCTCACCCCGCTCCGGCCGTGTGCGCACGGAGCTGCGGGGCGACCGCACCCTGCTGACCGGCAGGGCCGTCACCGTCATCGAGGGCGATCTCCTGGTCTAGCGACGGGGACAGGGGCGTACGACGGTGTCGTACGCCCCTGTCCCCGTGCTTCAGGCCGTCGGCAGCCAGCCCACCTTGCCCGCCAGCAGCGCGTACCCGACGAACGCCCCGATGTCGAGCAGCGAGTGGGCTACCACGAGCGGGCCGACGCGGCCCCAGCGGCGGTAGAGAAAGACGAAGACGACGCCCATGACCATGTTCCCGACGAAGCCGCCGATGCCCTGGTAGAGGTGGTACGACCCGCGCAGCACCGCACTGCCGGCCAGCGCGGCCGTCGGCGTCCAGCCCAGCTGGCCCATGCGGCGCAACAGGTAGCCGACGACGATCACTTCCTCCAGCACGGCGTTCTGGATCGCCGAGAGGATCAGCACCGGGTACTTCCACCACACCTCCGGCAGCGCCTCGGGCACCACGGTGAGGTTGAAGCCGAGGCCGCGGGCCGCGAGGTAGAAGGCGATGCCGGTGCTGCCGATGACGGCCGCGACCGCCGCCCCACGGCCGAGGTCGGGCCAGGGGCGCGTGCGGTCGAAGCCGATCGTGCGCAGACTCGCGTTCTCCCGCAGCAGGAAGTGCGCGACGAGCGCCACGGGCACGAGCGCCGTGGAGATCCCGAAGAGCTGCCAGGCGAGGTCGAGCCAGGGCCGGCCGGGCGCGGCCGAGGCGTTCATCGTGGCCGCCTGGTCCTTGAGCCCGCCCGGCTTGGTGACCGACCCGATGAAGCTGATCAGCGCGGACACCCCGCTCGCGCCCAGCGAGAGCGCGAGGACGAGCAGGGTCTCGTGGCGGAGCATCCGCCGCGAGAGCCCCTGCTGGGGAATGGATTCGCCCACCGGGCTCGCCTCCGCCTGCACACCCGCCTCCACTTCACCGACCTGTCGGATCAGTATGGCGGCAGCGGGAGGCCGGCCCGGCGGCGGCATCAGCCCAGCGACACCGGCTCCGGCAGCCCCACCGGCCAGTGGTGCACCGGCTCTCCCTTGTGCATCAGCTCGCGGTAGCGCCGGGTCGTGGCGGCCAGCGCGTCGTCCCGGGAGAGGCCGGCGTCCAGCGCGGTGTGGAAGGTGGCGGCCTGCCAGCTCGCCCCGTTCACCCGGCGCCGGCAGCGCTCCTCGATCACGCCCAGGTACAGATCGCGGTCGGCCGGCTCGATGCCCCAGGCGTCCAGCCCGGCCTCGGCCAGCGGCAGCAGCTCGTCGCGGATCAGGCTCACCGCGTCGACCTCGGTCGTGCCGCTGTACCGGCCGCGCCGGGGCCAGGTGAAGCGGGCGTCGATGCCGTCCTTGCACGCGGCGTCGAAGTTGGCGGCGGCCGCCTCGAAGGGCAGCCGGGACCACACCGGCCGGGACTCCTCGGCGAGCGCCCGGACGACCCCGTAGAAGAAGGCCGCGTTGGCGACGACGTCGATGACGGTGGGTCCGGCCGGCAGGACGCGGTTCTCCACGCGCAGGTGCGGGACGCCGTCGGCGACGCCGTAGACCGGGCGGTTCCAGCGGTAGATCGTGCCGTTGTGCAGGACGAGCTCGGCGAGCGAGGGCGTGCCGCCCTGGTCGATGACCTTCAGCGGGTCCTCGTCGTCGCAGATCGGCAGCAGGGCCGGGTAGTAGCGCAGGTTCTCCTCGAAGAGGTCGTACGCCGAGGTGATCCAGCGCTCCCCGAACCAGGTGCGGGGCCTGACGCCCTGGGCCTGGAGCTCGGGCGGGCGGGTGTCGGTGGACTGCTGGAACAGCGGCGGCCGCGACTCGCGCCACAGCTCACGGCCGAACAGGAACGGCGAGTTGGCCCCGACGGCGATCTGCGCGGCGGCGACCGCCTGGGCCGCGTTCCACACGTCGGCGAAGCGGGCCGGGGTGACCTGGAGGTGCAACTGCACGGAGGTGCAGGCGGCCTCGGGAGCGATGGACTTCGAGGTGCAGCTCAGGTGCTCCACCCCGTCGATGTCGAGGGTGAACTCCTCGCCCCGGGCGGCCACGATCTGATCGTTCAGGAGGGTGTAGCGGTCGACGTCGGAGAGGTTCGACGACACCAGGTCGTCACGGTCCAGAGTCGGCAGAATACCGATCATCACAATACCGGCGTCGACCTCGCCCGCTTTTCGGTCGGCATATGCCAGCGACGTACGGAGTTCCTCCGCGAGCCGGTCGAATACCCGACCTCCCAGGCGGTGTGGGGGAATGTTGACTTCCAGATTGAACATGGCGAGTTCTGTTTGGAAATCGCGACTCGCGATGCGCTCGAGGACTTGCCCGTTCAACATTTTGGGCATGCCGTCGGCGCCCGCGAGATTCAATTCGATCTCCAGCCCCATGAGGTTCTTGGGGCGGTCGAACCGCTTCTCCGCCAGGAGTCGCTCCAAGCCCGTCAGACACTGACGCAGCTTGTCACGGTAGCGCTGGCGATCGGACAGGTCGAACCGCCCTGCCACGACCTTCTCCCCCATCGAAGCGTCCCTTCTCGGTGATGCGGGCCGGGATCCGGCTGCCTGGGTCCCGGTCAGGTGGAGGATGCCCAGCAAAAGCGATCGATAACGTCCCGGGCCGGCCCGGCGGCCGCTACGCTGGTCATGTGTGACCGGTGGCACATTCACGCGGCATGACGCGCCGGACGGTTCCGGCCCCTCACGAACTCGTGAAAAACGCCGACGAGAATAGGCCGACCGGCCCACGGACATTCGCCGAGGTCATCGCCGCGTACCCGCAGCCGGAATCGGGATGATTCTCGCGTATCGCCGACCGAATGTACCCTTGTTCTACTCACCGGAAACGACTAGACGAAACACAGTCTGAACCCGTGTCGTATAAACTCCGCGAACAAGGCAGAAGGTTGGCGCCCACGGTCGACGGGTCCTGCCGTCGAGGCGACGCGGACCCCACCCTCCTCTCGTTCACGACCCGGCCCCTGCCTCTCTGACCCTCGTGAGCTGACAGCGCCGTCCGCCCCCGCCCTCGCGCCACCGTGCCTTTGAATGAGAGGCGACCCACCATGCCGCTGCATGTCCCTCCGGCTCCCGCGCCCGCACTCCGTTCCGTCCTCACCGCGCTCTCCTCTCCCACCGCGGTCCGCGAAGCCCGAACTCCCTCCCTGCTCGGCACCCAGGGACCCGCCACACCCGAGCTCCCGCTGCCCGTCCACGTTCTCGACCACGTCACGGCCGAGGGCGTCTCCGCCACCCGGCTGGCCGGGTGGCGCTTCCTGATCCGCTGCGGCGACCGCGCGGTGGCCGCGGCGGAGACCATGCTGACCCCCGACGGCTGGGCCTTCTCGCACTTCTTCGAGGGCCCGTACATCACCTCCACCGAGCGCGCCCTGCGCCAGGCGGAGACCATGCCGCAGCCGTACCAGCCCCGCCTGCTGTCGGTGCCGGGCCTGTACATGCTGACGCTCTGGCTGCACGAGGACTGCGCCGCCGACGGTGCCGCCGGCCACCCCGCCGCCACCGACCTGCTCGTCCCGCTCGCGCCCGCCCCTCCCGGCATCGCGGCCCACCGCCCGCACCGCGTCGCGGAACTCCTCCCCGTACTGACCCACCGGGTGGCTCCCACCAGATTGCTGGGCTCGCCCGCCTGAAGAGCCACGAGTTCCCCTGCCCCGTCGCCGCAATCCGGCGGCGGGGTTCTTCGTCCACCGCCAAGCCGTCCGCGCGGTCACTTCTCCCCCTCGCGCGATCACCTTCCGCTCGCATGTTCGCTCAGGCGAGCCGCCATCGGCTCGTACGAGCCGGAACGGCCCTCGCCCCGAGCGGACTAGCCCTATCCGGCCACTGCGAACCACCCGAAGGGACACCCCAGTTGGGATGAACCGTCCGCGCGGGTGACGCGTCCTGAACCTGTGAGAAGCGGTGCGGCGAAATCCCTGCGGATCCACGCCCGTGGGGCAACACTGGGTTCCGACGACTTATCACAACGGGGGGCGGCCATGAACGACACTTCTAGCCGCGGAACAGACACGTCAGCCAACGAAGTCCCATCGTCCGTCTCGACCCAGCGAAAGATCCCACCCATGTGCCAGCACCAGACCCAGTGCCCCTCAGCCGACTCCGCCGACCGGGAATCCGCCCGCCTCGTGGCGCACCACCCGGAGCAGGGATGGAGCCTGCTGTGCAACGGCGTGGTGCTCTTCGAGGACACCGGCGAGCTCCTGCCGGACGGCCGGGCCATCGCCCCGCACCGTCCGCCGGCCGGCCAGGTGATGACGGCCGCCTGAGGCCGTTCGGCGGGGCGACGACCCGTCGGCAGAGATGAGGGGCCGGCCGCAGGACACCCTGCGCACCGGCCCCGACGCGCACCCGGGCCCCGTCACGCTCCGTGACCCGCTGCCACGTCCCGTTCCCGCCCAGCAGCCTTCCCAGGGATGCCCGTCTTCCGGAAGACTCCTGGAAGTTTCGCGGTCACCGTCGACGGAGGTGGGGCAAGTGGGAGTACGTGAGGCCGGCGCCGGGGGAAAGGTCACCATCACGGAGATCGCCCGGCAGGCCGGCGTGTCCGTACCGACCGTGTCCCGCGTCGTCAACGGCCGGTCCGACGTGTCGCCGCAGACCCGGGCCCGTGTCGAGGACCTGCTGCACCGGCACGGCTACCGCAGACGCCCCGCTGCCCCGGGCAACCGCGCGGCCCTGCTCGACCTGGTCTTCGACGACCTCGACAGCCCCTGGGCCGTGGAGATCATCCGCGGGGTCGAGGAGGTCGCCCACGCGGAAGGGATCGGCACCGTGGTGTCGGCGGTCCACGGGCGGTCGGGCGACGCCCGCGCGTGGATGCGCAACCTGAGGGCGCGCGCCTCCGACGGGGTCGTCCTGGTCACCTCCGCCCTGGATGCGACGCTGCACGAGGAACTGCGGATCCTCGGCGTGCCCCTGGTGGTCGTCGACCCGGCGGGCTCCCCCTCCCCGGGCGCCCCCACGATCGGCGCCGCGAACTGGTCGGGCGGACTGGCGGCCACCGAGCACCTGCTGTCCCTCGGCCACCGCAGGATCGGCCTGATCGCCGGCCCGCCCGGCCTGCTGTGCTCCCGGGCCCGGCTGGACGGGTACCGCGCGGCCCTGGAAGGTGCCGGCCTCACGCCGGACGCGTCCCTGATCGTCACCGGGGACTTCCGCCCCGAGTCCGGATTCACCGCCTGCGCCACCCTGCTCGACCTGCCCGAACCGCCGACGGCCCTGTTCGCTGCCGGTGACCGGATGGCGCTCGGCGCGATCGAGGCACTGCGCCGGCGAGGGCTGCGGGTGCCGCAGGACATGAGCGTGGTCGGCTTCGACGATCTCCCGGAGGTCCGCTGGTCCTCGCCGCCCCTGACGACGGTCCGCCAGCCCCTGGCCGACATGGGCAGGCTGGCCGTGCGCACGGCACTCGGGCTCACCCGCGACGAGCAGCCGGACTCCCCGCGGGTCGAGCTCGGCACCGACCTGGTGGTACGCGCGAGCACCGCACCTCCCGGCTGAGCCCGGCACGGCGAGGCTGTCGGCGCAGCCATGGAAAGAACCGCAGTGTCCGCCACCACCACCGGGCACGGGCCGGTCCGCCCGTCTCACACCTCGCGGCACTCCTGGCGATCAAGCAGCGAAGCGAGCTCCTGCGCCGTGACCGGCCCGCCGTCGCGAACGGGCCGGCCGATGTCGGCCGGCCAACCGGGTCTGACACGTGCGACGAAGTCCGCGAAGTCCTCCCGCACATACCGCTGGTCGCACGGCTTCAGCCGGATCTGCTGACGGCGGTCCGCCCACCAGACCTCGAAATCGGTGATGGTTCCTTCGGCGGGCCAGTGTTCCGCCCGTTCCGGCAGCAGCAGAACGTCGACGAAGCCCCCGACGCCCCTTCCGATGTCCACGAAGACGCCGATCGCCCCGGGCCTGGGCACCGCCACCACAGTGCCCCGCACCACCTGCCCGTAGCGCAGACTCCCCCGAATCCGCTCCCACTTCGCATCCGTCACCACACAGCGCATCCTCGCAGCCTCACGGCCCCGAGCCGGCCCGGTTCTCGTGGCGGGCACGGGCCCGCCACGTGATCGGGCCGACTGTGGTGGCGTCCCCGGCCCGGCAGGGCGCCGCCCACCCCCGCTACTTCGCGCCGAGCACCTCGCGCAGCGCGAAGTACGCCGGCTTGGGCCGCAGCTCCTCGTCCCACGGCAGGGCGGCGCCCTCGCCGGGGAAGAACGCCGGGATCCACGAGTACTTGTCGGTGTAGTCCCACAGGGTGATGCCGACGCAGCGGCGGACCGCCAGGCACGCCTCGGTCAGGTCGGCGTACCACTGGGCCTGCTGGGCCAGCTTCTCGTCCGTGGCGGGCAGCTGCATCCGTATATCGACCTCGGTGAGCGCGGTGTCGAGGCCGAGCCGGGAGAAGCGGCGCAGGTTGTCCTCCAGCGTCGTGGGATAGCCGTACTGCAGGGCCAGGTGGGCCTGGAGGCCGATGCCGTGCAGCGGGACGCCCTTGGCCTTGAGCTCCTTGGCCAGCTTGTAGTACGCGTCGCTCTTCGGACCGATCCCCTCGATGTTGTAGTCGTTGAGGTAGAGCTTGACGCGCGGATCGGCCTGGTGCGCCCAGCGCAGCGCGTCGGCGATGTAGCCGGGCCCGAGCGTCTTGTAGAACACCGACTCCCGGTAGGTGCCGTCCTCGTTGAAGGCCTCGTTCACGACGTCCCAGGCGAACACCTTGCCCCGGTAGTGGCGCACCTCGGTCTGGATGTGCTTCTTCAGCACGGCCCTCAGCTCGGGTGCCGTCCACTGCCTGTTCGTGATCCATTCGGGCAGTTGGCTGTGCCAGACCAGCGTGTGGCCGCGCACCTTCTGCCGGTTGGCCCGGGCGAGGTTCACGATCTCGTCGCCGGCCGAGAAGTCGAACACGCCCTGCTCGGGCTCGGTGGCGTACCACTTCATGCCGTTGCCGGGGGTGATCTGGTCGAACTCGCTGCCGAGCAGGGCCTTGTACGGCCCGTCCACGAGCTCGGGGTTGTCGGTGGCGCTGCCGAAGTAGCGGCCGTGCCGCTGGGCGAGGTCGGCGAGGGTGGGCTGCTGGTGACTCGCCTGGGCGGGCGTGCCGGCGCCGATGCCGGCGGCGATCAGGAGCGCCGTGACGGCGCCGGCGAGTCTGAGACGGTTCTTGCGCATGGTGCGACTCCTCACGACGGGGACGGGGAGAACAGAGCCGTACGTTCGCGGCGCGCGTCAGCCCTTGGTGGCGCCGGCGGTGAGGCCGCCGACGAGCTGGCGCTCGGCGACCGAGTAGAAGGCGAGGGCGGGCACCATGGCCAGCACCAGATAGGCGAAGACCTTGGCGTACTCCGCGGAGTACTGCCCCTGGAACTGCTGGACGCCGATCGGCAGCGTCCACCACTGCGCGTCGGTGAACACCAGCAGCGGCAGGAAGAAGTTGTTCCAGCTGGTGACGACTGCCAGTACGGAGACCGTGCCGAGGGCGGGCCGTGCCATGGGCAGCAGCACCCGCCAGAAGAAGCCGAAGGAGGTGCACCCGTCGAGCGTGGCCGCCTCCTCCAGCTCCCCGGGGATCTGCCGGAAGAAGCCGCGCAGGATGATGATCGTCATCGGCAGTCCGAAGGCGGCCTGCGGGAGGATCACGCCGAGCGGGTTGTCCAGCAGGTCCAGGGAGCGCAGCAGCAGGAACAGCGGCAGGGCGGCCACCGCGAACGGGAACATCAGCCCCATGGTGAACAGGGTGAACAGCGCCTCCCGGCCCCGGAAGGCGAACCGCGCGAAGGAGAAGGCCGACAGCGCGGACACCGCGACGACCAGGACGGTCGTGCCCACCGCGATCAGCGTGCTGTTGCCGATCAGCCGCCAGAAGTCCCCCGAGCCGAGGATCTGGGTGTAGTTGGAGGTCACCCACGACTCGGGCAGGCCGACCGGGTTGCGGGAGAGCTCGTCGGTCGTCTTGAAGCCGGAGAGCACGGCGTAGAGCAGGGGGACGGCCATGACCGCGCCGACGACGGTCAGGACGAGGTGCAGGCTCCAGACCCTGGCGCCCCCACGGGTCTTCCGACTGGCTGTCACTTTCCGTCCCCCCGCATGGTCGTGGTGGCCCCCTGGAGGTCGCGTCGCAGGACGAACCGCTGGTAGGCGAGGGCGAAGACGAGGCTGATGCCGAACATGACCACGCTGATCGCGCTGGCATAACCGACCTGGTAGCGCTTGAAGCCGTACTGGAACATGGTCACGGCCATGGTCTCGGAGTGGTGGTCGGGACCGCCCGCCGTGGTCACCCACACCAGGTCGAAGAGCTGGATCGAGCCGATGACCGCCAGGAACACGCTGATGCGCAGGGTGGGCGCGAGCAGGGGCAGCGTCACGTTGCGGAACCGCTGCCAGGCACTGGCGCCGTCGATGAGCGCCGCCTCGGTCAGTTCCTTCGGCACGGCCTGGAGCGCGGCCAGGTACAGCATCATGTGGAAGCCGAAGTACTTCCAGGTCATGACCAGGAACACGGTCGCCATGACGGTGGAGGGGTCCGCGAACCACTCGCCGCCCAGCCCGGACAGTCCGATCTTGCCGAGGACCTGGTCGGCGAAGCCGTCGTCCGGGGCGAAGATCATGCCGAAGAGGATTCCGGTGATGGCCTCCGACAGGACGTACGGGGCGAAGAACAGCATCCGGTACACCGCCCGGCCGCGCACCCGCTGGTTGAGCAGCACGGCCATGGCGAGCGCGAACGGCAGCTGGACGGCGAGTGACAGCACGACCAGGAGCAGGCAGCGCCACAGGTCGCCGAGGAAGACGTCGTCCTGGAAGAGCCGGGTGAAGTTCTCGCCGCCGATGTAGTCGGAGGGCATGCCGAAGCCGCCCCAGCGGAAGAACGCGGCGTACAGGGCGAACAGCATCGGCAGCAGCACGAGCCCCATGAACAGCACCAGGGCAGGGAGCTGGAAGCCGGCCGCGGTGAGCCAGTGCAGTGCGCGGCGCCGGGACCGCCCCGTGGGCCGCTCCGGCGCCGGGGGCGGGGAACCGGCGCCGCGGCGGGTCCGTTTGTCCGGCAGGAACGTGGAGGTCATCGCCGGCTACTGCTCTTCCTTCGCGGTCTTCGTGATCGACTGGGCGACCTGGCCGGGCGACTTGGAGCCGGCGATGAGCCCGGCCACGCTGTCGTTGACCTCCTGTCCGACGGCGGGCGCGTACGCCTGGTCCAGGTAGAGCTGGAAGCCGGTGGCGGCCTTCAACTGGGCCTGGACGGCCTTGAGGTTGGGGTCGGCCATGGCGCTCTCGGCCGTGGGCACCACGGGCAGGACACCGGTCTTCTTGACCAGTTCCCGGTCGGTGGCCTCGGACGCGAAGAACTTGAGGAAGTCGACGGCCTCCTGAGGGGCGCCCCGGCGCAGCGCGTGCCCGCCCCCGCCGCCGAACACCTCGGTGAGGGCGCCCTTGCCGCCCTCCACGGCCGGGAACGGGAAGAATCCGAGGTCCTTGCCGAGGCCCTTGCCCGCGTCGGCCTGGACCGTGGGCGCCCACTGGCCCATGAGTTCCATCGCCGCCTTGCCGTTGCCGACGGTGGCGGCCTGGCCGGTGGGGGTGGAATAGGCGGCGCCTAGGTAGCCCTTCTGGAACGGCTGGAGACCGACCAGTTCCTTGAGGTGCTCGCCCGCCTCGACGAAGGGCGCTCCGGTGAAGTCCTTGGCGGCGTAGGCCTTCTCGAGCGCGTCGGCGCCGGCAGTGCGCATCGCGAGGTAGGCCCAGTAGTACATGCCGGGCCACTTCTCCTTGCCGGCCAGTGCCAGCGGGGTGACCTTGGCGGCCTTGAGCTTGCGTACGGCGTCGAGGAAGCCGTCCCAGGTGGCCGGCGGTTCCGCGATGCCGGCCTTCGCGAAGAGCGCCTTGTTGTACCAGAAGCCGATCATGCCGATGTCGAACGGAACGCCGTAGGCCTGGTCGTCGAAGAGGTACGGCTCCCGGGCGACCGGCAGCAGGGCGTCGCCCCAGGGCTTGGTCCGGTCGGTGAGGTTCTCGACGAGCCCGGCGTCGACCTGCTGCTTGAGCACGCCGCCGCCCCAGGTGTGGAAGATGTCGGGCAGCTTCCCGGAGGCGGTCAGGGCCGTCATCTTCGACTTGTAGGCGTCGTTCTCCAACTGGACGATCTTTATCTTGACCTTGGGGTTCTGCGCCTCGTACTTGCGGGCGAGAGCGGCCCAGACGCCCTTGGCCGGCTGCGTGGTGGAGATGTTCCACCACTCGATGGTGGTCGTCCCCGACGACCCCTTGTCCTCTCCGCCGCATGCGGTCAGGGCCGTCATCCCCAGTCCGGCAGCGGCGGAGGCCCCCAGGAAGCTGCGGCGGGACAGTGCCGGGTCGCCCATCATGCGCTCCTCGAAAGTTTCGAATGAGATCCAGAAAGCTTCGCTGTTGCCGCACCCTAGAGACAGCGCCCAAACGGTGGCAACCCCCTGTGCACGGTGAATCTTTCACCGGCAATGGGCGTGAGGACTGAGGGCGAAACATTCGGGAGAGGGCGCGAACGTTCCGAGACGGGCGCGGGAGTGATCACGCACGGTATCCACCCGCGCGCCGGCCGGCCAGGGCCGCCCACTCCGCCGACTGGGCCGTCTCACGGCCTCTCAGCTCGCGTTTTCGCGGGTGGCGCCGCCCCGCCCGCCAGTCTTAACGGAAGTTTGACGCGCTCGGCCCGCTCATCCCCGGGCCACGGCATCACGCTCCGCTTACGCTGATCGGGCTGTCCGGCGATGGCCGGAAACCCGCCGATCCGCACACGGGAGCACGTCGATGGCCACCACCGAGCACCCGGCACCGAGCCGTCCGGAGCCCAACGCCCCCAGCCGCCTGCGCGCCTGGATGCTGGAGGGCCTGTCCGACATGGGCAAGGGCGGCGGCCACACCGGGCCGCACGCGGAGCCGAAGCCGCCGTACCGGGGTCAGCCCTGGTGGCGGGTGATGTGCCTGACCGGTGTCGACTACTTTTCGACCCTCGGCTACCAGCCGGGCATCGCGGCCCTCGCCGCCGGACTGCTGTCACCGATCGCGACCATCGTCCTGGTCGTCGTCACGCTGGCCGGGGCCCTGCCCGTCTACCGCCGCGTGGCCGAGGAGAGCCCGCACGGCGAGGGCTCGATCGCGATGCTGGAACGGCTGCTGTCCTTCTGGCAGGGCAAGCTCTTCGTGCTGACGCTGCTGGGCTTCGCCGCCACCGACTTCCTCATCACCATCACCCTGTCGGCGGCCGACGCCTCCACCCACCTCGTGGAGAACCCGCATCTGACCGGTGTGCTCCAGGACCACCGGATGCTGATCACGCTGATCCTCGTGGCCCTGCTCGGGGCGGTGTTCCTCAAGGGGTTCCTGGAGGCGGTCGGCGTCGCGGTCGCCCTCGTCGGTGCCTATCTGGCGCTGAACGCGGTCGTGGTGGTCGTCGGCCTCTACCACGTGGCCACCGCGGGCCATGTGGTCGCCGACTGGTCGAGCGCGCTCACCGCCCAGCACAGCAACGTCTTCGCGATGATCGGCGTCGCCCTGCTCGTCTTCCCGAAGCTGGCCCTCGGCCTCTCCGGGTTCGAGACGGGTGTCGCGGTGATGCCTCACGTCAAGGGCGACCCGGGCGACACGGAGGCCCGCCCGGCCGGCCGCGTCCGCGACACCAGGAAGCTGCTCACCACCGCCGCTGTGATCATGAGCGGCTTCCTCATCACCACCAGCTTCATCACCACCCTCCTCATCCCGGAGAAGGAGTTCGAGTCGGGCGGCCAGGCCAACGGCCGGGCGCTCGCCTACCTGGCGCACGACTACCTGGGCAACACCTTCGGCACGGTCTACGACATCTCGACGATCGCCATCCTGTGGTTCGCAGGCGCCTCCGCGATGGCGGGCCTGCTCAACCTGATGCCGCGCTACCTGCCCCGCTACGGCATGGCCCCGCACTGGGCCCGGGCGGTGCGGCCCATGGTCATCGTCTTCACCCTGATCGCCTTCCTGGTGACCTGGATCTTCGACGCGGACGTCAACGCCCAGGGCGGTGCCTACGCCACCGGTGTGCTTGTCCTCATCAGCTCCGCCGCGATCGCCGTGACCATCGCCGCCCGCAAGGCCCGCCAGCGGAACTGGACCCTCGCCTTCGCGGTGATCTCCGCGGTGTTCCTCTACACGACCGTGCTCAACGTCATCGAGCGCCCCGACGGCGTGAAGATCGGCGGCTGCTTCATCGCCGGCATCATTCTGGTGTCCCTGCTGTCACGGCTGGCCCGGGCGTTCGAACTGCGCGTGACCAGCGTGACGCTGGACGACATGGCGGAACGCTTCGTCCGGGACATGGCCAGCCGCCGGATGCGGTTCATCGCCAACGAGCCCGACCGGCGCGACATCGCCGAGTACCGCGACAAGATCGAGCAGATCCGGCACGACAACGACGTACCCGGACAGGAGGACTTCGTCTTCGTCGAGGTGACGGTGACCGACCCGTCCGAGTTCGAAGCGGGGCTGACCGTGCGGGGCGAGGTGCTGCACGGCCGCTACCGGGTGCTGACCCTGGAGTCGTCCTCCATCCCCAACGCCCTGGCGGCGCTCTTGCTGTATGTGCGCGACGCGACCGGCCGCACGCCGCACATCTACTTCGAGTGGACCGAGGGCGGGCCCTTCGCCAACCTCCTGCGCTTCTTCCTGTTCGGCCAGGGCGAGGTCGCGCCGGTGACCCGCGAGGTGCTGCGGGAGGCGGAACCGGACCGGAAGCGGCGGCCGAGGGTGCACGTGGGCTGAGTCAGGCGGTCGCGCCCCTCCGGCCGAAGCCCCGGCGCCGCGGGCGCACCACGATCTGCCCGTAGTGGACCTCGCCCGTGATCCGTATCCGCAGCAGGACGGGGGCGTCGGCCGGCCGACGTGCCTTGATCCCGGAGTAGTGCAGGTCCAGGCCACCGGTGTCCACGACAACGCCCGGCCGGGTCAGAAGCTTCAGGGCACCGGCGCGCAGGTCCAGGTCGATGTCCAGCGTGTCGTGGACGATCACCGCGTCGGTGAGGTCGAGCGTGACCTCGCCCCACGCCGAGCGGATCTCCAGCCGCCGGGGCACCACCCAGCCGTCGCCCCGCCGGGTCGAGGCCCCCTCCTGGCGGATTCGGACCACGTCCTCGGCCTGGGTGACGGCCTGGCCGGCCGGCACGGGCAGATCCGCCGTCAGCACGGCGAGCTCACCGACCGTACGGGCGGACAGCGCGGCCTCCAGTCGCTCGTCGAGCTCCTCCAGGGTCAGCCGGCCGTCTCCCGCGGCGACGCGCAGTACCTCCACGGTCCGGTCCCGGTCCGCGTGCGACGCCCTCACCTCGGGCGATCCCGCGCTCCGCACGATCTCGGCCACCATCACTCCACCCCCGGTCCCCGGGCACTCCGCCCGGCCGTCCACTCGACGACTAACGCTATATCGCGTTATACCCGATGGCCAACCCCGCATCCGCCGTCGCCTCTTCCCGCCCCTATCGTGACCGGATGCAGTCCTACACGATCGGCCAGGCAGCACGGCTGCTCGGCGTGAGCCCCGACACCGCCCGGCGCTGGGCGGACGCGGGGCGCGTCACGACCCACCGCGACGAGACCGGTCGACGGCTCATCGACGGGCGGGACCTGGCCGCCTTCTCGGTCGAGCTCGCCCGCTCCGGAGCCACCGAGGAGGACACCCCCTACACCTCGGCCCGCAACGCCTTCCCCGGCATCGTCACGGCGATCAAGCTGGGCGACGTCGCCGCCCAGGTGGAGATCCAGGCCGGCCCCCACCGGCTCGTCTCCCTGCTCACCCGCGAGGCGGTGGAGGAACTGGGCCTGGAGGTCGGCATGGAGGCCACGGCCCGCGTGAAGTCGACGAACGTCCACATCGACCGCGTCTGAGCGCCGGGGGCGACGGCACCGCCGACGCAGGCACGCGCATCCCCGGCTCGGCGCGGCCCCGGGGCTACCGTGCACCCATGAGCCTGAGCATCCGCAACCAGCTCCCCGGCACCGTCACCGCCGTCACCTCCGACGAGGCCATGGCGGCGGTCGGGGTCCGTCTCGATGGCGGTCAGGACCTCACCGCCGCCATCACCCGTGAGGCCGCGGAGGACCTCGGTCTCACCCCGGGCACCGCCGTGCGCGCCTTGATGAAGTCCACGGAGGTCTCGTTGGCCACGGCCCCGATCGAGGGCCTGTCGATCCGCAACCAGCTCCCCGGCACGGTGACGGACATCGTGGCCGGCGACGCGATGGCCTCGGTCCGCGTCACCGTCGAGGGCGGCGAGCTGACCGCCGTGATCACCAGGGACGCCGCTGACGAGCTCGCCCTGTCGCCCGGGATCCCGGTGGTCGCCCTGGTCAAGGCGACCGAGGTGTCACTCGCCACCGCCTGACGGCCCGGCGAACGCCGGGAGGGGCCCCGCACCGCGGAGCCCCTCCCCGTGACCGGGCGGCCGGTCAGTCCTCGTACGCGTCCAGCGGCGGGCAGGAGCACACGAGGTTGCGGTCGCCGTAGGCCTGGTCGATGCGGCGCACCGGCGGCCAGTACTTGTCGGCGGGCGAGACCCCGGCCGGGAAGACGGCCTCCTCACGGCTGTAGGCGTGCTCCCACGCCCCGGCCAGCGCGCCGGCGGTGTGCGGGGCGCCGCGCAGCGGGTTGTCCTCCGCGGGCCACTCACCGGAGCCGACCTTCTCGATCTCCGCGCGGATGGCGATCATCGCGTCGCAGAACCGGTCGAGTTCGGCGAGGTCCTCCGACTCGGTCGGTTCGATCATCAGCGTCCCGGCCACCGGGAACGACATGGTCGGCGCGTGGAAGCCGTAGTCGATGAGCCGCTTGGCGACGTCGTCGACGCTCACCCCGGTCGCCTTGGTCAGGGGCCGCAGGTCGATGATGCACTCGTGCGCGACCAGGCCGCCGGGGCCGGTGTAGAGCACCGGGTAGTGCGGCTCCAGCCGCTTGGCGATGTAGTTGGCGCTGAGCACCGCCACCTGCGTGGCCCGCTTGAGCCCCTCGCCGCCCATGAGGCGCACGTACGCCCACGAGATGGGCAGGATGCCCGCCGAGCCCCACGGCGCCGCGGAGATGGGCCCGACGCCCGTCTCGGGGCCCGCCTCGGGCTGCAGCGGGTGGTTCGGCAGGTACGGGGCGAGGTGTTCGCGCACGGCCACCGGGCCGACGCCGGGGCCGCCGCCGCCGTGCGGGATGCAGAAGGTCTTGTGCAGGTTCAGGTGCGAGACGTCGCCGCCGAAGTGCCCCGGCTTGGCGAGCCCGACGAGCGCGTTGAGGTTGGCCCCGTCGACGTAGACCTGCCCGCCGGCCTCGTGCACCTGCGCGCAGATGTCGGCGACGTGCTCCTCGAACACGCCGTGGGTGGACGGGTAGGTGATCATCAGTACGGCCAGCTCGTCGCGGTACTGCTCGATCTTCGCCCGCAGGTCCTCGACGTCGATCTCGCCGTCCCCGGCGGTCTTCACGACGACGACCTTCATGCCGGCCATGACCGCGCTGGCGGCGTTGGTGCCGTGCGCGGACGACGGGATCAGGCACACGGTGCGCTGCTCGTCGCCGTTGGCCCGGTGGTACCCGCGGACGGCGAGCAGACCGGCCAGCTCGCCCTGCGACCCGGCGTTCGGCTGGAGGGAGACCTTGTCGTAGCCGGTGACCTCGGCGAGGCGGTCCTCCAGCTCGTGGATGAGGGTGAGGTAGCCCGCCGCCTGCTCGGCGGGGGCGAAGGGGTGCAGCTGCCCGAACTCGGGCCAGGTGACCGGCTCCATCTCCGTGGTCGCGTTGAGCTTCATGGTGCAGGAGCCCAGCGGGATCATGCCCCGGTCGAGCGCGTAGTCCCGGTCGGCCAGCTTGCGCAGGTAGCGCAGCATGGCCGTCTCGGAGCGGTGCTGGTGGAAGACGGGGTGCGTCAGGTAGTCGTCGGTGCGCAGCAGCGCCTGCGGCAGCCCCTCCTGCGTGGCCGCGTCCAGCGCTTCGACGACGCCCTCGACGCCGAAGGCGGCCCACACGGCCCGCAGCTGGGCGCGGGTGGTGGTCTCGTCGCAGGCGATGGAGACGTGGTCGGCGTCGACGCGGCGCAGGTTGACCCCGTTGTCCCGGGCGGCGGCCACGACCTCGGCGGCGCGGCCCTCGATCCGCGCGGTCACCGTGTCGAAGTAGGAGCCGTGCACGACCTCGACCCCGCCGTTGGCGAGCCCGGCGGCGAGGACGGTGGCGTACCGGTGGGTGCGCCGCGCGATGCCCTTGAGGCCCTCCGGACCGTGGTAGACGGCGTACATGCCGGCCATGACGGCGAGCAGCACCTGCGCGGTGCAGATGTTGCTGGTGGCCTTCTCCCGGCGGATGTGCTGCTCACGCGTCTGCAGCGCCAGCCGGTAGGCCTTGTTGCCGTCGGCGTCGACGGACACGCCGACGAGCCGCCCCGGCAGGCTGCGCGCCATCTTGTCCTGGACGGCCATGTAGCCGGCGTGCGGACCGCCGAAGCCCATGGGCACGCCGAAGCGCTGCGTCGTCCCGACCGCGATGTCCGCCCCGAGCTCGCCGGGGGACTTCAGCAGCGTCAGCGCCAGCAGATCGGCGGCGACCGTGACGAGCGCCCCGAGTTCGTGCGCCTGATCGATGACGGGCTTGATGTCCCGCACGGCTCCGGAGGCGCCCGGGTACTGGATCAGCACGCCGTTGATCTCGCGCTGGGCGATCTCGGCGGGGATGCCGTCGCCGAGGTCGGCGACGACGACCTCGACGCCGGTCGGCTCGGCGCGGGTCCGGATCACCGCGATGGTCTGCGGCAGCGCGTCCGCGTCGACCAGGAACAGGCCCTTCTTGTTCTTGCCCAGACGCCGCGACAGCGCCATGGCCTCGGCGGCCGCGGTGCCCTCGTCGAGCAGCGAGGCGCCGGAGGTCGGCAGTCCGGTCAGGTCGGCGACCATGGTCTGGAAGTTCAGCAGCGCTTCGAGCCGGCCCTGCGAGATCTCGGGCTGGTACGGCGTGTAGGCCGTGTACCAGGACGGGTTCTCCATGACGTTGCGCAGGATGACCGGCGGCGTGAACGTGCCGTGGTAGCCGAGGCCGATCATGGAGCCGAGTACCTGGTTGCGGTCGGCCAGCGAGCGCAGCTCGGCGATCACCTCGGCCTCGCTGCGGGCGCCCGGCAGGTCCAGTGCCTCGGCGCTCGCGATCACGGCCGGGACCGCGGCGGCGGTGAGCTCGTCCAGCGAGCCGTAGCCGACGTGCGCGAGCATCTTGGCGCAGGCCTCGTGGTCGGGGCCGATGTGGCGCTGCTCGAAGGGGGCTGCCTCTTCGAGCTCGGAGAGCGGAATGCGGTGGGCGGTCATTACGGAGGCCTCCTGGTCGACACGACCTGCGAGGGGCACCACGGCACGGGTACCCGGACGGCCTCCCCCTCTGTCATCTCAACCTGAGAGCTTCACCGGATCGCCCGAGGGCGCCCGGTTTTCACCGTCGGTGAGAGCGGAAGCCGTCGACACCCGCCCTGCTTTCCAGAGTGACCTCGTCCGTGCGGTACGTGAGCCTGAGAGATTCCGGGGAGGATTTGCTCCTTCGGCGCCTCCGATGACGTCTGGAGGACTCTCCCGCACGGGGTCAACAGCCGCTGCCAGCGTACCAGCGAGGTCAACGCACGAACCTTCGAGTGGCCGCATCCGTACTTGTACCGTTTTGTAGTGCTTACGGATGAGGTGCGACCATGTGGAGGGCCCGTGCGAACCGATATCGATCCCCGCAACCTGATCGGCCGCAAGGCGTTCGACCGCAGGGGGACCAGGATCGGCACGATCGACGAGGTCTACCTCGACGACGCCACCGGCGAGCCGGAGTGGGCGGCCATACGGACCGGCCTGTTCAGCAGGGACGCTTTCGTCCCCCTGGAGCCCAGCGAACTGATCGAGGGGGCCCTGCACGTCCCCTTCGACCGCGCCCTGATCAAGGACGCCCCCGACTTCGGCGTGGGCCGCCACCTCTCCCCCGAACAGGAACTTCAGCTCTACCACCACTACGGCCTCGACGTCGCCGCCCCGCCGCCGCTCCCCGACCACGACTTCGGCAAGCTGGCGGGCACCGACGAGACGGCCTGAGACCTCGCTCCGGGCACCTCGCCTCCCCCATCCGGCCCCGATAACACCAACGGCAACGGATCGGCCGCCTCCAGCTGCGGATCGTCGATCCGGAAGGTCCGCACGCGCCCGGGCTCCGAGGAGGGCGTCTCGAACCGCACGGTGACCCGCCCCAGGCCGCTGCCCTGCACCCAGCCGTGCCCGAACTCGGCATGCCGCACGTCGCGCCCGGCGGGCCATCGGCGCTCGGCCGGCGCCGGCTGCTTCTCGACCGGCGCCGGGGCGTGCTCCTCGACCGGGCCCTCGGCGACCGCCCGCTCCCCCGCCGCCTGCGCGAACAGGTCCTCCTGCGTGTAATCGGCGAGCCCGCTCACGCCCACCCCGAGCAGCCGCACCCCACCCGTCGTGTCGACCGAGTCCAGCAGTCTGGCCGCCGCCTCCCGGATCACCGCGGGATCGTCCGTCGGCCCGCGCAGCGTCTCGGATCTCGTGAGCGTCGAGAAGTCGTAGCGCCGCACCTTCAGCACGATCGTCCGCCCCGACAGCCCGGCCCCGCGCAGCCGCCGCACACACCGCTCGGCGAGCCGCTGCACCTCCAGCCCCACCCGCGTCCGGTCGTGGATGTCGACGTCGTAGGTGTCCTCGACGGACACCGACTTGGCCTCGCGCTCCGCCACCACGGGCCGGTCGTCCCGCGCCAGCGCCATGGCGTACAGCCCGTGCCCGTGCGCCTTGCCCAGCAGCCGGACCAGCTCGTCCTCGCCCGCCTCGACGATCTCCTCGACCGTGGTGATGCCGGCCCGCCGCAGATGGTCACCGGTCGCCGGCCCCACCCCCGGCAGCGTCCGCACCGACATCGGCCCGAGCATCGCCCGCTCGGTGCCCGGCTCGATCACCACCAGCCCGTCTGGCTTGGCCTCCTCCGAGGCGATCTTGGCGAGCATCTTGGAGGCGGCGAGACCCACCGACCCCGTCAGCCCCGTGACGGCCCGGATGTCCGCGCGCAGCTTCACCCCGGCCAGCCGCGCCGACCGCTCGTCCCAGGCCACTCCCCCGGCCTCCAGGTCCACGAACGCCTCGTCCAGGCTCAGCGGCTCCACCAACGGCGACAAAGCGCGCAGCAGCTCCATCACACGCTCGCTGATCGAGCGGTAGAAGTCGAAGCGCGGCACGAGATACGCGGCGTGGGGCGCGAGCCGCCTGGCCTGCCCCATGGGCATCGCCGAATGCACCCCGAAGACCCTCGCCTCGTACGAGGCGGTCGCCACCACCCCGCGCGGCCCGAGCCCGCCCACGACCACGGCCTTGCCGCGCAGACTCGGCTTGGACGCCTGCTCCACCGAGGCGTAGAAGGCATCCATGTCGAGATGCAGGATCGTGGGCGCGGTTCTCACACCTCCGATGCTGCCCTACGCCACTGACAACGCCTCGCGCGGCCACCCCGACAGCGGCAGGGGAAACCGCTTGCGGCCCGGCGCCGAAACGTCCCGCCTCAAGCGATCGTGTCCGTCCACCCTCCGCAGGACGGCTCAGACGGCCCGGTTGCGCCGACGCGCCAGTTCGTCCGCAGGGTTGGGCCCGACCAGGGTCTCGCCGGTGTCGATCCGCTCGCCGTGCAGCTGGGACAGCGCGCTCTCGACGTCCCGCCACACCACGCCCACGGCGATCCCGAACACCCCCTGCCCACCCTGGAGCAGGGCGTGCACCTCGTCGGGCGAGGTGCACTCGTAGACCGTCGCGCCGTCGCTCATCAGCGTCATGCGCTCCAGATCGCTGAAACCGCGTTCCCTGAGGTGCTGGACAGCCGTGCGGATGTTCTGCAACGACACCCCGGTGTCGAGGAACCGCTTGACGATCTTCAGAACGACGACGTCCCGGAAGCTGTACAGCCGCTGTGTCCCGGACCCGTGTGCGGGGCGCACGCTCGGCTCGACGAGCCCCGTGCGGGCCCAGTAGTCCAATTGCCGGTAGGTGATACCGGCAGCCGCACAGGCCGTGGGGCCGCGATAGCCGATCTGCTCGGACGCCATGGACGTCGTCCCTCCGCTGCTCGGCACCGCTGTCGGTCGCTGCGGAGCGTGTTGGGCCGCACCGCCGGGCTGGGGGCATCCCCCACCCGGGAGGGCCCGTGAGCCGGGGGGAGGGTACGGACCGCTCGCCCTGAGACTGCGCTCGGGGCCACCCCCAGCCGTACCGTCGCCGCTGCTTCTCACGCCGACCTCCGTCCTTGACCTGCCTTCTCGACGGTAGGCAGTCACCAGGGGTGCGTCAACGATCGCCACACTCGCCACGCCGAGTGATAATCACCCTGAGAGTGGTTTCCCGTGCCCCACCGCGGGGAAAGGCTAGCCGAATGTGGTCCGCACGGGCCGTATGACGCACTCACACGCCACCGGCACATGCGGGCAATTCACCCTCACACATACGGCGGGCGACCCCGCCGCGGACCACTTCGTCCGCCGGGCCGCCCACACGCCGCTCCGACCGCTTCCGCCGACCGCGGAACTCACTGACTGCTGGTGCCGAAGTCCTCCGGCGAGATCTGGTCGAGGAACTCGCGGAACTTCTCCACCTCGTCCTCCTGCTCGTCCGGGATCGCGATCCCCGCGTCGTCGAGCACCGTGTCACTGCCGTAGATCGGCGTCCCGGTGCGCAACGCGAGCGCTATGGCGTCGGACGGGCGGGCACTCACCTCGACGCCGCTGGCGAACACCAGCTCCGCGTAGAAGACGCCGTCACGCAGGTCCGTGATGCGCACTTCCGTGAGCTCCTGGCCCACCGCTTCCAGCACGTCCTTGAACAGGTCGTGGGTCAGCGGCCGCGCGGGAGCCATGCCCTGCTGGGCGAAGGCGATCGCCGTCGCCTCCCCCGGCCCGATCCAAATGGGGAGGTAACGGTCGCCTCCCACTTCACGCAGCAGCACGATCGGTTGGTTGGAGGGCATTTCGACCCGGACACCTACGACATCGAGCTCGTTCACACAGCAACCCTAGGCCGTGCTCGGGACGTTTGGGTAGTCGGGCCGGGACAGGGCGCCTGATCCGGCCCCTCGAACGCCCGCCGCGTCAGGGCAGCCGGACCCCGAGCGCCGTCTGCACGAGCGCGGCGTGCAGCTTCACCGTCAGCCCCGCCAGTTCCTTCGTACGGTCCTCGGCGTGGGCCCTCGTCTGCGGGTTCCGGTGCCGCCTCAGCGGGGCCACCACCTGGTCCACCAGCCCGGCCTCCCGGTCGGCGGCTGCCTTCATCACACGCAGGTGGCGCGGCTCGATCCCGAACCGCCCCAGCTCGGTGATGAGCGAGGCGACCGTGACCGCCTCCGCGTCGTAGGACCCGTCCTCCAGTGGGGTGAGCAGCCCGTAGGACTCCCACTCCTTGAGCTCCGGCTCGTCGACCCCGGCGGCGGCGAGCAGCTCCTCACGGCCGATCCTGGCCGCTGTGGGCCCCTCGGACGGCTGGGGCACCGCTTCACCGTCACGCCGGCGGCCCACGACCGGCAGCGCGACGGCGTCACCGCGCTCCCTGGCCGCCAGGTGCTCGCGGATCACCTTCAGAGGCAGATAGTGGTCCCGCTGCATCCTCAGGACCTGTCCGAGACGCTCGACGTCGCGGGCGCTGAACTTGCGATACCCCGAGGGGGTCCGCTGCGGCTCGATGAGCCCCTCCGACTCCAGGAAACGGATCTTGGAGATGGTCACCTCGGGAAACTCGTCGCGCAGCACGTTCAGCACCGTGCCGATGCTCATCAGCCCGCTGTCCGTGGCGGCGGCGCCGTGCCCGGCACCGCCGCTCGGTGTTTGCAGCATGGACCTTCCCTGACGGACGGACCTTCGCCGGGGCCTCGCGGGACGCAGCCCGGTCAGTAGCCCCGCTGGCTGGCGTAGAAGACCAGCCGGTACTTGCCGATCTGCACCTCGTCGCCGTTGTTCAGCGCGACCTGGTCGATCCGCTCGCGGTTGACGTACGTGCCGTTGAGGCTGCCCACGTCGGCCACCGTGAACGAGCCGTCCTGACCGCGGCGGAACTCCACATGGCGCCGGGAGACCGTCACGTCGTCCAGGAAGATGTCGCTCTGCGGGTGACGACCGGCCGTGGTCAGATCGCCGTCCAGCAGGAAGCGGCTGCCCGAGTTCGGACCGCGGCGCACCACCAGGAGCGCGGAGCCCAGCGGCAGCGCGTCGACGGCCGCCTGCGCCTCGGGGGACAGCGTCGGCATCGGCGTCTGGCCGGTGGTCTCGCTGTCGTAGGCCTCGAGACCGGAGATGGAGATCGTGGAGGTCGTCTCGGACGGACGCTCCGGCGTCGCACCCGCCCGCAGCGGCGCGCCGCAGTTGGAGCAGAAACGGCTGTTCTCCCCGTTGCGGTTACCGCACCTCGTACACACCAAGGCCGACATCGGATCCTCCTGCCGCGGCTGCCCACCGGGGGCGTTGGACGCGTACGGGTCGGAGAACGCTCCACCCGCACCTGAGGTTGACGGCTGCCCGAAACCTATTCCGCCGGGCTGCGCAGGGTCAACCGAAGGAGCGCCCTGACCACCGGAGACATCGCCGCCCGGGCCGCCGACCTGGTCCCGGAACAGCGGTCGCTGGCCTTCCGCGTCAGGCTGTGCGCGATGACGGGCGGTGGCGTTGTCGCTGCCCTCTCGCGCGCTCTTGCCGAACAACTTCGCAAACAACTTCACGGGCGATTCCCCTTGACCGAAACAGACCCGCCCGTGGGGCAGGACGAACCCTGACTGAACACTCTGGCCGACCCGGACATCCTGACAACGTCCGTCTGCACCAGACAGTTTCCACCACGCACCGCCCATTCGGTGCGCCGACCCCCCGCAACCTCATGCCCTCGCCCGACGCCGCCCATGCACCCCCGGTTCACTGCGAGGACGACCGAGCGTAGTCAGGCCGCTTCGCTGCTCGCAAGGCGTCCACGACGATCTTGGTCGACCGCTCGATCGCGACGGTGGCCTGTTCCTTCTCGAGAGTCTGCACCACGCCTCCGGGGATGTTGAGCGCCGGCTCGAGGTCCTGCGGCTTGCCGATGACCTTGAAACGATAGGGCGCGTTGATCTTGTTCCCGTCGACGCCGACGCCCTTGCCCGAGTCCGTCAGGTACGTGCCGGCGACGACCCGTACGCCGTTGACCTGGATCGCCTCGGCGCCCGCCGCGCGCAGCTCCTGGATCGCGTCGAGCAGCATGTCCGCCTCGACCGTCCCCTTCGTGTCCTGGATCGTCATGGTGATGCCGGGCCCCTGCGCGGCCACCGTGCCCGCCAGGATGCCGAGTTGCCTCTCCTTCTCGATCGTCTGCTTCCGGGCCTCCTCGGCCTGGTCGGAGCTGTTCTCCAGCTCGTCACGCTGCTTCTCGAGACCTTGCTTCTCGTCCTCTAGACGCTGAGTACGGTCATCCAGTTCATCGAGGATGCGGACAAGATCTTCCTGCCGCGCTCCCCGCAGGGCGCTGTCGCTGTCACTGTTGGAGGCCACCTGCACCGCCAGCCCGAATCCCAGGCCGAACAGCAGCACCGCGACGATGAGTTGGGCCCGGGTGACCCGCGGCGGCCACACTCCCTGCACCAGCCGCTGCCGGCCGGTCAGCCGCGGCTCGGCGTCCGGCTGCGGTCGCGGTACCGGCTCCGGCTCCCTCGGCGCCTCCTCGGCGGGGGCGGGGGGCACCGCCGCGGGCACCTCCTGGGGCAGCTCCTTGCGCAGCCTGCTCCCGGACTCGGCACCGCCGTCGCGCGCGCCGTCCCGGTCCTCGGCGGGCTTGTCGTCGTGCTCGCTCATCGGCCTCACGCCCGGAACACGTGCCGGCGGATCGCCGCGGCGTTGGAGAAGATCCGGATGCCGAGGACGACCACCACACCGGTGGACAGCTGCGCACCCACGCCGAGCTTGTCGCCCAGGAACACGATCAGCGCGGCCACGACCACGTTCGACAGGAACGACACCACGAAGACCTTGTCGTCGAAGATGCCGTCGAGCATGGCCCGCAGACCGCCGAAGACGGCGTCGAGCGCCGCCACGACAGCGATCGGCAGATAAGGCTCGACCACCGCCGGAACCTCAGGCCGGACCAACAGGCCGGCCACGACTCCCACCACGAGGCCCAGTACGGCGATCACGATGTGCCCTTCTCGCTCTTCTCGATGCTCGGCTGTGCTGTACGTACGGTCACACTCGGCGCGGCAGGCAGCCGGAGGTCGTCCTCCACGGAGATGCCTGTCCTGATGCCGTAGCTCTCCTGCAGCGCGTGCAGGTACAACCCGTCGGCGCTGTTCTGGAACCGCGTGCTCAACCGCTGCCCGTCCCCCACCGCGAGCACCGTGTACGGCGGCACCAGCGGCTTGTTGTCGACCAGTATGGCGTCCCCCGCGGCCCTGATCGCGGACAGCGCCGTCAGCCGCTGCCCGTTGATGGAGACGGCCTCGGCGCCCGACTCCCACAGCCCGTTGACCACGCGCTGCATGTCCCGGTCACGTACCCGGCCGGTGTCGGAGAAGCCGGAGGTCTCACGCGGGTTGCCGTCACCGCCCGAGGCGGCTTCCTTGGCGTCGTTCACGACCAGCTTCACACCGGGGCCGTGCACCGCGACCGCGCCGGACAGGATGCCCGTCAGGTCGGAGTCCGCACTGCCGCCACTGTGCTTCAGCGCCTCGCGCTGGCGCGCGCTCACGTCCGCGCGCAGCTCGTCGACGGAATCCTCCAGCTTGTCCGCGGTCTCGGTCTCCCGGTCGATGCGGTCGACCAGCTCGCCCCGCTCCTTGGCGACGACCGGAGCGGCCACCCGTGCCTGCGCAGCCCCGACGGTCACGATCAAAGCCGCCAGCACCAGGCCGGCGGCGAGTCCGAGCTTCGCCCTGAGCGTCTTCGGTATGCCGCTGTCGCCCACGGCCTTCTTGCGCGCGGCGGCCTCGGCGTAACCGTCGTCGAGGCTGTGGTCCATGACGTTGGTCAGCAACGACATGGACGCGTCCGGGCGCCGGGGCCGCGCGGGTGTGCTCCGAATGGGGGGTTGCTGCGGCATGCCGCACATCGTCGCATGTCGCGAGCACTACCTCCGAACGGGCCCTGCGGCGTGCCGGACAGGCCCCGTTGGGGACACTTGTCCGGCACGCACGCGTGCAGCCCGTCTACCGGCCGGCGCTGTCCACGACCGCCGACCATTCGTCCAGCAGGGCCTGCGCGGAGGCGTCGTCCGGCCCCTCGGCCCACAGGTGGGTGACGGCCTCGGCCGGGTCGGGCAGCACCATCACCCAACGGCCGTCGGTCTCCACCACCCGCACACCGTCGGTGGTGTCCACGAAGCGGTCTCCGGCCGCTTCGACGACCCGCCGCATCACGAGCCCCTTGACGGCCCACGGGGTCGCCAGGTCCCGCTTCAGGACGTGCGCCCGCGGGATCCGCGCGTCGATCTGGCTCAGCGTGAGCTGCGTGCGCGCCACCAGGCCGATGAGCCGCACGAAGGCCGCCGTGGCGTCGTACACGCTGCTGAACTCGGGGACGATGAAACCGCCCTTGCCGTCACCGCCGAAGATCGTCCCTTCCTCACCGCCCACGCGCGTGAGGTCGTCGGGCGAGGTGGTCGTCCACTCGACCTGCGTCCCGTGGTACGCCGCCACCTGCTCGGCGATCCGGGTCGTGGTCACCGGCAGCGCGACCCGGCCGCTGCGCCGCTCGGCCGCGACCAGGTCCAGCATCACGAGCAGTGCCCGGTCGTCCTCGATGATCCGGCCCTTCTCGTCGACGAGCGAGAGCCGCTCGCCGACCGGGTCGAACCGCACACCGAACGCGGCACCCGAGGACGCCACGATCTCCCCGAGCCGCACCATCCCCGACCGCCGCATGTCGGCCGTCTCGGTCGGCCGGGACTCGTCGAGACCGGGGTTGATCGTCAGCGAGTCCACCCCGAGCTTGCCGAGCAGGCTCGGCAGCACGAGACCGGCGCTTCCGTTGGAGGCGTCGACGACGACCTTGAGCCCGGATTCCGCGATCCCGGTCGTGTCGACGTTCCGCAGCAGCGACCCGGTGTACGAGTCGAAGACGCTGGCCGGGAAGTGCAGGTCACCGATCTCCCCGGGGAAGGCACGGCGGTACTCCTGCCGCGCGAACACCCGGTCCAGCTTCCGCTGGCTGCCCTGCGACAGGTCGGCGCCCTGCCCGTCGAAGAACATGATGTCGACCGAGTCCGGCACCCCGGGCGTGGTCCGGATCATGATGCCGCCCGCGCTGCCTCGCGCGGTCTGCTGCCGGGCCACGGGCAGCGGCACGTTCTCCAGGTCGCGCACGTCGATGGCGCTGGCCTGCAACGCGGAGATCACCGCCCGCTTCAGCGCGCGGGCACCACGCGAGTGGTCACGGGCCGTGGTGACGGTCGAGCCCTTCTTCAGGGTCGTCGCGTACGCACCCGCCAGTCGGACCGCCAGTTCCGGCGTGATCTCCACGTTCAGGATGCCGGAGACACCACGGGCACCGAACAGATGCGCCTGGCCCCTTGACTCCCAGATCACCGAGGTGTTGACGAAAGCACCGGCCTCGATGGTCTTGAACGGATAGACCCGCACATTGCCCTGGACGATCGATTCTTCACCGATCAGGCACTCATCACCGATGACCGCCCCGTCCTCGATCCGCGCCGCGCGCATGATGTCGGTGTTCTTGCCGACCACGCAGCCGCGCAGATTGCTGTGCGGTCCCACGTAGACGTTGTCGTGGACGACGGCCTTGTGCAGGAACGCGCCGCTCTTGACGACCACGTTGGAGCCCACGACCGTGTGCTCGCGGATTTCGGCGCCGGCCTCGACCTTGGCGTAGTCACCGATGTAGACGGGCCCGCGCAGAACGGCGTCCGGGTGGACCTCGGCGCCTTCGGCGACCCATACGCCCGGGGAGATCTCGAACCCGTCGATGTCGACGTCGACCTTGCCCTCGAGGACATCGGCCTGCGCCTTCACATAGCTCTCGTGGGTGCCGACGTCCTCCCAGTAGCCCTCGGCGATGTAGCCGTAGACGGGCTTGCCTTCCTTCATCAGCTGCGGGAAGACGTCACCGGACCAGTCGACGGGCACGTCGGGGTCGACGTAGTCGAAGACCTCGGGCTCCATGACATAGATGCCGGTGTTCACCGTGTCGGAGAAGACCTGGCCCCAGGTGGGCTTCTCGAGGAAGCGCTCCACCTTGCCTTCCTCGTCGACGATGGTGATACCGAATTCCAGCGGGTTGGGCACACGCGTCAGGCAGACGGTGACCAGCGCGCCCTTCTCCTTGTGGAAATTGATGAGCTCGGTGAGGTCGAAGTCCGTCAGGGCATCGCCGGAGATGACAAGGAAGGCGTCGTCCTTCAACGCCTCTTCGGCGTTCTTGACGCTTCCGGCGGTACCGAGTGGCTTCTCCTCATTGGCATAGGTGAGCTCCATACCAAGCTCTTCGCCGTCACCGAAGTAGTTCTTGACGAGCGAGGCCAGGAACTGGACAGTCACGACTGTTTCATTGAGCCCATGCCTTTTGAGCAGCCGCAGAACATGCTCCATGATCGGCCGGTTTGCCACCGGCAGGAGCGGCTTGGGCATGCTTGAGGTCATAGGGCGAAGGCGCGTGCCTTCGCCTCCGGCCATCACGACGGCCTTCATGTCGGAAGCGTCCTCCTCGAAGAGACGGTCTAGCCGACCTCCCCCGCCAGGATTGTCCCGCACTTATCCAGCACGGGCCATCGCTCCGCTACGGCAGCAGGACCATCCGGGAGTTCAATCGGCCGTGGCATCCGCACGGACCAGGCGGCGGACTTGTACCACGTAGAGGACTCCTGCCCACCAGTACAGCGTTGTACCCCATCCGGCGAACGCCCATCCGAAAATAGCAGCGAGTGACGAGATCCAGCCAGTTCCGTCACTGAGCAGAAGCAGGGGGAAGGCGTACATCAGGTTGAAGGTGGCGGCCTTGCCCAGGAAGTTCACCTGGGGCGGCGGATAGCCGTGCCGCCGCAGGATGCCCACCATGACCAGCAGGACGAGCTCTCGCGCGACAAGTACCGCGGTCAACCAGAGGGGCAGAATCTCACGCCAGGTGAGGCCGACCAAGGTCGTCAGAATGTAGAGCCGATCGGCGGCGGGATCGAGGAGCCGGCCGAGGCTGCTGATCTGGTTCCAGCGGCGGGCCAGTTTGCCGTCCAGGTAGTCGCTGACGCCGCTCAGAGCGAGCACCAGAAGGGCCCAGCCGTCACTCTTGGGCCCACCGAACTCAGGCCACAGGATCAGCCACAGGAAGACGGGTACGCCGACGAGTCGAGCCATGCTGAGGATGTTCGGGATGGTGAGCACACGGTCCGTCTGGACGCGAGTCTCCTGAACCTCCACCCGGGGGCCTCCTGTGGGAAACGTGCCAACGATGCTCCCTGACCCTACCTCAACGCAAAAAAGCTCTGGCTCTCGGGCTTAACCCGAGAGCCAGAGCTCTAAGAATTGTTCGGCGGCGTCCTACTCTCCCACAGGGTCCCCCCTGCAGTACCATCGGCGCTGTAAGGCTTAGCTTCCGGGTTCGGAATGTAACCGGGC
>NZ_JBFAIG010000030.1:0-44525 GCF_040654575.1 Streptomyces sp. NPDC050674
GGCCACCGCGGCCGGGCGTCCGGTCGCGGTGGCCTCCCGCATGACTGCCCCCGCCTCAGGTGGCGGGCGGCGCTTCACCCTCTGCTGTCGTCCTCGGGCAGCAGGACGTCCTCCTCGACCACGTGCACGGCGGCCTCCTCCGCGCCGGCCGCGCCGCCGTCGATGCCGACGTCGGCCGCGACGCTCTCCTTCGTGGTGTCGGCGTGCGCGCCCTCGTCCGGGGCGACGAGGCGTCCGGCCCTCTCGGTGCCCGCCTCGGGGTCCACCGGTTCGCCGTCGCCGTCGGGGCTGTCGCCCACCCCGTCGCCGACCGGTTCGGCGGACACGTCGGGGACCTCCTGGGCGAGCCGTTCGTCGAGGGACTCGCCCTCGTGCTGCTCGGCGGCGGTGGTGCCGCGCTTGGTGACGCCGAGGGGCTTCTCCGGCGGGGAGTAGCCCTCGTCCAGGGTGTCGTCGTAGGTCCGTTCGTCGACGGCGTCCTGCAGGTCAAGCGGCGCGGCGTCCTCCTGCTCCTCGTTGGTCCCGGTGGGCTGGTACACGTCGTCCGCCATCGGTTCGGGGTGCGTCGGTTCCGTGCCCATCACTCCTGCCTCCTTGTCGCGCTGCGTCGACTCGTGGGTGTGTTCTGTCCGTTCCGCGTTTCCCGTTACGCGGGCTCTAACCTCGGCGAATGTCTCCCGGCCGGGAGGGCGGCCGAACGTCCGCCGGCCGACGGGAGTCAGAACCGGGCGGCCGCCCGGACATTACCGATCAGTCAAGCTTGAAAGATCAAGGAGTAGGGCTATCATCACTCGCACACACGGTGTGACCGAGTGCCGACACGGCGGCAGCGCGGTATCCATCACCCCTTTTTCATCGCCCCCGGGCCCGAGGCCACCTTTCTCCGTCCGGCGGCGAGCTCCACCCCACCCCCCAACGCCTCCGGGACGGCATGCCCGCTTCCGGTCGTGCACAAGTGAAAGCAGCGCATCCATGAGCAACAGCAGGGGCAGAGGGCTGCAGGCCAACGTCCTCGGCACGTTCGACACCGTTGTGATGGCGGTCGCGGGCAGCGCCCCGGCGTACTCGCTGGCCGCGACCACCGCCGTCCTCGTCGGTGCGGTGGGACTGGCCGGCCCGGCCGCCCTGCTGTACTGCGCGATACCCATGCTGGGCATCGCGCTGGCGTTCAGCTACCTCGGCCGGATCGACGTCAACGCGGGCGCCAGCTACTCGTGGGTGGGACGCACGCTCCACCCGTTCCTCGGCTTCATCAGCGGCTGGGCGCTGGTGATCTCGGCGACGATCTTCATGGTGGCCGGTTCGCTGCCCGCCGGGTCCATGACCCTCGCGCTGTTCGACGACACACTCGCCGACAACACCGCGCTGGCCACGGTGGTCGGCGCGGTGTGGTTCCTCGTCATGCTGGGCGTGGTGCTGGGCGGTGCCCGGCTCACCGTCCGGGCGCAGCTGATCATGTCCGGTGTCGAGCTGGCCATCCTGGCGCTGTTCGCGGTGCTCGCCTTCTTCCACACCGGCAACGCCCGCGCCTTCGACTGGTCGTGGCTGGGCTTCTCCCACTTCGACGGCATGGCCGGCTTCGCCTCGGGCGCGCTCGTCGCCGCGTTCTACTACTGGGGCTGGGACGTCACCAGCAACCTCAGCGAGGAGACCCGCGACAGCCGCCGGACCACGGGCCTCGCGGGCCTGATCGGGGTGGGCATCGTCTTCCTGCTGTTCGAGGTGTTCACCATCGCCGTGAACGTGATCCTGACCTCGCGGCAGATCGAGGAGAACGACGCGAACGTGCTGGCGGTGCTCGGCGAGGAGGTCTGGCCCGGCTGGGGCGGCAAGTTGCTGATCGTGGCGGTCATGCTGTCCACCATCGCCACCCTGGAGACGACGCTGATCCAGGTCACGCGCTCGCTGTTCGCGATGGGCCGGGACCGTACGATGCCGTCCGCCCTGGGCCGGGTGCACCGCCGGTGGAACACGCCCTGGGTGGCGATCGTGGTGGTCGGGGCGGTGGCGCTGGTGATGTTCATCGCCTCCAACGCCCTGGGCTCGGTGGGTGACATCCTCTCCGACGCCATCTCGGCGATCGGCCTGCAGATCGCGGTCTACTACGGACTCGCCGGGCTCGCGGTGGTGGTCGCCTACCGCAAGACGCTGCTGACGTCCCCCGCCAACTTCCTCTTCGGCGGCCTGTGGCCGCTGTGCGGCGCCCTGTTCATGTTCTGGGTGTTCGTGGAGTCGCTGAGCGAGCTGAGCAGCGCCGCCATCACCATCGGCGTCGGCGGCCTCGCGGTCGGGCTCGTCCCGATGCTCTGGTACTGGCGACAGGGCAGCGACTACTACCGGCCCGCGAAGCTGGACGCCTCGCGCGCGGTCGAGACGGACTACGTCCCCGACGAACAGGCCGCGCACGCCCGGGTCCACGAGGGTCTCTCCACCGACTTCTGAGGGGGGACTCCCATGGCGCGAGGCGGTCTCAGACGTGGTTTCACTCCCGACTTCGACCCCGACTGCGGGGACGCCGGGCTCACCTCCGCCCGTCAGGACGTGGTGATCGGCCGCTGGCAGGGGCTGCGGGACCTGCTGGGCGCCACCGGGGGCGACTGGGCGGCGCGGGGGCACCGTGTCCGGCAGCTCGCCCAGGCCTGCGCGGGCAGTTCGACGGTGGAGTCCTGGCTCTCCGCGGACCCGCACAGCGCCGACGCGCTGGTGCTGCGGGCGGCGACGGAGACGGCCCGTACCTTCAACACCGCCATCGCGGCGGGGCGGGGCGTGCCGATCGACCAGCACCGCGTGGACGCCGCGGTGCTGGCCTGCCTGACGGCGGCGCAGGCCTGCCCGGAGGATCCGACGCCCTGGGTGTCGCTGATCTCGGTGGCGCGCCTGTACCCGTCGGGGGTGCGCCGGCAGGAACTGGGGCGCTGGTGGGACGAGTTGCACGCGCGTGATCCCTACAGCGTCGAGGGACACCTACAGGTGCTGCACTACTACTCGGCGCGCTGGCACGGCACGCACGGCCTGATGTACGACTTCGCCCGGGACGCGGCCGGGGTGGCACCGCCCGGCTGCCCGCTGCCGGTGCTGGTGCAGTACGCCCGGGTCGAGGAGTACCGCTTCGCCCTGGACGCGGCACAGGGCAGGCACTCCGCCGTGGGGCTCTCGCAGCACTGGAACCACGACGGCGCGCTGAGCGACGTGCGGCGGACCTGGCAGCGCTGGGTCATGAGCCGGACGCAGACCGCGATCACGCCCGCCGAACTGCGCGACTTCGGCTACCTGGCCCACGCCGCCTGCTCCGCCGGCGCCACCGACATCGCGGGCGTCCTGCTCGGCATGCTGGGGACCCGCGCGACCCGCACGCCCTGGTCGTACACGGGCGACGCGGAGAAGCAGATCGTCAAGTGGCGCAAGGAACTGCGGCTCGGCTCCTGAGCACCTGTCAGGAGCCCGGCGGCCCGGCCAGGTCCCCCGACCACCTCTCCTCGATGCGTCCGACCCTCCACACCACCAGGGCCACCACCCACGTGGCGAAGAACAGGGCGACGACCACGTAGCCGAGGACGTTGAGGTCCAGGCCGGCGACGCGGTCCCAGAAAGGGCCGTGCAGGCCGAACCGGTCGGCGAGGAGGCCGAGGAGTTCCACGGTGCCGATCAGCAGGGCCACGGCGACGGACAGGCCGGTGATGGTGAGGTTGTAGTAGACCTTGCGGACGGGCTTGGAGAAGGCCCAGCCGTAGGCGAAGTTCATGAAGGAGCCGTCGATGGTGTCGAGGAGGCACATCCCCGCGGCGAACAGGACCGGCAGGCACAGGATCGCGTACCAGGGCAGTCCGGAGGCGGCGCCGGAGCCGGCCAGGACGAGCAGGGCGATCTCGGTGGCGGTGTCGAAACCGAGGCCGAACAGCAGGCCCAGCGGATACATGTGCCAGGGCTTGGACACCGACTTCATGACACGGCCCAGCAGGCGGTTCATGAAGCCTCGGTTGTTCAGCTGCTCCTCCAGGGCGGCCTCGTCGTAGCGGCCCGAGCGCATCGCGCGGAACACCTTCCAGATGCCGGCCAGGATGACGAGGTTGACGCCCGCGATGAGGTAGAGGAACGTCCCGGAGACGACCGTGCCGATCAGGCCCGTGGCGTCGTGCAGCGCCGAGCCGTCGTCGCGTACCGGCCCGGCCAGGGTCTTCACACCGAGGGTGAGCAGGAAGGCCAGGGCGAAGACGACGCTGGAGTGGCCGAGGGAGAACCAGAAGCCGACCGACAGCGGGCGCTGTCCCTGGCCCATCAGCTTGCGGGTGGTGTTGTCGATGGCGGCGATGTGATCGGCGTCGAAGGCGTGCCGCATGCCGAGCGTGTACGCGGTGACGCCGATGCCGACGCCGAAGGTCTGCGTGCCCAGGGTGCGGTGCTCCGGGGTGACGATCGCGACGAGGGTGAACCAGCCGATCACGTGCAGGGCCAGGATGAAGGCCGCCATCCCCCCGACCCTGGTCCACTCCCGCCGCGTCATGGAGGTGCGGACGCGGTGCCAGGCCGTGCGCTGGGCGGGGGCCGGGGCGGGGAGGGGTGGAGTGGACTCAGGGGCGGCCGTCATCGGGGGGCGGGTCTTTCTGTCGTACGGACGGCTGCGTCGAACAGCCTCGCGCCATCCTCCGGTACCTGCAAGTCTTGTGCAGTAAAGCCCGCGACAGGTCTTGTCCATGGAAGCGAAAACTCCGCCCGGGGGCGGCGGGCCGACGGGATCGGACCTCGGCGTTCGGTCCGTCCGGCCGGGTCCGGCGCCGCTCGACCATCTCGCGGCTGAGCTCCTCGGTCTCCTCCTCGGCCGGCCGCTCGAAGCCGTCCTCGGTGATGAGCGCGACGATCGGGTAGATGCGGCGCGTGAGGTCGGGGCCGCCGGTCGCGGAGTCGTCGTCCGCCGCGTCGTACAGCGCCTGAAGGGCGGCCAGGGCCGCTTCGCGGCGGGTCGTGCCGGGGCGGTACAGCTTCTTCAACGCGCCCCGCGCGTACGGCGATCCGGAGCCCTCGGCGTGGAAGCCGTACTTCTCGTAGCGGCCCCCGGTGACGTCATAGGAGAAGATGCGGCCGTGTTCGCCCCCGGGAGCCGGCCGTCGACGCGCTCCTGCCTGAGCCGGGCGGCCGGGAAACCCGCCGTGCGGCGTCAGGGACGCGGTGCGACACGGACGTCCAGGTCCGAGATCCGGTGCACGGGCCAGGAGCGGGCGTAGCGGGGCGGGGTGCCGCCGGCCGGTGCGAGGTGGGCGACCGGGATCCGCCGTGCGGAGCGCAGGATGTCCGTCACGGTGATGTTCTCGTTGTTGCCGGACGTCGCCCCCGAGGAGCAGCCGGTGTAGTAGCCGATCGGGATGGCCTCGTGGCCGGTGAGCAGGCAGGGCGCACGGACACCGAGCCGGTGCAGGGCAGCCGCGGTGCGGTCCCAGTCCCGTCGGCTCTCGGTGTTGCGGCTCACGACGCCGTTCAGGACGGCGAGCTGCGCCGCGAGGTGCCCGGCCAGGCAGAGCGCCACGATGGTGGCGGCCACCGGGCGCCATGCTCCGCCGCGGGTGCGGACCAGGTGCCACAGGGCGTCCGCGACCGGGAGCGCGAGCAGCGCGTAGGCCGGCTGGAGGAAGCGCGGCGCCGCGTAGCCGATCATGAAGAGGTACGGCAGGGCGGCCGTGGTGGCGCAGGCCAGCGGGACCAGGGTCGGCGCCGGGCGCCGGGCGCGCACCGCGACGACCAGTGCCAGGCCGGCCAGGACGGGCAGGGCGAACCACCAGAGGGTGACCAGGGGGTTGGGCATCGAGCCGGTGCACGGCCGGCACAGGGCCCGTCCACCCAGGCTGCGCAGCTGGTCGTCGACGGCGATCTGCCAGCCCAGTCCGCCCTGGATGCGGGAGGCCTCCGCCAGCCGTTGCGCCAGACCGCCGTAACCGACGTAGGCCTCGATCACCCAGGGAACGGCGCCCGCCGCGAGTCCCGCCGCGAGGACGAGCAGGGCTCGCCAGTGGCGCCGCGCGAGGGCGAGGACGAGCAGGGGTGCGGCCACGTGGACCGCGTCGGTGGGGCGCATCCACGCCATCAGCGCGGCGCCGGCCGCCAGACCCCACAACAGTCTCGCGCAGGGACGTTCCGCCCGGAGGCGCAGGAAGCAGCCGACGCTGATCAGGGCGCCGATCGCGACCCAGTAGTTCGGCATGGCCTGCGGACCGTAGAAGAGCGTCATCCACAGCGAGGCGAACAGGGCCCCGCCGACGACCAGCACGCGGGTCGGGAACAGGCCCCGCCAGGCGCGCAGGGCCAGGTAGAGGGCGAGCCCGGAGAGCAGGGCGAGATAGACGCGCAGCAGCGGGACGGACGACGACCAGGACGCGACGGGCGCGGCCAGCAGCGAGACGCCACGGGAGCGGGGCGCGCTGAAGAAGGCGGCGGGGTGGTGGGAGGTGACCTGGCTGACGTAGACGATCTCGTCCCAGCCGAGGCCCAGGACGGGCCGGACCAGGACGAGCTGCGCGAGGGTGAAGACGGCGGCCAGGACGGCGAGCGGCCGGTCGCCGCGCACCCTGCCGGGGGTACGCGGCCCGGCCGTCTGCCGCCGTCTTCTCCTCTGAACGAGGACGGCGCTCGCGCCATCGGCCATGTTCGCCCCTTGTTCCGGTGATCAACTACCCCGGTCAAGCTAACCCGCGGTGCGGGGCAGCGCAGGGCGGAACTCGGCCATGTGCCTGACCCCGGAGGCGAGATCAGCGCGTGTGCGGGGCGCGGTGCGGGGGCTGGTGGGGGGCCGGGCGGTGGACCGGCTCGGGAACGGGCCGGGAGACGGGCGCCTCCTCGGTCACCGTCAGTTCGCTCCCGTGGTGGTGGATGGTCAGGGGCAGGCCGGAGTTGAGGGTGTACGTGGCCTGGTCGGCGGTGAGTTCCACGCGCAGGCACCGGTCGAGGAAGCCCACCGTGAAGGCGAGCCGGCTGTAGCGTTCGGGCAGGCGGGGCGCGAACCGCAGGGTGCCGTCGGTGCACCGCATGCCGCCGAACCCGGCGACCAGCGCCATCCAGGTGCCGGCCAGCGAGGCGATGTGCAGGCCGTCGCGGGTGTTGTGCTCCAGGTCGCCGAGGTCCATCAGCGCGGCCTCGGCCGTGTAGTCGGCGGCCAGGTCGAGATGGCCGGAGCGGGCGGCCATGACGGCCTGGACACAGGCCGACAGGGAGGAGTCCCGTACCGTCAGCGGCTCGTAGTAGGCGAAGTTGCGGGCGATCTGCTCCTCGTCGAAGTACTCCTCGAAGAAGGCACCGCAGGTGTACATCGCCAGCACCAGGTCCGCCTGCTTGATGACCTGCTTGCGGTACAGGTCGAAGTAGGGGAAGTGGAGCATCAGCGGGTACTGGTCCGGGCCGGTGCGGTCGAAGTCCCAGCGCTGGTAGCGGGTGAAGCCGGCGTGCTGTTCGTGCACGCCGAGTTCGTCGTTGTAGGGGATGTGCATGGCCTCGGCCGCGTCCCGCCAGGCGGCCCGCTCCTCCTCGTCCGCACCGAGCCGCGCGGCCTCGTCGGGGTGGCGTTTGCAGGCGTCGGCGGCGGCGAGCAGGTTCGCCCGGGCCATGAGGTTGGTGTACGTGTTGTCGTCGGCGATGGCGCTGTACTCGTCCGGTCCGGTGACGCCGTCGATGTGGAACAGGCCCCGGTCGTCGTGGTGGCCGAGGGAGCGCCACAGGCGGGCCGTCTCCACCAGCAGCTCCACCCCGACCTCGCGTTCGAAGGTCTCGTCACCGGTGACCGCCACGTACCGCACGACCGCGTCGGCGATGTCGGCGCCGACGTGGAAGGCCGCCGTGCCGGCCGGCCAGTACGCGGAGCCCTCCGAGCCCTCGATGGTGCGCCAGGGGAACGCGGCGCCGCGCAGGCCGAGTTGGGCGGCGCGTTCGCGGGCGGCGGGCAGGGTGTCCAGGCGCCAGCGCAGGGCCTCGGCGGCGGACTTCGGCGCGGTGTAGGTCAGCAGCGGCAGCACGAACGCCTCGGTGTCCCAGAAGGCGTGGCCGTCGTAGCCGGAGCCGGTGAGCCCCTTGGCGGGGATGGCCCGCTGTTCGGCGCGGGCGCCGGCCTGGAGGACGTGGAACAGGGCGAAGCGGACGGCCTGCTGGATCTCCTCGTCGCCGTCGATCTCGACGTCGGCGCGCGCCCAGAAGTCGTCGAGGTAGGCCTTCTGGTCTTCCAGGAGCCCTTGCCAGCCGCTGTGCCCGGCCGCCGCGAGGGCCGCCTCGACCTGGTCGCTCATCGCGGGCCGGGAGCGGGTGCCGGACCAGCCGTGCGCGACCAGCTTCTCGATGCGCAGCCGCTCGCCCGGTTCCAGCACGGAGGTGACGGTCAGCCGGGCGACGTCCACGTTGGACTCGCTGCTGGTGGTGGTCCGGTCGGGGCCGGTGACGGTGTGGTCGGCGGCCACCGCGACGCGCAGGCCGCTGTGGCGGGTGCGGTGGACCAGCCGCAGTCTGCTGCCTTCGGCGAGGTCCTCCTCCGGCTCCAGCGGCGACTTCAGCGCCTTGGCGGCGCGCGGGTCGCCGTCCGGCTCGGGCAGGCTCTCGTTGGCGACGAGTTCCGACTGGAGCACCACGCGGGTACGGCTGTCGACGGGCTCCACCTCGTAGGCGACGGCGGCTATCGCGCGCTGGGTGAGGGACACCAGGCGTGTGGAGCGCACCCGGACGGTGGAGCCGGCCGGGGAGGTCCATTCGCAGACCCGTTCCAGGACGCCCCGCCGCAGGTCGAGGGTCCGCTCGTGGGTGACGAGCCGCCCGTAGCGCAGGTCGAACGGCTCGTCGTCGACCAGCAGCCGCAGCACCTTGCCGTTGGTGACGTTGATGGAGGTCTGGCCGGACTCCGGGTAGCCGTAGCCGGCTTCGGCGTACGGCAGCGGGTGCACTTCGTGGACGCCGTTGAGGTAGGAGCCGGGCAGGCCGTGCGGTTCGCCCTCGTCGAGGTTGCCGCGCCAGCCGACGTGCCCGTTGGACAGGGCGAACACCGACTCGCTCTGCGCGAGGACGTCGAGGTTGAGTTCCGTCTCGCGCACGGTCCAGGGCTCGACGCTGTACGCCCGCTGTGTGATCACTGCGTGTCCCCCAGTTCGGCAAGGTCCTTCACCACGATGTCGGCGCCGTGCTTGTACAGCGCGTCGGTCTGCCCGACCCGGTCGACTCCGACGACGTACCCGAAACGGCCCGCGCGGCCCGCGTCCATGCCGGCCAGGGCGTCCTCGAAGACGGCCGCTTCGGAGGGCTCGACGCCGAGGTCCCCGGCGGCGGCGAGGAAGGTGTCGGGGTGCGGCTTGCCGGGCAGCTCGCGCTCGGCGGCGATCACACCGTCGATGCGTACGTCGAAGAAGTGCTCGGCACCGATCGAACGGAGCACGTCACGGCAGTTGGCGCTGGAGGAGACGATCGCGGTGCCGAGCCCGTGCGCGCGGACGGCCTCCAGATACCGCAGGGTGCCGTCGTAGGCCTCGACGCCGTCGGTGCGGATCTTCTCCAGGACCAGGTCGTTCTTGCGGTTGCCCAGTCCGTGCACGGTCTCGGCGCCCGGTGGGTCGTCCGGGTCACCGTCGGGCAGGTCGATGCCGCGGGAGGCGAGGAAGGTGCGCACCCCGTCGGCGCGTGGCCGCCCGTCGACGTACTCGTCGTAGTCCGCCGCCTCGAACGGCCGGAAGTCCGCGCCGTCACGCTCGCGCAGGAAGGCGTCGAACATCTCCTTCCAGGCCGCGGCGTGCACGACGGCCGTCTTGGTGACGACGCCGTCGAGGTCGAAGAGACAGGCGTGGATGCCTTCGGGTAGTCCGAGCTGCGTCATACAGGTCCCGTTCCCCGCCCGGCGATGTTCCAGTGAGTGGCGCACGCCACATCACGGGGGGCGTGCGGGGTGCATCCGCCGGGGGTTCTCGCCCGGCACCGGGTGACACACTCTCCGTGTGCCGCTCACTTTCGACGACCTCGTCCGCCGTGCCCGGGCCCTCCCGCGAGGCGGCCGGCGCGCGCTCCTCGGTATCGCGGGCAGCCCCGGCGCCGGCAAGTCGACGCTCGCCGAGCACCTGGTGCGGGAGCTGAACGGCACCGGTGACTCCTGGGTCGCGCATGTCCCCATGGACGGCTTCCACCTCGCCGACGCCGAACTGGAGCGCCTCGGCCGCCGGGACCGCAAGGGCGCGCCCGACACGTTCGACGCGGCCGGTTACGCGGCTCTGCTGCGGCGGCTGCGCGACGAGCCGGGCGACGACATCGTGTACGCCCCGGGCTTCGAACGCGTCCTGGAGCAGCCGATCGCGGGCGCGATCCCGGTGCCCGCGACGGCCCGTCTGGTCGTCACCGAGGGCAACTACCTCCTCCTGGACACCGGCGCCTGGTCCCGGGTCCGCGCTCTGCTGGACGAGGTGTGGTTCTGCGAGCTGCCCGAGCCGGAACGCGTCCGCCGGCTGGTCGCCCGGCACGAGGAGTTCGGCAAGACGCACGAGGAGGCGGCGGCCTGGGTGTCCCGCTCGGACGAACGCAACGCCGAACTGGTCGCGGCGACCCGGGGACGGGCCGACCTGGTGATCCGGACGGACGGGGCGTCATGGGCTCGGTGATCGGGGCGGGGCCGGACAGCGGGCCCGGTGATCCGGACCGGTCCGGCATGATGGGCCCATGATCCGGCCCGCGACCCCGGACGACGTTCCCGAGATCCGCTCGATGATCCGTGAACTCGCCGCATACGAACGGGCCGAGGAGCAGGCCCGGGCCACCGAGGAGCAACTGCGCGCGGCGCTGTTCGGCGAACACCCGGCCGCCCACGCCCTGATCGCCCAGGACGACGACGCCGGCGGGACCGTCGGCTTCGCCCTGTGGTTCCCGCGCTTCTCGACCTGGACGGGCACCCGGGGCATGCACCTCGAGGACCTCTATGTACGTCCTTCGGCGCGCGGCGCGGGCCATGGCAAGGCCCTCCTCGCGGCCCTGGCCGCGACCTGCCGGCGCAACGGCTACGACCGCTTCGAGTGGTGGGTCCTGAACTGGAACACGCCCACGATCGACTTCTACAAGTCGCTCGGGGTGGAACTGATGGACGAGTGGACCGTGTGCCGGCTCAGCGGCGAGCCCTTGGAGCTGCTCGCCGCCCAGGCACCCGACGTCGTGGATCCGGCCCCCGGCGCGTGAGGCGCGGGCTCAGCCCGGCGGGGCCGGTTCCGCTTCTCCGGACGCGTCGCCGGTCACCCGCGTGAGGGCCCCTGCGCTGGACGGTGGGCGCGTAGTGCGAGGGTCAGGGTGTGCGGGCCGAGCCCCCCGATGTAGACGCGGTTCCCGGTGGTGGCGTCCGTGCCGCCCACCACGGTGTAGTCCTGACCCGGGTCGTACCGCAGGATTTCGCTCCGGTCCGGCCCGGCGAGCGGTTCGCCCGACGCCACCTCGGCCTCGACCCGGATCTCGTCGTCACCGACCCGGTAGGTCATCGACCCGGTCGTCAGGCACCAGCGCCCGTCGCCGAGCGGTACGGCGCCCTCCGGCACACCACCGGGCCGGAAGGTCAGTTCGAGGCACCAGGGCACCCGTGGTCCGCTGATGTCGATCCGCAGGTCGGCGCCGTCCTCCCGCAGGTCCGCCTCGACGCGGGTCGTGTGGGAGACCTCGTCCCGCGGCCGGTCGGGGAAGGCCATCGCAGCCGAGAAGCGCCCCTCGTCCGCCATGAGGTAGGCGCCGTCCTGCCGGTGGCGGTCCGGCGACAGCGGCTGGTAGTAGGCGGCTGTGAGGGTTTCGGTGAGGCGGTACCGGTGGTCGGCGGGCTGCCGCACGTCGGCGGCGCGGAACGGGCCCAGGTCGAAGAATCCCCGGGAGAGCCGGACCGCGTCGAGGACCGCTTCCCCGGCGAACAGGCGAAGGAAGGTGGGGTTGCAGGCGAGGCCCGAGCGGATGCGCCGCTGCTCGGGCACGTCGGAGCCGCCGTACACCACCGTGTGCGCGGTGGCCGACGCGCGTGCGGCGAGGCGCGCGGTGCTGAGGTACCGCTCGCGCGGGAGTGTCTCCGCATCCGGTGCCGGCAGGACCCGGCACAGGTCGGGGGTCAGGAGGGTCTCGGCGAGCAGGTCGGGGTCGTCGATGCCGCCGGCCGCCGCGAGGAGCGCCGCCCGGCTGAAGTCGCCCCGGCCGGTGCGGATCGCGAGCAGCCGGTAGTGCGGCAGGTAGGGCGCCAGCGGGAACGGTTGGTTCTGGTCCTGCCGCCGCGAGAGGACCGTCTCCACCGTGCCGTCCGGCCTGATGAGGTCCAGGGTCGTGGCGAGATTGCGTTCGACGGCGTCCAGCAGATCGGGGCGGCCGAGGACCTCGGCCAGCAGAAGCAGCGACGGGTTGGACACATGGGCCGCGTAGTTGGCGCTGCGTTCCGAGTACAGGCCCTCCGCGTCGATGTCCACGCCCTCGGCGAGCCACTCCCCGACGCGGTCGAGGAGCCGGTCGTCGGGGAACGACCTGTGCAGCCGGGCCAGCGCCGCGCACAGCTCCCAGCGGTGGTTCGGGGTGTGCACCCCACCGGTCAGGAGACTGCCGGTCGCAGCGCCGGCGATCTCGGCGAGCGCGGCCGTGACATCACGCAGTTCCGGCCCCGCCCCGGCGGCGAGGACGTGCGCGTCGCACACGTCGTTGACGGTGAACCCGGAGTCCGGCGGTGACTGCACGTTGTCGCCGCCGGCGAAGAGGCCGGTGGGTGTCTGCACGGCCCGCAGGGCCCGGAGGTGGGCCGTCGCGGCGGCGACGGCCCGGCCGCTGCCGTGCAGGGCCGAGTCCGGGGACCGGTACGCCGCGATCAGGGTCTTCGCCCGGCGCGCCAGGGCGCGGTGGGGCACAGCGACGGGTTCCTCGTCGGGGCGGGCGGCCAGCGGGGCGGCCAGCCGGTCGGCGGCGCCGGCCACCGCACGGACGAACTCGCGGTCGAGCGCAGGAGGCACGGTCAGTCCTTCAGTCCGGCGTTGATGTCGGCGCCCATGACGTAGCGCTGGAAGACCAGGAAGATGGCGATCAGCGGGATCATCGAGATGACCGAGGCGCCGAGCAGGACCGACCAGTTGATGTTCTGCGCGCCGACGATGCTCTGGATGCCGATCTGCACGGTGAACTTGTTGGGGTCGTTGAGCATCAGCAGCGGCCAGATGTAGTCGTTCCACCGCCACTGGAACGACAGGATCGCGAGGGTCAGCATGATGGGCCGGGAGACCGGCACCATGATCCGCAGGAAGATCGACAGTTCGCGGGCGCCGTCGATGCGTGCGGCTTCCACGAGCTCGTCGGGCACCGTCAGGAAGAACTGGCGGAACATGAAGCATCCGGTCGCGGTGAGCACGGCCGGGAGGATGATGCCGGCGAAGGAGTTGTACAGGCCGAGGTTGCGGACCACCAGGAACTCCGGGGCGAGCATGACCTCGCCCGGCAGCATCGTGGTGGCCAGGATGCAGAGGAAGAAGGCCTTGAGCCACCTGTTGTCGTACTTGGCCAGCGCGTACCCGGTGCAGCAGCTGACTCCCACCGTGAGGATCGTCGTGATCACGCACACGATGGCCGTGTTGATGAAGTACTGGGAGAAGTTGGCACTGTCCCACGCTGCCTTGAAGCCCGACAGGGTGGGGTTGTGCGGGACCAGCGTCAGCGGATAGGAGAACAGGTCGCTGGCCGGCTTGAAGGAGCTGAGGATGAACCACAGCACCGGCACACCGTACAGGCACGCCAGGATCCACAGCAGTGTCGTCGCGGGCACCGCCCGCCGGAGCCCGCCGCCGGCCGCGTTGCGGGGCCGCTTCCTGGGCACGGGCTGCTTGGCGTCGGTGTCGAGCGGGCGGGGCATGTCTGTGGTTGTCATCGGTTCTCCACCCGCCGGTTGACGATCAGCTGGACGATCGCGACGGCCATCAGGATGAGCATGAGCACGAAGGACGCGGCGCTCGCGTAGCCGATCTGACCCCGTTTGAAGCCGGTCTCGTAGATGTACTGGACGAGCAGGTTGTTCGAGGTTCCGGGTCCGCCGTTGTTGAGGGCGACGAACACCGGGTATTCCTTCATCGCGTTGATCGTGTTGAGCAGGATGACGATGAACGAGGTGGGCGCGATGCTCGGCAGCGTGATGCTGACGAACTTGCGCCACGGACCGGCGCCGTCGAGCTCGGCCGCCTCGTAGTACGACACCGGGACGTTCTTGATCGCCGCGATGAACAGCAGCATCGTGAAGCCGGTCCACGCCCAGGCTGCCGCCATCACCACGACCAGCAGCGACAGGTCCGCGTTCGACTGCCACGGAACGGCGCCTCCGCCGAGCTTCTCGATGACGTAGTTGACCAGTCCGAAGTTCTCACCGAACATCCACCGCCACAGGACGCCGACGACGATCGGCGACAGCAGCCACGGGATGAAGAAGATGACGCGGGCGACCGACGATCCCTTGGCGTGCTTGTTCACCACCAGGTTGGCGGCGAGCAGCGAGAGCGCGAAGTTCAGCGGGACGAAGAGGACGGTGTACAGCAGCGTCCGGGTCAGCGCGTCGTAGAACGTGGAGTCGCCGAACAGGTTGTGGTAGTTGTCCAGTCCGATCCACTGGAAGACCCCCACGCCCGTGTAATTCGTGAAGGAGTACAGGAGCCCGATCACCGCAGGCCAGACGAAGAACAGCGCGAAGAGCACGACATTGGCCGCGATGAGGACGAGCGGCGCGAGGGTGTACTTGCTGCGTCTCCTGGGCGGGCTCGTGGACACGTCCGAGGCGTGTGTGGTCATCTTCCTGACTCCGTGCTGGTGGAAGGGATTGCGGTGGGCTCACGCCGTGAGCCCGGCATCACGGGGCGCGTCCGGGGCCGGGCGGCGGTGTCTCGCCGCCGCCCGGCCCGGCGGCCTACGATCCGCCGCCGACCTGCTGGTTGTAGCCGGCCACGATGTTCTCCAGGGCCTTGTCGGGCGACTGCTGGCCGTTGATCGCCTTGCCGAGCTCCGTCTTGGTCGGGTCCTCGGTGAGGCTCTTGCCCTTCAGCACCCACTGCGTCTGCGCGCCGTTGAAGTAGCCGGAGATCGGGGCGTAGAGCGGGATCGACTCGTTGTAGAGCTTGAACGCCGCCTGCGCCGCCTCGGACTTGAAGGGGTACTTCGGGTTCAGGCCGCTCTCGACCGGCAGGAAGCCGGAGGCCTCGCACAGCACGCGGTAGTTGTCCGGCTCGTAGATCCAGGACAGGAACTTCTGCGTGGCGGTGGCGGCCTCCCCGTTGTTGTTGAAGCCGACCATCATGCCGCCGCTGTTGACGTCGCTGGCCTGCACCGGCTGGGCGGGAGTGGGGACGCTGGCCCAGTCGAACTTCTTGATGCTCTCGGAGAAGGCGGCGACCTGCCACACGCCGGACCAGTAGGCGACCACGTCACCGCTCTGGAACATGGCGGACGGGTCGGCGCCGCTGGTCCACACCGACTTCGGCATGATCTTGTTGTCGTTCCAGCCGACGAAGGTGTTCACGGCCTTCTTGGTCGCCGCGTCCACCGAGAACTTGCCGGAGGAGTCCGCGTGGACGTACTTCCCGCCCATCTCGTACACCATGGCGCGCAGCCGGGACGGCGACTGGTCGAAGGTCAGGGAGTACTTGGCACCGGTCTTCTCGCGGACCTTGTTCGCCGCCTTGATGAACTCGGTCCAGGTCCAGGTCTTCTGCGGCGAGGTCGGGAAGGAGACACCGGCCTTCTTGAACAGCGACTTGTTGATGAACAGGCCGGACGCGGTGACGTCCGAGGGGATGGCGAGCACCTTCCCGGACGAGTCCTTGGCGAGGAAGTTGGCGTTGATCTTGTTGCTCTTCTTGCCGGCGATGGAGCTGAGGTCGATCAGCTTGCTCGACCAGATCGGGTCCAGCGCCGGCACGGCCGCCACGTCGGGCAGGGAGTTCGCCTGGGCGGCGTTGTGCAGCTTCGTCGTGTAGCCGTCATAGGGGATGTTGACGAGCTTGACGGTGACGCCGGTGTCCTTCTTGTACTGCGACACCATCTTCTTCCAGCCCGCGTCCTGGCCCGGGACCGTGGAGATCCAGAAGGTCAGCGACTTGGCGTTCCCGCCCGAGTCGGACCCCGACCCGCAGGCGGAGAGCAGAAGGGCACCTGCCGTGGCGACGGCAGCGAGGGGAACAACGCGACGTATACCGCCGCGGCCGAGCCGGCGCGAGCGCCGCACACCCAGACTGGTCATCTTCAATCCCTTTTCGTCGTAGCGGAAGAAGCACGGCGCCAGCCGAGGCGGCACGGGTGCATTTTGCAGGAGATTTCGCTTTCCGGGGGCACGGCCTCGCCCGGCCGCGTCGCCTTGACGGGTGGGGTCCCCGGCCCTGACGGCCGACGTCGCACAAGCTCGCCCTCGTGCGGCTGCCGTACTTCGCGTACGTGCGGGAGGCTCACCCGGAGTCGGCGTCCCGGCCGACTCAGAAAGCGCTTGTCCGGACATTGGCAGACCGATGGCGCAGCCGTCAATGCTTCGCTCGTACAGCTCCGGTCACGGTTTGAATTCCATGGGCGACCGCGAGCCTGCTGGCCCCCGCCACGGTGCCGGTGTCGCCCACCACGCTGCTGACCACCTCGGTGGGCCAGCTCAGCCGGTCCAGCTCGGCCCGCACCCCGGGCAGGAGCTGCGGATCCGCGCCGGTGCCGCCGCCCAGCACGATCAGGCCCGGGTCCAGTACGGCGGCGACGGCGGCGGCCAGCCGGCCCACGTCGGCGGCGTGCGCGTCGATCACGGACCGGGCGGTGGCGTGCCCCTGCCCGGCCAGGGCGAGGAGCCGCTCGGCGGTGCGCGGGCGGGGACCGTCGGCGTCCTGCCAGGCCTCGGCGGCCCGGCGCAGCAGGGTGCGCGAGCCCATGCGCTGCTCCAGGCCCTCGTGGCGCGGGGCGCGGTGCTCGTCCCAGGGGTAGGGCAGGCGCGCCACCTCACCGGCCGCGCCGTTCGCGCCGCGCAGGACCCGGCCGCCGATGACGACGGCGAGACCGATGCCGACGCCGATGCGCAGGTAGCCGAAGGTGTCGCGGCCGACGGCCGCGCCTTCGTGCAGTTCGGCGAGGGCGGCGCAGTTGACGTTGTTCTCCAGGTGCACGGGCACACCCTCGGGCAGCGCGACGGCCATGGCGTCGAAGACCGGGCCGGCCTTGGCGGTCGCGGGGCGTTCCCCGGCCCCCTCCCCGTCGCGGGTGGTGACATCGCCGACGGCGACGACGACGGCTCGCAGCGGAGCCCCGGCCGGCAGGGCGTCGAGGACCGTGCGGACGGTGTCGGCGGCCTCCGGCCGGGATCCGGTGCCCTCGGCGAGCAGGGTGCCGTCCAGCGCGCAGCCGCGCACCCGTGTCACGGCGGGTCCCAGGTCGACGGCGAGCACGGCACCGGCGGCGGGTCCGAGCCGGTAGACGGCGGCGCTGCGGCCGGTGCCGCCGGAGGCACGCCCGGAGTGGGCGGCGAGCCCGGCGGCCTCGAGTTCGGCGACGGCGGTGGAGACGGTCGGCTTGGAAAGGCCCGCACCGGCCGCCAGCTGGGGGCGGGTGGCCGTTCCCGCTCCCGCCAGTACGTCGAACACCACACGGGCACTCTCACTCAGATGCATGGTCTCCCCAGGTCGTGCTGCGGCCGAACAGGGCGCCGCAAGGGTCGCGCGGCATCGGGATTCCGTGCCTCTTGACGCGCACCCTACTTCGTTAGTTAACTTCCTAACGAAGTGCACGGTACTCGCCTGCCGTGTCCGGCAGAAGCCCGTCCCGGGGCTTCCCTACCTCTTCAACTGCCGTGGTCCAGCGCGCTGTTCGCCTGCCGTGCGCCGTGTCCGCGCAACGACGAAAGAGGATCCGTGCAGGACTCCACGCCTTACGCGGTCGGTATCGACGTGGGCGGCACCAAGACGCAGCTGCGCGCCTTCGCGGACGGCGAGGACCTCGTCGACCGTGTCCGCAGCAGCAGCGGATGGCGGCCGCACGACCCGGGGGCCGCCGCCGACTGGCTGGCCGCCCTGCTCGCCGACACCCTGCCGTCCGGCGTCCGGCCGGCCGCGCTCGCCGTGGGCGGGCACGCCTGTGAGACACCACGCCAGTGCGCGGAGATCCGGGCCGCCCTCGAGCAGCGGCTGCGGGTCCCCGCGCTGGTCGTGGGCGACGCCGAGCTGCTCGTCCCGGCCGCGGGGCTGGACAAGGGCGTCGGCCTGGTCGCCGGCACCGGCTCGGTCGCGGTGGGACGGTTGCCCGACGGCACGGCGGTCCAGGTCGGCGGCTGGGGCGCGGTCCTCGGCGACGAGGGCGGCGCGGCCGGCCTCGTCCGTGAGGCCGCGCGGGCCGTCTGGGCCGCGCACGACCGCGGCGAGGAGCCCGACGCGCTGGCGACCGGGCTGGTCGCCGCCTTCGGGGTGGCCGAGGTGCCCGCGCTCGGCGCCGCCCTGGAGGCCGCCACGGACGTCTCCGCCGAGTGGGGCCGTCGCTCCCCCGCCGTGTTCGCCGCCGCCGAGGCGGGCTCACCGCTCGCCCGGGCCGTGATCACCGAGGGCGGCCGGGCGCTCGCCCGGCTCGTCGTACGGCTGGCAGCGCGCGGGGTTCCGGTGGACGACGTGGTGGTGGCGGGCGGCACCGTGCTCGCCCAGCCCACTCTGTACGAGGCATTCGCCTCCGCGCTCGCCGAGTCCCTGCCCGGAGCCCGGCCGCGACCGCTGCGGGTGCCGCCGGTCGAGGGCGCGCTGGCCCTGGCCCGTTCGCTTCTGTGAGACGGGCGGCCGCCGTTCACCTTCCGGCCACCGGCCGGTGGCCGGACCCTCTCCGCGGGGTCACAACCCGGCCGTAGATCTTCGCTCGTACGCAACAGGTGCCACAGAAGTCGTCAGAGGCACCGGTAGTCGCACCGACCGCACCACCTCCGGCCGCACGGCCGACGCACTGTCGCGCAACGCCACGACTCCTTCCTCGCAGAACTCCAGAGAGGCGCACCCATGCCGTCATCAGCCGGGCACCGCTCCCCCGTCACCGTCGACCGGCGGGGGTTTCTCAGGACCTCCCTCGGTGGCACGGCGGGCCTGCTCGCCGCACCGGCCTTCGCGACGTGGCTCGGCGCCGCCGACGCCAAGGCCGCCACGGGCTTCGCCGCGTTCGTCGACGACTACAAGTCGAACGTCGTCGCCAACCTGACCCCGGAGACCAACGCCGTCGTCCGGGTCCTGGGCGGCATGGCGAAGGTGTGGAAGACCGGGGACGCCTGGAACACCGGCCGGGTCCTGGACCATGAGGTGCTGCGCGCCAACATGCGCTACTGCGCCCGTGTCACCCAGGCCCGCACCGAGGCACAGGCGAAGGAGGCCTTCCTCTACGACCGCCAGCACCAGAGCTACGCCATGATCGCCGGTCTCGGCCCGCTGGCCGACCTCTACAAGGCGGGCGCCAAGGCCGTCACGTCGATCACCACCGCCCCGGAGGGCACTCCCCCCGGGAAGATCAACGACACCCTGCCGGCCGACGCCCCGGCCGGGTCCGCGCTCGGGGCGGGCTCGTACGACTCCGACCTCGGCACGGTGGCCCGGCTGGTCGACACCGTGCGCGGACCGTTCGCCTCGGGCAACCCGGGCAAATTCGCCTTCCAGTACCCGCGCCCGTGGCGGATGAACGAGGACAGCGAGGTCGTCGACACCGGGAAGAAGGACGCCCTCGGCTACCCCGTGTACGACTCGGACGTCGTCGTCGCCCCACAGCTGCTGCGCCAGCGCTCCGAGAACGCGGCGGAGGACGGCGGCTTCCCCAGTGGCCACACCAACGCCTTCCACCTGGCCGGTCTGGCCCTGGCGTACGCGGTGCCCGAGCGGTTCCAGGAGCTCGTGACACGGGCGTTCGAGCTCAGCCACACCCGGATCGTGTCGGGCATGCACTCCACCGTCGACGTGATCGGCGGCCGGGTCATGGCCACCGCCCTGACCGCCGCGACCCTGGCCTACCCGGCGAACGCGGAGCTCAAGGCCGCGGCCCGCGCCCAGGCCCTCGCCTACTTCACCCGGCGGACCGGCACGACCGCGGACACCCTGTACGCCTACGCCCACCCGGGTGCCGGGGACGCCTACGCCGACCGCGAGGCCAACGCCCGTGCGGTCGGGACCCGTTTGACGTACGTCCTGCCGCGTCGCGGCCGCAAGGACCCGCTCACCGTGCCGAAGGGTGCGGAGGTGCTGCTGGAGACGCGGCTGCCGTACCTGACCGCGGCCCAGCGGCGCGAGGTGCTGCGGACGACCGCGCTGCCCTCCGGGTACGTCCTGCTGGACGGCTTCGAGCAGTGGGGCCGGCTGAACCTGTTCGCCGCGGCGGACGGCTACGGCGCCTTCGACCGGGACGTGACCGTGACGCTGGACGCGGCGGCCGGGGGCTTCCACGCGGCCGACAGCTGGCGCAACGACATCGAGGGCGAGGGCGCTCTGACCAAGCGCGGCACGGGCACGCTCACCCTCACCGGTCACAACCGCTATCGCGGGGGGACCGTACTGGAAGCCGGAACGCTGGTCGCCGCCTCGCCGCGCGCCCTGGGCGAGGGTGACGTCCGGGTCACCGGCGGCACGCTCCGCGCGGACACGGTCCTGCGGGTGCGCGGCTCGTACGTCCAGGAGTGCGCGTCGACGCTGGAGCTGCTTCTGCGCCGGGGCCACGGCCCGGCCCTCACGGTGACCCGCCGGGTCCTGCTGGGGTCGGGCAGTGTGCTGTCGCTGCGGCTGGACCCCGAGCGGCCGCCGGTGGCGGGGACGACCGTGCCCGTGCTGTCCGCTCCGCGGCTGCGCGGCCGGTTCGACCGTGTCGAGCTGGACTCGACGGCGCTGCGGGCCGTGCCCGTCCACACGGCTGACGGTCTGTCGGTACGCCTCGTGAGGCGGTAGCGCTCTCTGCGGCGGGGGCTGATGCGGAGTGGGCCCATGAGGGACCTCCGGGTCGCTCCCGCCGTTCCCCGCCCCGCGTCATTCTCGTGCCCGGCGACGAAGGCCACGGGGCGGCCGGCCGCGATCGGCGGCAGCCGCCCCGTCGAGGACGTCGGGCACGCGATCACGGTGTATCGCCGCCGAGCGCCCGGTTCTGCCGCGCGAAGCCTCAGTGGGCCGCGTAGAAGAACCCGTCCGCGCTCACGTGCCGCATGACCCGGCCGGCCACCCGGTAACGGCCGCTGGGCACGTCGGGGCACCTCGCCACGTGGACCGCCAGCGGCCCGGCGAACTCGTAACCGCGGCGTTCGGCGTGTTGGGACAGGCTGTCGGTGAGTGCCTGGCCCACGTCCGTGCCGGTGCGGGTCAGGTGGTCGTGCACGTCGTCGGGGAGTTCCACGTCGTAGGCGTTGGGGACCATGACGCGGCCCTCACTGCACACCACGGCGTTGTCGTCGCACTCACGCCGCAGGGCGTCGACGATCTCCACCGGTTCCTTGTCCGTGAGCCGCGCCCACAGGGCGTCCCATCGGTTCTCCAGCGTCTGTTCCAGCGCACTCAGCGCGCCCATGCCGTCTCTCCTGCCGCAGGCGTCGTCGGTTCGGTCGGGGATGCCGGTCGGTGACCTACCGGCCGTCGAAGTCGTCGGGGCGCACCTCGGCCTCTTCCAGGGCCTCGCGCAGCGTGCGCCCCGTGCCGCCCTGCGGCCGGGAGCGGTTGTCCTCGCGGTGTTCCAGCAGCTCGTCGGTGGTCTCCGTCTTGGGACGGTTCTCCTCGGGCACGGTCATGCCGGTGGCTCCTTACGGGGTCGTGTGCGGCGGCGGGTTCCCGCCCGGCGTACGGGTAACCCCGGGCAGGGCGGTCATGCTGCCGGAAGAAGCCCTGGTCACCACGGGGCGTGAGCTATGTTGAACGTCCGTGGGAGACGAAGGAGGCGCACCGGTGCCATCGCCGCAGCAGGCACGCGCACAGGCGTCCGCGATCACCTCGGGCAAGGCCGCCCCCGAAGCGGAGGTCTCCGCGTCCGCCCAGCTGCGGGCGCTCTTCGACGGGCCCCGGCTCTCCCCGGGGCAGCGGCGCATCGCGCAGTACCTGATCGAGCACATCACCGAGGCGGCGTTCCTGTCGATCACGGATCTGGCGGACCGGGTGGGCGTCAGCCAGCCCTCCGTGACGCGGTTCGCCTCGGCGGTCGGCTTCAGCGGCTATCCGGCGCTGCGCGAGAAGCTCCAGTCGATCGCGCTGGGCACCTTCGCCGCCGGCCCGGGCGAGGAGAACCAGGGCAACGAGTTGCAGGCGGCGGTCGACGCCGAGATCGAGAACCTGGAGAACCTGCGACGGGACCTCGCCGACCCGGACCAGGTCATCGACGTCGGCCGCAAGCTCTCCTCGTCCGCCCCCCTGACGGTCCTCGGCCTGCGGATCTCCGTCTCGCTGGCGGAGTACTTCGCCTACGCCGCCCGCCGGATCCATCCGGACGTACGGCTGGTGACAAGGGGCGGCAGCGTCGCCTACGACGCGCTGCTGCAGTCACGGGAGGCGGGCGGCACATGGGTGCTGGCGTTCTCCATGCCCCGGCACGCCCAGGAGACCCTCACGGCCGTGCGGGTCGCGCGGGGCGCCGGGCTCAAGGTCGCCCTGATCACCGACCTGGCGCTGGGGCCGCTCGCGGACGAGGCGGACGTCGTCTTCGCCCTGGGGACCGGCTCGCGTCTGGTCTTCGACTCCTACGCGGCTCCCGGAGTGATGTGCTCGGCGCTGCTCCAGGCCATGACGGACGCGGATCCGGAGCGGACCCAGGCGCGGCTGGAGGAGTACGAGCAGGTCGCCGACCAGCACCAGTTCTTCCTGCGGGACTGAGCGGCACCCGGCGAGAGCCCACAGCGGGACCATCCACAACAAAGCGCGCATGAATGTTTTCATGCTCCTTGCAAACCGGATGGCATATATAAATACTGCTCACGGATCGCGACCCGGTCGTCCCGGATCCGTTCCGCACCCGTGGGGCCGGGTCCTACCCACTCCGGCGTCCCGGGTGTCCGTGGCGGCCCCGGCCATCCCCTAGGCCGGGGCCGCCCCGACTCGTCGTCCACCCTCACGACGCCGCACACCCGAGAGCGATGATCATGCCCCTGACGACCACGCGCATCAGCCCGGACTGGCCCTGCCAGGTCAAGACCCCCGGGAGCTTCGACTGGGAGCGCTCGGCGGCCAAGTGGCTGCGCGAGCTGGTGCCCACGCGCTACGCCGGATACCCCGCCTTCATCCGGCACCCCGTCCTCCTCGCGCGGCATGCCCAGATCCAGGTCCAGAACGAGATCAGGGTCGCCCGCACCGCCCTGCAGACCGCCCGCGCCGACCTGCCGGGGCTCGGCCTGCACGAGGGTGTCATCGAGCACACGATCAAGCTGTACGCGGCCGAGGTCATGCAGCTCCAGCACATCGCGCGCAGCGTCCGCGCGGTCACCCAGGCCCTCGTGGAGGCGCACCGCCAGCCGTGAGCCGGCGGCATGATCCGGGCCGTCACGTGGCACCCGTGGAGGAATGAGCACCACGGAAGTCCGGCGCGGCGAACCGGTGACCACCGTCCTGACCTGGCAGGTGCGTCCCGGCCAGGAACAGCGGTTCGAGGAGTGGACGCACGGCATCACCCGCTGCGCCAGACAGTTCCCCGGCAACGAGGGCGTCTCCTGGTTGGCACCCGAGGACGGCCACCGCTACCACGCGGTGCTGCGCTGGTCCGACCAGCACCGGCTGGCCGCCTGGCTGGAGTCCGACGAGCGCGCGCACTGGCACCGCCGCATCCAGGACATCGCCACCGAGGTCAGCAGCGAACGCCAGTCGACGAGCGGGATGGAGACCTGGTTCAGCCTGCCCGGGACCACCGTGCAGGCACCGCCGCGGTGGAAGATGGTCCTCACGACCTTCCTCGGCGCCTACCCCTTCACCCTGCTCGTCCAGTGGCTGGTGACACCGCGCACCACCGGCTGGCCGCTGCCGCTGCGGGCCGCCGTCTTCCCGCTGGTCCTGCTTCCGGTGCTGACCTACCTGGTCATGCCGCGGCTGAGCCGGGTGCTGCGGCTGTGGCTGTATCCGACCCATGGCCGCTGACCGTGTGGGCGAGGCCGGTGTGATGCGTGGGGCGCACGGGGCGGGTGAGGGGTTCATCCGCACAAGGCGGTCTGCGAATCGGGCCAGGTGTGCCATGCTCAACGCGTGACGAGCGAGCCCGTGACGCCGGCGCAGCCCGGTGCCGCACCGGACCTGGTCGAACTGGCCAAGATCGTCGCCCGGCAACGCGCCGAGCTGGACCGGCTGCGCGACCAGGCGGCCACTTCGGCTGTCGTGGAACGGGCCAAGGGCGCGGTCATGGCGCTGAGCGGGTGCACCGCCGACGTGGCGGGCGAGCAGTTGCTCCAGCGGGCCAAGGCGGCCCGTCACACCTTGCTGGAAGAGTGCTGGATCACCCTGGGCGGCCTCGCTCCCACACCTCCGGGCCCGGGTCGGCCGCAGGCCTCCGCCGGACCGGGGGCTCGCGACTCCGAGGCGGCCGCCCTGGAGCGCTCGGCCGTCCCGGACGACGTCAGCGCCGCCCTGGCCCGCCTCGGCAAGGCCCTCGTTCGGGTGACGACACCGCACGAGCTCGCCCGGTGCCTGCTGAGGCATCTCGGCCCCGACCTGTCGGCGGACGCGGTCCTGATCTACTCCCGCAGGCCCGACGGCGGCCTCGCACTGATCGGGCACGCGGGCGTCGACGGCCGGCTGGTGGCCCAGTGGTCCCAGGTGCCTCCGCTGAGCGGCATGGCCGCACTGGACGCGCTGCGGGCGGGGGAACCGCGCTGGCTGGAGGACTTCACGGCGGACGAGGGGCAGTACCTGCTCATCGGCGATCCTCCCGACCGGTGGCGCTCGCGCGCCTGGCTGCCCGTGCCCGCCGCCGGTGCGGCCGAGGTCTGCGTCGGCGTCCTGCGCGGCCGTGCCGGGACGTTCACCGAGCGCGACCGGGTGCATCTGCGGGGGCTCGCCGAGCTGTGCGCCGGCCGGCTGCGTGCCTTCGACACCCCGCCGGAGCGGGACGCCGACGCCGCCACCGACGCGGTGCAGGCGCTCTTCGAGGCGCTGCCGGTCGCGGCGATGCTGCTCACTCCGCTGCGGACCGCGACGGGCGAGACCGAGGACTTCCGGGTGGAGGCCGCCACCGCCCAGGTGAGCGACCTGCTGGGCCGCAGCGGTGAGGAGCCGGCCGGGCGGCGGCTGCTGGAGCTGCGGCCGGTCCTGGCGGCCGAGCCGCTGTGGCAGGCCTGCCTCCACGTGCTGACCACCGGGCAGGCGTACGACGGCGAGCCGTTCGCCCACGAGGAGGTCGTGGCGGGTGTCGCCGAGCTGTCCGTGTACACCACGCGGGTGGCTCCGCTGGGCGACGCCCTCGTCGTCTCCTGGATCCGGCACGGCTCCTCCGACCGGCAGGAGCAGCGGCTGGCGGACCTGCAACGGCTGGGCAATCTCGGCTGGGCCACCTGGAACCTGGTCACGCAGGAGGCCTCCTGGTCGACGCAGGTGTTCTCCCTCGTCGGCCGGGACCCCGCGCTCGGCCCGGTGCGCCTGTCCGAGGTACCGGAGCTCGCGCTACCCGAGGACACGCCCGCGCTGACCCGCGCCGTCGGTGAACTCGTCCACGGGGGAAAGGCGTTCGACGTGCCGTTCCGGATCCGGACGAGCGGCGTCATCCGCCACCTGCGGCTGGTGGCCGAGGCGGTGGCCGACCGGCACGGCACACCCGTCGAGGTGCACGGCTTCGTGCAGGACATGACCGCCAGGCGGCGGGCGGAGCTGGCCCTGGTCGAGAGCGAGCGGGCGATCCTGACCCAGCACGACGTGCTCCAGGCCGAACGGACCCTGGCCACACGACTCCAGCACGCACTGCTGCCCATGGCCAACCGGCCCGTGCACCTGGCCGGGTTGCGCGTCGAGGTCGCCTACCTGCCGGCCCAGTCGGGGGTGCACGTCGGCGGTGACTGGTTCAGTGCGATCGAACTCCCCGACGGGGACGCGCTGCTGGTCGTCGGTGATGTCGCCGGGCACGGGGTCGACGCGGTGGCCACCATGGCCCAGCTGCGGTTCACCGCGAAGGGCATGGTCATCACGGGCTCGTCGCTGACCGGCGCCCTCGCCCGGCTGAACACGCTGCTGCTGCACTCGGGCGACTCCCACGCCACCGCCACGATGGTGCTGGCCCGCTACGACCCCCGCCGCCGGCGCCTGGTCTGGGCCCAGGCGGGGCACCCCCCTCCGCTGCTGTTGCGTGACGGGGAGGCGCGGTACCTGCCCCGCCCCGGCGGGATCCTGCTCGGGGCGACCTCGTCGCCGGTCTACCAGGAGGCGGAGTGCCGCCTCGACCCGGGCGACCGGCTCATCCTGTACACCGACGGCCTGGTCGAGCACCCGCCGGACAGCATCGACCGGGGTCTGGAGCAGCTCGCCGAGGCGGTGGAGGCTCCGCACGGCGACGGGCCCGGCTCGCTGGGCCCGCTGCTCGCCCGGATGCTCCCGGACGAGCGGCGGGACGACGTGTGCGTGGTGGACGTCCGTGTCCCCGGGAGGCAGGACCGCTAGGCCCTGTCCGCACGTCTCACGTGTCCCCGTGGTGTCGCCAGTACCACCACAGGCCCGCGAGCAGGGCCAGCAGGAACAGGATGGGCAGCACCAGACCCGGGATGCGGGAGCCGTTCATGGGCGTGGCCTTCGTCGTGCGGCGGTTGGGGCGCCTCGTGCGTCGCCCCGGGCCCAAGGGTGCGGCCGGACGCACCGGCCGGTCCGCCGTTTTCCCCAGCCCTTGCCCGCTGTTCGAAGGACGGGGAGCGGCGTCAGTCGGCCGGGTGACCGGGCTCGATGGTGAGTGCGTCGGACAGGCGCAGCAACGGCCCCTCGTGGTCGGCGTGTCCGCCCCATTCGACCGGGTCGAGGACGAAGCCGATGTGGTCACCGCCGCCCACGCGTGTCACGATCCGGCCGACGAACCAGGCCTGCGCGTCCTCCAGGACGAGGGCCCCGCCGTACGCCTCCCGCAGGCGGACGTCCTGGAACTTGTCCGTCCGGTCACCGGTCCGGCCGCCGAACAGTTCGGCGAGACCGTGCTGCTCGCGGCCGAGCAGGTGCACGGCGAGGACATCGGCGTCGCGCGCCACCCGGAAGGTGTGGTTGAGCTCGGACAGCCACACCACGAACCGCACGGGCCGCATCGAGCACTGTGAGGCGAACCCGACGAGACAGCCCGCCCGTGCACCGCCCGCGGCGGCCGTGACCACACACATGTCGGGGTTCAGCCGATCGATGAACTCGTCCATGCCGGCCATCGTCACACATCAGCTCGTACGGGACTCCAGGGCGGTCCGGGTGTCGTCGCCGTAGACGCCGGTCTCGTCGCCGCGGATGCCGTACCAGAGCTGGAAGCGGGCCACCGCCGCGGTGAGGGTGGCGTCGTAGCGGCCGCTGGTGGAGCCGTCCCGGTAGACGTCCGGAATGCGCAGGAGGCGCCGCTGGAGTTCGGTCACCTCGGGGCCGCCGGCCCCCTCGCGCAGGGTGCCCGCGCCGTCGGGGTCCACGCCTGCCGTGACCGGTGGGGTCGGGGTGGGGGTGGGCGTGTGATCGGGAGCGGTGGTGGCGGCGCCGGGCGGCTGGGGTGCGGGAGCCGCGCCGGTGGCCTCGCGCTCGCCGTGGAGCAGGAGCGCACCGCCGAAGCCGGTCACTGCGGCCGCGAGGACGGCCATCGCGACCGCGGCACGGCGCAGTCCGGCTCCCGGGGGCACGGCAGGCGTGGACCGGCGGGTCGCGTGGGCGACGGGCGGGAGTTCCTGGGTGAGGGCCTCGGAACCGGCCGGCGGCCTCCCCGGGAGCGCGGCGGAGCGGTGGTCGCCGGGCTCCTCACCGGTGTCCTGGCGGAACTCCCGCATCAGTTCGGCGAGGGCGTCGGTGCGGCGGGGCCGCAGGACACGGATGGGTTCGAGGGCCGGGCCGTCGTGCGGCGGCCGGGGCTCGGACGGTGTCGACACGCTGTTTCTCCTTCGTCCGGGCCCGGGGGCGCCCGACTTCGAGGATCGTCCTGCCGGGGGATACGCGGTGCGGACGCCCGGAGTTCAGCACTCGGGTTCGGGGGCCGCCTTGGACGGCTCGCGCAGCACTCAGTACCTCCCGCATGTGCACTGAGTGCCACCACTCCTTCCGGGTGCTACGTTCGCGCTCATGAGCTCCGAGAAAGCCGAGGCCACAACCGGAAAGCCGCCCATGCGGGACGCCTTGGTGGCGGCGGCCTTCCAGCTGTTCCTGGAGCGGGGGTACGAGCAGACCACCGTCGACGACATCGTGGCGCTCGCCGGTGTCGGCCGGCGCTCGTTCTTCCGCTACTTCCCCTCCAAGGAGGACGTGGTCTTCCCGGACCACGAGCGGTGCCTGGCCGACATGACGGCCTTCCTCGCCGGCGGCTCCGACGCGGACGAACCCGTGGGGCGGGTCTGCGACGCGGCCCGGCTGGTGCTGCGGATGTACGCCGAGAACCCCACGTTCTCCGTCCAGCGCTACCGCCTGACCAAGCGGGTGCCGGGTCTGCGCGCCTACGAGCTGTCGGTGGTGTGGCGCTACGAGCGGGCCCTCGCCGCGTATCTGCGCCGGCGCTTCGCCGCCCGCCGGGACGGCACCCTTCAGGCCGATGTGATCGCGGCGGCGGTGGTCGCGGCGCACAACAACGCGCTGCGCTCCTGGCTGCGTTCGGACGGGCAGGGGGAGGCGAGCGCAGCGGTCGACCACGCGCTGTCCCACGTGCGGTCGGCGTTCGGCGCTGTCCCGGTGCCGCCGACCGTGGAGCAGCCGGACGACGTGGTCGTCGTCGTGTCGCGGCGCGGGACGCCGCTGTGGCGGGTCGTGCAGGAGGTCGAGTCGGCGCTGGGGCGGGGCTGAGACTCCGCACATTGAGGGTACGGAGTGCCTTTACGAGTGGCACTGAGTGCCATACTCTGTGCTGCGTGCACGGTGGCACGGCGAACCGCGCACACGTGTGCGCGGGTGATCGCGTGCGCGGATTCCGGCCGAGTGCAGGGAGTTGACCAGCGTGTACCACTCAGGAAGCGTCGCTCAGCAGGCAGCCGGCTCCGCGACGGGTCTGCTCGACCCGAGGGGCCAGAACTCGGACGCCATCCTCTTCCAGCGCTGCACCTGGTGCGGCACCGCCATGTACCACCGGCTGCTGTGCCCGGTCTGCCGGGGCAGTGACCTGCGCACGGAGCGCGCCGAGGGCACGGGCACCGTCCGCCACTCCACGGTGGTGCACCGCAACACCCCGGCGGCGCGCAATGTGTCGCAGATAGAGATGTCCGAGGGTTTCGTGGTCCGCGGCCGGGTGATGGGTCCGCCGATCGGCATCCACAGCGGGGACCGGGTCCGGCTGTCCACGGCCAAGGATCCGGTACGGGGCGAGCCGGTCTTCCAACTGCTCGACGAGCCGTACCGGGCCTGGAGCTGACGCCCCCTCAGCCGGGGACCAGCGCGTCGGTGCGCACCGGCCGTCCGGTCTCGAAGCTCCGGTTGGCCGCCAGCCCCACCGCGAGGGCGAGCGCCCCGTCGCGTTCGGTGGCCGTGGGATGCGTGCCGGCGGCGGTGTCCGCCGGCCGGGCGGGGTCGGCAGGTCCGAACAGGGCGTCGAGCATGCGCGGATCGCCGCCGCCGTGGGCCTCGCGGGCGACCGCGAGCGGCACCTCCACCGGAGGCCGCCACAACGGGCGCAGGGTCAGACGGGCGCCGCCCGCGTGCTCGGCCGCCGTGTCGCCGTGCACCGCGCCGGCCGCCGGGGTGAGCCGGGTGCGCGGCGACTGCCAGCGGCTCTCCTCCACCTCCAGCTCCAGCCGGCCCGCGCTGCCGTTGAACATCACCCGGTAGCCCTCCCACGGGGAATAGGCGGTCAGGTGGTACGTCATGGTGGCGCCGCGGGCGTACCGCACGAGGACGGCCATGTCGTCCTCGATGGTGACCGGCCCGTCGAAGACGTTGCGGTCCCGCAGGTACCCGTCGTCGTGTTCGGCGTCGAGGTAGAGGGCGCGCAGGGTGTCGTCGGCCGCGAGGTCCAGGGCGAAGGGGTCGTCGGCGGCCCGCTCGGCTCCGTGGGCACGGTCGTAGTCCCGGCGCAGTCCGTGCCGCTCCCCCGCCTCGCAGCCGTAGAAGCCGAGCCGCCCGTAGCCGAACGCTTCCCGGGGCTCGTCGTCGAGCCACCAGTTCACCAGGTCGAAGTGGTGCGAGGACTTGTGCACCAGCAGGCCGCCGCTGTGCCGCTTCTCGCGGTGCCAGCGGCGGAAGTAGTCGGCGCCGTGCCGTACGTCGAGGAGCCACTCGAAGTGGACCGAGAGCACCTCGCCGACCGCGCCGTCCGCCAGCAGGGCGCGGACCTTCTCGTGCACGGGGTTGAAGCGGTAATTGAAGGCGACCGTCAGGGAGTTGCCCGTCTCGCGGACGGTGTCGAGGATGCGGGCGCAGCGCTCTGCGTCGACGGTCATCGGCTTCTCGGTGACGACCCGGCAGCCCGCTTCGAGGGCGGGGACGATGTAGCGGTCGTGCTCGGCGTCGACGGTGGTGACGACGACCTCGTCGATGTCCTCCTCGGTGAGCAGGTCGGTGAAGCGGCCGGGCTCCCACGGGGTGGCGGCCGGTGCGCCGGCCTCGGCGAGCAGCCGGTTGTGGAAGGCCATCCGGGTCGGACTGGGGTCGCACAGCGCGGCCACGACATGGCCGGGGCGTTCGGCGAGGCCGCGGGTGTACAACCGGGCCCGGTGGCCGGTGCCGACGACGGCTGCGCGCAGGACGGGAGTTCGGCTCATGGCAGGTGCCCTTTCCCCTGGACCGGGTCTCCACTCCCCTGCGGCCGAAAGCGCTTGCCCGGGTCTCAGAGGGTGATGCGGATGCCCACGGTGCCGTCCGTGCCCCGGCGCAGCCGGCTGCCGAGCAGCGTGAGCCGGCCGGTCAGACCGTACTTGCGGGCGATCAGCTTCCGGTAGCGGGCGGTGGTGGCCGGGTCGCAGATCTCCGCCGTGCCCGGTACCTGACTGCCGGTGGGGTTGCCGCGCAGGTCACAGGGGCCGACCAGCACGTCGGCGCGGTCGCGGATCCGCTTCACCTTCCAGGACTCGGCGGGCGTCCAGGCGCCGAGCGCGTCCCCGTCGCGCACCACCCAGACCGGGGTGGCGACCGGCGTGCCGTTCTTGCGGTAGCTGGTGAGGAGCAGGTACTTTCCCGCGCCGAGTGCGTCCAGTGTCCTGTCGTCCATGGCGCAAGTGTACGAGCGCGCCACCGGGTTCAGCGCGACGCCGCCATTCTGCGCACCGCCTCGGTGAGCACCTCCGCCGAGGCCGCCAGGTTCAGGCGGGCGTGGCCGGCGCCACCGGGGCCGAAGGGGAGGCCGGAGGTGAGGGCGACGCGGCCGCGGCGCAGGAAGACGTCGGCCGGGTCGTCGCCGAGTCCGAGGGCGCGGCAGTCGAGCCAGGCCAGATAGGTGGCGTCGCCCGGCCGGTAGCGGACGGCGGGCAGATGCTCCGCCAGCAGGTCCGCGAGCAGCCGCCGGTTGCCGTCGAGGCCGGCCAGCAGGGCGTCCAGCCAGGGGACGCCGTCGCGCAGGGCGGCGGTGTGCGCGATGACGGCGACGTGGCTCGGGCCGTCCCCCACCTCCTCGGGCATCCGCCTCAGGTCGGCGGCGGCCCCGGCCCCGGCGATGGCGAGGGCGGCCTTGAGCCCGGGCAGGTTCCAGCCCTTGGAGGCCGACATCAGCGACAGGCCGCGCTCGGCGCCCGGCACGCTCAGATACGGCACGAAGCGGGCGTCACCGAGCACCAGCGGGGCGTGGATCTCGTCGGCGACGACGCGCACGCCGTACCGCTCGGCGAGGGCGGCGACGGCGGACAGCTCCTCGGCCGTGTGGACGGTGCCGGTCGGGTTGTGGGGGTTGCACAGCAGGTGGGCGGCCCGCCCGCCGCCCGCGACGGCCTGCCGGAAGGCCTCCTCCAGGACGCCGAGGTCGATGCGCCCGTCCGGGCCGAGCGGGGCCTCGGCCACCCGCCGGTCCATGTGCGTCACGAACGGGTAGAACGGCGGGTACACGGGCGGGTTGACGATCACCGTGTCGCCGGGTCCGGTGACCAGTTTGAGCATCTCGACGACACCCAGCATGACGTCGGGCACGATCGCGGTGCGCTCCACGGCGAGCCCGTCCCAGCCCCACCGCTTCCCGGCGAAGGCAGCCAGGGCCTGCGCGTACGCGGTGCCGGTCGCGTAGCCGGTGTCGCCCAGGTGGAGCGCGTCGGTGACGGCCCGCACCACGGGCTCGGCGAGCGGCACGTCCATCTCGGCGACCCACAGCGGGAGCACGTCTTCCGGGTAGGTGCGCCACTTGGCGCTGGTGCGCTGCCGGAGCCGGTCGAGGGTGAGGGCTTGCAGAGGATTCGGTTCACCGGACGTCTCGTGCGCGATCCTGGTCATGGGCACACGATAGGGGGCTGTGCGGTGAGCGGGAATCGTGCGGAGGACGAGCGGGGCGGGGCGGCGGGCGCGTTGCTGGAGATCGCCTGCGACGAGTCGGGGTCGGACGGTGAGAACCTCACCGGCGGCAACACGGACGTGTTCGCGCACGCCGGTGTCTCGTTGTCCGTGGCGTCGGCCGCGGCGACGGTGGGAGAGATCCGGGACCGGATCCGGTCACCGGCCGAGGAATACAAGGCGAACCACCTGCTGCGGGAGAAGCACCGCGCGGTGCTGGAGTGGCTGCTCGCACCGGAGGGGCCGGTCCACGGGCGGGCGCGGGTGCACCTGATGGAGAAGGCCTTCTTCGTGGTCGACCGGGCCGTCGGCCTGCTGCTGGACGACCCGGCCGAGGCGATCGCCCTGTTCCGCGTGGGGCGCCCGGCCTTCGGGGAGGACGGCTGGCGGGCGTTCCTCGAGGCGGCCAACCGGCTGCTGCGGGTGCGCCACGACGGGGACCCGGTCGGCGACTTCTACGGCACGGTCGACGACCTGCTGCGCACGCGTCCGAGGACGGACGCGGCGCGGATCCTGGAGCGGCTCGCCGCGACCAGGACCCGGGCGGTGGCGTACCGGGACGGGCTCCTGGCCGGGCCGCCGCTGGTCCCGCCGCTCAACCCGCTGCTGCCGGCGATCGTGCGGACGGCCGCCCTGTGGAACGGGCACGGGCGGCCGGTCCACCTCGTGCACGACCGGCAGAACATGCTGACGCCGGACCGCATCGCGTGGATCGAGGCGACGGCCCGGCGGGCCGGGATCGGTCTGGCCGGGCTGCGGCTCGTCGTCGCCCGTGACGACGCGCGGGTGCAGGTCGCGGACTTCCTCGCCGGGATCGCCCGCAAGATCGCCTCCGACGAGCTGAACGGCCGCGGTGACCCGGCGCTCACGGCCCTGCTGCGGCCCTACGTCGATCCGCACTCGGTGTGGGGCGACGCCCGCAGCGGCGCCCTGCTCGCGCCCCCGGTCGCCGGGTGACGCCGAAGAGATCACCGGCGCGGTGAACACGGCGCGCCCGCGCCCCGTATGGATGAAGGGCACTCAACTCAAGGAGGGCTCCGCGGTGTTCACACCGTGATGTTCGGGTTCGGGAGCCACGCATGAGGCACGCACGACGACGGGTCGTCCGGCGAGTGACACGGCTGGCGGCCGTCGGCGGACTCCTCCTGGGAGGAGCGATGGTCACCAACGCCGTGGCGAGCGAGCCCGCGGCCCCGTCCATCGGCGTCCCGTTCACCGCGCCGCCGCCGACCGGCAAGGGCACCGACCTCGTGTCCCGGCTCGGGAACTCCCGCACCGCCGGCAGCTGGGTCGACTCGGCCGGGCGGCCGGTCGTCGCGGTCACCGACGGCAAGGCGGCGGCCGAGGTGAAGCGGGCCGGCGCGCAGGCCAGGATGGTCGAGCACAGCATGAGCGACCTCAAGTCCGCGGCGGCGACGCTGCGTTCGGCCCCCCGGGTCGCGGGCACCTCGTGGGCCCTGGACTACAAGAGCAACCAGGTGGTGGTGCGGGGCGACAGCACCGTCTCCGCCTCCGACTGGTCCAGGATGACCAAGGTCGCCGAGGGCATCGGCTCCTTCGTCCGCATGGAGCGCACCGAGGGCAAGTTCACGACACGGATCAACGGCGCGCAGCCCATCCTGTCGACCGCCGGGCGCTGTTCGGCGGGGTTCAACGTGACCGACGGAACAAGCGACTTCATCCTGACGGCCGGACACTGCGGGCCCGACGGTTCCGTCTGGTTCGCCGACAACCGGGGCCGGAACCAGGTCGGAACGTCGCTCAAGGGCAGCTTTCCCGGCGACGACTACTCCCTGGTGAAGTACGACGGCGGCCGTGCGGGCAAGGGCGCGGACGTCGTGGCGGTCGGTGACGGCAAGGGCGTGCGGATCACAGGCGTCGCGGATGCGGAGGTCGGGCAGAAGATCTTCCGCAGCGGCAGTACAAGCGGGCTGCGCGAGGGCGAGGTCACCGCGCTCAACGCGACGGTCAACTACCCCGAGGGCACGGTCACGGGCCTCATCGAGACGAACGTGTGCGCCGAACCGGGCGACAGCGGAGGCCCGATGTTCGCCGACGGCGTGGCGCTGGGCGTGACCTCGGGCGGCAGCGGGGACTGCACGGCGGGCGGTACAACGTTCTTCCAGCCGGTGACGAAGGCGCTGACGGAGCTGGGGGTCAAGCTGATCGTGGCCGAGTCGGCCGGTGGCACGGGCGCCGCACCGGCGCCGTCGGCCTCGCAGGGCGCCGCCTCCCCGGGGTCGTCGGCACCGGTCACGGACACGGATGCCTCGACGCTGCTGAGCCGCCTGACCGACCCGCGCAACGTGGGCCCCGGCATGCTCGTCATCGCGGGCAGCCTCGTCGCCCTGGTGGCGACCCGGTGGATCCGGGCGGAGCAGGACCGCAAGGCGTACCGGCAGTACTACTCGGCCACTTGGGGATGACGCCGGTGGCGGGTCGCGGTGGGGCGCGCCGCTCAGCCCAGGGTGAGCAGGACGGTCGCGATGCCCGCCCCCACCAGTCCCCCGGCCTGACGGCGGCTGATCCGCTCGTGCAGCAGCACCAGGCCGAGGACCACCGGCAGGGCCGGGTAGAGCGAGGCCAGGACCACCGCCACGGCCAGCAACTGCCGCTGGACAGCGAGCAGATACAGCACGAGGCCGAGGGCCGCCCCGGCTCCGACGAGGACGGCCTGGACACAGCGGACCGGCGGCAGCCTCAGCCGGCGGGCGTGACGGGCGGCGTCCGGCAGGAGGACGAGCACCGCGGCGACCCGGCCCGCGGCGACGGGCCACAGGCCGCTTCCGGCCCCGGCCTGGCCCAGGGCGAGGTACTGCACGGCCACGCCCGCACTGGCGATCAGTCCGTCCGCCGTTCCCTTCCCCGCACCGCTCCTGCCGCCGGCGACGCACCACAGCGCGGGCACGGTGACGGCGATGCCGAGCCAGGCGACGGCGCCAGGACGGTCGCCGAGGACGAGGACCCCGCACAGCACCGACAGCGCGACGCCGGTGACGGCGCTCACGGGCACGACGACGCTCATGTCGCCGCGGCTCAGGCCGCGGTTGAGGAACCGCATGGCCGTGCCGCTGCCGACTCCGGACAGGGCGCCCCACAGCAGATCGGTGCCCCGCGGGGCGTCGGAGGGCAGCAGGAGGGCGGCGGCACAGGCGAGCGCCAACCCGCCGAACTGGCCGTAGAGGGTGACGGCGGCGTGGTACACGCGCCGGGACAACAGGCCGCCCGTGAAGTCGACGATGCCGTAGACGACGGCCGAGGACAGTGCGAGAAGGGCACCCATTCGGTCAGGGGTGCCCTGTCACGAAGGACTGATGCGTCAACGGGGCCGGGACGAAGGCCGGACCGCGGAACCTACTGCGGGGCCGCGGAGGCCCACTCAAGGACGAGCCGCTGGTACTCCTCGCGCTGCTCGACGCTCAGTGTCCCGCCCGACCGGCGCCACAGCGCGCGGATCTCCTCGTTGACCTCGTCAGCCGATCGCTCGGATGAGGTTTCAACAGTGGTGGACATGCTGTGAAGCATACGTCGCCGGACGTGAAGGCGATGTGAGTAATCAGGAACCAATCCGGCATTTCGGACAGTGTTGCTGATCACGTCCATCTCCCGGTAAACGTGAGGCTGTTCACATCAGCCACCTGCGAGTACCTTTCGCCGCCCCGCCGTTCACCTTCGGGGTCGGCACGGCAGGGCGGGGCCAGGCTGGAGGTACGGACTTCGGGGCTCGGATCAGGTGCCCGGCTTGCGGCCGTAGACGAAGACGTCGTCGCCCTTCTTCAGCAGCGACCAGTACTTCTTGGCGTCGGTCTTCGTCATGTTGGTGCAGCCGTGCGAGCCCGGCGGGTTCCACATGCTGACGCCGACGGAGTGGAAGGCCTGGCCGCCGTCGAAGAACTGCGCGTAGGGCATCGGCACGTGGTAGATCGACGAGACGTGGTCGATGTTGCGCCAGTAGATCTTCTTCAGGCCGGTGCGGGTCTCGTACCCGTCGCGGCCGGTGCGGACCGGCACGGGGCCGTAGACGAGCTTCTCGCCGTCCTGGATCCAGCTCAGCTGGAGCGTCAGGTTCACACAGGCGATCCGGCCCTTGTTCACCGGGCACTTGCCGTCCTTGTTGGGGGTCTTCCCGACGGCCTTCTGCTTCTGCATCAGGTCCATCACCCCCCAGGTGACCGAGCCGGCGTAGCCGATGTTCGGCGAGATGCCGTGCTTGGTCTGGAAGGCCTTGATGGCCTTGCAGTCGGCGGCGGACTGCTTGCCGTCGACCGGACGGCCGAGGAACTTCTCGACCTGCTTCTGGTACGGGCCGGCCTGCGTGCTACAGCTCGCGGCCTGAGCCGGTGCGGCGCCGAGCGCCAGCGTGAGCGGTGCCACCAGGCCGGTGATCCCCAGTGCGACGGCACTCCGTCTGCGTACGTCCCCCATGGCTGGTCCTGCCCCTTCGCGACAGTCGATTCCGTGATGTCTGTCTGCTAGACGGGCGAAGACCGGTTCCGGTTGTGCACGCGGCGGCGCTGGGACGGAACAGTGACATACCCCATCGACCCAAGGGGGTGGTATCCGGGCATACCTGTTGATTTCGTCGATCCGGCTGTCCGGTCGTACGCGTCACCGGTATCCGGTGACGTCCGCGGGCCTGCCCGCGTCCTGGACCTCCACGAGGTAGCGCCAGGCGTCCGGGCGGCTGCCGTCGAGGTCGGTGAAGCCGTACACCTGGGCGAGCCCGCCGCTGGACAGCGACTGCCCGTTCCAGCGCGCCACGTCCGTGTCGGCGGCGAGCGCGGCCACGGCCCGGCCCACGTAGTGCGGGGTCTCGGAGATGGCGAAGTGGGGGACGCGCTCCAGGGCGTCGCGCCAGTTGTCCTCCCGCACCCCGAAGGCGTCCAGCATCAGCTCCGAACGCAGCCAGCCGGGGGTGAGGGCGACGGCCGTGGCGCCCCGGGGGCCGAGTTCGTGGCCGAGTGCGAAGGCCATGCGCAGGACCGAGGCCTTGGCGAGGTCGTAGAAGAAGTTCACGCGGTAGTTCTCACCGTTGTACTCGGCGGTGCCGTCGGTGACCTCGACGACCAGGCCGCCGGGACGGCGCAGCAGCAGCGGCAGCGCGTGGTGGCTGGTGACGGCGTGCGTCTCGACGGCGAGCCTGAGCAGTCGCAGGCCGTTGTCGAGGTCGTGCTCCCACAGCGGGGTGTCCCACTCGAAGAGGGTCTCGCCGCCCCAGATGTCGTTGACGAGGACGTCGAGGTGGCCCTGTTCGTCGGCGATCCGGTCGACCAGGGCCCGGACCTGTGCCGGGTCGAGGTGGTCGGTGGGGACGGCGACGCCCCGGCCCCCGGCGGCGGTGACCAGGTCGGCGGTGTCCTCGATGGTCTCGGGCCGGTCGTACTCCGAGCGGCGGGCGCGGGTGCTGCGGCCGGTGACGTAGACCGTGGCACCGGCCGCACCGAGTTCCACGGCGATCCCCCGCCCGGCCCCCCGGGTCGCCCCGGCGACCAGTGCGACCTTGTCCTGCAACGGAGCTGACATGTCCGGCCTCCCGTGTCCGTGACTGCTTGACGCCTTCACAGTGACGGGTAAGCCGGACATCTTCTGTCGCCTTTTACGGGCGACACGCGGTCAGTGGCCCCGGGCGATCCATTCGTCCAGGTGCGGGGCCTCCGCGCCGATGGTGGTGGAGTCGCCGTGGCCGGTGCGGACGGTGGTCCCGGGCGGCAGGGTGAGCAACCGGTCGCGGATCGAGTCGATGATCGTCGGGAAGTGCGAGAAGGACCGGCCGGTGGCGCCGGGCCCGCCCTGGAAGAGGGTGTCGCCGGTGAAGACCGTGCCCAGCCCCGGGTCGTGGAGGCAGACCGCGCCGGGCGCGTGACCCGGGGTGTGCAGGACCCTGAGGTCGGCGCCTCCGGCTTCGATCGTCTGGCCGTCGACCAGCCAGGCGTCGGGATCCCGGTCCGGGTGGGTCTGCTTCCACAACGGCAGGTCGTCGCGGTGCAGCCAGATGGTGGCGCCGGTGCGCTCGGCGAGCGCGGGGGCGGCGTCGATGTGGTCGTTGTGGGCGTGTGTGCACACGATGGCCGTGAGCCGGCGGTTTCCGACGGCCTCGGCGATGGCGTCGGCGTCATGGGCGGCGTCGATGACGATCGCTTCGTGGTCGTCGCCGACGATCCACACGTTGTTGTCGACGTCCCAGGTGCCGCCGTCGAGGCTGAACTGCCCGGAGGTGACGAGGTGTTCGACGCGCGTGGCCATCACAGCACCACCACCGAGCGCAGCACGTCGCCGTGGTGCATCCGCTCGAACGCCTTCTCCACCTCGTCGAGCTGGATGGTCTCGGTGACGAACGCGCCGAGGTCGAGGCGCCCTTGGAGGTGCAGGTCGATCAGCATGGGGAAGTCCCGGGAGGGCAGGCAGTCGCCGTACCAGCTCGACTTCAGCGACCCGCCGCGGCCGAAGACGTCCAGCAGCGGCAGTTCGAGCTTCATCTCGGGTGTGGGGACGCCGACGAGGACGACCGTGCCCGCGAGGTCGCGGGCGTAGAAGGCCTGCTCGTACGTCTCGGGGCGGCCGACGGCCTCGATGACGACGTCGGCGCCGAAGCCGCCGGTGAGATCGCGGATCGCCGCGACCGGGTCGTTCTCGCGCGAGTTGACGGTGTGGGTGGCGCCCATGGAGCGGGCCGTCTCCAGCTTGCGGTCGTCGATGTCGACGGCGATGATCGTCCCCGCTCCGGCCAGCCGCGATCCGGCGATGGCAGCGTCGCCGACACCGCCGCAGCCGATCACGGCGACCGAGTCGCCCCGGCCGACGTTGCCCGTGTTGATCGCGGCGCCGATGCCGGCCATCACCCCGCAGCCCAGCAGTCCCGCCACCTGCGGGGCGACGCCCGGGTCGACCTTGGTGCACTGCCCGGCCGCGACCAGGGTCTTCTCCGCGAAGGCACCGATGCCGAGGGCCGGGGACAGCTCCTGGCCGGTCGAGGCGAGGGTCATCTTCTGCTGCGCGTTGTGCGTGTCGAAGCAGTACCAGGGCCGGCCGCGCAGACAGGCCCGGCACTTACCGCACACCGCGCGCCAGTTGAGGATCACGAAGTCACCCGGTTCGACGTCGGTGACGCCGGCGCCGACCGTCTCGACCACGCCCGCCGCCTCGTGGCCCAGCAGGAACGGGAACTCGTCGTTGATGCCGCCCTGCTTGTAGTGCAGGTCGGTGTGGCACACGCCGCAGGCCTGCACCCGCACCACGGCCTCGCCCGGGCCCGGGTCGGGCACCACGACCGTCTCGATCCGCACCGGCTCGTCCTTGCCGGGTGCGATCACGCCGCGTACTTCCTGGGCCATGGTGCTGACTCCTTCGTCGGCCGGGGTCCGTTCCTTTCCGACCCTACGCGCGACTGATCGGTAAGGGGCGCGGATCGGCCACCCACGGCGCGGAAAGGCCAGGCCGCGCGGGTCGGCGGCGACGTAGCCTGAACGCTCAGCCGACGCCGAAGGAGCGCCGTGAGCATCGCAGAGACCGAGACCGCCACCCCCGCGTGGCGGCAGCTCCTCGGGTACGTACGGCCGCACCGCTGGTCCCTGTTCGCCGGCGCGCTGCTCTCGCTGGTCACCGGGGCGACGGGGCTCCTGCTGCCGCTGGTCGCGCGGGGCCTGATCGACGACCTGTCGCACGACCGGGCCATCACCGGCGCCCTGCTGGCCATGTCGGCCCTCGTCGTGACCAACGCGGCGCTGGGCGCGCTGGGTTCGTACGTGCTGACCCGCACCGCCGAGTCGGTGGTGCTCGGCGCGCGGCGCGCCCTGTCGTCGTATCTGCTGCGGCTGCGCGTCGCGGCCGTGGACCGCACCGAACCCGGGGACCTGATGGCCCGCATCACCTCCGACACGACCCTGCTGCGGGCGGTCACCACCGACTCGCTGGTCGGCCTGGGCACGGGCGGGCTCACGCTCGTCGCCACGGTGGTGATGATGGGCCTGGTCGACGCGGTGCTGCTGGGCGTCACCCTGGCCGTGATCCTGGCCGCGGGCGTGGTCCTCGGGGTGATCGTGCCGCGCATCAACAAGGCGAGCCGGCAGGCGCAGGACGCGGTGGGCGTCATGGGCGCCTCACTGGAGCGGATCCTCGGCGCCCTGCGCACCGTGAAGGCGTCCGGCGCGGAGCACCGCGAGGAGCGGACGCTGCACGAGGCGGCGCAGGAGTCGTGGCGCCAGAGCGTGCGGGCCGCCAAGTGGTCGGCCGCCGCCGGCAACACGGCCGGGCTCGCCATGCAGATCGCCTTCATCACGGTGCTCGCCGTGGGCGGCGCACGGGTCGCGACCGGCGCGGTCGACGTGGGCACGCTCGTGGCGTTCCTGCTGTACGTCTTCTACCTGATGTCCCCGATACAGCAGGTCGTCGGCGCCATCACCCAGTACCAGACGGGCGCCGCGGCCCTCACCCGCATCGAGGAGGCACTGCGCCTGCCCGCGGAACCGGCGGCCGAGTCGGCGCCGCTGCCCTCCCCCGGCGCCGAGCCCGCCGCCCTCACCTTCCAGGACGTCCGCTTCCGCTACGCCGACGATCTTCCGCCCGTGCACCACGGAGTGACGTTCACGGTGCCGGCGCAGGGCATGACGGCGTTCGTCGGCCCGTCCGGCGCCGGCAAGACCACCGTCTTCTCGCTGATCGAGCGGTTCTACGACCCCGAGTCCGGTGTGATCACGCTGGACGGACGCGACCTGAACGACTGGGAGCTGCCCCGGCTGCGTGCCGCGATCGGCTATGTGGAGCAGGACGCGCCGGTCCTGTCGGGCTCCCTGCGGGACAACCTGCTGCTGGGCAATCCGGAGGCGGACGAGGACGCCCTGGCGCGGGTGCTCAAGACGACCCGCCTCGACGGCCTGGTCGCCCGGCTGCCCGGCGGCCTCGACACGCTCGTGGGACACCGCGGCACCAAGCTGTCCGGCGGTGAGCGCCAGCGCGTCGCCATCGCCCGCGCGCTGTTGCGCCGCCCCCGGCTGCTGCTGCTCGACGAGGCGACCTCGCAGCTGGACGCGGTGAACGAGGCGGCGCTGCGCGACACCGTCGCGGACGTGGCCCGGACGACCACGGTGCTCGTCGTGGCACACCGGCTGTCCACGGTGACGATGGCCGACCGGATCGTGGTGATGGACGCGGGCCGGGTCCGGGCCGTCGGCACGCACCGCGAGCTCGTGACAGCCGACCCGCTCTACGCCGAGCTGGCGGCGACGCAGTTCCTGGCCACGGCGGACTGAGCCCGGGCACGCGAGAGAGGGCCGCCCGGATCCGGGCGGCCCTCACGCACGCGGCCGTGTCAGCGGACGTTCGGAAGGAAGCCGAAGACCGGGGAGACCAGGCCGACGACCTGGTTCAGCTGGTCGAGGTCGTTGAGGCGGTTGAGCCCGGCCAGCTGCGAGGAGGGCCGCGGGATCTCGTCCTTGTGCTCGGCGGGGATGTCGCTCACGGTCAGCGAGTCGAGCGTGGCCATCGGGCTGAGCGGGCTCTTCGCTTCCGCGGCGGCCGCGTTCGCCATCGGCGCGGCGAGGCCGGTGACCCCAGCGGCGAGACCAACGGCGGCGACGATACGTCGTGTTGAGATCATGCCTTTCGCAACGCGGACGGGTCCCCCGCGGACACGGGCGGGCGCCGCCGCTCACCCGTCAGGCCCAGTGCCCGGTTGCGCTTGCCGCACCGGCCGGGCAGGAGGAGGCTCGACAGGGAAGGCCCCTCGCGGCCCGCTCCCGCCGGGCCGCGGCCCTGTGAAGGGAGTCATCATGGGAACCGCCGCAGACCCCGCCTTCGACCGGGAGACCCTGCGCCGAGGCGTGGAAGGACAGACCCCGGACCTCCTGCTATCCCTCTATGCCGACGATGCCGAGCTGCGCATCGTGGACCGCACGACCCAGCCCAGCCACCCCAAGGTCCTGCACGGCCGGGACGAGATCAGCCGGATGCTGGAGGACGTCTACAGCCGCGACATGTCGCACAAGCTGGAGCGGTGCGTCATCCAGGGCGACGAGGCGGCCTACAGCGAGAGCTGCCGGTACGCGGACGGGGTGCGTGTCCTGTCCGAGTCCATGATCGCCCTGCGCGACGGCAAGATCGCCGAGCAGACGCTGGTCCAGGCCTGGGACGAGTAGCGGGGGCGTCACCGGGCCCGGCCCGGTCAGGCGGGGGCGGGCCGTGGCGCTGGGGGCTGATCAGGGCATCCAGGCGCTGTACGACATGACGTCGCCCTCCTCGACGCCGAACGCGGGTTCCGGCTCCGTGAGAGTGCTCTCCAGACCGAGGACGGTTCCGGTGGCCGGGTCCATGATCAGCATGCGGCGGACGCCCCGCGCATCGTTCACATAGGCCTGGCCGCGTCGGCCCAGCCGGTCGGTGACCTGGCCTACGGGCCGCAGCCCCTCAGCGTCCGCCAGGAGCCGGGCCAGCGCCGCGCTCTCCCGGGCGCCGAGGGTCCAGTGGTCGAGCAGCGTCGCCACGGCGTCCAGCAGTTGGGGCGTGGTCAGCGGCGCGTCGGTGTACTGGGCCTCCGCCAGGTAGGTGCGCAGCCGGGCCGGATCGCGGGGCGGCGGCGACTGGGGCGGGGCGTCGCTCCAGCTCGGCGGGTAGGTGCGGTCGAGCAGGACATGGCCGTCGGCCACGAGGTGGGGGTCGCCGCCCTCGTCCGAGAGGACCGGGCGGCCCGAGTGCCTCGGATCGGTGGCCACGACGAGTTCGGTGTGGCTGTCGTCGGCATTCCAGCGCACGATGCGCTCCTCGGGGAGGGTGATCGGGGGTTCCTCCTCCGACAGGGCGAGGCTCCAGGACCGCACATGGGTGCCCTTGCGCAGCCGGACCGCGTCGTGGGCCCCCGCCGCGGCCGCGGCGCGCTCGGCCAGCCTCGCCAGCGGTACCGGTGCGGAGCCGGTGTCGATCGCCAGCGGGCGGGGCGCGGCGACCGCGGGCGGGGTGCTCGGGCCGCTCAGCACGAGGGTGAGGCTCAGGGCGGCGACGACGGCCGTGGCGACCAGGCCCCAGGCCAGCCGGATCCGTCCGGGGGCCGGCGGCAGCCGCTCGCCCAGCCGGGCCGGGTGCCGGTCCCACCGGGCCTGCGGCGGGGACGGATGCCCTTCGCCCCGCTCTTTCAGCAACTGCTCCAGCCGGCGTTCCGCACGAGCGTCGAGGGGACCGTCGGTGAAGCGGTGGCCGTCGGCGGGCACCGGGTCGGCGGCCCGCAGCAGTTCCAGTTCGTCAGCCATGGCCGTGTTCCTTCGGGGCGGTCGTGCAGGTGTGCTCGGTGATCGGGGAGTCGGGACGCATGCGGTCGATCTCGGCTCTGAGGCGGCGCCGGGCCCGGTGCAGCCGCATGGCGGCGGCCCGGCTGCCGCAGCCGAGGGCGACGGCGACCTCGTCGATGCCGAGTTCCTCCCAGGCCGTGAGGCGCAGTACCTCCTGGTCGGCCGCGGAGAGCCGGGCGAGCGCTTCGTGCACCCAGCCGCCGGGGGTGTCCGCATCGGGGCCCACCGCGATGTGCCGGCCGTGCGCGGTGTCGTCGTTGCCGAGGCGGTCGACGAGCCTGCGGCGGCGTCCGTGGCCGCGTACCGCGTTGGCCAGGCAGTTGCGTGCCACGCCGTACAGCCAGGGCAGCGCGGCGGCCGGGAGGTCGGCCCGGCGCCGCCAGGCCACCGTGAACACCTCCGCCACCACTTCCTCCACCTCGCCGGCCCGCCCGTCCAGTCGCCGCGCGACATAGCGGCTGACCGCCCAGTAGTGCTCGCGGTAGGCAGCGGCGAAGATCTCGTCGTTGCTCATGTCCCGTTCGTGTCCGGCACCTTCACGATCGTCACACCCGGTTTCGTGATTCTCGTCGCGCCGAAGAAGTGTGACGTCTCGCCGGGGCGCGGACACAGGCGGGGCATGAGGCACCTGAAGTGGCTGACGACCACGGATCACAAGACGATCGGCACGCTGTACTTGGCGACGTCGTTCGCGTTCTTCGTCATCGGCGGCGTGATGGCGCTGCTCATGCGCGCCGAGCTCGCCCGGCCTGGTCTGCAGATCATGTCGAAC
>NZ_JBFAIG010000031.1:0-40174 GCF_040654575.1 Streptomyces sp. NPDC050674
CCGCCCGTATCGACACAACGAAGGACGATCGTGCTCATTGCCGGGTTCCCCGCCGGGGCCTGGGGGACGAACTGCTACCCGGCCCCGTTCGGGGCCGCCCTTTCCGCTGTCTCCGCTACTTCTTCCTGCCGCGCTTCTCGCGCACCCGCACCGAGATGTGGATCGGCGTCCCGTCGAAGCCGAACTCCTCGCGCAGGCGACGCTCGATGAAGCGCCGGTAGCCCGCCTCGATGAAGCCGGAGGCGAACAGCACGAACCGCGGCGGCTTGGTGCCCGCCTGGGTGCCGAACAGGATGCGCGGCTGCTTGCCGCCCCGGACCGGGTGCGGGTGGGCGGCGACCAGCTCACCGAGGAAGGCGTTCAGCCGGCCCGTCGGGACCCGGGTCTCCCAGCCGGCGAGGGCCGTCTCGATCGCCGGGACCAGCTTCTCCATGTGCCGGCCCGTGCGCGCCGAGACGTTCACCCGGGGTGCCCACGCCACCTGGCCGAGCTCGGTCTCGATCTCCCGCTCCAGGTAGTAGCGGCGCTCCTCGTCGAGGGTGTCCCACTTGTTGTACGCCAGGACGATCGCACGGCCCGCGTCGACGGCCATGGTGACGATCCGCTGGTCCTGCACCGAGATCGACTCGGAGCCGTCGATCAGGATGACCGCCACCTCGGCCTTCTCCACGGCGGCGGCGGTGCGCAGCGAGGCGTAGTAGTCGGCGCCCTGCTGGAGGTGGACGCGCTTGCGGATGCCCGCCGTGTCGACGAACTTCCAGGTGACGCCGCCGAGTTCGATCAGCTCGTCGACCGGGTCGCGGGTGGTGCCCGCCAGCTCGTTGACGACGACGCGCTCCTCGCCCGCCACCTTGTTGAGCAGCGAGGACTTGCCGACGTTCGGGCGGCCGATCAGGGCGACGCGGCGCGGACCGCCGACACCGCCCCCGCCGAACGTCTCGCGGGGCGCCTCGGGGAGCACCTCCAGGACCTTGTCGAGCATGTCGCCGGTGCCCCGGCCGTGCAGCGCGGAGACCGGGTGCGGCTCCCCCAGGCCCAGCGACCACAGGTAGGAGGCGTCTGCCTCGCCGCTCTGGCCGTCCACCTTGTTGGCGCACAGCACGACCGGCTTGCCGGCCTTGCGCAGCAGCCGGACGACGGCCTCGTCGGTGTCGGTGGCGCCGACCTTGGCGTCGACGACGAACACGACGGCGTCGGCGGCCTCGATGGCGTACTCCGCCTGGGCGGCCACGGAGGCGTCGATGCCGAGGACGTCCTGCTCCCAGCCGCCGGTGTCGACGACCTTGAAGCGGCGGCCCGCCCACTCGGCCTCGTAGGTCACACGGTCGCGGGTGACGCCGGGCTTGTCCTCGACGACGGCCTCGCGGCGCCCGATGATGCGGTTCACCAGGGTCGACTTGCCGACATTGGGGCGGCCGACGACGGCGAGCACGGGCAGCGGGCCGTGGCCCGCCTCCTCGAGGGCGCCCTCGACGTCCTCGAGGTCGAAGCCCTCCTCCGCGGCGAGCTCCATGAACTCCGCGAACTCGGCGTCACCGAGCGCCCCGTGGTCGTGCTCGTACGCGCCGTCGGACGCGTCCGAGCCGTCGGGCTGGATGTGGTCGTTCATGAAGTCCGTACCTCGTCGTTCATCGTGGTGGTCGGTGGAGTGCCCGATGTGTCCGGGCTGATCCACTACTCAGTGTCGCTCAGCGCCTGGTGAGACGCCTGGCGTTTTCCAGGTGGGCCGCGAGCTGCTTCTGGATGCGCCCGGTCGCCTCGTCCAGCGCCTTGCGGGTCCGGCGTCCGGAGCCGTCGCCCGCCTCGAAGGGCTCGCCGAAGACGACGTCGACGCGCGAGCGCAGCGGAGGCAGCGCCTTTATCAACCGTCCGGGCCGGTCGGAACTTCCCAGCACGGCCACCGGGACGATCGGGGCACCGCTGCGCACGGCGAAGTACGCGAGCCCGGCGCGCAGCGAGGCGAAGTCGCCCTCGCCCCGGGTGCCCTCCGGGAAGATGCCGAGCACGCCGCCGCCCTCCAGGACGCCCAGCGCCTGGGTGATCGCCGTGCGGTCGGTGGTGGTGCGGTCGACCTTGACCTGCCCGATGCCGAGCAGGAAGGGGTCCAGCGGCCCGATGAACGCTTCCTTCTTGATCAGGAAGTGCGTCGGGCGGGGCGCCACCCCCATGACCATGGGGCCGTCGATGTTGTGGGAGTGGTTGACCGCGAGGATCACCGGCCCGCTCGCGGGCACCCGCCAGGCGCCCAGCACGCGCGGCTTCCACAGCCCGTACATCAGGCCGACGCCGATGCGCCGCCCGACCTCGGCGCCCCGCGCCGAAGGCAACTCGGTCACTTTCCGGCCCGCTTCTCCTCGACGAGGGTGACGACGCACTCGATGACCTGGGCCAGGGTGAGCGCGGTGGTGTCCACCTCGACGGCGTCGTCCGCCTTGGCGAGCGGGGAGGTCTTGCGGCTGGAGTCGGCGGCGTCCCGCTTGATCAGGGCCTCGCGGGTGGAGTTGACGTCGGCGCCCTTCAGCTCGCCGCTGCGGCGGGCGGCCCGGGCCTCCGCGGAGGCGGTGAGGAAGATCTTGAGGTCGGCGTCCGGCAGCACCGTCGTGCCGATGTCCCGGCCCTCGACGACGATGCCCCGCTCCGCGGAGGCGGCGATCGAACGCTGGAGTTCGGTGATCCGGGCGCGCACCTCGGGCACCGCGCTGACGGCGCTGACCTTGGAGGTGACCTCCTGGGTGCGGATCGGGCCGGCCACGTCGACGCCGTCGACCGTGATCGTCGGCCCCTGCGGGTCCGTGCCGGAGACGATCTCGGGCTTGCCCGCGGCGGCGGCCACGGACACCGGGTCGTCGACGTCGATGCCGTTGTTCACCATCCACCAGGTGATCGCCCGGTACTGGGCGCCGGTGTCCAGGTAGCTCAGCCCGAGCTGCGCCGCCACGGCCTTCGAGGTGCTCGACTTGCCCGTGCCGGACGGACCGTCGATGGCGACAATCACTGGCGTGGCGCTTTCCACAGTGGGGACCTTCCTGAACCGGGCTCGGCGGGGGTGAGGGCGCGAGTGCCCCGCACAAGGTTACTGGGTTCGCGTCACTCGTCCGGCCCCGCGTCCACGGCGGCGCCCCGCGGCCGGGAGCGGCGTCCTGCCGGGCCGGAGCGGGGGCCGGGTGGCAGCCCCGGGAGCGCCACCGGCCGCACCCGCTCACTGCCGGAGCGCCCAGCCCCGCTCCCGCAGCGCGGCGCTCAGCACCGGGGCCGCCTTCGGCTCCACCATCAGCTGCACCAGACCGGCCTGCTGCCCCGTCGCGTGCTCGATCCGTACGTCCTCGATGTTGACGCCGGCCAGGCCCGCGTCGGCGAAGATCCGGGCCAGCTGTCCCGGCTGGTCGTCGATGAGCACCGCCACGACCTCGTACGCCCGGGGCGCGGAGCCGTGCTTGCCGGGGACGCGGACCTGCCCGGCGTTGCCGCGCCGCAGCACGTCCTCGATCCCGTCGGCGCCCTCGCGGCGCTTGTGGTCGTCGGAGGACTGAAGGGCGCGCAGGGCCCGCACGGTCTCCTCCAGGTCGGCGGCGACGTCCGTGAGCAGGTCGGCCACCGGCGCGGGGTTCGCTGAGAGGATGTCGATCCACATCCGGGGGTCGGAGGCGGCGATCCTCGTCACGTCCCGGATGCCCTGCCCGCACAGCCGTACGGCGGCCTCCTCGGCGTGCTCCAGCCGCGCGGCCACCAGGCTGGAGACCAGGTGGGGCATGTGCGAGACGAGGGCGACGGCCCGGTCGTGGGCGTCGGCGTCCATGACCACCGGCACCGCACGGCAGTGCGAGACCAGCTCCAGGGCGAGGTTCAGCACCTCGGTGTCGGTGTCCCGGGTCGGGGTCAGCACCCAGGGGCGGCCCTCGAAGAGGTCCCCGGTCGCGGCCAGCGGGCCGGACTTCTCCCGGCCCGACATGGGGTGGGAGCCGATGTACGCCGACAGGTCGAGGCCGAGCGCCTCCAGCTCCCGGCGCGGTCCTCCCTTGACGCTGGCGACGTCCAGGTAGCCGCGTCCCGCTCCGCGCCGCATGGCGTCGCCGAGCACACCGGCGACGTGCGCGGGCGGGGCGGCGACGATCACGAGGTCGACGGGCCCGTCCGGTGCCTGGTCGGTCCCGGCGCCGAGCGCGGCCGCGGTACGGGCCTGCTCCGGGTCGGGATCGGCGAGGTGGACGGTGACACCCCGCTGTGCCAGCGCCAGCGCGGCGGACGTGCCGATGAGGCCGGTGCCGATGACGAGTGCGGTCCTCACTGGGCGATGTCCTTGCGCAGGGCGGCGGCGGCGCCGAGGTAGACGTGGGCGATGCCGGCCCGGGGCCGGTCGGACTCGATGTGCGCGAGGACCCGGACGACGCGCGGCATGGCGCCCTCGATGTCCAGCTCCTGGGCGCAGATGAGCGGGACGTCGACGATGCCCAGCTTGCGGGCGGCGGCCGCCGGGAAGTCGCTGTGCAGGTCGGGCGTGGCCGTGAACCAGATGCTGATCAGGTCGTCGGCGGTGAGATCGTTGCGCTCGAGGATCTCCGTGAGCAGGGCACCGACCTGCTCGTCCATGTGCCCGGCCTCGTCCCGTTCGAGTTGGACGGCGCCCCGGACCGCTCGTACCGCCACGGCGTTGCTCCTTGCTGACGTGCGTGTCGCTCTCCGTCCGACCAGCCTAGTCAGCCCGCGCGGCCCGGGTACGCGGCGCCCGCCCGGTGAGACGCCGGGATCGAGGGGTTTGAGTAGATTCAGTGTGAAGATGAACCGAATTCCGATACACCCCCACTTGGCACTTCCGGAGTGACGACATGAGCTACGAGACCACGCGCCGCACGGTCCTCCTCGCGACGGGCGCGACAGGCGCGGCGGTGCTCGTCGCGGCCTGCGGCGGGGGCGGCGACAGCGGCTCCGAGTCGACGGACTCCCCCACCGGCGGGGGCGCGACGAGCGGGCGCGCCGGGCGGGTCCTGGCCGACGTCGGCGAGATCCCGGTCGGCGGCGGCAAGATCTTCGCGGACGCGGAGGTCGTGGTGACCCAGCCGGAGGCGGGCCGCTTCAAGGCCTTCTCGGCGATCTGCACCCATCAGCGCTGCACGGTGGGGTTCGTGTCCGACGGCACCATCGACTGCCCGTGCCACGGCAGCAAGTTCCGCATCGCCGACGGCGCGGTGGCCCACGGCCCGGCGACGCAGCCGCTGCCCGCCGAGCAGATCACCGTGGAGGGAAACTCGATCCGCCTGACATGAGGGCCCGCGGCCGGCCCCGCCGCGTCACGCGTCCCACAACGCCCCGAGAGTGAGCAGGTCGCTCCGGTACTCGACACGGTCGGCCCACTCGGTGGGCCAGGCCCGCGCGCCCAGGTGCGCGCCGGCGAAGGCGCCCGTCAGGCAGGCGATCGAGTCCGAGTCGCCCGAGGTGCAGGCCGCACGGCGCAGGGCCGTCACCGGCTCGTCGACGAAGATCAGGAAGCACAGCAGTCCGGTCGCCAGGGCTTCCTCGGCGATCCAGCCCTCACCGGTGGCCAGGCACGGGTCGGTCTCCGGCGAGACGGTGCGCACGGCGGGCTGGAGCCGGTCCAGGACCTCCAGGCACTCGTCCCAGCCGCGTGCGATGAACCGCTCGGGGCTGGCGTCCTCGGCGCGGCGCCACAGGTCGCCCAGCCAGCGCTCGTGGTAGCGGCTGCGGTTCTCCAGGGCGTACGAGCGGAGCAGGCCGACCAGACCCGTCGGCTCCGCGCCCTGGGCGAGCAGGCGTACGGCGTGGGCGGTGAGGTCGGAGGCCGCCAGGGCCGTGGGGTGGCCGTGGGTGAGCGCCGCCTGCAACTGGGCGGCGCCGGCCCGCTGTTCGTCACTCAGGCCGGGCACCAGCCCCAGGGGTGCGACGCGCATGTTGGCACCGCAGCCCTTGGAGTGGATCTGCGAGGCGTCCTGCCAGGGGCGGGTCTCGTCCTTCAGCAGCATGCAGGCCTTCATGCAGGTGCGGCCCGGGGCCCGGTTGTTGTCCGGGGACTGGTACCAGTCGACGAACTCCTCCCGCAGCGGCCGGGTCAGGCGCAGCGGCGTGAGCAGCCCCCGGTCCATCGCCGTGCGCACCGCGCGGCCCACCGCCAGCGTCATCTGGGTGTCGTCCGAGACGAAGGCGCGCTTCGGCAGCTCCATCTCCCGCCAGGGTCCGCACTTGGCGAGGATCGAGGGCACGTCGTTGAACTCGGTCGGGAAGCCCAGCGCGTCGCCGAGGGCGAGCCCCGTCAGCGTTCCGGTGGCGGCTTGCTTGTGGACGAGCGTGGTCATGCGGGGCGTCCTTCCCGGGTGGGCCGGAGGAGAGGCGGGTGCAGGGCGGCGGCGGTTCCGGCGCGGTAGAGCGCGGCGGGTTTGCCCCGGCCGCCGGTCAGCCGGGCGGCGCCGGGGACGGGTTCGACGAAGCCGGGCGTGGCGAGCACCTTGCGCCGGAAGTTGGGCCGGTCGAGCGCGGTGCCCCACACGGTCTCGTAGACCTGCTGGAGCTCGCCGAGGGTGAACTCGGGCGGGCAGAAGGCGGTGGCGAGGCAGGTGTACTCGAACTTGGCGCCGACACGGTCGTGGGCGTCGGCCAGGATGCGGTCGTGGTCGAAGGCGAGCGGCCCCTCCGTGCCGTACGGCACCCAGTCGGCCCGGGCCGCGTCGCTGCCGCCGTGCGCCTCGGGCGCGTCGGGCAGCAGTGCGGCGAAGGCGACCGACACGACCCGCATCCGGGGGTCGCGGCCGGGCTCGCTGTAGGTGCGCAGCTGCTCCAGATGCAGCCCCGAGACGTCGGACAGGCCGGTCTCCTCGGCGAGTTCACGCCGGGCGGCCGTCTCCGCCGACTCGTCCGGCCGAAGGAACCCGCCGGGCAGGGCCCGGCGTCCGGCGTACGGCTCCTGTCCGCGTTCGACGAGCAGCACGTGCAGCGCGCCCTGCCGGACGGTGAACACGGCCAGGTCGACGGTGACGGCGAAGGGTTCGTGGGCGTACTTGTCGTAGCCGTCCATGACCAACACCCCCTTTTATAGTCAGCACGACTATAAAAGGGGGTGCGAGTCGGTCACAAGGTCTAGAGGTCGACTTCCTGCATCAGCATGCCGACCTCGGTGTTGGACAGCCGCCGCAGCCAGCCCGACTTCTGGTCGCCGAGGGTGATCGGGCCGAAGGCGACCCGGACCAGCTTGTCGACCGGGAAACCGGCCTCCGCCAGCATCCGGCGCACGATGTGCTTGCGGCCCTCGTGGAGGGTGACCTCGACGAGGTAGTTCTTGCCGGTTTGCTCGACGACCCGGAAGTGGTCGGCGCGCGCGTAGCCGTCCTCCAGCTGGATGCCGTCCTTGAGCTTCTTGCCCAGGTCGCGCGGGATGGGGCCGACGATGTGCGCGAGGTAGGTCTTCTTCACGCCGTACTTCGGGTGGGTCAGCCGGTGCGCCAGCTCGCCGTGGTTGGTGAGCAGGATGACGCCCTCGGTCTCGGTGTCGAGCCGGCCGACGTGGAAGAGGCGGGTCTCACGGTTGGTGACGTAGTCCCCGAGGCACTGCCGGCCCTCCGGGTCCTCCATCGTCGACACCACACCGGCGGGCTTGTTCAGCGAGAAGAACTGGTAGCTCTGGGTGGCGACGGTCAGCCCGTCGACCTTGATCTCGTCCTTCTCCGGGTCGACCCGCTTGCCCTGCTCCAGGACGATCTCGCCGTTGACCTCGACCCGGGCCTGCTCGATCAGCTCCTCGCAGGCGCGCCGGGAGCCGAAGCCCGCGCGGGCGAGGATCTTCTGAAGCCGCTCGCCCTCCTGCTCGGCGCCGGGGAAGGTCTTGGGGAGCTTGACCTCCTTCTTCCCGGCGTACCGGTCGCGGTTGCGCTCCTCGATCTGCGCCTCGTACTCACGGGGGCGCGCCGGGGCCGTGCGGCCCGGACGCTGGGGCTGCTTGGGCCCGCCCTTGGCGCCACCGCGGGCCGCGCCGCCCCGTCCGGCCTTGGGGCCGTCCTTGGTCGCGCCGGGGCCCACGTCGTAGCGGCGCTCCTCGGGGCGCGGCTTCTTCGGACGGCCACTGCCCTGCTTGTCGTCGCGGTTGTTGCCGGCGCCGCGGAAGTTGCCGCGACCACCACCACTCCCGCCGCGGCCGCCGCTGTTGCCACCACGGCTCCCGCCGTTGTTTCCGCTGCTGTTCCTGCCGCTGCTGCTTCGCATCAAAGTTCCGTCTGGTCGTCTTCGTCGTGGGTCCCCGGGTTCACCGGGCGGCCCGGCGCGCCGTCGTCTGGCGCGTCCGGGTCGAACGACGGTACGCCCTCCTGGGTCTCGGCCTCGATCGCCTCCGCCTCCGGGAGGAAGGGCGCGAGCTCCGGGAGCTCGTCCAGGCCGCGCAGGCCCATCCGCTCCAGGAAGTAGTTCGTCGTCCTGTACAGGATCGCACCTGTTTCGGGTTCCGTGCCCGCCTCCTCTATCAGACCGCGCTGGAGGAGGGTGCGCATGACACCGTCGCAGTTGACTCCGCGTACGGCCGAGACCCGGCTGCGGCTGACCGGCTGCCGGTAGGCGACGACGGCCAGGGTCTCCAGCGCGGCCTGCGTGAGGCGGGCCTGCTGGCCGTCCAGCACGAAGCGCTCGACGGCCGGGGCGTAGCCGGCCCGCGTGTAGAAGCGCCAGCCTCCCGCGACGTACCGCAGCTCGAAGCCGCGTCCCTGGACGGTGTACTCGTCGGCCAGCTCGCGCAGGGCGTCGGCGATCTGCCGCTTCGGCCGCTCCAGTATCTTCGCGAGGTGCTCCTCGGTCGCGGGTTCGTCCACGACCATGAGGACGGCCTCCAGGGCCGGTTTCAGCTCGAGGTCGGCGACGGTGCGCGGCCCGGCCGGCAGGTCGGTCGTTCGCTCGCTCACGCCTTCTTCTCCTCCTTCGGCGGCTCGGGCGGCCGGTCGAACTCGTCGGTGACGGTCGGTGTCCGGTCACCGTCCCCGCCGGTCCACCGCACGAGCAGGTCCCCGAGCGCGGTCTCCTGCTCCAGCTCGACGGCCTTCTCGCGGTACAGCTCAAGCAGGGCGAGGAACCTCGCCACGACGGTCAGGGTGTCGTCGGTGTCCTCCACGAGGGCACGGAAACTGGCCTCCCCCAGCTCCCGCAGCCGGGTCACGACGATCTGTGCCTGCTCCTGCACGCTGACCAGCGGGGCGTGGATGTGGTCGACGTAGACCTGCGGCTTGGGCCTGGGCTGCATGGCCTTCACGGCGAGCTTGGCGAAGCCCTCGGCGCCGATGCTGATCACGACGTCGGGCAGCAGCTCGGCGTGGTGCGCCTCCAGCCCGACGGTCCGGGGGTAGCGCCGGGCCTCGTCGTCGAGCCGTCCGCTGAAGATGTCGGCGATCTGCTTGTACGCGCGGTACTGCAACAGCCGGGCGAACAGCAGGTCCCGCGCCTCGAGCAGCGCGAGGTCGCCCTCGTCCTCCACCTCGGCGGCGGGCAGCAGCCGCGCGGCCTTCAGGTCGAGCAGGGTGGCGGCGACGACCAGGAACTCGGTCGTCTCGTCCAGGTCCCAGTCCGGCCCCATGGCCCGGATGTACGCCATGAACTCGTCGGTCACCTTGGACAGCGCGACTTCGGTGACGTCCAGCTTGTGCCGCGAGATCAACTGCAACAGCAGATCGAAGGGCCCCTCGAAGTTGGCGAGCCGGACCTTGAAGACCCCGTCGTCGGCCGCCGCCTCGGCGGCAGCCCCGCTCGGTTCAGCCGGGTCCACCGGCCTGGGCGGCGCGGCCACCGGGGATCCGGACATCGAAGGCGCGGGCGCGGCGTGCGAGGAAGCAAAGCCGGGCCCGGCCGCCGGGGTGGCGGGCCCCGCATGCGCGGGGCCCTCGCCGGCGGGCGGCGCTTCGAGCAGGACCGACCCGGCCCGCAACTCGACCGGCGGAGCCGTCCCGTCGTCCTCCGCGGAGGAGGGGCCGGGCGGCTCGGCCTCCTGGGGCCAGACCTCCGGCGGCTCGGCCGGCGGAGCCGTCCGCGGAGCCGCCGGCCCCCTCCCCAGCACACGCCGGCGGCCGGCCGGGCCGCCGGGGGGAGGTGGGGAAGCGTTCGAGGTCATGGCCCCCGCAGGCTACCGCTACCGCCCGCGCAGTCGTCGTACGAGGATGCTGGCGTCTCCACGGGTCTCCAGGTCGGCGAGGACCACGGCGACCGCTTCGCGGACGATGCGCCCGCGGTCGACGGCCAGGCCGTGCTCGCCGCGGAGCACGAGACGGGCGTGCTCGAGGTCCATGAGCTCCTCGGCCGACACGTACACCGTGATCTTCTCGTCGTGCCGCTCACGGCCGCTGGGGCGGCGCGAGGGACTACGCCCGCGCTTTCGGGGCGCCGCCCCCGCGGCACCGGCGGCAGAACCTTCCTGCGCGCCCTGCCGGCGGGCGGAGCCGGAGCGCTCAGCGGCCGCGGAACGGCTGTGGGCCTCCCCGGCCTCGGCCGGCTCCGCGTCCGCCGCGACGTGCTCGGCACCCTCGCCGTCACCGCCCTGCGCGGGCACCGACTGCGGCCCGTCCTCGGCGGCGGCCGCCGCGTCGCCCTCCCCCGCCGGAGCGGGCACCCGGGCGTCGCCGTTGGCCTGACGCCTGGGCTGGGACGACTGAAGCGCCATCCCCCCTGTCGTACGGAAGAGTTCGTCGGCCCCCGGCAGACTCACTCGGCGTGACACCGGGCGAGCACCTCCCTGGCGAGCTGGCGGTAGGCGGCGGCGCCGACGGAGTTGGAGGCGTACGTGGTGATCGGCTCACCGGCGACCGTGGTCTCCGGGAAGCGGACCGTGCGCCCGATGACCGTGTGGTAGACGTGGTCGTCGAACGCCTCGACCACCCGTGCGAGCACCTCACGGCTGTGCACCGTGCGCGAGTCGTACATGGTGGCGAGGATCCCGTCGAGCTCCAGCTCCGGGTTGAGCCGCTCCTGGACCTTCTCGATGGTCTCCGTCAGCAGGGCCACACCGCGCAGCGCGAAGAACTCGCACTCCAGAGGCACTATCACCTTGTGGGCGGCCGTCAGGGCGTTCACCGTGAGCAGGCCGAGCGAGGGCTGGCAGTCGATGACGATGAAGTCGTAGTCGGGCAGCAGCGGCTTCAGGGCGCGTTGCAGCGTCGACTCGCGGGCGACCTCGGAGACCAGCTGGACCTCGGCCGCCGACAGGTCGATGTTGCTGGGCAGCAGGTCCATGTTGGGGACCGCCGTCTTCAGCAGCACCTCGTCGGCCGCCATCCCCCGCTCCATGAGCAGGTTGTAGACGGTCAGGTCGAGTTCCATCGGGTTGACACCGAGTCCGACCGACAGCGCGCCCTGCGGGTCGAAGTCCACGAGCAGGACCCGGCGTCCGTACTCCGCGAGCGCGGCACCCAGGTTGATGGTCGACGTGGTCTTGCCGACGCCGCCCTTCTGGTTGCACATCGCGATGATCTTCGCGGGTCCGTGTTCGGGCAGCGGACCCGGGATCGGGAAGTACGGCAGCGGGCGCCCGGTCGGGCCGACCCGCTCCCGGCGCTGTCTGGCCGCGTCGGGCGCGAGAGTGGCCGCGTACTCGGGGTCGGGCTCGTACTCCGCGTCGGGGTCGTAGAAGTGCCCCTCGGGCAGTTCGTCGTAGTCGGCGAAGTGGTTGTGGGGCGCGCCACTTCCGTCGCCGGCCATGGCGTTCACGTGATGGCCATCCATCTTCTGGTGTGCTGTGTGAGTCGCCTGCTGACTCTGGTGGGCTGCGAAGGTGCGCACAGCGACGGAGCCGACAGCCTCGAACCCCGCGGGACCCTGGTCCCGTGCAGGCATTCCTGGTTGACCACCCCCGGGAGTAAATGTCGACTCATTCACAAGTCGTCTTACCTCCTTGGTGACCAGGAAACTTCTAGACAGGTCAGCGTGGCACCATGCCGACGATTGGCGACTCTATGGCGTGTCGGGCGTCCGCAGCAACACAATCCGCCGGACCCGGCCCGATGTGTCGGCAATGAAACATCCGGCTGTCAAGGGCGTACGGCCGTCGCACGGCAGGTTTCACCGGTGTGCGAATCGGTTGAAGGGTTACGTTCGAGGCGAGTTGCTCGAGAATCGCGAAGTGACCATACACACATCCGGCCGGACCTCGTCGGGCAAGGTCCGGCCTGGTGTGTGGTGTTGACGACCGGTGAGGGAGTCCCCCCGATCGAGCGAAGCCGGTACGGAGGGAGTATCGCCTTCGCCGGTCTGTCACTTAGCCGACTTACCGGCTGAGGAGGTTCAGCCGAGCAGCGCGGACAGTTCCACGTGCTCCACGCCGTGCGCCTCGGCGACCTCGCGGTAAACGACCTTGCCGTCATGCGTGTTGAGGCCCTTGGCCAGCGCCGGGTCGCGGCGCAGGGCGCCCGCCCAGCCGTGGTCGGCCAGCTCGACGATGTACGGCAGCGTCGCGTTGGTCAGCGCGTAGGTGGAGGTGTTGGGCACCGCGCCGGGCATGTTGGCGACGCAGTAGAAGACCGAGTCGTGGACCCGGAAGGCCGGCTCGGCGTGGGTGGTCGGGCGGGAGTCCTCGAAGCAGCCGCCCTGGTCGATCGCGATGTCGACAAGGACACTTCCGGGCTTCATCCGCGACACGAGCTCGTTGGTGACCAGCTTCGGGGCCTTGGCGCCGGGGATGAGCACCGCGCCGATGACGAGGTCGGCCTCCAGGCAGGCCTTCTCCAGCTCGAAGGCGTTGGAGACGACGGTCTGGATCTTCGTGCCGAAGACCTTGTCGGCCTCGCGGAGCTTGTTGATGTCCTTGTCGAGCAGGGTCACGTGGAAGCCCATGCCGATGGCGATCTGCGCGGCGTTCCAGCCGGAGACACCGCCGCCGATCACGACGGCCCGGCCGGCCAGCACACCGGGGACACCGCCGGGCAGCACACCGCGGCCGCCGTTGGCGCGCATCAGGTGGTAGGCGCCGACCTGCGGGGCCAGCCGGCCCGCGACCTCGGACATGGGGGCGAGCAGCGGCAGCGCGCGGCTGGGCAGCTCGACGGTCTCGTAGGCGATCGCGGTGGTGCCGGACTCCAGCAGGGCGTCCGTGCACTCCTTGGAAGCGGCCAGGTGCAGGTAGGTGAAGAGCGTCTGGTCCTTGCGGAGGCGGTGGTACTCCTCGGCGATGGGCTCCTTGACCTTCAGCAGCAGGTCGGCGGCGGCCCACACCTCGTCGGCGGTCTCCAGGATCTGCGCGCCCGCGGCGACGTACTCCTCGTTCGTGATCGAGGAGCCGAGGCCGGCGTCGCGCTCGACGACGACCTGGTGGCCGTGGCGCACCAGCTCGTGCACACCGGCGGGGGTGATGGCCACCCGGAACTCGTTGTTCTTGACCTCGCGGGGGATGCCGACCTTCACGTCGATCACGGTCCTTGGCTCAGAGGGTATGGGGGTATTTCTCAGACATACCCGGGCACGCGCGGGCACACCGGGAGAGACCGCAGGAGAACGTGCGGCAGAGCCAGTCTAATGAAGGTGTTCTCGCTGTCCAGCCTTTCATTGCATCAATCTTCAGCGGATGCGGTACGGATTTCGCAGGCGTCGGGTTCATTTTGAAGGTTTGAGTCGCCGAGGATCCGCTCGGCGGCGCCCCGGTGCAGCCCGGCCGAGGCGGGGTCACCCAGGTGCTCGAGGGTGTCGGCGACCCGCAGATGCAGCGCGGCCTGCAACCGGGGGTCCTCCGCGCGCCGGGCCCACTCCACGGCTTCCCGGCAGGTGCGCAGCGACTCCTCGGGGCGGCCGGCGTACTCCTGGACCCGCGCCAGCTCGCTCAAGGCCCGTGCCTGGGCGGCCACATCGCCGTTCTTGCGGTGCCCGGTGATCGCCGCGCGCCAGTTGCGCAGGGCCTCGCCGTAACGGCCCGCGAAGGTGTGGGCGGCGGCGATCCGCCCGTAGAGCCGGGCGGCCTCGGCGCGCTCGTCCCGGGCGAGCCGCTCGACCAGGGCGCGGCCGAACCAGTCGGCGGCCCGGTCGAAGTCGCCGAGGTCCAGGTGGGCGCCGCCTACGGATTCCATCGCGCGGCCGGTGGCGTAGGGGTCGTTCACCTCACGTCCGGCGTCCAGCGCGGCCCGGTAGCGGGCCAGGGCGTCGGCCGTGCGGCCGGTGCGCGCGTCGAGGTCGCCGAGGTTCAGCAGGGCGGCGGCCCGCTCGCGGGGCAGGTTCCGGCGCTCGGCGACGTCGAGGACCATGCCGTGGATGTCGTAGAGGTCGGGTGCGGCGGCCCGGATGCCGATGTGCGCCGCCATGGCCCTGACCAGCTGTGACATCAGCCGTCGGGCCAGCGTGTCCAGCTCCCCGTCGGCGACCGCGAGCCGGGCCGAGGCCAGCAGGGCGGGCCGGGTCAGGCGCAGCCAGTCGGCGGCCGCCCGCGGGGTGGGGAAACGCAGGGCGCGCGGCATGTCCAGGAGCTTCTGGCGGGCTTGCGGGCTGTCGGTCTCGGTGATCGCCCGGCAGGCCTGGAGCAGCCGGACGGTCCGCTCCAGCATGCGCGCCCGGGCCAGCTGGAGCTCGGCCGGGCGTTCATGGTGCGCGGCGAGGATCCGGAGGTGGGGGTGGAGACAGCCGGGCACCTCGTACTGAGGCAGCGGGGAGTCCACCGCGTGCAGGAAGCCGAGGGCGACGAGGTCGTCCAGGGTGGTGCGGGCCCGGCCGACCGAGCAGCCGACGAGCGCGGAGGCGGTCTGCGGGTCGACCAGCCCGGCCGGGGCGAGGGCGAGCAGGCGCAGCATCCGGGCCTCGGTGGCCGGCAGGGCGGCGTGCGCGAGGCGGAATACCCGGGTCAGGGCGGTGCCCTCGGTGTCCTCGGCGCGCAGCTGCTTGGCGAGGTCGGAGACGGCGGCCTTGGGGCGGGCCGCGAGCCAGCCGCCCGCCAGCATCAGCGCGGCGGGCTGCCCCTGGCACTCCTCGGCGAGGCCCTCGGCGGCCCGGGGGTCGACGGTGATGCGGACCGAGCCGGTGTGCCGGGCCAGGAGCTCCACCCCGGACTTGGCGTCCAGTCCGCCGAGGGTGCAGGGGCGGACGTCGGAGATGCCGGTCAGCGGACCTTCGGAGACTGCGACGACGAGGCAGTCGGGGGTGTCGGGCAGCAGGGCGTCGACCTGCTCGGCGTCGGCCGCGTCGTCCAGCAGGAGCAGCATGCGGCGGTCGGCCAGGGCGGTGCGCAGGGCGTCGGTGAGGTCGTCCTCGCAGGCCCCGGCGGGAGCCTGCTCGTCCAGGGCGGCGAGGAGGTCCCGGGCGGCGCGTCCGACGGGGACGGGGGTGCCGTCGGGGTCGGTGAGGCGGGCGCGCAGGACGCCGTCGGGGTAACGGTCAGCGATCTGCCGTACGAGTTCCTCGGCGAGTGCGGTGCGGCCCGAGCCGGGCCGTCCCGCGATGAGCAGCACGCGCGCGCGAGGTGCCTTGCGACCCGCGAGGGTGTCCAGTCCGGCACGCTCGATGTCGGCGCGCAGTTCCTTCAACTCCCGTGTGCGGCCCAGGAACTCGCTCTGTCCGGCAGCGCGCCCGGCCGGCCGCACGTCGCCTGTCTCCACGACCTGATCCGTCACGGGCCACACTCCCGTCCCACCGCACACGCAAGCCCGCCGGGACTCCGGTTCGGGCGTGCCACAGAGCCTAGTTCACGCTCTGCAACGTCCCCGGTGGAGCACGGCGGGCACGGCGGCGGCATCCCCCGATCGGATCAGCAGATCGTAGGACCGACCACGTGGAGGTCGCGCCCGCCAGGGGCGCGGGGAACTGCGCGACGAGCCACAAAACCACCGCACCCAACCGACGGCCGCGTCTGACAGGGGCGCGGGGAACTGCGCGACACACCACGACACCGCCGCACCCGACCGACGCCCCCGGCGGCACCCACCCCCACGGCCCTCCCAGCGGAGCGCTACGCCTCGAACGGACGCGCGGGCCACGGCGCCTGTGCCGGGCGCAGCGCGTCCAGGCCGTCACCCGACCGCGCGGCGACCAGCGACAGGACGCCCACCACGAGGCAGTTGTTGTGCAGCTCCCCGGCGAGCACGCCCCGCACGAGGTCCTCGACCGGCACCCGGTCGAGCTCCATGTCGGCCTCTTCCTCCTCCACCGCGAAGCGCTCGCCCTCGGCCTCGGACAGGTCGCGTGCGAGGAAGATCCGCACGGCCTCGTCGCAGCCGCCGGGGGTCGTGTAGACGTCGGTCAGCACCCGCCAGTCCTCGGCCTTGACGTGCGCCTCCTCGTACAGCTCGCGCTGCGCGGCGTGCAACGGGTTCTCGCCGGGTACGTCGAGCAGTCCGGCCGGGATCTCCCACAGCTTGTGGCGCACGGGGTGGCGGTACTGGCGCAGGACCAGGACGCGGTCGGCCTCGTCGAGGGCGAGGACGGCCACGGAGCCCGGGTGGACCTGGTAGTCACGGCCGACCACCGTGCCGTCGGGCATGACCACGTCGTCCGTGCGGACGGAGGTCTTGTTGCCCACGAAGGGGGTGTTCGTCGCCCGGACTTCCCACTCCTCGGGAGTGTCCTTGATCGTCATGCCTGTCCTTCCACGTGCCCTGCGCGATCTGCCGGAACGAAACCGGGGTGCACACCCTTTGAAGGGATGCACCCCGGCCACCGTACAACTGGTGTGTTACTTCGAAGTCTTCCTCTCGACCGCCGCCTTGACGAGACCGGCGAACAGCGGGTGCGGACGCGTCGGGCGCGAGCGCAGCTCCGGGTGCGCCTGCGTGGCGACCAGGTACGGGTGGACGTCGCGCGGGTACTCGACGTACTCGACGAGCTTGCCGTCCGGCGAGGTGCCGGAGAACAGGATGCCCGCCTGCTTCTCCAGCTCGGCGCGGTAGGCGTTGTTCACCTCGTAGCGGTGCCGGTGGCGCTCCTCGACGTACTCCTTGCCGTCGTACACCTCGCGCACGATCGAGCCCTCGGCCAGCTTCGCCGGGTACATGCCCAGCCGCATGGTGCCGCCCATGTCACCCTCACCGGCAACGATGTCCATCTGCTCGGCCATGGTGGAGATGACCGGGTGGCCGGTGGCGGGGTCGAACTCGGTGGAGTTGGCGTCGGCGATGTCGGCCAGGTTGCGCGCGGCCTCGATCACGATGCATTGCAGGCCCAGGCAGAGGCCGAGCAGCGGCACCTTGTTCTCGCGGGCGTAGCGGATCGCGCCGACCTTGCCGTTCACCCCGCGCTCGCCGAAGCCGCCGGGGATGCAGATGCCGTCGACGTCGCCGAGCTGGGCGGCGGCACCGGCCGGGGTCTTGCAGTCGTCGGAGGTGACCCACTTGATCTTGACGCGGGCCCGGTTGGCGAAGCCGCCGGCGCGCAGGGCCTCGGTGACCGACAGGTAGGCGTCGGGCAGGTCGATGTACTTGCCGACCAGGGCGAGGGTGATCTCGTGGTCGGGGTTGTGGACGCGGTCGAGCAGGTCGTCCCAGGTCGTCCAGTCCACGTCGCGGAACGGCAGGTCCAGCTTGCGGACGACGTAGGCGTCCAGGCCCTCGCCGTGCACGGTCTTGGGGATGTCGTAGATCGAGCGGGCGTCGGGGCAGGCGACCACGGCGGCCTCGTCGACGTCGCACATCAGCGAGATCTTCCGCTTGATCGCGGTGGGCACCTCACGGTCGCAGCGCAGCACGATCGCGTCCGGCTGGATACCGATGTTGCGCAGGGCCGCGACCGAGTGCTGGGTCGGCTTCGTCTTCAGCTCGCCCGAGGGGCCGATGTACGGCAGGAGCGAGATGTGGACGACGAAGACGTTGTCACGGCCGACCTCGTGCCGGACCTGGCGGACGGTCTCCAGGAACGGCAGCGACTCGATGTCGCCGACCGTGCCGCCGACCTCGGTGATCACGACGTCGACCTCGTCCGTCGCCATGCGGCGGATGCGGTGCTTGATCTCGTTGGTGATGTGCGGGATGACCTGCACGGTGTCACCGAGGTACTCGCCGCGCCGCTCCTTGGCGATCACCGTGTTGTACACCTGGCCGGTGGTCACGTTGGCGGAGCCGTCGAGGTCACGGTCGAGGAAGCGCTCGTAGTGGCCGATGTCCAGGTCGGTCTCGGCGCCGTCGTTGGTGACGAACACCTCACCGTGCTGGAAGGGGTTCATCGTGCCGGGGTCGACGTTGAGGTACGGGTCGAGCTTCTGCATCACGACGCGCAGGCCCCGGGCCTTGAGCAGCATGCCGAGGCTGGAGGCCGTCAGGCCCTTGCCGAGCGAGGAGGCGACACCCCCGGTGACGAAGATGTGCTTGGTCGTCGTGGAATTGGGCATGGCCAAGAGGGGGCTCCCGTGGTCGCGATCTGGAGGTGCGGTTCGGGGGCCAGACGCCCACCGGTCCACGGGCTACCAGCGTATCAGCGCCGCGGGGCGATGGCTTCCGGCCACGCTCCGCACACATCCCGACACGGAGCCGGTCACCCGCACCGGTCTCTCACCCGTTGCTCACTCGTTCGGCGTACCCGCCTTGCCGCGACCGGCACCCGGAACATCCGCGTGCGTCGTATCCTGCTCGGACACTCGCTGCCGAGCCCGTCCGGCCCAACGGCACCACCCCCCGCCCGTAAGCACCGGAACAACGTGAGCTCGTCAGTTCGTTGAGCAACAATTGGCGCTTTGCGTCACGGCTGAGTGAACTGTTTTGCTTCATCGCTCAACGACGCATTGCAAGACCTGCTGAAACCCCCTTGACCGCACTAGCGACAGCCCCCTCGTGGGGTGACGTGGCCGTTCGACTGGAGTTGCACGTGGCCGGGCGCATCGAAGACTACGCACTCATCGGAGACATGCAGACCGCTGCCCTGGTCTGCCGAGACGGGACGGTCGACTGGCTGTGCCTGCCCCGCTTCGACTCGCACGCCATCTTCGCCGGCCTGCTGGGCACCGAGGAACACGGCTTCTGGCGGCTCGGGCCCGCGCACGCCTCCGATCAGCAGCCGCCCACCGCGGCGCGGCGCAGCTACCGGGGCGATTCGCTGATCCTGGAGTCCGAGTGGGACACCCAGCGGGGCACGGTCCGGGTGACCGACTTCATGCCGCCGCGTGACGGCGCCCCGCAGCTGATCCGGATCGTGGAGGGCGTCTCGGGCCGGGTTCCGATGCGCTCGGCGCTCAGGATGCGGTTCTCCTACGGGCGGGTGGTGCCGTGGGTGCACAAGCACGAGGGGCGCACGGTGGCGGTCGCCGGCCCCGACTCCGTGTGGTTCGACACATCCGCCGAGACCTACGGCAAGTCGCTCACGACGTACGCGGACTTCACGGTCGCGCCGGGTGACCGGATCGCGTTCACGATCTCCTGGCAGCCCTCGCACAAGGAGCCGCCGCCGCTGCCCGAGCCGGAGCAGTCGCTGGAGGCGACGGAGGACTTCTGGCGCGAGTGGGTGGACCACTGTACGTACCACGGCCCCTACCGGGAGGCCGTGATCCGCTCGCTGATCACGCTGAAGGCCCTGACGTACGCCCCGACCGGCGGCATCGTCGCCGCGCCGACCACCTCCCTGCCGGAGGACATCGGCGGCGTCCGCAACTGGGACTACCGCTACACCTGGCTGCGCGACGCGGCGATCACGCTGTCCTCGCTGCTGCGCACCGGCTACCGCGAGGAGGCCCGCGCCTGGCGCGAATGGCTGCTGCGCGCCGTGGCGGGCGACCCGGAGAACCTCCAGATCATGTACGGCATCGCCGGCGAGCGCGAGCTGGGCGAGGCGGAGCTGGACTGGCTGCCGGGCTACGAGAACTCCGGCCCGGTCCGGGTCGGCAACGGCGCGGCCCACCAGCTCCAGCTGGACGTGTACGGCGAGGTCACCGAGGCCCTGCACCTGGCCCACATGACGGGCCTCGCCCGCAACGACTACGCCGCGCTGCTCCAGCTGAAGCTGATCCGCTACCTGGAGGACCACTGGCAGGACCCGGACGAGGGCATCTGGGAGGTGCGCGGCCCGCGCCGCCACTTCGTGCACTCCAAGGTGATGGCCTGGGTCGCGGTCGACCGCACGATCAAGCTGATCGAGTCGGGCGACGCGGACGGCCCGCTGGAGCGCTGGAAGGAACTGCGCGAGGACATCCATCGGGACGTGTGCGAGAAGGGGTACGACAAGGAGCGCAACACCTTCACGCAGTCCTACGGCTCCAAGGAGCTGGACGCCTCCCTGCTGCTGATCCCGCAGGTGGGCTTCCTGCCGCCCGACGACAAGCGGGTCATCGGCACGATCGAGGCGATCCAGCGGGAGCTGTCCACGCCGGACGGCTTCATCCTGCGCTACCCGACCTCGGGCGGCGACGAAGGCGTCGACGGTCTGCCCGGTGACGAGGGCGCGTTCCTGGCCTGCTCGTTCTGGATGGCCGACGACCTGGCGATGATCGGCCGCGTGGACGAGGCCCGCCGGCTGTTCGAGAAGCTGCTGTCCCTGCGCAACGACCTCGGTCTGCTGGCCGAGGAGTGGGACCCGCGCCTGCAGCGCCAGGTGGGCAACTTCCCGCAGGCGTTCAGCCATGTGCCGCTCATCGACACGGCCCTGCGGCTGACGGCCTCGGGCGCCTACGGCGGCTGAGCGGACGGGCGGGGCTGTAGGTCTCCAGTCCCCGTGACCAATAGGACACGGGGATGGAAATCCTCCTCTCCAGGGCAGAGGGCGCGTATGGACATTCGGCAGCTGGAGTACTTCCTCGCGATTGTCGATCGCGGGGGGTTCAACCGTGCGGCGTCGGCCCTGTACGTGTCCCAGCCGTCGCTGTCGCAGGCCGTGCGGGCCCTGGAGCGTGATCTCGGCTCCGAGCTGTTCCATCGCATCGGGCGCAGGGCCGTGCTGACGGAGGCGGGAAGGGCGCTGATCGAGCCCGCCCGGGAGGCCGTGCGGAGTCTTGAGACGGCGCGTGCGAGTGTCGCGGCGGTGCACGAGCTGCGTGAGGGGCGCCTGGATGTGGCGTCGATGCCATCGCAGGCGGTGGAGCCGCTGACGAGCTTGGTGAGTGCCTTCAGCCGCCGATATCCCGGTGTCTCCGTGACGATCAATGCGGCGTTCACGTCGCGTGAGGTGATCGACATGGTGCGCACGGGCGCGGTGGAGCTGGGGCTCTTGGCGTCCGCCGGTTCTCCTTCCGACCAGGAGGTCGTCTCCTATGCGCTGGGGCGGCAGCGTTTTGTGCTGGTGGTGCCGGCCGACGGTCCGTTCGCCGGACGGACGGCGGTGGAGTACCGGGAGCTCGCGGGGCAACGGCTGATCGTCGGGCAGCCGGGTACCGGGATGCGGGCCTACGTCGACGCGCTGGGCGAGCAGGGCATCGAGTTCACCGTCGCGGTCGAGACCGAGCACCGGGTGTCGCTGATGCCCCTGGTACTGGCCGGGGTCGGGCTCGCGGTGGTCACGGACTCCTGGCGGGACCTCGCCGAGCGGCTGGGCGCCCGCGTGCTGGACATCGAGCCGGAGAGCACCTTGGACATCGCCCTCGTCGCCCGCCGCGGCATCCTGTCGCCCGCGGCCTCGGCGTTCGTCGCGGCCGCGACCTCGGCCGCCGACAGCTGATAGGTACGGCTTATAAGGGAGATCCGCTTTCCGTCTTGGACGCCCTGCGGACCGCCCTGCTGCAATCGTCCGCATGACGAAGAACCACCGCATTGCCCTGATCCCGGGCGACGGCATCGGCGCCGAGGTACTGCCTCCGGCACAGCAGGTGCTCGATGTCGTCGGCCGCCGCCACGGTTTCGGCCTGTCCTACACGTCGTACGACTGGTCGTGCGAACGGTACCTGCGGGAGGGCGCCATGATGCCCGCCGACGGAATCGACCAGCTGCGCGACAAGGACGCGATCCTGCTGGGCGCGGTGGGATACCCGGGGGTGCCCGACCACGTCTCGCTGTGGGGGCTGCTGATCCCGATCCGGCGCGAATTCCGCCAGTACGTCAACCTCCGGCCCATCCGTGTCTTCGAAGGCATCGACAGTCCGGTGCGCGGCGCGCGGCCGGGCGAGGTCGATGTCGTCGTCGTGCGCGAGAACACGGAAGGCGAGTACAGCGAGGTCGGCGGCCGGCTCAACAGGGGCTTCCCCGACGAGATCGCCGTGCAGGAGGCCGTGTTCACCCGGGCCGGCGTCTCACGCGTGCTGGACTACGCCTTCACGCTCGCCTCCCGGCGCGGCGGCCGCCTGACCTCCGCGACCAAGTCGAACGGCATCGTGCACACCATGCCGTTCTGGGACCAGCTCGTCACCGAGCGGGCCGCCTCGTTCCCGCAGGTCGCCTGGGACCAGGAGCACATCGACGCGCTCGCGGCCAAGTTCGTCCTCGAGCCGGCCCGTTTCGACGTCGTCGTCGCCTCCAACCTCTTCGGCGACATCCTCAGCGACCTCGCGGCGGCCGTCGCCGGATCCATCGGCATCGCTCCGGCGGCCAACCTCAACCCCGAGCGGGACTTCCCCTCGATGTTCGAGCCGGTGCACGGCTCCGCACCCGACATCGCCGGCAAGGGCATCGCCAACCCGCTGGGCGCGATCTGGTCAGCGGCCATGATGCTCGACCACCTCGGCCATCCCGCCGCGGCCAAGGACGTCACGGACGCGATCGCCTCGATCCTGGCCAAGACCGACATCCGCACCCGTGACCTGGGCGGAACGGCGACCACCGCCGAGTTCACCGACCAGCTGATCGAACTGCTCTGAGTCATCTCCCCCTGCGTCGAGGCGACACAGGTGATTGACCTGCATCTTTCCCGAGCTGATCGTGAACGCCACCCAGCGGGACACAACCGGAAGAGAGGAGCGACCTCATGAGCATCCCGAAGCGCGTCGCCGTGATCGGCGCCGGCAGCATGGGCAGCCAGGCCATGTGGCGACTGGCCGCCCGGGGAGCCGAGGTCATCGGCTACGACCGGTACGCGCCGGGTCACGACCGCGGCGCGGCCGGGGGCGAGAGCCGCATCTTCCGCGCCGCCCACCTCGGCGAACCCGGGTACATCCCGCTGCTGCGGCTCGCGGACGAGCTGTGGGAGCAGCTCCAGGCGGAGACGGGCCGGTCGCTGCGACGCCGCAGCGGCAGCCTGGTGATGGGAGAGACCGCCTCACCGTCCATGCGACTCCTCCTCTCCACCAGCGCCGCCCAGGGGCTGGATCACGAGGTACTGGACCGGGAGGAACTCGCCCGCCGCTACCCCCAGCACCGGCTCCCGGACGGGCACACCGCCGTACTCGACCGGTTGGGCGCCGTCATCCGGCCGGAGGCGTCGATCCAGGCCGCCGCCGCGCGTGCCGAGCAGCTGGGTGCCCGGCTGCGCCGCTACACCCCGGTGCGGGAGGTCGTCCCCGCGGCCGGTGGCGGGGTGAACGTCGTCACCGACCACGGCACGGACCACGTGGACGCCGCCGTGGTGAGTGTGGGCCCCTGGATCAACACACTGCTCGCGGACCTGCCGCAGACCGTCGACGTCCGCCGGGTGGTCTGCTCCTGGCACCTGCCCACCCGCCACGACTGGTTCGCGGGCGGTGCCCCTCCCTTCGTGCGCGCCACACCTCACGACTGCTTCGGAATCCCGTCGCCCGACGGCATCTCCGTCAAGCTGGGTCTGTCCTTCAAATACCATGCGCCGGTGCCCGAGCCCGAACGGCTCGACCGTACCGTCCGCCCCGAGGAACTCGGCATCTTCCGCGAGCTCATCGGTGAACTCATGCCCGACCTGAACCCCGACCCCATCAGGATGTCGGCCTACATGGAGGGCTACACCAAGTCCGGAAACCCGCTCGTCGGCCGGCTGCCCGGCGAGGACGACATCATCGTCATGGCCGGATTCTCCGGCAGCGGCTTCAAGCTCTCGCCCGCCATGGGAGAGATCGCCGCCGACCTGGCGCTCGACGGCACCACCGACCACCCCGTCGACTTCCTCGCTCCGGCACGAGTCGACGCCACCTGACCCGGGAGTTCCGCGGCTACCGCTACGACCGTCAAGGCAGCCCCGGACGCCGGCAAGCGGCTCGCCGACGGCGTGCGCAGCTGGGGCCCGCACGCTGATGTGGGGCGGGGTGCGTCAGCCGGGCCTGAGGGCCGTGAGCGTGCGCTCCCCCGCGGGGTCGCCTGCGGTGGCCGGGACCAGGGCTATCTCGTCGAGTCCGGCCTCGGCATAGGCGGCGATGCGGGCGCGGACGGTGTCCGTGTCGCCGACGAGGGCGACCGTGCCCGCGGCCTCGGGCGGCAGCGCCTGGAGCAGGGTGTCCGCGTCGGCGCCCTTGGCGGCCAGCTCGACGACCTCGGCGAATCCGGCGTCGATGAACATGTCGCAGTAGCCCGGCACGGCGAGGTAGCCGACGACGCTGCGCAGCACCTGCCGGAGCGACTCCGGCCCGGGGTCGACGGCGGCGGGCAGCCAGGCGGCCAGCCGTGGCGGCGTTCGGCCCGCCTTCTCGGCGGCGGTGAGCATCCGGGCCCGCAGCATGCGCACCTGCTCGGGCGAGACGAGGTCGAGCAGCATCCGGTCCGCGTGGGCGACGGCCGCGGCGACGGCCCGCTCTCCGAACGCGGCGACGGTGACCGGGCCGCCGGGCGGCGGCAGCCGGCGCGGGAAGGAGCTGCCGGGCACGATCGGCTCGCCGGGCACGCTGTGCATCAGCGCCCGCACGGCCGCCGCCGACTCCGCGAGGGCCGCGGCGGGCCGGGTGCGCGGCCGGCCGTGCACGCCCTCGACGACCCGCTTGCTCGACGTGCCCAGGGCCACGCCGACGGACCGGCCGGTGACGGCAGCCGCGGAGGCGGCGCCCCTGACGATGGTGAGCGGGTCGCGCACCGACACCGGCACCGGCCCGGCGGTCAGCGCGACCCGCTCGGTGGCCGCCCCGATCGCCGCCGCCAGCACGAACGAGTCCCACGTCGGTCCCTCGCCCGCCCACACCTCCCGGTACCCGAGCCGGTCGGCGAGCACCGCGACCCGCATCGGCTCCTCGACCGGAGTGTCGTCCTCCCGACCCACCGCGACCACGCTCATGTCCATAAGGGCGCCCGTACCCGGTCGGTCACCGGGTATTCCGGTGCGTGATCGGCCCGTTGTCCCGCCCGGAGATGTCCGTCAGGCGTCCGCGCGGGTAGCGTCCGGCACATGGACAGCGGGACGGACAGCGGTTACGACACCCCGGGCGCCGGGATCACCGTGCGGCGGGCGCTGGAGCTGCCGGGGCTGCGCAGCGGGCTGCCCGAGGTGCTGGCGGGCGCCGAGCGGCTCGGGCGGACCGTGCGCTGGGTGCACGCCGGAGAGGTGCCGCACATCGCCTCACTGCTCAAGGGCGGCGAACTCCTGCTGACCACCGGCTACGGTCTCGGCACCCGCCCCGCCGAGCAGCGGGCCTTCGTGCGCACCCTGGCCGAGCGCGGTATCGCGGCCCTGGTCGTGGAGCTGGGCCCGCGCTTCACCCGGCTGCCCGCGGCCCTCGTCGACACGGCCCGTACGGCCGGACTGCCCCTGGTCCAGCTGCACCGCGAGGTGGCGTTCGTCACGGTCACCGAGGAGGTCCACACCGAGATCGTCAACGGCCACTACGCCCTGCTCCAGCGGGCCGAGGAGGTGCACCGGCGGTGTACACAGGCCGTGCTGGGCGGTGGCGGGGTGCCGCAGGTCCTGGGCATTCTGGCGGACTTCGCCGGCAATCCCGTGTTCCTGGAGACGGCCGACGGGCAGCTGCTGTACGCGGCCGGAGCCGGTCCCGAGGGCACGGACCCGCTCCAGGTGTGGGAGGGGCTGCGGGGCCAGCGCCAGGAGGAGCCGCCGCTCGCGGGGTCGGTCCTGGTGGACGTGCCGGGCGGTGGGCCGGGCAGCGGGGGCGTGCGGGCCCGGCTGGTGGTGCTGCCGGTGCGGACCCCTCCGGCCGCGGTGCACCGGATGGCGACCGAGCGGGCCGCGGGCATCCTGGCCGTGGTGCTGATGCAGGCCCGCCAGGAGGAGGAACTGGCCGCGCGTGGGCGCGGTGACTTCCTCACCGACCTCGCCGAGGGGCGGATCGAGGCCGAGGACGCCCCGGCGCAGGCACGCGTGCTGGGCTTCCGGCCGGGCGGGGGGCCGCTGCTGCCGGTGGTCATGCGGCTCGGGGACGTCCTGTCCCCGGACGGGGGAGGCTGGGCCGTGCCGGCCCGGGCGATCTCGGAGGAGCTGGCGTCGGTGGGGGTGCCGGTGCTGCTGGGGGTGCGGCCGGTGGAGGGCCGGGTGCTGGTGCTGCTCGGCCTGCGGGAGGAGACGGACCGGGAGTCGGTCGCGGACCGGGTCGCGGCGGCCCTGCGGGCGGGTGCGAGCCGGGCCGGTATGCCGCGGCCGGGCGGGCAGCCCCCGGTGGTGGTCGTCGGGACGGCCGGGGGCTGGACGGCGGTGGCCTCGGGCCTGCGGCACGCGGCCGAGACGGCCACGGCGGCCCAGGGGCTGCCGGACCGGCCCTGGTACGACGCCCGCCGGCTCGACATCGACCTGCTGCTGTGGCGGCTGCGCGACCATCCGGATCTGGCGGCCTTCGTCGACCGTGCCCTCGGCCCGCTCCTCGCGCACGACCGCCGTTCCCGGCCGCCGCTGCTGCCCACGCTGACGACGTACCTCGCCCACGCGGGACGCAAGGCGGAGACGGCCCGGGAGCTGCACCTGAACCGGCAGACCCTGTACAACCGCCTGGCCCGCATCGGGGAGTTGCTGGGCACGGACCTCGACGACCCGCAGACGGTCCTGGCCCTGAGCCTGGCTTTGCGGGCCCGCCGACACGTCCCGTAGGGACCGCTACGGCAGGGGCCGGGGCTGGGTCAACTCGTCGTACACGCTGAGCACTTGGGCGACCGTCTCGTCCTCGGTCGGCCAGGTGGCGGCCTGCCGGGCGCCCTTGGCCGCCAGCAGGTCGCGGCGCTCCTGGTCGCCGAGCAGTCCCACGACGGCGTCGGCGAGGGCCTTCGCGTCCCCGTACGGGACGAGTTCGGCCGCGTCCCCGACCAGTTCGGGGATGCCGCCGACCCGGGTAGCGACCAGCGGCACGCGCGCGTGGAGGGCCTCCTGGGCGAGCACCGAGCGGGCCTCCCAGCGACTCGGCAGCAGGGCGAGGTCGGCGGCGGCGAGCAGATCGGTGATGTCGTCGCGCCGCCCGAGGAGCCGGACGGGCAGCCCCTCCTCCTCGATCCGTCCCTGGAGCTCACCACGCAGCGGGCCTTCCCCGGCGATCACGACCAGGGGCACGGGGTCGAGCCGGCGCCACACGCGCGCGGCGTCCAGCAGCACGTCGTAGCCGCGGTGCCGGTCCAGGGAGCCGACGGCCATCAGCAACGGCCTGCCGATGGCGCCGAGCTCGGCGCGCACCTTGGGCCGCAGCCGGTCCGGGTCGTCGGGCTCCGGGGGCCTGCGGCGGCCGGGCAGCGCGACGGCCGCGAGCCGGGCGTCCCGCGCCCCCGTGAGCCGGGCCCGGTCCACGAGCGCCGAGGTGGTGCCCAGCACCACGGTGGACGCCTTCACGACCCTGCGCTCCAGCACCCGCAGCATGTGGGCCCGCGCACCGTCGGCGTGTGCCCGGTCGTGCCACGTCACGACCAGGGGGGTGCGCACGCGCCGTCCGCCGAGGGCGAGCACGGTGCGGAAGGAGGCGTGCAGCCCGTGTGCGTGCACCAGATCGGCGTTGGCGCAGGCCGCCCTCAGGGCCGCCACCGACACCGGGTCGCTGCTGCGCGGAATGTGCACGTGGTCCGCCCCGGCACCGGTGAAGTCATAGGAGCGATCGGCCTCGTAGGGGGCGCACACCGTCACTTTCACGCCCCGTGCGACGAGCCCCGCGGCCAGCGAGCGCACATGCGCGCTGCTGGTGGCATTGCCTCCGCCCAGCACCTGCACGGTACGCAGCGGCGACTGGCCATGCGGTGAGTGGCTGCTCACGGGGGTCACGTGGCCGGGCTCCTGGGTCGGGTCGGACGGTCACGACGCGGTCTCGCCCGCGTACTCCGCCAAGGATGCCAGGCCCTGCGGGGGTTCCGGGAACGCCGCGACCCCCGCGACGCGACGGCGGGGCGCGGCACCGGGGTGACACGCTCCGCCAGCGTCACCCACACGAGTGAACTTGGGCGGCCGGCCCGGCCTCTGCCGACACCCCGGCCGGTGCGCCGCCCCGGACAGAACAGCTAGCCGTCCGCCCGGGCCGTCGCCAGCAGCTCCTCCGCGTGTGCCCGCGCCGTCTCGGAGTCCTCCTGGCCGGCGAGCATGCGCGACAGCTCACGGACCCGGTCCTCGCCTTCGAGGACCTTGACCCCGGAGCGGGTCACGGACCCGTCGCTGGTCTTCTCCACCAGCAGCTGCCGGTCGGCGAAGGCGGCCACCTGCGGCAGGTGCGTCACCACCACGACCTGCGCGTTCTTCGCCAGCCGCGCGAGCCGCCGGCCGATCTCGACCGCGGCCTTGCCGCCGACCCCGGCGTCGACCTCGTCGAAGAGGTACGTCGGCACCGGATCCGTCCCGGCGAACACGACCTCCACGGCCAGCATCACCCGCGACAGCTCACCGCCGGAGGCGCCCTTGGCGATGGGCCGGGGCGGCGCGCCCGGATGCGGGGCCAGCAGCAGCTCGACCTCGTCGGCGCCCGCGGGACCGTAGGCCACCGGACGCCCGCCGACCTCGACGCCGTCGGGGTCGTCCGTCTGCCGGATGTCGAAGGACACCCGCGCGTGCGGCATGGCGAGCGAGGCGAGCTCGGCGGTCACGGCGGCCGCGAACCGTTCGGCGGCCTCCGTCCGGGCGTCCGTCAAGGCCTGGGCGAGCCCGCCCAGTTCGGCCCGCAGCGCGTCCCGTTCGGCGGTCAGCTCCCCGATCCGCTCGTCGTCACCGTCGAGTTCGGTGAGCCGGGCGGCACTCTGCTCGGCCCAGGCCAGCACGGCGGCGATGTCCTCGCCGTACTTCCGGGTCAGCCCGGTGAGCGCGGCCCGCCGCTCCTCGACGGCCGACAGCCGCAGCGGATCGGCGTCCAGGTCGTCGGCGTACCCGGCCAGGTCCCCGGCCGCGTCGCGCAGCAGGATCCCGATCTCCCCGATGCGGTCGGCGAGCGCGGCCAGTGCCGGATCGTGCGTCCGTACGGCGTCCAGGGCCCGCTGGGCGCCCGCGACGAGGGTTCCGGCGTCGACGCCCTCCGGGTCCTCGGGGTTGCCCGCGAGGGCGGCGTGCGCGGCCGCGGCGGCGGACGCCAGCGCCTCGGCGTGCCCGAGCCGCTCGGCCTCCTCGGCCAGCTCCACGTCCTCACCGGCGCGGGGTTCGACGGCCGCGATCTCGTCGAGTCCAAAGCGCAGCAGGTCGGCCTCCTGGGCCCGCTCGCGCGCCCGGGTGGTGATCTCGTCGAGCTCGGCCGAGACGGCCCGCAGCCGCTTGTACGCCTCGCCGTACTTGGCCAGCGGCCCGGCGACCGCGTCACCCGCGTACCGGTCGAGCGCCTGCCGCTGCCGGGACAGCTTGAGCAGCCCCTGCTGGTCCGTCTGCCCGTGCACGGCCACCAGCTCGTCGGCGAGCTCGGCCAGCACGCCCACGGGCACGCTGCGCCCGCCCAGGTGCGCCCGTGAGCGCCCCTCGGCGGAAACGGTACGGCTGATCAGCAGGGCCCCGTCGTCGAGCTCGGCCCCGGCCTCCTCGGCACGCACCGCGGCCGTGGCGTCACGGGGCACGGTGATGCGCCCCTCGACGACCGCCTTGCCGGCCCCGATCCGCACGAGCGCCGGGTCGGCCCGCCCGCCCAGCAGCAACCCCAGGCTGGTGACCACCATGGTCTTGCCCGCACCCGTCTCACCGGTGACCGCGGTGAACCCGGGCGACAGCTCGACCACGGCGTCGTCGATCACGCCCAGGGACCGTATCCGCATCTCCTCCAACACGGACACGACCTTACGAGGTCCGGGCCAGGGATTGCGACTGGCCTGCCCTTGTCACCCACGAGAGTGGCGGAGCCCTGTTTTTCTCAGGGGCCACCCCCCACAGCCCGCTAGTGAGGAGCCCCCCGCCACCCGGAGACGGGCAGCGCGAACTTCGCCACCAGCCGGTCGGTGAACGAAGCGTGATGCAGCCGGGCCAGCCGAACCGGCACAGCCCCCCGGCGCACCTCCACCCGCGCACCCGGCGGCAACTCCACCGTCCGCCGCCCGTCGCACCACAGCACACCCGGCGGAATGTGCGGCAGCACCTCCACGGCCAGCACCGAATCCGGCGAGGTCACCAGCGGCTTGGCGAACAGCGCGTGCGCGGAGATCGGCACCATCAGCAGCGCCTCCACCTCCGGCCACACCACCGGCCCGCCCGCCGAGAAGGCGTACGCCGTCGACCCGGTGGGCGTCGCGCACACGATCCCGTCGCAGCCGAACCCCGTCACCGGCCGCCCGTCGATCTCCAGGACGACCTCCAGCATCCGCTCGGCGGACACCTTCTGCACGGCCGCCTCGTTCAGCGCCCAGTCGGTGTGCACGATGTCCCCGTTGCGGTGCACGACGACGTCGACGGTCATCCGCTCCTCGACCTCGTACGCCTTGCTCACCACCCGGTCGACGACCTTGTCGAGGTCGTCCCGCTCGGCCTCCGCGAGGAAGCCGACCCGCCCGAGGTTGACGCCGAGCATCGGCACGCCCGACGCCCGGGCGAACTCGGCGCCGCGCAGCAGCGTGCCGTCGCCGCCCAGGACGATGAGCAGCTCGCACCCGTCCAGGCACTGCGGAGTGGCCTCCCTGACCAGCTCCACCTCAGCCGGAAGCGGCAGATCGCGCGCCTCGGCCTCCAGGACGCGCACCCCGAGGCCGGAGCGCAGCAGCCCCTTCACGACGAGCTCGGCACTGCGCACGGCCGCGGGCCGCCCGGTGTGGGCGAGCAGGAAAACAGTACGAGCTCGGTTCTCGGTCAACGCGGCCCCTCCGCCACTGCACGGTCAACGTCGGCCGGGTCCAGTTCCGGTGCCCCGGCCCGCAGCCACAAGAAGTATTCGACATTCCCCGACGGCCCGGGCAGCGGACTGGCCGTCACGCCCTTCACCCCGAGCCCCAGCCCCCAGGCCTTCTCGGCCACCCCCCGTACCGCTTCGGCCCGCAGCTGGGTGCTGCGCACCACTCCCCCGCTGCCGAGGCGCTCCTTGCCCACCTCGAACTGCGGCTTGACCATCATCACCAGGTCGGCGTCCGGCCTCACGCACCGCACCAAGGCGGGCAGGACCAGCCCGAGCGGGATGAAGGACAGATCCCCCACGACAAGATCCACAGGCTCCCCATCGATCGCTTCAAGCGTCAACTCGCGTACGTTCGTACGGTCCTTGACGGTGACGCGTTCATCCTGCTGGAGAGACCAGGCGAGTTGGCCGTATCCGACGTCCACGGCGACGACATGGGCGGCGCCCGCCCGCAGCAGGACGTCGGTGAAACCGCCGGTGGAGGCGCCCGCGTCGAGCGCCCTGCGCCCCTCGACCGACAGCCCCTGCGGCCCGAACACCGCGAGCGCTCCGGCGAGCTTGTGACCGCCGCGCGAGACGTAGTCGGGATCGTTGTCGTCCTGGGCCACCACGATGGCCGCCGCCGTCTCCACCTGCGTGGCGGGTTTGGTCGCGACGGTCTTGCCGACGGAGACGCGCCCGGCGGCGATCAGCTGCCCGGCGTGCTCGCGCGACCGCGCGAGCTTCCGGCGGACCAGCTCCGCGTCCAGACGGCGGCGTGCGACTCCTGCCACGTTCGGTTCAGCTCCTGTGCTCGTACGGCCGCGGGGGCGCCGGAGGTCCCGGGCGTACGTCGAGCGCGGTCAGCGCGTCGCGCAACCCCCGGTGTACATCCTCGTACACCTCGATGTGCCCGTCGGTGGCGAGGTGGTCCGCGTCACCGAGCCGGTGCAGCGCCGCGTCCACACCGGCGTCACCGGTGGGGGTGCGGGGCACGTTCAGGGGGGCGGGGGCGGCGGGGTCGTACGCGGGCTCTTCCTCCGCCGCCGGCGGGATCTCGGGAACTGCGTCGTCCATGCCCCGACGCTACCGCGAACCGCTGCGGTACCGTCGACCGCGATGGCCACGATCGAGGAGTGCCGCAGCGCACTCGACAAGCTCTCGGACACCATGCAGCGCGCCGGAGGGGACGTCCGCGAGGCGGCCGCCCTGGACCGCTCGGTGAGCTGCCACATCACGGACCTGGACGTCACCTTCACCGGCCGGATGCGCGGCGGGCGGATCGAGGTGCACGACACCGTGCCCGGCCCGCCGCCCGGCACGGCCGAGATCAGACTCGCCATGACCGGCGACGACCTGGTCGCGCTGGTCGGCGGCGAGCTGCACTTCGCCAAGGCCTGGGGCTCGGGCCGGGTGAGGCTGCACGCGGGCGTGCGGGACCTGCTCCGGCTCAGGAAGCTTCTGTAGCCGCGGTCTTCCCGACCGTAGCCGCGGTCTTGCCGACCGCGTGCGCGGCGCGGGACGTGCGGGCCGCCGGCACGACCAGCGGTGTGCCCGTCTCCGGGTCGTCGATGACCTGGCAGCGCAGCCCGAAGACCTCCTCGACCAGTTCCGCCGTGACGATGTCCTTCGGTGCGCCCTCGGCGATGACCCGCCCCTCGCGCAGGGCGATGAGGTGGGTGGCGTAGCGGGCGGCGTGGTTCAGGTCGTGCAGCACGGCCACGAGGGTGCGCCCCTGCTCCTCGTGCAGCTCGGCGCACAGGTCCAGGACGTCGATCTGGTGCTGGATGTCCAGATAGGTCGTCGGCTCGTCGAGCAGCAGCAGCGGGGTCTGCTGGGCGAGGGCCATGGCGATCCACACGCGCTGGCGCTGGCCGCCCGAGAGCTCGTCGACGTAGCGGTCGGCGAGTTCGGCGACGCCGGTCTGCCGCATGGACTCCTGGACGACCCGCTCGTCCTCCGTGGACCACTGGCGCAGGATGCCCTGGTGCGGGTAGCGGCCGCGGCCGACGAGGTCGGCGACCGTGATGCCGTCGGGCGCGACCGAGGACTGGGGCAGCAGGCCGAGGGTCCGCGCGACCTTCTTCGCCGGCATCGACTGGATGACGTTCCCGTCCAGCAGGACCCGGCCCTGGCTCGGCTTGAGCATCCGCGACAGCGCCCGCAGCAGCGTCGACTTGCCGCAGGCGTTGGGGCCGACGATCACCGTGAACGACCGGTCGGGTATCTCCACCGACAGCTGCTCGGCGATGACCCGCTGGTCGTAGGCGAGGGTGACGTTCTCGGCGGACAGGCGGTTCACGGGGCTCCTTGGGTTGTTCAGTCCGCTGGTGGTGCTGTGCTCGGCGCTCGTGCCCGCCCTCATATCCGGCCCGCCCTGCGCTCGCTGACCAGCAGCCACAGCAGGTAGACCCCGCCGAGCACGCCGGTGACCACGCCCACGGGCAGTTGCTCGGCACCGAAGGCGCGCTGGGAGGCCCAGTCGGCGACGACCAGCAGGGCCGCGCCCATGCACAGCGAGGCGAGCAGGTTCGGCCCCGGCGCACGGGTCAGGCGCCGGGCCAGCTGCGGCGCGGTGAGCGCGACGAAGCTCACGGGACCGGCCGCGGCGGTGGCGGACGCGGTGAGCAGCACGGCCGCCACCATCAGCAGTAGCCGGACGCGCTCGACCCGCACACCGAGGGCGTACGAGACGTCGTCGCCCATCTCCATCATCCGCAGCCCCCGCGCGTTGACGAGGACGAGCGGCACCAGCACGGCGGTCAGCGCGAGCAGCGGCCACACCTGGTCCCAGTCCCGGCCGTCGAGGGAGCCGGTCATCCACACGACCGCGCGGGCCGCGTCCACGATGTCGGATTTGGTGAGCAGATAGCCGTTGAGGCCCGTGACGATCGCGGAGACGCCGATGCCCACCAGGACCAGCCGGTAGCCGTGCACCCCCCGCTTCCAGGCGAGCACGTAGATGGCGAGGCCGGTCACCAGGCCGCCCACCAGCGCCCCGGCGGCCACCTGGTTGGCGCTCCCGGAGGTCAGCACGATCACGACGAGCGCGCCGGCCGTGGCGCCCTGCCCGAGACCGAGCACGTCCGGACTGCCCAGCGGATTGCGGGAGATGGCCTGGAACAACGCGCCGCCGAGTCCGAGGGAGGCGCCGACCAGCAGACCGACCAGGACCCGTGGCAGCCGCAGCTCGGTGACGATGAACTCCTGGCCCGGGTTGCCCTGACCGACCAGCGTCCGCAGCACGTCGGCGGCCGGGATCGGAAAGTCGCCGGTGCCGATGAGTACGACACTCGCCGCGAGCGCCGCCGCCAGCAGCAGGAGCACGACGGTGACGGCCCGCAGGTCCAGGCGTATCGACAGCCGGCCGCTTCGCACGGTACGGCTGCCGGTCCGCACGCCACGGCCGGTGGTCGTCGCGCGGTGGGTGGTCTTCACAGCTGTGCCGTCCTCCGCCGCCGTACGAGAAAGATGAACACCGGTCCGCCGAGGACCGCGGTGACGATGCCCACCTGAAGCTCCGAGGGCCGCGCCACGATCCGCCCGAGCACATCGGCGCCGAGCAGCAGCACGGGCGACAGGATCGCCGCGTACGGCAGGATCCAGCGCAGGTCGGGCCCGGTGAAGGACCGCACGACGTGCGGCACCATCAGCCCGACGAACACGATCGGACCGCAGGCGGCGGTCGCCGCACCGCACAGCACGGTCGCGGCCAGCATGGACAGCGCCCGCGTGCGGTTGAGGTCGGCGCCGAGGGCCTTGGCGGTGTCGTCGCCCATGGCCATGGCGTTCAGCGGCCGGGCCAGGGCGAGGGCCAGGACCGTGCCGGTCAGCAGGAACGGCAGGACCTGCGTGATGGTCGAGTTCGTGGCCGAGGCCAGCGAACCGACCGTCCAGAACCGCATCTTGCCGAGCGCGGCCTCGTCCATGATCATCACGGCCTGGAGGTAGCCGTACAGCGCGGCGCTGATCGCCGTGCCGGCGAGCGCGAGGCGCACCGGCGTCGCACCCCGGCTGCCGCCGAGGAACCAGACCAGCGCCCCGACCGCCGCCGCGCCGAAGAACGCGAACCAGACGTAGCCGCTGAGCGAGGTGACCCCGAAGTACGTGATGGCCGTGACGACCGCGGCGGACGCGCCCGCGTTGATGCCGAGCAGTCCGGGGTCGGCCAGCGGATTGCGGGTGAGGGCCTGCAGGACCGCCCCGGACAGGCCGAGGGCGGCACCGGCGAGCAGTCCGAGCACGGTCCGCGACAGCCGCTCCGCGACGACGACGTCCCCGTAGGTCTCCGCGTCCTCGAACAGGCCGTGCCAGACCTGCCCGAGGGACAGCTCTTTCGCACCGATCGCGATACTCGCCAGCGCGACGAGCACCAGGATCGCGACGGACAGGAGCAGCCCAATGGCTCGTACCGTCCGTCGGGTTGAGGGCGCGGGGGCGGTCTCCGCGCGCTGTTCGGGGGGACTCTCGACCAACACGTGGTTAGGTTAGCCTACCCTCGCATACGCCCGAGATCCGGCGTCCCGGGTGCCCACCGCGCCCCCGACACCCCCACCAAATGCTCAGACACCCAGTCGTGCCAGCGCCTTCCCCCCGTCCAGCTCGCACACACCCTCACCGGCGGTCGTCCACGCCACGGCGCACAGCGCGCGCAGCCCGTCCACGGCCTCGCCCTCCCCGTCCAGCTCCAGCCGGTCCGCACCGGCCTTCGCCGTCCAGCCACCGCACCGGAAGCCACCCTCGCTCACCTCGGCGACCTCCGGCTGGCCGCGGAGCATCCCGCGCAGATCGGCGTCCACATACGTCGGCCGGTGCTGCGGCGGCGCCGCCAGCAACTGCGCGCCGTCCGTGACACCCGTCAGGACGAGCAGCGAGTCCACCTCGCCGTTGAACGCGCCCTCGATGTCCGTGTCCAGCCGGTCCCCCACCACCAGCGGTCGCTGCGCGCCGGTGCGCAGGATGGTCTCCCGGTGCATCGGAGGCAACGGCTTGCCCGCGACCTGCGGCTCGGCGCCCGTGGCGATCCGCACGACCTCCACCGCGGCCCCGTTGCCCGGAGCGATGCCGCGACCGCTGGGAATCGTCAGATCGGTGTTGGAGGCGAACCACGGCACGCCCCGCGCCACCGCGTAGGAGGCCTCGGCGAACCGGCCCCACGGCAGGTCGGGCCCGCCGAACCCCTGCACCACCGCCGCCGGATCGTCGTCGGCCGACTCCACGGGCACGAGCCCCCGCTCGCGCAACGCGACGCGCAGCCCCTCACCGCCGATCACCAGCACCCGGGCGCCGCGCGGCACCTGCTCACTGATCAGCCGCGCGACCGCCTGCGCCGAGGTGATGACATCGTCCGCGCCCGTGGGTATGCCGAGCTCCGTCAGATGCCCGGCTACGGTGTCCGGGGTCCGCAGCGCGTTGTTCGTCACGTACGCCAGGCGCATGCCGCCCTCCCGGGCCGTGGCCAGCGACTCGACCGCGTGCGCGATCGCGCTCCCGCCCGCGTACACGACGCCGTCCAGATCGAGCAGCGCCGTGTCGTACGCCTCGCTCAGGGCCTGCCCACTGGCCTCGGGCCTTGTCCTGACGCTCCGGCTCATCCCGCATCGCTCCTCGTTCGACGGCTTTCCCCCGATCATCCCCCATGCCACCGACAGCCGTACGATGCCCTGATGAAGACAGCAGGTCACTCGGAGGCAACGACGCACCGAGGCCTGGAACTCACCCCGTTCCGAGGCCTTCGTTACGACCCCGACCGGGTCGGCAGCCTTGCCGCCGTCACATCTCCGCCCTACGACGTCGTGGTGCGCCCCGACGGCCTGCACCACCTCGAATCGGCGGACCCGCACAACATCGTCCGCCTGATCCTCCCCCAGGCCGCCACGCCCAGCGCCCGCAATGAACGCGCCGCCGACACCCTGCGCCGCTGGCTGTCCGAAGGCGTCCTGACGACCGACCCGGAACCGGGCCTCTACGTCTACGAACAGCAGGACGGCAGCGGCATGCTGCAACGGGGCGTCATCGGCGCCCTGCGCGTGTCGGACCCCGCCGAGCAGGTGGTGCTGCCGCACGAGGACGTCATGCCGCACATCGTCGCCGACCGCGCGGCCCTCATGCGCGCCACCTCCGCGAACCTCGAACCCCTCCTCCTCACCTACCGGGGCGACGGTTCGACGACCGCCACGGCGGACCTGATCGAGCGCACCGCCGACCGGCCCCCGCTCCTCGCCACCACCACGGAGGACGGCTTCCGCCACCGCCTGTGGTCGGTCACCGACCCCGACGACCTGGCGACGATCCAGCGCGACCTCGGCCGGCACCAGGCCCTCATCGCCGACGGCCACCACCGCTGGGCGACCTACCGCCGCCTCCGCACGGAGCACCCCTCGCCCAGCCCCTGGGACCACGGCCTGGTCCTGCTGGTCGACACGGCCCGCTATCCCCTCCGGGTCCGCGCCATCCACCGCCTCCTGCACGATCTGCCGGTCGGCGACGCCGTGGCCGCCCTGGAGGGCCACTTCCGCGTGCGCCGCCTCGACGTCCCGCTGGCCGAGGCCCTGGAGACCCTGGCGGACGCGGCCTGCGCCGGCAACGCGTTCCTGCTGGCCGGCGACGGCGCCTTCCACCTCGCCGACCGCCCGGATCCGGACCTGCTGGCCCGCACCATCCCGGCCGACCGCCCCGCCGCCTGGCGCACCCTGGACGCGACGGTCCTGCACGCCACGCTCCTCGAACACGTCTGGCACATCCCCGAGGACTCCCCCGCCCACATCGCCTACATCCACGACACGGCCGCCACGGTCGAGAAGGCCGAACGCGACGGCGGCACGGCCGTGCTGATGCACCCGGTCCGCGAGGAGGTCGTCCGCGAACTGGCCCGCCAGGGCGTGACGATGCCCCGCAAGTCGACCTCGTTCGGCCCGAAACCGGCGACGGGCCTGGTGCTTCGCGCGCTGGACCTCTGACAGCGGAAAGGGGCGGGTCCCGAGGCCTCATGGCCTCGGGACCCGCCCCCTTTGCGCGGACGTCAGTCCTTGTCGTGCTCGCTCTCGACCGTGTCCCCGTCGTCGTCCTGGTCCGCGTGCGGCGCGGCCGGAACCTCGTCGGCCTCAGCCTCGTCCTCGGTCTCGTCCTCGACCAGGGCGTCGACGAACTCCACGCCGTCCAGCTCGGCGAGCCGGTCCGAAGCGTCGGTGCTGCCGTCGCGGTCGGCCTCGACGGCCTTGGCGAACCACTCGCGCGCCTCGGTCTCCCGCCCGGCCGCGAGCAGCGCGTCGGCGTACGCGTACCGCAGTCGCGCGGTCCACGGCTGGACCGAGTTCGCGGCCAGCTCCGGGCTCTGCAGCGTCACGATGGCCGCGTCGAGCTGCCCCATGTCCCGCCGCGCACCGGCCACGACGAGACGCATCTCGACCTGCCCGGCCTTGTCGAGCTTGTTGACCTCGGGAGCGCCGGCCATGTCCAGGGCCTTCTCCGGGCGCCCGAGCCCACGCTCGCAGTCGGCCATGACGGGCCACAGGTCGATGTTCCCGGTCATCCGCTTGGCGGCCCGGAACTCGGCCAGCGCCTCGCCGTACTTCTGGGTGGCGTACGCGGCGAACCCGGCGGCCTCCCGTACGGCGGCGACGCGCGACGCCAGCCGCAGCGCGACCCTGGAGTAGCCGTACGCGCCCTCGGGGTCCTCGTCGAGGAGCCGCGCGACCATCACCAGGTTCCTGGCGACGTCTTCCGCGAGCGTCTTGGGCAGGCTCTGCAACTCCTGCCGCACGTCCTTGTCGATCTCGTCGCCCGTGACGTCCTCGGGGATCGGCAGCCGCTTGATCGGCTCCCTGTCCCGCTCACGCTCCTCACGGAACCGGCCCTCGCCACCACGGCGGTCGTCCCGGCCGCGGAAGCCACCGCGGTCGCCGTCACGCCGGTCGCCGTCGCGCCGGTAGCCACGGTCACCCCGGTCGTCACGCCGGGGGCCACGCGCACTGCGGTCGTCACGGCGGTCGTCCCGGCCGCGGAAGCCACCACGGTCGCCGCGGTCGCCCCGGTTGTCGTCGCGGCGGAATTCGCCGCGGTCGCTGCGGGGCCCGTCCTCACGCCGGAAAGCGGGACGCCCGCCTCGGCCGGCGTCGTCACGCCGGAAGCCGCCGCGCTCCCCGCGGTCGTCTCCGCGGCGGTCGTCTCCGCGGCGATCATCCCGACGGTCGTCGCGTCGGTCATCGCGGCCCCGGAAACCACCACGGTCGTCACGCCGGAAGCCACCCCGGTCACCGTCGCGGCCTCGGTCGTCGCCACGGAATCCACGGTCGCGGTTGTCGTCACGGCGGAAGCCGCCACGGTCCCGGTCGTCGCGACGGGGGAACCCACCGCGGTCGCCCTCATGCCGTTCGCCACGCCGGTCGTCACGCCGGTCGTCCCGGCGATCGTCACGCCGGAAGGCGGGACGCTCGCCCCGGTTGTCCCGATCGTCACGGCGGAAGGCGGGGCGCTCCCCGCGGTTGTCCCGATCGTCACGCCGGAAGGCGGGGCGCTCCCCGCGGTTGTCCCGATCGTCACGCCGGAACGGCGGGCGCTCACCACGGCTGTCGTCCCGACGGAACCCACCGCGATCACGATCGTCCCTACGGGGTCCACGGTCACGGTCGTCCCGCCGACCGAAGCCACCACCACGGTTGTCACGGCTGTCGTCACGACGGAAGCCGCCGCGCTCGCCGCCGCGCTCGCCGCCGCGGTTGTCCCGGTCATCGCGCCGGAAGGCGGGGCGCTCCCCGCGGTTGTCCCGATCGTCACGCCGGAACGGCGGGCGCTCACCACGGCTGTCGTCCCGACGGAACCCACCGCGATCACGATCGTCCCTACGGGGTCCACGGTCACGGTCGTCCCGCCGACCGAAGCCACCACCACGGTTGTCACGGCTGTCGTCACGACGGAAGCCACCACGGTCACCGCGGTCGCCTTCACGACGCCCAAAACTGCCACGGTCGTTGCCGCCACGGTCGTTGTCGCGGCGGAAGCCTCCACGGTCCCCGCGATCTCCGCGCTGACCGCCGCGGTCGTTCCGGTCGCTCCGGTCCCCCTCCCGTCGCCGCTGGTCGCGCTCCGGTCGGTCCTCGGGAGAGTTGGTGGACATGGTGACTCCTGTCTTCGGTACCGCAAGTCATTCTCGCGCAGCCGGGTACCCGGCGCGCACTGCAAAAACAAAAAGGACCCCTGGTCCCAGCTGAACGCTGGGACCAGGGGTCCTTCCAAAGATTGTTCGGCGGCGTCCTACTCTCCCACAGGGTCCCCCCTGCAGTACCATCGGCGCTGTAAGGCTTAGCTTCCGGGTTCGGAATGTAACCGGGC
>NZ_JBFAIG010000032.1:0-38260 GCF_040654575.1 Streptomyces sp. NPDC050674
CGATGCAGCCGACATCCAGTTGTAATCGGTTTCAGGTCCTCGGCTTCATGGCGCTCCCATCGGTAAGCTCGGCGGCTGCCGCCAGCGTCAGCAACTGCCCGTCGTCCAGGCCGGATCCGGGCAGCGGCCGGACGTCGGTGACCCGGGGACCGCCTTCGGTGAGCGTGCCGGTCTTGTCCAGTGCGACCGCGTCCACCTGACCCAGCCGTTCCATCACCACGGCCGACTTCACCAGGACGCCGTGCCGTCCGGCGTTGGCGATGGCCGACAGCAGGGGCGGCATGGTGGCCAGCACCACCGCGCACGGAGAGGCCACGATCATGAACGTCATGGCGCGCAGCAGCGCGTCGGTGAGCTCAGCGCCGAAGGCCAGCGGCACCAGGAAGACGGCCAGGGTCGCGGCCACCATGCCCAGTGAGTAGCGCTGTTCCACCTTCTCGATGAACAGCTGGGTGGGGGCCTTGGTCTCGGACGCCTCCTGCACCATGCGGACGATCCGGGCGATCACCGAGTCGGACGCGTCCCGCTCGACCCGGACCCGCAGCGAGCCGGTGCCGTTGAGGGTGCCCGCGAAGACCTCGTCGCCCCGCTCCTTCGCCACGGGCAGCGGCTCCCCCGTGATGGTCGCCTGATCCACCTCGCTCGCCCCGTCCAGCACCCGGCCGTCGGCGCCGACCCGCTCCCCGGGGCGGACGAGGACGGTGTCACCGACCGCCAACTCCTCCACCGGGAGGGTCTGTTCGCCGCCGTCGGGGTCCAGCCGGGTGGCCGTGGCGGGGGCCAGGTCGAGCAGACCGCGGACCGAGTCGGCGGTGCGGGCCGTGGCCAGGGCCTCCAGCGCGCCGGAGGTGGCGAAGATGACGATGAGCAGGGCGCCGTCCATGACCTGGCCGATCGCGGCCGCGCCCAGGGCGGCGACGACCATCAGCAGATCGACGTCGAGGGTGCGGTCCTTGAGCGCCTTGAGCCCTTCCCAGCCCGGCTCCCACCCGCCGGTGACGTACGCCAGGGCGTACAGCGGCCCCCATGTCCAGGCGGGGGCGCCGGTCAGCTGCAAGGGGAGCGCGAGCAGGAAGAGGACGGTGGCCGCGGCGGCCCAGCGTGCCTCGGGGAGCGCGAGGACGCGGGTACGCCGCCGGGGCGCGGTCCCGGGGCGCTCGGGCGTGGCCCGTTCGGCCTGCTGCGGCGTGAGGGTGGAGGTCATCGGGGGTCCTTCTGGCGGGGGCGCGTCGACTCCCCTCACCATACAGGAATACATGAAGACTCATTCATGCCTTCATGCGACGGCTGGTCGCCACCCCTCCCCTCCCGCCGTCACCGCACCGGTATGGCCACGTACTGGTACTCCAGGAACTCGTCGATCCCCACCCGGCCGCCTTCCCGGCCCAGCCCGGACTGCTTGACCCCGCCGAACGGGGCCGCCGGGTTGGAGACGAGGCCGGTGTTCAGGCCGACCATCCCCACCTCCAGGCCCTCGCTGACGCGCAGCCCCCGGTCCAGCCCCTGGGTGAAGACGTAACCGACCAGGCCCCACGGCGTGTCGTTGGCGCGGCGCAGCACCTCCTCCTCGTCGTCGAAGGTGAGGATCGCGGCGACCGGGCCGAAGATCTCCGTGTCCATCAGGCGGCTGCCCGGGTCCACGTCCGTGAGCACGGTCGGCGGGTAGAAACACCCCGGCCCTTCCGGCGTCCGGCCGCCGACGAGCACCCGGGCGCCCCGTTCGACGGCGTCGGCGACGAGTTCCGCGACCTTGGCCCGTCCGGTGGTGTCGATCAGCGGTCCGACGTCGACGCCGTCGCGCGTGCCGGGGCCCACCACCAGCGCGCCCATCCGCTCGGCGAGCCTGCGCCCGAACTCCTCGGCCACCGACCGGTGCACGAAGAACCGGTTCGCGGCCGTGCAGGCCTCCCCCATGTTGCGCATCTTGGCGACCATCGCCCCGTCCACGGCCACCTCGAGGTCGGCGTCGTCGAAGACGATGAACGGCGCGTTGCCGCCCAGCTCCATCGAGGTGCGCACGACGGTGTCGGCGCACTGCGCGAGCAGCAGCCGGCCCACGGCGGTGGAGCCGGTGAAGGACAGTTTGCGGATCCGGCCGCCGCGCAGCAGCGGCTCGCACACCTCGCCGGCGCGGGAGGTGGTGACGACGTTCAGCACGCCGTCCGGCAGGCCCGCCTCCTGGAGGATCCCGGCCAGTGCCAGGCTGGACAGCGGGGTCTGCGGGGCGGGCTTGAGGATCATCGTGCAGCCCGCCGCGATCGCCGGGCCGATCTTGCGGGTGCCCATGGCCAGCGGGAAGTTCCACGGTGTGATCAGCAGACAGGGGCCGACCGGGCGGCGGGAGAGCAGCATGCGGTTGCGGCCGTCGGGCAGCAGTCCGTGGTCGCCGTCGATGCGGACGGCCTCCTCGGAGAACCAGCGGAGGAACTCGGCGGCGTAGGCCACCTCTCCCCTGGCCTCGGTGAGCGGCTTGCCCATCTCGGAGGTCATCAGGTGGGCGAGCTCGTCGGTGCGCTCCAGGATGAGTTCATGGGCCCTGCGCAGGATCTCGCTGCGCGCCCGGGGCGCCGTGCGGGCCCAGTCGCGCTGGGCCTGGACGGCCGCCTGCTCCGCGAGCCGGGCGTCCTTGGGACCGGCGTCGGCGACGCGGCAGAGGATCTCACCGGTGGCGGGGTCGTCGACGGGCATGGTGGCGCCGTCCGCGGCGTCCACCCAGGCACCGCCGATGAACAACTGCGTCAGAACCTCGGTCATGTGGTCTCTCCTGGTCGGTCGGCGGCGGGGTCGAGGAGTTCGGCGAGATGCAGGGCGCGCACGTCCCGGTCGCCTGCGAGGTGGTCGATCTGGGTGGCGCAGCTGAAGCCGTCGGCGACGACGGGGCGTCCGCCGAGGGCGTCGAGGCGGGGCTTGAGGGCGAGGTCGGCGACGGCGATGGAGGTGTCGTAGTGCTGGGCTTCGAAGCCGAAGTTGCCGGCCAGGCCGCAGCAGCCCTCGGCCTCGTCGACCTGGCCCGCTCCGAGGCGGCGCAGCAGGTCGGCGGGGCGGTGGCCCTTGAAGGTGGCGTACTCGTGGCAGTGGGTCTGGAGTACGACGTTCTCGGGGAGCGGCGGCGGGCTCCACCCCGGGTCGGCCAGATCGGTCAGCGCACCCGTGAAGGTGTGCACGCGGTCGGCGACCCGCTGGGCCGCCTCGGTGCCGAGCAGCTCCGGCACGTCGCGTTTGAGGGCGGCGGCGCAACTGGGTTCGGCCACGATGATCGGCCGGTCGTCGCCGTTGTCGAGGGCGGCCACCGTCCGGGCCATGATCCTGCGGGCCGTGGACAGCTGGCCGGTGCTGACCCAGGTCAGCCCACAGCAGAGGCCGTCCTTCGGCGTGCAGGGGATGCCGGCGTCGGCGAGCACGCGGCCGGCCGCTGCGGCGACCTGGGGGCGGAAGGCGCGGGTGAAGCTGTCGACGAAGAGGACGGCCCTGGCCTCCCCCTGGGGCTTCACCGCGCGGAGGGCTGCACGCAGGGCGCGGCGCGAGGCGAAGGCGGGGATCCGGCGCTCGGTGGTCACTCCGCCCAGGCGTGCGAGGAGTGTGCCGAGTGGTCCGCGGAGGAGGGCGTTGACGGGGCGGGCGGCGTAACCGGCCAGGGCCGAGGTCAGCGGCAGCCAGCCCAGGGAGTAGTGGGAGCGGGGCCGCAGGCGGCCTTTGTAGTGCCGGTGGAGGAACTCGGCCTTGTAGGTGGCCATGTCGACTCCGACCGGGCAGTCGCTGGAGCAGGCCTTGCACGACAGGCACAGGTCCAGTGCGTCGCGGACGTCGGTGGAGCGCCAGCCGTCCGTGACGGCCTCGCCGCGCACCATCTCCTGGAGCATGCGGGCCCGGCCGCGGGTGGAGTGGTTCTCCTCGCCGGTGGCCCGGTAGCTGGGGCACATCACGCCGCCCGCGTCGCTGCGGCAGCGCCCGACGCCGACGCAGCGACGCACCGCGCCGGCGAAGCCGTCCTGGTCGTGCGGGAAGCCGAACGTCGTTTCCAGCAAGGGCAGTTCACGCAGGGCGAGGTCGGCGTCCAGGGGTGCGGGGTCGATGATGACGCCGGGGTTGAGCAGCCCGTGGGGGTCGAAGGCCTGCTTGAACGCGGCGAACGCGGCGATCATGCGGTGGCTGTACATCACCTTCAGCAGCTCACCGCGGGCCCGGCCGTCACCGTGCTCACCGGACAGGGTGCCGCCGTGCTCGACGACCAGCGCGGCAGCCTCGGTCACAAACCGCCGCATCACGGTGCGGCCGGCGTCCGTGGCCGGGTCGAAGTCGATCCGGACATGAACACAGCCCGCGCCGAAATGCCCGTAGAGCACACCGGTCAGCTCGTTCGAGGCGAGCAGCTTGCGGAAGTCACGCAGGTAGGCGGCCAGGTCCTGGGGTGCGACGGCCGCGTCCTCCCAGCCGGGCCAGGACTCGCCCCCGTCGACCAGCCGTGCGGCGAGGCCGGCTCCGTCCTCGCGCACCCGCCACAGCGAGCGCCGCTCCGCCGGACTGGCCACGACCCGGCCGCCGGTCAGCCTGCCCCGGCTCTTGAGGGTGTCCAGCAGTGCGGCGGCGCGGGCGTTCACCTCCGCCTGGTCGTCGCCTTCGAGCTCGACGTACAGCCAGGCACGGCCCTCGGGCAGACCGGTGACGGAGTCGGGGCCGCGGCGCGCACGCATCGTGGCCACGATCGCTTCGTCCATGCCTTCGACCGCGCTGGGCGAGCAGCGCAGGATCTCCGGGACGTCCTCGGCCGCCTCGACCACGTCGTCGTAGCCGAGCGTGAGGAGGGTGGAAGCCCGTGCGGTCGCCACCAGGCGGACCGTCGCGGCGGTCACGACCGCACAGGTGCCTTCAGTGCCCACCAGAGCACGCGCCAGGTCGAAGCCGTTCTCCGGGAGCAGGTGCTGGAGCTGGTAGCCGGAGACCTGCCGCGGGATACGCCCCAGTTCCGTCCGGAGCAGGGCCAGATTGTCCTGCACCAGACGCTTGAGATCCGCCTCCAGCCGGGCGACGCGCGCCCCGTCACGAGGGTCGTGCGGGTGCAGTCCGGCCTGGTCGGCCACGGCCCGCACGCCGTCGGCCGTCACGATCTCCAGCGCCACGACATGCCCGCTGGTGCGCCCGTCGCGCACCGACCGGTTCCCGCACGCGTCGTTGCCGATCATCCCGCCGAGGGTGCACCGGCTGTGCGACGAGGGGTCCGGACCGAAGTCCAGCCCGTGCAGGGCGGTCGCGCTGCGCAGGGCGTCGAGGACGACACCCGCCTCGACCCGGGCGGTACGCGCCTGGACGTCGATCTCCAGGATCCGGTTCATGTACCGGGAGAAGTCCAGCACCACCCCCGGCCCGACCGCGTTGCCCGCCATGCTCGTGCCACCGCCACGGGCCGTGACCGGCACACCCGCCTCGCGGCACGCCCGCACCACCGCCACCACATCCTCGGCGCCCCGCGGGAAAACCACCGCCCGCGGCGGCACCCGGTAGTTGGAGGCGTCGTAGGCGTAGGGACCGGTGGCCCCCGGGCCGCTCTCCACCCGCAGACCGGGCGCCGACTCGGCGATACGGGACATGAGACCCGCCAGGTCGCGGGTGGTGGTGGTCATCGCCGGGACGCTCCCGACGTGCCGGCTTCGACCGCGTTCGCCCAGGCCTGGAGGCCCTCGTCGACGCCCGTCTCGTCGATCACGAGCGCCGGGATCATGCGGACGACCTGGTTCCACGCGCCGCACAGCAGCAGGAGCAGGCCTTCGTCGATGGCGGCGCGCTGGACGCGGGCGGCGGTCTCGGGGTCGGGGCTGCCGTCCTCGGTGACGAACTCGGTGGCGAGCATGAGGCCGAGGCCCCGGACCTCACCGATGCCGGGGGTCCGGTCGGCCATGGCCTCCAGACCCTGGCGCAGCCGCCGGCCCATCGCGTCGGCGTTCTCGACGAGCTTCTCGTCGCGTACGACGTCCAGGGTCGCGCAGGCGGCGGCGCAGGCGACGGCGTTGGCGCCGTACGTGCCGCCCTGCGAGCCGGGCCAGGCTTTGGTCATCAGTTCCTCGGAGGCGGCGATGCCGGAGAGGGGGAAGCCGCTGGCCAGGCCCTTGGCGGTGACGAGGATGTCGGGGGTGACGCCGAAGTGGTCGTGGCCCCAGAAGCGGCCGGTGCGGCCGACGCCGGTCTGCACCTCGTCGAAGATCAGCAGGAAGCCGTGCCGGTCGGCCCGCTCCCGCAGGCCTTCCAGGAAGGCGCGGTTCGCGGGGACGTAGCCGCCCTCGCCGAGGACCGGCTCGACGATGATCGCGGCCGTGTCGGCGGGCGAGGAGATCGTCTGGAGGGTGTAGTCGAGTTCCTTCAGGGCGAAGCGGGTGGCGGTCTCCTCGTCCCAGCCGTACCGGAAGGGCGTCGGGAACGGGGTGACGACCACACCGCTCATCAGCGGCGAGAAACCGGACCGGAAGCGGATGCCGGAGGTCGTCATGGAAGCGGCGGCGACCGTACGGCCGTGGAAGCCGCCGTGGCAGACCAGCACGTTGGGACGGCCGGTGGCCTGGCGGGCCAGCCGCAGTGCCGCCTCGACTGCCTCGCTGCCGGAGTTGGTGAAGAACAGGCTGTCCAGTCCGGCCGGCAGCACCTCGCCCAGCTTGTCGACCAGACGGCGCAGCGGCTGGTGCATGACGGTCGTGTACTGACCGTGGATCAGGGTGCCGACCTGCTCCTGCGCCGCCGCCACGACCTTGGGGTGGCAGTGCCCGGTGCTGGTGACACCGATGCCGGCGGTGAAGTCGAGGTAGCGGCGGCCGTCCTCGCCGTAGAGGTGGACGCCCTCGCCCCGGGCCGCCACGACGGGCGTGGCCTGGCGAAGGTGCGGCGACAGTGCGGTCATGTTGTCTCCCGGCCGTACGTCGAGGTGTGGTTGCTGGGCTCAGCTCCGGAAACCGAGCATCCAAGCCGTAGCGGGGGGCGACAACGCGTGATCTGTCCGGCCGGAACCCGTTGTTCGGACGTTGTGTCAAGGGCCGGGTCCCCGGAGCACCACCCGTCCCGTCCGTGGACAGCTCTTGCGCAGGTCAGCCCCGCTTGTCAGAGTGACCGGGCATGCAGGGAGGCGCCGTGAACGATCACCCCGCGCAGGCCGGTCGAGCACCGACCCTCGCCGACGTCCTCGCCCTGCCCGTCCTGGCGGCCGGACAGCCCCAGGTCGTCACGGGGCTGGCCGGGCTGGACCGGCCGGTGCGCTGGGTGCACATCACGGAGCTGACGGACCCGGCCTCCTTCCTCAAGGGCGGCGAGCTGGTGCTGACCACCGGCATGCCCCTGCCGGAGGACGCGTCGGGGGTCCGCCGGTACGTCGACGAGCTCACCGAGGTGGGGGCGGCCGCCCTGGTCATCGAGCTGGTACGGCGCTTCCACCGGCCGCCCGACGCACTCGTGCAGGCCTGCCGGAGCCGGGGTCTGCCCCTGGTCACCCTCGCGCGGGACGTCAACTTCCTGGAGGTCACCCAGGTCGTGCACGCGCTCATCCTCGGCAGCCAGGCCGAAGCGATGCGGCGGACCCAGCGCATCCACGAGGCGTTCACGGCGCTGACGCTGCGCGGGGCGGGGCCGGAGGACGTGGTGCGGGCGGCCGCGGAGATGAGCGGACGGACGGTGGTGCTGGAGAACCTGGTGCACCAGGCGCTGATCTGCGAGCCCTCGGGAAGCACCGTGGAGGAGGCGCTCGGCGCCTGGGAGCGGCGGTCCAGGGCGGCCGAGCCCGGCGACCACACGCAAGTGGGCGGCCCGGAGGGGTGGCTCACCGCCCCCGTCTCCTACCAGGGCGAGCGCTGGGGGCGACTGGCCATGCTGCCCGCCGAAGGGTCCGTCTTCGGGGCGGAGCACATCACCGTCCTGGAACGGACGGCGATGGCCCTGACCGTGGCCCGGCTCATCCACACCACCCCCTGGGAGCGCACGGCACACCGCAACGCCCTGCGGGAGCTGACGGAGCAGCGCCACCACTCCCCCGAGGACGTTCGCGCCCGCTGCGCCGCCCTGGGTCTGCCCACGGACGGCGGTGGCTTCGTGGCCATCCTCCTGGACCTGGGATCCGGTGGGCAGGGCGCCGAGCCGGAGACGCTGCTGCACCGGGAGCTGAGGTCGGCCGGTGTGCCGGCCCTGGTGGGGGAACTCGCCCCCGGCCGTCTGGGCGTGCTGCTGGCCCCGCGCCCGGCCCAGCCCTGGCGGCCGGTGGCGGAACGGCTGAGCCGCACCGCGCTGGCGCTGGCCCCAAAGACGATCGTCGGCGTCGGCTCACAGGTGACGGATCTCGCCGACACCGCCCGCTCGTTCCGGGACGCGGCCCGGGTCATCGAGGCCACTCCGCCCGGCCAGTCACCGCCCCCGGACCGTTCCTTCCACGAGGTGCCGGACATCGACCTGCGGCGGCTGCTGTACGCGCTGCGCGAGGACACCCGGATCCAGGACTACACGGAACGCCGGCTGGGGCGGCTCATCGACCACGACACCCGGCACGGCACCGACCTGCTGACGACGCTGGGCCACTACCTCGACGCCGCCGGCAACAAGACCACGGCGGCCCGCCGCGGCGGCCTGTCCAGGGAGACCATGTACCAGCGCCTGCGCACGATCGAACGCCTCCTCGACACCGACCTGGAGTCCGGCGACCGCCGCACCGAACTCCATGTGGCCCTCACGGTGCTGCGGGTCCTGCGCGTCGGCTGAAGGAAGGGGGGAAGCGCACCGCGTGTAACGCTTTCCGCGTCCCGTCCCAAGAACGAGTGACAGGCACCTGTCGACGAGAGAGGGACATTCGTGGATGACGCGGAACGGTTACGGGGCGGGCCCGCGGAGGCGGTCGGTGACCCGCGGCTCTTCGAGGAGTTCTATCGCCGTCACGTCGACGCGGTGCTGCGCTTCGTGGCCCGGCGGGTCGACGACCCGCACACGGCGGCCGATCTGACGGCCGAGATCTTCCTCGCCGTCCTCGACTCGGCCGGCAGCTACCGCCCGCACCTCGGCAGCGAGACCGCCTGGCTGTACGGCGTCGCGCGCAACGTGGTGTCGTCGGAGCGCCGCCGGGTCGCCCGGGAGACCGAACGGGACCGGCGCATCCGCGGGCGGCGGTTGCTGGAGCCCGACGACATCGCCCGCATCGAGGACAGACTCGACGCGGAGAGTCCGGGGCGACGCCTGCTGGCCGCGCTGGCAAGGCTCCCCGAGGGCGAGCGGGCCGTCATGGAACTGATCGCTGTCGACCAGCTCACGGTCACCGAGGCCGCGGCCGCGCTCGGCATCCGCCAGGTCACGGCCCGGGTCCGGCTGCACCGCGCCCGCAAGGCGCTGCGGGCCGAGACGGACGGCCGGACCGCACAGGCCCCGCAGACAGCGCTGGTGCACGTCGCGAAGGGGGAAGCATGAGCACGAGGACGACGTTCGAGGACCGGCTGCTCGACGAGTTGAAGAGGGAGATCGAGCGGCGCGAGGCCGGGGCCGGCATCGACGGGGTCGGGGCGCCGGCGTCGTCGCGCCGCCGGGTCGCCCCGCGCCGGATCGCCGTGGTGGCCGCGGCCTGCGCGGCGGCCTGGGCCGCCACGGTGGCGATGCCCGGCTCACCCGCCGACTCCGGCGCGTACGCGGTGGAGCGCCATGACGACGGGAGGGTCGAACTCACCGTCAGGAAAAAGGTCTTCGGCATCGACGACCAGCTGGAACTCGCGGAACGCGTGCGCCCCTGGGGCATCCGGGTGGATGTGGTCGCACCCGGGGACCTGTGCAGCTCGTGGGACATCCCCCAGGTCATGGTTGTCACCGCCGAGGGCCACCCCGTCCGCGCCTGGCCCGTCACCCTGCGCCGGGGCAGCACGCTGGTGATCGAGAACTCCTGGGGCGAGCCGGTGCCCCGGGGCGAGATCGAGCGCTACCGGCTGAAGCCCTGCGGCCGGTGAGCACCCGGTCGGGCTGGCTCGACGCGCTGCGCGCACTCGCCGCGCTGGTCGTGGTGTTCGACCACTCGTCGCATGCCTTCATGCCGGACTTCCGGCGGGAGCTGATGCCGCACTTCAACACCAGCCGTTACGGCATCATGGTGTTCTTCCTGGTCAGCGGCTACATCGTCCCGGCGTCGCTGGAACGCCGGGGCTGTGTGCGGGCGTTCTGGATCGGGCGGGTCTTCCGGATCTACCCGTTGTGGGCGGTGGTCGTCGCCATGCTGCTCACGGTCGACCTCCTGGGGCTCGCGAAGCTGCCCGGCTTCGGCGGGCAGGGCGCGGTCGGCGTGGTCCTCGCCCACGCCACCCTGCTCCAGGAACTGCTGGGGACACCCAATGTCCTGCTCGTCCTGTGGACGCTCTCGTACGAGATGTGTTTCTACCTGCTGGTCGTCGCCCTCTTCACGGTCCGGCTGCACCACCGGTCCGCTCAGGCCGCGGTGGTGCCGGCCCTGCTCGCGGTGGTGAGCGCGGGGGCGGGGGCGGTGCTGCCGGTGTCCGCGCTGTCCGGTCTGGTCGGCACCGGTCCGCTGATCGCGTTCGCGTCGATCGCCATGGGTGTCGCGCTCTGCTGTGCGAGCTGCGCCTCACCGGTGCCGCGGGTGTGCGGGGGTGTGCTGGGCGGGGTGCTGGCGCTGGCGCTGGTGGCGTTCAACGGCACGGTCCCGGTGTGGGAGGGCCTGGTGATCCTCGCCGTCATGTTCTGCGGGACGGCGGTCCATCGGGCCGAGTGCGGGCAGATCACCTGGCACCGGGCCGTGGGCACGGCGGTCCTGGTGATCGCCTGCGCCGTGGCAAGCGCCCACCGGTACGGCGACGGCCACCACTTCACACGGCGCGGCTGGATCATGGCGTTCCTGCTGGCCGTTCTGACCTTCGCCGCCGGGGCGGCGTGGCGCCGGCGGCACGTACCGGCTCCGCTGACCGGCCTGGGCGCGATCAGCTACTCGATCTATCTGGTGCATCCGGTGCTGCTGGCGGTGGTCGACGGCACCGTCGGACGGCGGCACGACGACCACATCGTCCTCGAAGCTGCCTTCTTCGCCCTCCTGTTGCCGCTGTCCGTACTGACCCACCGGTACGTCGAGGCCCCGGGCCAGGCCGTGGGCCGTCGGCTGGCCCGCCCTGCGCGGGCTCAGGTGTCGAAGTCCACCGTCAGCGTCTCGGACACCGGGAACGACTGGCACGTGAGGACGTAACCCGCGTCGACCTCGGACGGTTCGAGGGCGAAGTTGCGGCGCATGTCGGCCTTGCCGTCGGTGACCTGGGCACGGCAGGTGCCGCAGACGCCGCCCTTGCAGGCGAAGGGGAGGTCGGGGCGGGTCTGCTGGGCGCCTTCGAGGATGGTGCGTTCGCGGGGCAGGGCGGAGGTGGTGGAGCGGCCGTCCAGGGTGATGGTGACCTGGCTGACCGGGCCGGACGGGCCGGTCTCGGCGTGGTGGACCTCGCGGACGGGTTCGTCGTCGGCGTAGAACAGCTCTTGGTGGACGCGGTCGGTGGGCACACCGAGGCCGGTCAGGACCTGCTGGGCGGCACGGACCATGCCGTGCGGGCCGCACAGCCACCAGTGGCCGGCCGACTCCACGTCGACCAGCGCGTCGACGAGGGCGGAGAGCCGCTCGGCGTCGAGGCGGCCGGAGAGCACCTCGGCCTCGCGCGGCTCGCGGGACAGGACGTGGGCGAGCTGGAACCGCGTCGGGTGGAGGTCCTTCAGGTCGGCGAGCTCGTCGGCGAACATCACCGTGCCGGTGCGGCGGTTGCCGTAGAGGAGGGTGACGCGCGAGCGGGAGTCGGCGGCCAGGACCGACTCGGCGATGGAGACCATGGGCGTGATGCCGGAACCGGCGGCGATCAGGACATGGTGGCCGGGGACGGTGAGGTCCGGGGTGAAGGCCCCGGTGGGCGCCATCACCTCGACGATGTCACCTGGGCGCACCTCGTGCACGAGCCAGGAGGAGAACAGGCCGCCGGGGACGACCCGGACGCCGATGCGCGGGGCCGTGCCCGCCGGTGAGCAGATCGAGTACGAGCGGCGTTCGTCCCTGCCGTCGATGTCGCGCCGCAGGGTGAGCGACTGTCCGGGGGCGAAGGTGAACTCCTCGGCCAGCTCGGCCGGGATGTCGAAGCTGACGGCTGCCGCGTCCTCGCACAGGGGCTGGACGGCGGCGACCCGCAGGGGGTGGAAGACCGGACGTCGGCGGGCACGCGGGCGGGCCGCCTCGGCGGGGGCCGGCTCCATCAGGTCCTCCATCAGATCTCCTTGACGTACTCGAACGGCTCGCGGCAGGCGAGGCAGCGCCACAGGGCCTTGCAGGACGTGGCGCCGAAGCGGGAGGTCTCTTCGGTGTCGGGGTGGCCGCAGCGGGGGCAGGGCACGGAGCGGCGGGTCGGGGACAGGACGAGCGGGACGGGGCCGGCGGTGTGCGCGGGCGCGGCCCCGGGCGGGGCGATGCCGTGCTCGGCCAGCTTGCGGCGGCCGTCCGCCGTGATCCAGTCGCTGCTCCAGGGCGGGTCGAGGACCGTGCGGATCTCGACGCGCTCGTAGCCGGCGTCCCGCAGCCGGGCGGCCACGCCCGCGCGCATCTCCGCCATCGCCGGGCAGCCCGAGTAGGTCGGTGTCAGGGCGGCGACGACCCTGCCGTCCGGGGTCAGCGTCACCTCGCGCAGCACGCCGAGGTCGGCCAGCGTGAGCATGGGCAGTTCGGGGTCGGGCACCTGCTCGGCGATCCGCCGGGCCCGCCGCGCGTCCAGCAGTGCCGTCACCATGTCGCCTCCGGGTGCGCGCGGGCCACGCCCTGCAACTCGGCCAGCAGCGGGGCCAGATGCTCCGTGTGCTCCCCGGTGCGGCCGGAGCCGGGCAGGGGCCGGTAGACGGGCATGGGCAGTCCGGCCGCCTCGGTGACCTGGCGCAGCACGGCGACGACCTCGTCCCGGACGTCGCAGGCCGTGAACAGCTCGCCCAGGTAGGGCGCCACCTGCTCCTGCGCCCTGCGCATCCGGCGGTGCGACTCCTCGGTGCCGTCGCCGAGCCGCACGGCCCACTCGGCCGCGTACTGGCGGTGGTAGGTCAGCTCCTTCACGCCCTTGGCGGTGATCGCCGCGAGCACCGGGTCGCGGTGGGCGGCGAGCCGCTCGAACTGGGCCAGGCGCCAGCTGGAGAACACCAGCAGCCGGACGATCGAGAAGGCGAAGTCCCCGTTGGGCAGTTCGGCCAGACGTACGTTGCGGAAGTCGCCTGCGTCGCGGAAGTAGGCGAAGGCGTCCTCGTCGCGGCCGGTGCCGTCGGCCTGGCCCGCGCGGGAGTAGAGCAGACGGGCCTGGCCGAGCAGGTCGAGGCCGATGTTGGCCAGCGCCACCTCCTCCTCCAGCTCGGGGGCGCGCGTGGTCCACTCGGCGAGCCGCTGGGCCGAGACCAGGGCGTCGTCGGCCAGGGTGACGCAGAGGTCCGCCAGTTGACCGGTGTCGACACCTTCCGGGACGGTGGTGTCGACGCCGTGCAGGGGGTCCTCGAAGCCGGTGCCGTATGCCCAGCGGGTGTCGTCCTCGTGTCCCTCGGCGAGGGTCAGGTAGACGTGGTCGTCGCTCATGCCCTCTCCTTCAGATGTGCGGAACGTCGTCGGGGATGTCGTAGAAGGTCGGGTGGCGGTAGACCTTGTCGGCGCTGGGCTCGAAGAAGGGGTCCTTCTCGTCGCGGGTGGAGGCGGCGATGTGCTCCGAGCGCACGACCCAGATGGACACGCCTTCGTTGCGGCGGGTGTAGAGGTCGCGGGCGTGGGTGAGCGCCATGCGGTCGTCGGCCGCGTGCAGCGAGCCCACGTGGACGTGGTTCAGGCCGCGCTTGCCGCGCACGAACACCTCGTACAGCGGCCAGTCCTGCTTGCCGGCGGTCATGCCACCGCTCCCTTCCGCGTCCGGGACGCCTGCTTGGCGGCGTGGGCGGTGGCCGCCTCACGCACCCAGGCGCCCTCCTCGTGGGCCGTGCGGCGCCGGGTCACGCGCTGGTCGTTGCACGGTCCGTCGCCCTTGATGACCCGCATCAGCTCGTCCCAGTCGGGCGTGCCGAAGTCGTGGTGGCCCCGCTCCTCGTTCCAGCGCAGCTCCGGGTCCGGGAGCGTCACGCCGAGCTTCTCGGCCTGCGGGACGGTCATGTCGACGAAGCGCCGGCGCAGTTCGTCGTTGCTGTGCCGCTTGATCTTCCAGGCCATGGACCGCGCCGAGTTGGGCGAGGCGTCGTCGGGCGGGCCGAACATCATCAGTGACGGCCACCACCAGCGGTTCACGGCGTCCTGCACCATCTCGCGCTGCTCCGGTGTGCCGCGCATCATCGTCATCAGCAGCTCGTAGCCCTGCCGCTGGTGGAAGGACTCCTCCTTGCAGATCCGCACCATGGCGCGCGCGTACGGCCCGTAGGACGAGCGGCACAGCGGCACCTGGTTGCAGATGGCGGCACCGTCCACGAACCAGCCGATCACGCCGACGTCGGCGAAGCTCAGCGTCGGGTAGTTGAAGATCGACGAGTACTTCTGGCGGCCCTCGATGAGCCGCTCGGTCAGGTCCGCGCGGTCGGCGCCCAGCGTCTCGGCCGCCGAGTACAGGTACAGCCCGTGCCCGGCCTCGTCCTGGACCTTCGCGAAGAGGATGGCCTTGCGGCGCAGCGACGGGGCGCGCGTGATCCACTCGCCCTCCGGCTGCATGCCGATGATCTCCGAGTGCGCGTGCTGCGCGATCTGGCGGATCAGTGTCTTCCGGTAGCCCTCCGGCATCCAGTCGCGCGGCTCGATCCGCTGGTCGCGCGCGATCGTCGCCTCGAAGTGCTGCTGGAGAACCGGCTCGGCGCCGTCCGCCCCCGGGGGGCTGGAGTGTGTCGTGTCCATCCGTCCCACTTCCCAACCGACCATTCGTTCGGTCCATGGTATGACAAGGCGCGGGCCTTGGTAAGACCCCAGCCCTTGACAGGCACCGAGGCCGCTTGATTACTTGGCGGCACCGAAGCTAACCGAATGTTCGGTCGGGCTACAAGGTGGTGCGAGAAGTGAGTCATACCGCTGACGCGACACCGGCCGCGGAGGCGATGTTCGCCGCGGACGAGGCCTCCCGCGGGCTCGGCATCGAGCTGCTGGAGCAGAGCGAGGGGACCGCCGTCCTGCGCATGACCGTGACCCGGTCGATGGTGAACGGGCACGGCATCGCCCACGGCGGGTACGTCTTCCTGCTCGCCGACAGCGCCTTCGCCTGCGCCTGCAACAGCCACGGCCCGATGACGGTCGCGGCCGGCGCCGACATCACCTTCGTGGCCCCGGCACACGAGGGCGACGTCCTGGTGGCACGGGCCGAGGAGCGCGCGAGGTACGGCCGCAGCGGCCTGTACGACGTGAGCGTCCGGCGCGGCGACGAGGTGATAGCGGAGTTCCGGGGCCGCAGCCGCAGCATCAGGAGCACGAGGCCGGAGGAGTCGGCATGACCAGCGAGACGCAAGGCACGACGGACACCGCGGTCGCGGCCGGACGGCGGGGCGAGCCCCTCCCCCACGACCTGCTGGACGACGCCGAGCGGCTGACGCGTGAGCAGCTGCGCGAGCTCCAGCTCGACCGGCTGCGCCGGAGCCTGCGGCACGCCTACGAGAACGTGGACGCCTACCGGAAGAAGTTCGACGCGGCCGGGGTCACGCCCGAGGACTGCCGCTCCCTGGAGGACCTGGCGCGCTTCCCGTTCACCACCAAGGCCGACCTGCGGGACACCTACCCGTTCGGCATGTTCGCCGTGCCGATGGACCAGGTGCGGCGCGTGCACGCCTCGAGCGGCACCACCGGCCGCCCCACGGTGGTCGGCTACACGGAGAACGACCTGTCCATGTGGTCGGACCTGGTCGCCCGCTCGATCCGCGCCGCCGGTGGACGTCCGGGCCACAAGGTGCACATCTCCTACGGGTACGGACTGTTCACGGGCGGCCTCGGCGCGCACTACGGGGCCGAGCGGGCCGGCTGCCTGGTGATCCCGGCCTCCGGGGGCATGACCGCGCGCCAGGTGCAGATCATCCAGGACTTCCGGCCCGAGATCATCATGGTCACCCCGTCCTACATGCTCACTCTGCTCGACGAGTTCGAGCGCCAGGGCGTCGATCCGCGCACGAGCAGTCTGCGGGTGGGCATCTTCGGCGCCGAACCGTGGACGGAGGAGATGCGCCGCGAGATCGAGGAGCGGACGGACCTCCACGCCGTGGACATATACGGCCTGTCCGAGGTGATCGGCCCCGGCGTAGCCCAGGAGTGCGTGGAGACCAAGGACGGCCTGCACGTATGGGAGGACCACTTCTACCCCGAGGTCGTCGACCCGATCACGGGCGAGGTGCTGCCAGAGGGCGAGGAGGGCGAACTCGTCTTCACCTCCCTGACCAAGGAGGCGCTGCCGGTCGTCCGCTACCGCACCCGCGACCTGACCCGGCTGCTGCCCGGCACGGCCCGGCCCGCGTTCCGCCGCATCCAGAAGATCACCGGCCGCTGCGACGACATGATCATCCTGCGTGGGGTGAACGTCTTCCCCAGCCAGATCGAGGAGATCGTGCTGCGCACCCCCGGCGTCGCCCCGCACTTCCAGATCCAGCTGACCCGGCGTGGCCGCATGGACCACATGACGGTGCGTGTCGAGAGCCGCCCCGGCGCCGGCCCCGAGCGGCGTGAGGCCGCTGCGGCGGCGATCGAGAAGGCCGTCAAGGACGGCATCGGCATCACCGCCGACGTGACGATCGTCGAACCGGAGACGCTGGAGCGCTCCCTCGGCAAACTCCGCCGGGTCAAGGACCTGCGCGAGGCCTGACCCGTGCGGCCGCCGGAGCCCTCATGCGGAGCACCTCGCCTCGCGCACCGGGGTGGACCCGGCCGGGCCGGAGTCGCTCGCCCGGGGTGCCTGTGCCTCCGCGGGGTGCGGGGCCGGCTTGCGGATGAGGAGCAGGGCCGCGTCGTCGTGCAGCCGGCCGCCCACATGGGCCAGCAGTTCGTCGTGGAGGGCGCCGACCGTGCGGGCCGGCTCGGGTGAGACATGGCGCCTCAGGCCTTCGGCGAGGGGGTAGAAGGCGCGGCCGCCGTCACGGGCCTCGGTGACCCCGTCCGTGTAGAGCAGCAGCTGGTCGCCGTCGTCGAAGGGGAGCGTCTGGAGCCCCGGGGTGTGCCCGGTGAGGGCGCGCAGCCCGAGCGGCGGGGCGGGGTGCGTGGGCTCCACCGCGGTGATGCCGCCGGAGGCGCGGACCAGCAGTGGGGGCTGGTGCCCGCAGTTCACCACCTCCAGATGCCCCGCCCGCGGGTATCCGGCGACCACGGCGGTGACGAAGTCGTCACGGCCGAGGTTGCGCGCGAGGCTCCGCTCGATCCGGTCGACCACGGCCAGGAGATCGGCCTCGTCGTGGGCGGCCTCGCGGAAGACACCGAGCACCAGCGCCGCGGTCCCGACGGCGGGCAGCCCCTTGCCGCGCACGTCGCCGACGATCAGCCGCACGCCGTGCGGGGTGGGTATCAGCGCGTACAGGTCCCCGCCGATACGGGCCTCGGCCGCGGCGGCGCTGTAGCGGACGGCCGCCTGGAAGGGCCCGACCGTCGACGGCACGGGCTTGAGCAGCGCGTGCTGGGCGGTCTCCGCGACCGAGCGGACCGCGGCGAGCACCCGCTCCCGGCGCCCGCGCAGGGCGCTGGCCAGGACGCTCGCGAGGGTGACGGCGACCAGGGCCGACAGTACGGCGGTCAGTTCCCGGCCCGGCGCCCCGTCCCGGACGCCGAGCGCCACACCGAGCGCCACGGCGAGAGAGCCGACGCACAGGACGCCGCGCGGCCCACTGGTCGTGGCCGCCAGGGCGGGCCCGGCCGCCAGCAGGGGGAGCCAGATCATCCCGGCTCCGCCGGCGAGGTCGACCGACACGACGAGGGCGACGGCCAGGACCACGAGGACGGGCAGGACAGGTGTACCGGCGGCCAGCCGTACGACGGCACGTCTGCCGTCCGAGGCCCCGGCCCCGGTCACCCGGTTGCTGCTGAACGGCCGTACGGGCCGGTCGTCGACGCCATGGTTGCGGGCTTGGCTCATGTCGGGGTCCGCAGTCCTCACCTGTGCGCGGGGCACGTCGCGAAATGTCTGTTTCATCCAGGGAACGGGGTGAGTCCGGTCACCGGCAAGAAGCGGATTTTCAGATAGTGAGCGAGAGGGACCTGGTCACCCGGCTCGCCGTCGGGAGCAGCCGTTCCCGGATCTCCGGCAGCCGGGAGAGCCGGTTCGACGGCAGCGAGACACCGAGGGAGCCGAGCGTGTCCCCGCTGTAGACCGGGACGGCGACGCAGACCGTGCCGAGGGCGTACTCCTCCAGGTCCGTGACGGCCGGGGCCAGGGGCGGCTTCTCCAGCCGTCTGAGCAGCTCGGGGAGGCTGGTGATGGTCCGTGGGGTGAGATCGGCGAGGTGGTGGCGGGAGAGGTAGTCCTGGCGGGCCTCCTCGTCCAGTTCCCGCAGCACGGACTTGCCCAGGGCGGTGGCGTGCCCCGCGTCCTCGAACCCCACCCAGAGGTCGACGCGGGGGGTGCCGGGGCCGTCGACGATCTCGGCGACCCGGATCTCGCCGTCCTCGTAGAAGGTGAGGTAGGCGGCGCTCGCGAGCTCGTCCCGCAGCGCGGCGAGGGTGGGCCGGACGCGGCTCAGGAGGGCCTGCGCGCGGCCCGTGGAACGCAGGGTCTGGAGCTTGTCGCCGAGGACGAAGCCGCCGTCGTCCAGCTTGCGTACGTATCCGTCGTGGACCAGGGTCCGCAGCAGGTGGTAGGCGGTGGCCAGGGGCAGGCCCGTCTCGCGCGCCAGCTGCTTGGCCGGCGCGCCGTTCTCGTGCGCGCTCACCGCCTCCAGCAGCCGCATGGCCCGCTGGACGGAGTTGATGAGCGTAGGGCCGTCGCGCGCACCCATGGGACCAGCGTGCGCCCGAGGCCCGGTGCGGGCAAGGCGGCCCACGCGGGCGGTGGCGGCCGGCGTCGGCCGGGATGCCCGGCAGGGCGGGGAATAGGCCGGAAGCGGACGAGGGCGGCGAAACGCCGCAGGGGTCCTTCTCGGCCCTCTCCATACCGGCGAACATGCCGTGTCATGGACATCTTGCTTGTCGTCAGCGCGTTCAACAGCCTGTCCCAGCGTGTGTACGCCGAGCTGTCGGACGAAGGGCACCGGGTGGACGTCGTGCTCGCCTCGCACGGGCCCGACGCCGTCCGGGACGCCGTACGCGAGATGGGCCCGGAGCTGATCGTCGCCCCGATGCTGAAGTCGGCCCTGCCCGAGGACGTGTGGCGGGAGCACGCCTGCCTGATCGTCCACCCGGGCCCGCCCGGCGACCGGGGCCCGTCGTCGCTGGACTGGGCGATCGCCGAGGAGGCCCACGAGTGGGGCGTGACGGTGCTCCAGGCCGAGGCGGCCATGGACGCGGGGGACGTCTGGGCGGACGGCTCCTTCCCCGTGCCGCCGGTGGGCAAGAGCGACGTGTACCGCAACGAGTTGTCGGACGCCGCCACGGCCGCCGTGCTGCTGGCCGTGCGGCGCTACGCCGACGGGTCCTACAAACCGCGCCCCCAGAACGAACTCGGCGTCCATGTCATGTGGCGGGACTTCTTCCGCCAGGAGCAGCGGCGCATCGACTGGGACGACGACACGGCGACGGTGCTGCGCAAACTCCGCGGGGCCGACTCGCAGCCGGGCGTCCTGGACGAGATCTGCAACCGGGAGGTGTTCCTGCACGGCGGGCACCCCGAGGACCGGCTGCGCGGGGAACCCGGGGAACTGCTCGCGACCCGGGCCGGCGCGGTCTGCCGGGCCACCCGGGACGGCGCGGTGTGGATCCCGGAGCTGCGCCCTCGCAAGAGTTCCGGTGACCCGGCACCGTTCCGCCGCCCGGCCGCCTCGGTGCTCGCCGGTTTCCCCGCCCCACCCGACAGCGGCCCCGGCATGCCGGGTTCCAACGACCGCCCGTACTGGCTGCCCGAGATCGCCGCACCGCTCGAACTGCCCCCGGGCCGGACCACCTGGACCGACATCCGCTACCGGCAGCGCGGCCGGATCGGCTTCCTGTCCTTCTCGTTCCCGGGCGGGGCGATGAGCACCACCCACTGCCGCAGGCTGCTCGCCGCCTGGCGTTACGCGCTCACCCGGCCCACCTCGGTGCTGGTGCTCGGCGGCGCCCGCGACTTCTTCTCCAACGGCATCCACCTCAACGTCATCGAGGCGTCGAGCGACCCGGCGGGCGAGTCCTGGTCCAACCTCAACGCCATGAACGACCTGGTCGAGGCGGTGCTGCGCACCACCGACCGGCTGGTGGTGGCGGCGCTCGGCGGCAACGCGGCGGCCGGCGGCGTGATGCTCGCGCTGGCCGCCGACGAGGTCTGGTGCCGCACGGGCAGCGTCCTCAACCCGCACTACCGGAACATGGGCCTGCACGGATCGGAGTACTGGACGTACTCGCTGCCCCGCCGGGTGGGCGCCGAGACGGCCGAGCGGCTGACGGCCGAGGCGCGGCCGGTGAGCGCCGCGACCGCCGAGCGGATCGGACTGGTCGACCGTCTGGTGCCGGCCGCGGCGCAGGACTTCTCCGCCGAGGTCGAGCACCTGGCCGCCGACCTGGCCGACGATCCCGACCTCCCGCGCCGGATCACCGCCAAGGCCACGGCACGCCACGCGGACGAGCTCCACCGGCCGCTCGCCGAGTACCGGCGGGCCGAACTCGCCCTTATGCGCGCCGTGTTCTTCGACCCCGAGGCGCCGTACCACGCGCTGCGCTCCGCGTTCGTCCGCAAGCTCCCGAACGGCTCCACCAGGCCGCTGGCCGCCGGGGACGAGCGATGAGCTCGCGACTGCTCGTGGCGGGCGTCGGGAACATCTTCCTCGCCGACGACGCCTTCGGCCCCGAGGTCATCCGTGCCCTGGAACGGCACCCGCTGCCGCCCGGGGTCCGGGTGCGGGACTTCGGCATCCGCGGCATGGACCTGGCGTACGCGCTGCTCGACGGCTACGACACAACCGTCCTGGTCGACGCCGCCGTTCGGGGACACGAGCCGGGCACACTGTCGCTGATCGAGCCGGACCCGCCCGACGGCTCCACGGCGGGCGCCCCGCCCGAGGCGCACGGCATGGACCCGGCGAAGGTCCTCGCCCTGGCCGCCCACCTCGGCGACGAGCCGCTCCCCCGCGTCCTGGTCCTGGCCTGTGAGCCCGAGCTGCGGGCCCCGGCCGACGAGGACATCGCCCCGGGCATCAGCGCGACGGTGGGTGAGGCGGTCAGCCGGGCCGTCACGGCCCTGCACACCATCGTGCCGGTACTGCTCGCCGACCCGGCCGCCACGCCCCCGTTGAGGGCGGTGCGCCGCCGCGTCACCGTGCGCCGACTCCGCCGTCCTGGAACTGGGCGGCGCGAGGCTGGCCTTCTCCACCGACTCCTATGTGGTGCGGCCGCTGTTCTTCCCCGGCGGCAGCCTCGGCGACCTCGCGGTCAACGGCACCGTGAACGAGCGACGGTGGTCACCGTGACGGTGCGTCCGGATGGCACACGTCACCCGCACGAACCGGCGCGTCCAGGGAAGGCGTTACGTCATGGACCAGCCCACGCATCACCCCCGCCCCACCACGAGCCCCGCCGTCACGACCCTGGCCGACCCGCTGGTCAACAAGGGCACCGCCTTCAGCCGGCGCGAGCGCGTGGACCTAGGGCTCGACGGGCTGCTGCCGCCCGCCGTGGAGACCCTGGACGAACAGGTGGCCCGCGCCTACGAGGCGTTCCACGGCTACGACAAGCCCCTCAACCGGCACATCTACCTGCGGCAGCTCCAGGACACCAACGAGGTGCTCTTCTACCGCCTGGTCACCGAGTACCTGGAGGAGCTGCTGCCCGTCGTCTACACACCGACGGTGGGTGAGGCCTGCCGGCGGTTCAGCGAGATCTACCGGCGGCCCCGCGGTCTCTTCCTCACCTGGGAGGACCGGCACCGCTTCCGTGACATCCTGCGCAACCGCCCGCACCGGGACCACGACGTGGACGTCATCGTGGTCACCGACGGGCAGCGCATCCTGGGCCTCGGCGACCAGGGCGTCGGCGGCATGGGCATCCCGATCGGCAAGCTCAGTCTCTACACGGCGATCGGCGGCATCCACCCCGCCCGCACCCTGCCGATCCTGCTCGACGTCGGCACCGACAACGAGACGCTCCTCGACAACCCCCGCTACCTGGGCCGCCGCGCCCGGCGGCTGACCGGCGCCGAGTACGACGAGATGATCGAGGCGTTCGTCTCGGCGGTCGAGGCGGAGCTGCCCGGGACGCTGCTCCAGTGGGAGGACTTCGCCACCGCCCACGCCCATCCGATTCTCTCCCGATACCGCGACCGGCTGCTGACCTTCAACGACGACATCCAGGGCACGGCGGCCGTCACGCTGGGTGCCCTGTCCACCGCGGCGGACGTGGCGGGCACCCCGCTGCCCGAGCAGCGTGTGGTGATCCTGGGCGCGGGGTCGGCCGCCATCGGCGTCGCCGAGATGATCCGTACGGCCATGGCCGACGAGGGCCTGTCCGAGGACGAGGCCACGGCACGGTTCTGGATCCTCGACGTCGACGGCCTGCTGGTGTCCTCGCGTTCCGAACTGACCCCGCAGCAGCGGGCGTTCGCCCGTGACGACAGCGAGGTGGCGGACTGGGAGGGCACCGGCCTCGCCGAGGTGGTGCGCCGTGTCGAACCGACGGCGCTCATCGGGCTGTCGACGGCTCACGGCGCGTTCACCGAGGAGATCGTGCGGCAGATGGCCTCGACCTGTGAACGGCCCGTGGTCTTCCCGCTCTCCAACCCCACCTCGCACTCCGAGGCCGATCCCGCGGACCTCACCCGCTGGACCGACGGCCGGGCGCTGATCGCCACCGGTTCGCCCTTCCCGCCCCTGACGGTCGGCGGGCACGAGGTGCCGGTGGCGCAGTCGAACAACGTGTACGTCTTCCCGGCGATGGGCCTCGCGGTGACCGCGAGCCGGGCCACCCGGGTCACCGACCGCATGCTCGTGGCCGCGGCCCGGGCCGTCGCGCGGTGCGCGGTCCGGGCGGCGGACGGCGAGGACGGCCCGGTGCCGTTGCTGCCGCCCTTGAACGGCATGCGGGAGTCCGCCCGCGAGATCGCCCTGGCCGCCGCTCTGGCCGCCGTCGAGGACGGGGTGGCGCCGCAGGCCACGGAGGACGAGCTGCGCGAGGCCGTCGCCCGGGCACAGTGGACGCCCCGGTACGAGGACTAGGAGCCCGCCCCGGTCCTGCCGGGGACGCGCTGCCGAACGACGCGACGGCCGGCCCCCGGGGGCACCGGTCCTCGGTCGGTCGTCCCTCAGCCGACCCGGATGCCCACGATGCACGTGTCGTCGTCGGTGTCCGACTTGCTGTAGGTCAGGAGACGGTCCAACTGCTGGTCCAGAGTGGTGGGCGCCGAGCGGGCGGTGGTCAGGAGGTGGGTCAGCGACTCCTCCACCGGCCGGTCACGGCGTTCGACCAGACCGTCCGTGTACATCAACAGCGTGTCCTCGGGGGCCAGTTGGAGCTCGGTCTCCTCGTACACGGCCTCGGGGACGGCGCCCAGCAGCAGGCCCTTCACCAAGGGCAGGGGGGCCGCTTCGGTGTCGCGGACGAGCACGGGAGGCAGGTGACCGGCCCGGGCCCAGCGCAGCGTCCGCGTCACCGGGTCGTACAGCCCGCACACCGCGGTCGCGGTGACGGCACCGGTCAGATGGTGCGCCACGATGTTGAGCCACGACAGCAACTGGGCCGGACCGGCGCCGGTCACCGCCAGGCCGCGCAGCGCGTTGCGCAGGACGACCATGCTGGTGGCGGCCTCGATGCCGTGGCCGGCCACGTCCCCCACGCACAGCAGCACCTTGCGGGACGGCAGGACGACGGCGTCGTACCAGTCGCCGCCCACCAGCTGCTCGGTCTCTGCGGGCCGGTAGCGGACGGCCACCTGGAGCCCGGACACCTGCAACGGAGCCTGGGTGGGGGGCATGATGGCGTGCTGCAACTGCAGGGTCAGCCGGTTGCGTTCGGTGGCCTGCTGCTCGGTGTGCGCCAGCTGGTCGCGGGTGGCCGCGAGCGCCACCTCGGTCCAGTGCTGGGCCGAGATGTCCTGGTAGGCACCGCGGATCAGGAGCAACCGGTCGTCGGTGTCGAGCACCGGCTCGGCGACGATCCGGATGTGCCGGGTCACCCCGTCCGGCCGCTGCAAGCGGAAGGCCGCGGCCGCGGGACGCCGGTGGTGCAGCAGCGTGCGCAGGAAGCGGCGGATCGAGACGCCGTCGTCCGGGTGGGCATGGGCCGGCAGCTGCTCCAGGGCGATCGGGGTGCTCGTCTGCGGGCGGCCGTAGAGGTCGAAGAGCTGTCCGTTCCAGGTGATCTCACCCGTGAGCACGTTCTCCTCGAACCCGCCGATGCGGCCGAGCCGTTGGGCGTGCTGGAGCAGGCTCGCCAGGCGTGCCGTCTCGTCCTCGATGCGCCAGATGAGGAGGACCGACATGCCGTGGCGGCTGATGCTGATGTCCGCGATCGCCGACAGGGGGACCTGGTCGACGAGGGCGGTGAGGTTCATCCGGCGGGCCCGGAAGGGTTCACCGGTGGCGTAGACCCGCTCGACGCGCTGGAACAGCTCGCTCTCCCCGGCGGCCATCGGGTAGGCCTCCAGGAGAAGCGCGCCGTTCACGACCGCCCGCGGCCGGCCCGCGGGGTCCATGAAGCGGCTGTTGACGTGCTGGATGCGGAAGTCCACCAGGTGGCCGTCGGCGTCCAGGTGCGGCACCAGGACGAGGGCGGGGTCGTACAGTCCGTCGGCGAGGTCCATCAGCTCGGCGGCGTCCGGCAGGACGCGCGGCTCCTGGGCCGCTCCCTGGGGAGCCGTGTACATCTCCAGGGTGTGCGCGCACAGTTCGGCCAGCGCCTCCACCTGGCGGACGATCTGCGGGGGCTGCGGTTCCAGCGGCGCCGGCCAGGCGATCTCCAGGACGCCGTGGATGCGCCCTCCGGTGCCGGCGGGCAGGGCGACCCGGCCGCCGTCCGGGTGGTGGTGCAGCCCGATGGTGGGCAGTCCGGTCGCGGCGAGGGTGGTGATCCACTGTCCCTCGCGCTCGATGAGGCCCCTCCGTGCGACGGTCACCACGTCCGGCGGGACGTAACGCCAGCGCGCGGCCTCGGCCGGTGAGAAACCGGCGCTGCCCGCCAGGGTGAGCGAACCGTCGGATCCCACGGCCCATACGGCCACCGCCACCGCGCCGAGGGGACGCAGCGCCTGCTCCAGCAGGGCGTCGGCCACGGCCTGGGTGTCGTCCGCCGCCAGCACGCCGCTCTCGGCGGCGCGCAGGCGTACCGCGGCCGACTCGCTCTCGGCTTCGTCGGCGGCCTTGGTGGCGGCCAGGAAGGCGTCCGTCACCTCGGACATCCGGTCCCGGGCGGCCTGGTTGATGACGTCGACGGCGAATTCCAGGGGGGTGACCTGGGACTGCTCGGCCAACTGGGCGAGTTGCCGCGCGGCTTGGGCCGGACCGCACTTCAGCCGCTCGACCAGCACACCCTTGGCGAGCTCGATCAGGGCCCGGCCCTCGGCCTCGGCCTGGGCGGCCCGCACTTCCCGGCTGAGCCGTTCGACGGTGGCGGCGAGCCGGCCCACCGGGGTGGCGGGCGAGAGCTCGTCGAGGTCGGCCGGCTGGTCCTCGCCGGACGCCGACGGCCCGCCGGAGGCCGTTGCCACGCCGTCAGGGGCGCTCCCGCCGAGGGCCTCGCCGTCGGCGGCTCCCGCACTCGGGGCCTGCCCGTCGGGCGCCTGCGCTTCGAGGGCCTTCGGCTCCTCGTCGGCGCTCAGGGGCGGCGCTTCGGACGGCACCGCCGACGGGGACGTCTCCGGACCGGCGGCCGGGCCGGGCTTCGGCTCGCCGCCCTGTCCCGGTTCGCGCGGCTGCTCGGACATGCTCACGGTGTGGAAGCTCCTCGGCTGGAGCGCCCTGGGGCGCGGTACGGCGGGCGCTGCGAGGCGCCCCGCCCGCGGGTGTGCGGGCCGGGCGCCGGTGTGCTCATGCGGGCAGCCAGCGTCGCACGCAGGCGATGAGGTCGCGTGTGTCGACGGGCTTGGTGACGTAGTCGCTGGCTCCCGAGGCGAGGCTCTTGTCCCGGTCCCCGGGCATCGCCTTCGCCGTGACGGCGATGATGGGCAGCTCGGCGTACTGCGGCATCCGGCGGATCTCGGCCGTCGCGGTGTAGCCGTCCATCTCCGGCATCATCACGTCCATCAGCACCAGTGCGACGTCGGGATTGTTGACCAGAGTCTCGATGCCCCTGCGCCCGTTCTCGGCGTGCAGCACGCGGAAGCCGTGCAGCTCCAGGATCCCGCTCAGGGCGAAGAGGTTGCGCGCGTCGTCGTCGACGACGAGGACGGTACGGCCGGCCGACGTGTCGTCGACGGAGGGCGGGGTCAGCTGCTGCTGTCCCTCGCTCCGCACGAGGGACAGCACGTCCCCGGGTTCCTCGGCGGACAGGTGCAGCGCGATGCGCTCACGCAGTTCGTCGAGGCTGGACAGCAGCTCCAGGGCGCCGCCCGCCGAGCGGGACAGCAGCGTCTCGTCCAGGGGCCCGTCCGTGGGGTGGCTGCTGTGCACCAGCACCGGAACGCTGGTGAGCGCCGAGTCGCCTTCCAGGGCCTGGAGGAAGCGGGACGCCTCGCCGTCGCGCATGCCCAGTTCCAGTACGACGCAGTGGCACGGCTCGGACGCCAGCGCACCGGCCGCCTCCTGGGCGCCGACGGCGGTGATGATGTCGACCGCGGGCCGCTGGGCGCCGTCGGTGCGGCCGTGCGTCAGGTCGGCGACCACGCTCTCCGCGACGAGGGTCAGCAGACCGCGCGAGCGCTCCTCCACGACGAGCAGGCGGCGCGGCCGGGGACCGGGCCCGATCTGGGGCACCGGCACCGAGCCGGACACGCCCTGGGGCAGGGGCTCGGCCGAGGAGCGCTCCGGCGTTCTGCCGTGACCGAGCAGTTCCTCGAAGTCGGGGCGGGCCACCGGCAGGAAGAGCGTGAACGTGCTCCCCTGGCCGGGCGCGCTCTCCACCGACACGGCGCCGCCGAGCAGTTGGGCGATCTCCCGGGTGATGGACAGGCCGAGGCCCGTGCCTCCGTACTTGCGGCTCGTGGTGCCGTCCGCCTGCTGGAAGGCGCCGAAGATCGTCTCCAGGTGCTGCTCGGGGATGCCGATGCCGGTGTCCTTGACGCGGAAGGCCACCACGGCGGCTCCCCGGACCACGCCCTCGGGCACCTCGTCGTCCGACGCGGGCTCGATGCTCAGTTCCACGCCGCCCTGCTCGGTGAACTTCACGGCGTTCGACAGGAGGTTGCGCAGCACCTGGCGCAGCCGGGAGTCGTCCGTGAGCACGTCCACGGGCGCGCCCGGGGCGGTCGTCACCGTGAAGTCCAGGCTCTTCTGCGTCGTCATCGGCCGGAAGGTGGCCTCGACGTACTCGATGAGCTGGCGCAGCGTCACCCGCTCGGGGCTGACGTCCATCTTTCCGGCCTCGACCTTCGACAGGTCGAGGATGTCGTTGATCAGCTGGAGCAGGTCGGAACCGGCGGAGTGGATGATCTGCGCGTACTCGACCTGCTTGGGCGTGAGGTTGCGGGAGGGGTTCTGCGCCAGCAACTGGGCGAGGATGAGCAGGCTGTTGAGCGGGGTACGCAGTTCGTGGCTCATGTTGGCCAGGAACTCCGACTTGTACTTCGAGGCCAGCGACAGCTGCTGGGCGCGGGTCTCCAGTTCCTGGCGGGCCTGCTCGATCTGGAGGTTCTTCGCCTCGATGTCCCGGTTCTGGGCCGCGAGCAGGGAGGCCTTCTCCTCCAGCTCCGCGTTGGAGCGCTGGAGTTCCTCCTGCTGCACCTGCAACTCGGTGGAGCGGGCCTGGAGTTCGACCGTGAGGCGCTGCGACTCAACCAGCAGCTCGTCGGTGCGGGCGTTGGCCACGATGGTGTTGACGTTGACGCCGATGGTCTCCATCAGCTGGGCGAGGAAGTCCCGGTGAATCTGGGTGAAGGGTGTGACCGACGCCAGCTCGATGACGCCGAGGACCTGGCCCTCGACGACGATGGGCAGCAGCACCAGCGCGCTCGGCACCACCTGGCCCAGGCCCGAGGAGATGGTCACGTAGCCGTCCGGCAGCTCGTCCACCATGATGGTGCGCCGGCTGCGCGCGGCCTGGCCGACCAGGGTGCGGCCGAAGGCGATGCGGGTGGGCCGGCTGCTCTCCTCCGGGTAGCCGTAGGAGCCGACGAGCCGCAGTTCGGGCCCGTTGTCACCGTCCTCGGCGAGGTAGAAGGCGCCGTACTGGGCCGACACCAGCGGGACCAGCTCGTCCATGATCAGCTCGGCGACCACGGGCAGGTCGCGGTGGCCCTGCATCAGGCTCGAGATGCGGGCGAGGTTGGTCTTGAGCCAGTCCTGCTCCTGGTTGGCCCGGGTGGTCTCGCGCAGGGACTCCACCATCGAGTTGATGTTGTCCTTGAGCTCGGCGACCTCGCCGGACGCCTCCACGTTGATCGAGCGGGTCAGATCGCCCTCGGCGACCGCGCTGGTGACCTCGGCGATGGCCCGGACCTGCCGGGTCAGGTTGCCCGCCAGCTCGTTGACGTTCTCCGTCAGGCGCTTCCAGGTGCCGGAGACACCTTCGACCTCGGCCTGTCCGCCGAGGCGTCCCTCGGTGCCGACCTCGCGGGCGACGCGGGTGACCTCGTCGGCGAACGCGGACAGCTGGTCGACCATCGTGTTGATCGTCGTCTTGAGTTCGAGGATCTCCCCGCGGGCGTCCACGTCGATCTTCTTCGACAGGTCGCCCTTGGCCACGGCGGTCGTCACCAGCGCGATGTTGCGCACCTGGCCGGTGAGGTTGTTGGCCATGGAGTTGACGTTGTCGGTGAGGTCCTTCCAGGTGCCGGCGACGTTCGGCACGTGCGCCTGACCCCCGAGGCGGCCCTCGGTGCCGACCTCGCGGGCGACGCGGGTGACCTCGTCGGCGAAGGCGGACAGCGTGTCGACCATCGTGTTGATGACCTCGGCCAGCGCCGCGACCTCGCCCGCGGCCTCCACGGTGATCCGCTGCGACAGGTCGCCGCGCGCCACGGCGGTGGCGACCTGGGCGATGGAGCGGACCTGACCGGTCAGGTTGGACGCCATGACATTGACGTTGTCGGTGAGGTCCTTCCAGGTGCCGGAGACTCCGCGCACCTGTGCCTGTCCGCCGAGGCGTCCTTCGGTGCCGACCTCGCGGGCGACACGGGTGACCTCGTCGGCGAACGCGGACAGCTGGTCGACCATCGTGTTGATGGTGCTCTTCAGCTCCAGGATCTCACCGCGCGCGTCCACGGTGATCTTCTGGGAGAGATCGCCCTCGGCGACCGCGGTGGTCACCTGGGCGATGGAGCGGACCTGGCTGGTGAGGTTGCCCGCCATGTGGTTCACGGAGTCGGTCAGGTCGCGCCAGACACCGGCCACCCCGGGCACCTGGGCCTGTCCGCCGAGGCGCCCCTCGCTGCCGACCTCGCGGGCGACACGGGTGACCTCGTCCGCGAAGGCCGACAGCTGGTCGACCATCGTGTTGACGGTCTCCTTCAGCTGGAGGATCTCGCCGCGGGCGGGCACGTCGATCTTCTGGGACAGGTCGCCCTTGGCCACGGCCGTGGCCACCTGCGCGATGTCGCGGACCTGCGTGGTCAGGTTGCCCGCCATGGCGTTGACCGAGTCGGTGAGGTCGGCCCAGGTGCCCGAGACGCCCGGCACCTCCGCCTGACCGCCGAGCGTCCCTTCGGTACCGACCTCGCGGGCCACCCGGGTCACTTCGGAGGTGAAGACGGAGAGCTGGTCCACCATGCCGTTGAAGACCTTGGCGATGTCGCCCATGAGGCCGTCCGCGTCGTCCGGCAGGCGGGTGCCGAAGTCGCCGTCGCGTACGGCGGTCAGACCGGCCAGCAGCCGTCGCAGCTCCTGGTCGCCCGGCACCGCGTCGACAACCCCAGTGCTGTCGCTGGTCATGCGCACCCTCGTTCCGCTCCCCAAGAGCCCTCGGAAGGCGAGGACTCGGAACCCACCGGACCCGATGGCGGCCCGGTTGTCGTGCAGGTACCCCCACCGTCACGGATGTGTATGTGATGTGGAAATACGCCGCAGGTTAACCCACGTTTCGAACGCTGAACAAAGCAGGAGCCGCCATCCCGGCCGAACCACGGCGCCGGGCCCCCTGCGAGCAACCCGGCACGACCCTGGCGGGGACCTCCGGTGGGAGTGTCGTCCAGGAAGGCGACGTTCCGGCCACGCCGCGCGTACGGCGTGGGAGACAGCTCAGGACGCGGCGGCGTCGTCGACCGTTTCCCTGATCGCCAGAAGCCCGTCCACACCGGTGATCTCGCAGAGCCGCCGCAGCTGCGGTGACGGCGCGACCACACGCAGGGTGCCCGACCGGTGGGTGAGGATCAGCAGATTCAGAAGCGTCGAGTCCGCGAAGGTGATGCCGGAGGCCTCGACGATCACCTTCGGATACGCCTTGGCCGCGGCTTTCAGTGTGTCGGCCAACGGCGTGATCGTGTCCATGTCGTAGGAGCCGCGGGCCGTGACGACACAGGCACCGCGCCATTCGTACTGCGACACCAGAGCCCCGCCCGAAGCGTGCGCGACGGCCGGTTCCGACAGCGACTCACTGCCGAGGTCGCGCGTGAGCGCGGGCATGCCGGCTTCGTCCCAGGGCACCTTGGGGGCTCCTTCTGTGAGTCTCCCCGAAGGGAGCACGTCATGTGTTGCATGAAAAGTATGTCACGTATCTTCGTTCCGGCAATGATGAGCCCCTAAAATGCTGCGCATGGTAGGAGTGCCCCAGCCCCACACCGGATGGACGTTCATCACCAGCCACGCTCGCGTCCTGGCGGTCATCGCCGACAACCCGAACGTCCGCATCCGTGAGATCGCCGCCCGCTGCCGGCTCACCGAACGTGCCGTCGCACGGATCATCGCCGATCTCGAGCAGGACGGTTACCTCTCCCACACCAGGGACGGACGGACGAACAGGTACCGCATCGAGCCCGACAAGGTGCTCCGCCACCCGGCCGAAGCCGGCCTCTCCGTGGCTTCCCTGCTCTCCCTGCTGGTGCAGGACGAGACCGACCGCGCCAGGGAACCGGTCGCACAGTGACCGTCACCGCGGGGTTCTCGCTCCGCCCCTGACGCGCAGCGGAGCCCTCACCCCGCCAGCAGCGCCTCGACCAGGGCGGTCATGGCGGGCCGCGGGTCGGGAGCGCCCGGCCAGCCGGTCATCAGCAGGTGGTGCGCCGTACCGACGACGGCGAGGGCCACGGTGTGCGGGACCAGGGCCTTCGCCACCCGGCCGAGCTTCTGTTCTTCGGCCAGATAACGGGTGATGGCGTCCTGGATCGCCGTGAAGCCGGGCGCCCCGCCTTCCAGCGCCTCGCGGATCCGCAGAGCGGCCGCCGGACGGGCCATGGCGACACCGGAGAGGGCCAGGCCGCCGGAGTCGAACAGCGCGAGGGCGACCGCTTCGACGTTGCGCGCCACCGCGCCCTGCCCGACGAGCCGCGCCAGTTCCCGCGCCTGAGTCGCCGTACGCGCGAACCGGTCGAGGCAGAGCTCGGCCACGAACTCGTCGAACCCCGCGAAGTGCGCGTGCAGCAGTCCTTTGGCGCAGCCCGCCTCGGCGGTGACGGCCCGACTGGTGAGGGCACCCGGCCCGCCCTGCTCCACGACACGCTCGGCGGCCGCGAACAACCGCTCGCGCACGTCCGGCGTCGCCACGCCACGCGGTGACACGCTTCCTTCTCCTCTTCACCCGGCGGGCCCCGACTTCACCACGACAGGCCCGACTCCCCGGATTCTACCGGGGATTGCATGAATGGGCACACGCCCATACCGTATGGGCGCACGCCCATTCTCTGTCGCCCACCGCAGGAGGCTCTCGTGCCGGACATCGTCAACATCGATCAGGAACAGGCGTGGAACGGTCCCGAGGGCGCCCATTGGGCACGCCACCAGGACCGCTGGAACGCCGTGAACGGAGGCTTCGACGAGCCACTGCTGAACGCCGCCGGGATCAGCGCGTCCGACCGGGTCCTCGACCTCGGGTGCGGCTCGGGGCAGACCACACGCCTCGCCGCGCTGCGGGCGCCCCGCGGGCACGCGCTGGGTCTCGACCTCTCCGCTCCGATGCTGGCCGCGGGGCGGTCCCGCGCGGAACGTGAGGGGATCACCAACATCTCCTTCGCCCGGGGCGACGCCCAGGTGCACCCCTTCGAGCCGGGGGGCTTCGACGCGGCGATCAGCCGCTTCGGGGTGATGTTCTACGCCGACCCCGTGGCGGCCTTCCGCAATGTCCACCATGCCCTGCGGCCCGGCGGGCGCCTGGCGTTCGTCTGCCCGGCCGAGGCCGGCCTCAACGGCTGGGTGACGGCGATGGCGTCCCTGCGCGGCGTGCTGCCGGTGGGTGACTTCGGGAAGCCGGGGCTGCCCGGCATGTTCTCCCTGGCCGCTCCCGAGCGGGTCCATGACGTCCTCGGCGCGGCCGGCTTCACCGGCATCGGCCTCGACCAGGTGCACAGCGACGGGGTGTGGGGACAGGACGCCCAGGACGCGGCGGACTTCCTGCTGGGCACGGGCCCCGGCCGGCACCTGATGGAACAGGCCGACGCCACCGCGCGGGCCGGCGCCCGACGCACCCTGACGGACCATCTGCGCGACCATGTGGCAGCGGACGGCACGGTGCGGCTGCGCAGCACGGCATGGCTGGTCACAGCGGACGGCTGAACCCGTCACATCGCCGGGCCGATAATCGGTTGCTCGATGAAGAGCGACCCTCGTCGCCGTACGGGAGAGGCCTGCGCATGAGTACGCCACCATCGCCGCCCGAAGGGCGTCGGACCGACGGACCGCCCGTCCGGGTCGGAGTTCTCGCTCCGCTGACCCGGCCCGGCTGGGCCGAGGCGGGCCACCAGCTGCTCACAGGCCTCGAGCTGGCCGTCCGCGATGTCAACGACGCCGGGGGGATCGTCGGCAGGCCACTCGAACTGCTGGTCCGGGACACCGCCGCCGATCCGGAGAAGGCCAGGGCGGCCGTCGAGGAGCTCGCCCGCCTGGGTGTGGCCGCCCTGGCGGGCGAGTACCACAGCGTCGTCGCCCGCGCCGCCGCCACGACGGCCGACGCGCTCGGGCTGCCCTTCCTGTGTTCGTCGGCGGTACTCGACGCGCTCACCGAAGAACCGACCGCCCGGGTCGCGCGGCTGTCCCCGCCGCAGTCCCGCGGCTGGCGCGCCTACGCCGACTTCCTCCTCGGCGCGGGCCGCTCCCGGATCGCCGTGGCCGCCGAGCCGAGTGTCTACTGGGCGTCCGGGACTCACATCCTCCGGGAGTACGTCGTTCCACGCGGGGGCAGTGTCATCGAACTCGACGCCCGTGCCCTCGCCCCCGCGGCCCTGTGCGACGCGGTGGCGGACAGCCGCGCTACGACACTCCTGTTGCTGGTGGGCAACCCGGAGCCCGCGGTGTCGATCGTCAGGTCCGTCCGCAGCGACCGGCGCCTCGCCGAGGTCCTGATCGGCGCTCCGGCCGGACAGCCGGAGTTCGCCGCATGGGCTCGCCTGCTGGGCGACGACGGCGCCGCGATCCCGTTCCTGCGGTACCTGCCCGGGCGTCTCGGCCCCCTGGGCATCCGAGTCGAGACGGACTTGCGCCGGCGCCTGGCCGGAGCGCCCTCCTTCGTCGCCTTCGAGGGCTACGACACCCTCACCGTGCTCGCCGCGTTGCTGCGGTCAAACGGCACGGACCGGGCACGCATCGCCGCGGCATGGCCGCACGTCACGGTCGAAGGCACCCGCGGACGGATCCGGTTCTCCCGCGTGCCGGACACCGGCGTGTGGCAGTGGGCCGACGCGCCGATCCAGGTCGTCGACCGGGATCCGGCGGCACCCGACCGCTTCCGGGTCCTGTACACCGGTTGAGAGGCGGGGACTTCCGGGTTTCTCCGGTGACCGGCCCCGTCGAGGGAGCCGGGTCCCGCATGAATTCCTACCGAGGCCTTATGACACTTTCACGTCCAGGGTGCCTAATGGGGATTCAGGGTGGGTCCACGGGAGGCGTTCGAGCATGATGGCTGCCGTATCTCGCGTCGATCGCACCGGACCGGGCGGCCGGGCTGCCGCCGCCGTTTTCGGTGCCGGGGCCGCGGTGCTCTTCGATGTCGTCCGTTCCGTCTGCCGCTACGGTGTCGACGTCGCCGCGACCCTGGCCGTCTTCGCCGTCGCCACCGGCAGCGCGTTCGCACTCGACCGGCTCGTACGCCGGCGCCCGCCGCCCTGGTGGCTGCGCCGTCTCCTCACCCGTGTGTGCGCCCTCTTCCTCGGTGCCGTCGTGGTGCTCGCGGCCGTGGGAAGTGTCCTCCTGGCGGCCACACCCGGGGTGGCCGACGCCGAGACCCGGGTGCGTGCGCAGGCCGCCGCCCACGCAGTGAATGACACCGGTGCGTCCACGCCCCCGAAGGTGGCCGCGGCGCTGGTGGCCACCGAGGACGCCCGGTTCTGGCACAACCCCGGCATCGACCCGGTCGGCGTGCTGCGCGCGCTGGTGGAGTGGGCGCGGGGCGACGGGGGCGACGGCGGAGGGGCCACCATCGAGCAGCAACTCGCGAAGATGCTCTACACGGACGGTCAGCGCACCCGCCGCGACCAGCTGGAACAGGTCGCGCTGGCCGTCAAGCTCGCTCACGCCTACCCCAAGAGCGAGATCCTGCGGATGTACCTGTCCACCGCGTATTTCGGCCAGGGCTACTACGGCCTGGACGCGGCCGCGCACGGGTACTTCGGGAAGAGCCCCGCCCAGCTGGACTGGCCCCAGGCCGCGCTCGTCGTCGGCCTCGTCCAGGCGCCCTCCGCCTACGATCCCCTCCACCACCCCGCTCTGGCCGAGCAGCGCCGCGCCGAGGTGCTGCGCCGCCTGGAGGCCGTCGGCGACCTCACCCCACGCCAGGTGGAGGCCTTCTCCGCCGCGCCGTTGGGCGTCTGACGCCGGGCCGGCCGGCGGTGGTCAGGAGAGCGACGTCGTCCCCTACATGACGGCCTTGTACCCCTGCCAGCCCGTCGCGATCTTCGTGCGGCCGCTGAACGACCCCTTGCCGTCACCGCTGTTGCGGTACAGGTCGCCACCTGTGTCGCGCGAGAGGAGGTCCGTCCTGCCGTCGCCGGTGATGTCACCGACCGCGACAACAGCGTTGTAGGAGGCGCCCCAGTTCGAGAACACCTTCACGCGCGCCTTGAACGTGCCGCTGCCGGTACCCGCGTACCGGTACAGGTTGTTGGACTTGTCCTGGGCGAGCAGGTCGCCGATGCCGTCGCCGTCGAGGTCACCGGCCCCGACGACCTTCTTGTACGACTTCCAGTCGTCGTACAGCTTCACGCGCGTCGACAGCGTGCCCGTACCGGTGCCCTTGTACAGGTAGACCGTGCCGGTCGAGGCGTTGCGGGCGATCAGGTCGGGGCGGCCGTCACCGCTCACGTCGCCGGGCGTGGTCAGCACGTCGTACTGGGTCCAGCCGGAGGCGGAGAGGGTGGTGTACGGCGTCGAGGGCGTCACCGCGGCTCCGCACGCCGGGCGGTAGGCGCGCAGGGCGCCGCTGCTCGGCCGGACCAGGACGTCGTTGCAGCGGTCGCCGCTGAGGTCGCCGAACGGCACGAACCTGGAGGTGGTGGGCCATCCGGCGCCGGAGACCTTGCCGGACAGCGTGCCCGACCCGGTACCGCGCTGGATGGTGAGGGCGCCCGAGGCATTGAGGGTGAGGATGTCGCCGACGCCGTCGTTGCCCGCGTGGTCGCGGGGCGCCGCAGCCCCGGCCGTCACCGCGACACTGCCGGAGAGGCCGAGGGCGGTGCCCTGGCCGTCGGCGGGCTGGGCGGTGAGCGTCCAGGTGTAGGTGCCGTTGGTGACCGGGCGGCCCGTGGCGTCCTTGCCGTCCCAGGCAGCCTTCAGCAGACCGCGGGCCTCGGAGCCGGACAGGGTCCGTACGGTGGCACCGGACGCCTTGTTGCGGACCGTCACCTTCCAGGCGGCGGCGGGCTTCGACAGCCACCAGCTGCCGGACCAGCTCGCCGCCCCTGACGTGACCGTGGAATCGATGGCCGACAGCGCCGACGTGGGAACGCCGGCCGGCACGAGGTGGACGCGCTGCTCGCGGTCGGCATAGGCGACGCCGCCGCCGAAACGGTCCACCGTCCAGTTGAGGCCGGCCCTGAGCTGGTCCTGGCCGATGTCGGTCCAGTCGGCCGGCTTGCGGCTGGGCAGCTCCGTGTGATCGCCGCTCGACGGAAGCCCGTTGTGCAGGTCGATGAGCTTCAGCCCGCTGCCCGACTGGGAGCCGCCGACGCGCTCGACGAGATAACCGTCACCGAGGAGGACCCGGCCCTCCGGGGCGGTGGCGGTCCGCTTGGCCGTACGGTCGTAGACGCCCGAGCCCTGCACGTCGCCCCAGTGGTCGACACAGGTCCAGTACACCCAGCGGCCGACGGCCTGGAGGTCGGACGGAGTACAGCCGTTGCGGGTGGTGAAGGACTCCACGGCCGTACCCGACGGGAGTTCGGTGGCCGTGACCTTCCCTCCCGTGGCAGCGCCGCTCCACAGCGTGTCGCCCCAGACCGCGGCGGCGACCCGGTCCCGCTTGTGCAGCACCTTGCCGGCGGCACCGTCGGCGAACTCCCCGATGTACTGCGTGCCGGAGGAGGCGCCGTCGACGACCGCGTAGCGCCCGGAGAGGCTCTTGAGCTGCGGGGTGGAGTCGCCCGTGTCGAGGGTCGGGCCCCAGTCCTTGGCGCCGTTGGCGCGCAGCATGGTCAGACCGGACTCGGTGGCGTTGCGGCGGCCGTGGCGGCCGGTGCCGTCGGCGAACATCGCCAGGCAGTGGCCGGCACCGGCGTCGCAGTCGCCTTCCCACCCGCCGACCAGTCCGTCCACGGTCGCCTTGGCGACGCTCGGGGTGCCGCTCGTCGCGAACCAGGTACTGCGGTAGGCGCCGATGATCGTGCCGGGTTCGTACAGCGTGCTGTTGTCGGCCGTGGTGAGGATGCCGCTGCCGAGCGAGAGGCCGTCGACCTGCGCCGGCATCGGCTGCACGGCGGTCAGACGCTTGCGCATGACCGTTCCGTCGCCCGCCCGGTAGACCTGGTACACACCCCAGTCGAGGTCACCCTGCTCGACGTTTTGCGCGGCGCCCGCCACCAGGACCGAGCCGTCCGGTGCCTGAACGAGTCCGTGCGCGGCCGGGTCCATGACCTTGGTCATGTCGGTGCCCGTGGTACGGGAGGAGAGGGCCCACAGCGGCTGGCCCCGGTACTTGTTGTCGCCGGGTGCCACCGGTTCGAGGCCGAGGAGCTTGTCTCCGACGATCCCGTACGCGGCCTGGTAGGTCAGGGAGCCCGTGTCGAAGGTACGGGGCGCGGTGGACGTCTTGTCCCGGTCGTACAGGTCCGCCTTGCCGCGTCCGGCACGCAGTCGCAGGATCGAGCGGGTGCCCAGCCGGAAGCCGCTCACCTCCCAGGCGTCCCCGCCCTCGACCCGGTCGGGCAGGTAGCCGAAAACACCGAGGGAGAGCTCGATGACGCCCCAGTGCCGCTGGGTCCCCTCGCCGTCGGCGAGGTCGTAGCGGACGATGACGGACCGCGCGTCGCCGTCCTCGACCACCACGTCGGACGCCCCGGCCGGCAGGCCCTGCACGGGCGTCCGTACGACGTCGCCCCCGTCCCGCACGCGCGCCAGCTGGTAGGCGTTCGGGTTGCCGTCGACGCCGCTGGTGCTGGTGAGAACGGTGTCGCCGAAGGTGCCGCGGTAGGTGTGGCCCTCCGGCACCGGCACCACGGCGGTGCCGCCCGAGGTTCCCGCGCCCCGGAGCAGAGTGACCCGCGCGTCCTCCTCGGAGTAGAGGGCGACCGTGTCGGAACCGTCCCCGTAGTAGCCCGGCTGGAAGGACGCGGCCTCACGGAAGTAGCCGCTGTCGATGTCGTACGGCACCGGGACGTCCAGCCGCTGCTCCAGCGCGGTCGTGGTGCCGGTGGCGTACTCGGTCCACAGGAGCCGGTCGTCGCCCTCCTGTGCCCAAAGGAACCCGCTGTTCCCCGCATTGAGGATCTGCGTGGCCCGGGGAACGGCCCGTGGAGCGGCGGGCAGCACGAACTCACCGGCCGTCTGCGTCGGTTGCGGCGCG
>NZ_JBFAIG010000033.1:0-27723 GCF_040654575.1 Streptomyces sp. NPDC050674
AGCCGCGACTACGTCAACGTGATCGTCGCCGGGAAGCAGCCCTGCTTCGACTGGCTCTCCATGGACGAGGCCCGCGTGCACTGCGCCCGCGGCGCCGGCATCTGGGAATGGGCCGGCACCGAGGACGGGACCCGGGAACCGGACGTGGTGTTGGCCTGCGCGGGCGACGTCCCCACCCAGGAGATCCTCGCCGCCGCACAGTTGCTCCGCCGCCACCTGCCGGATCTTGCGGTGCGGGTGGTCAACGTCGTCGACCTGGCCCGGCTCCTGCCCCGGGAAGAGCACCCGCACGGCATGCCGGACGCCCAGTACGACGCCCTGTTCACTACCGACAAACCGGTCGTCTTCGCCTACCACGGCTATCCGTGGCTGATTCACCGGCTGGCCTACCGTCGCACCGGTCACCAGAACCTGCATGTGCGCGGCTACAAGGAGATCGGCACCACCACGACGCCGTTCGACATGGTGGTGGGCAACGACATGGACCGCTACCGCCTGGTCATGGACGTCATCGACCGGATCCCGGGGCTCGCCGTGCGGGCGGCGGCCGTGCGGCAGCGGATGGTGGACGCCCGCACCCGCCACCACGCCTGGATCCGGGAGCACGGCACCGACCTGCCCGAGGTCGCCGACTGGACCTGGGACGGCTGAGCGGCTGCTCGCCGGGTGGTAGCCGGTGTCGCCGGGCGTCACGGAGAGGGAGGATCGAAGGAGGGCGAAACAGGGCCGACCGGCCCTGGCCTTCCGGCCCACCAACGAGGAAGATCCGATTCGTACGCCCGACAGCACCCGGGTACGGACACCGGTACGTAGCGCTGGACAAGGAGCATGGACATGGCGGACGGCGAACAGCCCGGCCACGACGACCCGATTCGGGTCTTCCTGCTGGACGACCACGAGGTCGTACGGCGCGGCGTGCACGACCTGCTGAACGACGAACCGGACATCACCGTGATCGGGGAGGCCGGCACCGTCGAGCAGGCGCTGGTGCGGGTGCCCGCCCTGCGTCCCCAGGTCGCGATTCTCGACGTCCGCCTGCCCGACGGCGACGGCGTGTCGGTGTGCCGCGAGCTCCGCTCGAGCATGCCCGACCTGGCGTGTCTGATGCTGACCTCCTTCGACGACGAGGAGGCGCTGCTGGACTCCATCATGGCCGGCGCCTCCGGATACGTGCTGAAGCAGATCCAGGGCTCCGACCTCGTCTCCGCCGTGCGCACGGTGGCCCGGGGCCAGTCCCTGCTCGACCCGAGCGCCACCACGAAGCTGATGGCCCGGTTGCGGGGAGGCCGGCAGAAGGAGGAGCCCGACGCCCTTCCCGGGCTGACCGAGCGCGAGCGGGAAATCCTGGCGCTGATCGGGGAGGGGCTGACCAACCGCCAGATCGGTCAGCGTCTCTACCTCGCCGAGAAGACGGTGAAGAACCACATCTCCCGCCTCCTGGCCAAGCTCGGCGTCGAACGGCGCGTCCAGGCGGCCGTGATCGCCACCCAGGCCCAGGACCGGCTCAAGGGCGACAGCCGCTGAGGCCGGGCGGTCCGACGACGACACAGGGCCGCACCCACCGCTGCCCGGGTTTCGCCTCCACGGCGGCCGCCCTGCCCCTGAGGCCGGGGGCGGGTCTCCGTCCCGGTCACCTGCCTTGATCTCGTATCGTTCGCCCGCGCGCCCCGCTACGGTGGCATCAGTGGGACTGACGGCCCGCGGCACGGTGAGACGACCAGGAGGACCGGGCGTGGAACGCTCCGCGGAATCGCGGGAGGCACGGGTACGGCTTCCCCAGCTGCGGCTGGACGAGCTGCTGGAGGAGTTGCAGGCCCGCCTGGATGCCGCGCGGGGTACGCGTGACCGGGTCCACAGCCTGCTCGAGGCGGTGCTGTCGGTCGGCCGCGAGCTGGACCTGGAGCAGGCGCTGTACAGCATCGTGCAGGCCGCGGCGGTCCTCGTCGACGCCCAGTACGCCGCGCTCGGAGTCATCGGCCCTGACGGCAGACGGCTGTCCGACTTCCTCACCGTCGGTCTCACCGCGGAGCAGATCGCGCAGATCGGCCATTACCCGGAAGGCCACGGCATCCTGGGAGAGCTGATCCGTCACCCCGAGCCGCTACGCCTGACCAAGCTCTCCGAGCACACCGCCTCGTACGGCTTCCCGCCCAACCATCCGCCGATGCACACCTTCCTCGGCGTCCCGATCCGCGTACGCGACCAGGTTTTCGGCAATCTGTACCTGACCGAGAAGCGAGGCGGAGCGCAGTTCGACGAGGACGACGAGTCGGTTCTGTCCACTCTCGCCGTAGCGGCCGGTGTCGCCATCGACAACGCCCGCCTGTACGAGGAGTCGCGGCGGCGGGAGCGTTGGTTGCGGGCGAGCGCGGAGATCACGCACGCCATCATGTCCGGCAGCGAACGGGACGGCGTCCTGCGCCTGATCGCCGAGCGGGCCATGGACATCACGGGGGCCGCTCTGGCCGTGGTGGCGGTGCCCATGGAAGACACCGGCACGCTCACGGTGGAGCTGGCCATCGGAGAGGAGGCCGAGACCCACCGCGGGATGGTGCTGCCCGTCGAGAAGAGCCTGATCGGTCAGGCCTTCTCGGAAGCCTCCACGATCACCAGCCCGGACGTCTCCCAGGACGAACGGGTCTCCTCGGGTCCGCGGCGCTTCATCGGCCTCGGCCCTGCCGTGGCCGCACCGATCGGCAGTGGCGACAGCGTCCGCGGTGTCGTGCTGCTGGTCCGCGAGGCGGGCCAGACCGTATTCCTCGAGCAGGAGACGGAACCGCTCAAGGCATTCGCGGCCCAGGCCGCGGTCGCGATGGAACTGGCCGAGCGCCGGCAGGCCGCCGAGCAGATCGCACTCCTGGAGGACCGCGACCGCATCGCCCGGGACCTGCACGACCTGGCGATCCAGCGGCTCTTCGCCACCGGCATGACACTGCAGAGCGCCGGGCGTTTCATCGAGCACCCCGAGGCCTCCGAGCGGGTGGTGCGGGCGGTGGACGACCTGGACGAGACCATCAAGATCATCAGGTCGACGATCTTCGGCCTGCGTTCGCGCGAGAGCGCTGCCGGCACAGGTCTGAGGGCCCGGGCCGTGCGGGCGGTCGGCGAGGCCGCGCCCGTACTGGGCTTCGCCCCGAGCCTGCGCATGGAGGGGCTGCTGGACACCGAGGTGCCGAAGGAGACGGCCGACCACCTGATGGCGGTCCTTTCGGAAGCCCTGACCAATGTCGCCCGGCACGCGCGCGCCGGCCGCGCCGAGGTCGTGCTGGCGACGGACGGCCGTGAGGTGCGGCTGGAGGTGTCCGACAACGGCGTGGGCATCGCGGCCGAGGGACGCCGCAGCGGGTTGAGCAACATGGCCGAACGCGCCCGGCAGGTGGGCGGCGAACTGGACTGGACCTGCCCGGCCGGCGGAGGCACCACGTTGGTCTGGCGAGTCCCGGTGGGTGACAGCGGGGACCGGTGAGCGCGAGGACCGACCTCGCCTGGGACCGGTGATCGGCAAGGCCGCCGGTGGTCGGGTCGGGGCCCGGCCCCGCACGACCTCCGTGCCGATCCTTCCGTCAGCCCGTCCTCCGAGGACACACGGTGGCGCCGGGGGACGCGCGGGGATACCCGGGACGGTCGTCCGACGTGTGGGCACCAGTGGCCCCTCCGCACCTGCTCCGAGGAACCGAAGACTCGAGGCGTCCCCCGAGGAGGTTCCACATGACCCGCACCGTCACCGCCGGACTGGACGGCTCGCCGGAGAGTCTGGCCGCGGCCCAATGGGCCGCCCGCGAAGCAATGCTGCGTGACCTGCCCCTGCGCCTGGTGAGCGCTTGGGAGTGGCCGCCGTCGGCGTTCGCTCCGACGACCGGGCTCGCCGTGCCGGTCCCGCCGACCGCCCGGCGCGCATGGGCACGACACGTTCTGGACGAGGCGCGGGCGCGCGTCGCCGCTCGGCATCCCGGTCTGCGGATCGACGCCGACGAGATACCGGGGCAGCCCGTCCCCGCCCTGCTGAAGGCCGCCGAGGACGCCCGGATGCTGGTGCTCGGCTCCCACGGTCCGAGCAGGGCCGCCGGATACCTGGTCGGCTCTGTCGCCCTGTCCGTCCTGGCCCGGAGCACAGGCCCGGTGGTGCTCGTGCGGGTGGATGAGCGGCCCGGCGGTGAACCTCGCACCGACGACCCGCCGCCCGTTCCGGGGCCCACGGCGACGTCGTCCTCGGCCTCGACCTGCGCAAGCCCGACGACACCGTCATCGCGTTCGCATTCGACGCCGCCGCCCGTCGAGCGGCCGGTCTGCGTGTCGTCCACGGCTGGACGCTGCCGCCCTACTACTACGGCGGGGAGCTCATGCCCGAGCTGAGCGCCGAGACGGCCGCCAGGGTCCGCCACGAGCTGACCGACGTGCTGCGTCCCTGGCAGGGGAAGTTCCCCGAGGTGGAGGTGCGCGCACAGGCCACGGTCGGCGGCGCGAGTGCTCACCTGGTCGACGCCTCGCGCGGCGCGGCGCTGGTGATCGTGGGCCGCCGGGTCCGCCGGGCGCCGATCGGCACCCATATCGGGCCCGTGACGCAGGCGTTGCTGCACCACGCCGCCGCTCCGGTGGCGGTCGTCGCGCACGACTGACCACCGTGCCCGACGGCGGGCGGCCGTAGCCGTGGCGGTCGGCAACCGAAGCCGCAGCCGCGACGGTCGGCAACCGAAGCCGCGAAGGCGGGCAGTCGTAGCCGCGACGGTCGGCAACCGAAGCCGCGAAGGCGGGCAGTCGTAGCCGCGACGGTCGGCAACCGAAGCCGCGGGCGGCCGTCCACGGCAGGTCCGGCCCCCGGTCGTCGGGTCCGTTCTCGTCGCCGGAACGGGGGGAAGCCACCGGATGGCGCACCTCCCACCCCGGCCGGTCATCCAACCCGCTGCGGCCCTTCGCGGTCTCCCGTAGCGCTCCGCGCCGTCGTCGCCGACACCCGGCGGACAGGGCCCTTCGGCCCGCGCGGGGGACCAGCGGCCCCTGCCCCGGCAGGCCCGCGGGCGAGACGCTTTCAGCAGATCACCACACCCAGGAGGTGGGCACATGCCCGGCACGATCATCGTAGGTCTGGACGGTTCGCCGGAGAGCCGGGCCGCGGCGGAATGGGCCGCCCGTGAAGCGGCGTCGCGCGGTACCGGCGTGCGGCTGGTCCACGTGTGGCTGCCCCTGCCGGAGCGGATGGCCCAGGCCCCGCTCCTCGGCGCCGAGACCCACCAGCACTGGACCGAACGCGTCCCGCGCGAAGCGGCCGAAGGGCTGCGGCTGCGTCACCCCGGGGTCGGGGTGACCTACGAACAGCGCACCGGAGCCCCGGCCGAAGCCCTCCTGGAGGCCTCCCGCGACGCGGAGCTGCTGGTTCTGGGCTCCCGCGCACTGAGCGGGCTCTCCGGCTTCCTGGTCGGATCCGTCGGCCAGTCCGTCGTCGCCCGCGCCGAGATGCCCGTCGTCCTGGTACGCGCCGGTGAGCAGGCCGCCGACGAGCACCTCAAGGATCCCGTCGGCATCCCGTCCGCCGCGACCGCGTTCCGGCCTGTCGTCCTGGGTCTGGACACCGACAGCCCCGACGAGACCCTGATCGCCTTCGCTTTCGACGAAGCACGGTTGCGTGCGGCCCCGCTGACCGTCGTCCAGGGCTGGAACCTGCCGTCCTCCTACGTCTACAGCCTGGCGGCCGGTGTCGATCCCCGTGACGAGATCACACGCGAGCGGAGCGCCGCGCTCACCGAGGCGCTGCTGCCCTGGCGGGAGAAGTACCCGGACGTCGGGATCACCGAGCTCTCCCGCCTGGGCAGCCCCGCCAACCACCTCATCGACGCCTCCCGCGACGCCTCCCTCGTCGTCGTCGGCCGGCGTGTGCGCCGCAACCCGTTCGGCATCCACATCGGTTCCGTGGCCCACGCGGTGCTGCACCACGCCACCGCCCCCGTCGCCGTCGTCGCGCACGCCTGACAAGGCGAGCCACGTGAGGAGCATGAGCATGAAGGCAGCTGTCGTGACCGAGTTCGGCGCACCCCTGGTCCTCGAGGAGCGCCCCGATCCCGAACCAGGCCCCGGACAGGTCCGGATCCGGGTCGAGGCGTCCGGACTGTGCCACACCGACATCCACGCCGCGCACGGCGACTGGCCCGTGAAGCCCACCCTGCCGTTCGTGCCCGGGCACGAGGGGGTCGGTCTCGTCGAGAAGCTCGGCGACGGCGTGACCCACCTGGCCGTCGGGCAGCGCGTGGCCGTGCCCTGGCTCGGCAGCGCCTGCGGACGGTGCGAGCACTGCCTGTCCGGCTGGGAGACACTGTGCGAGAGCCAGGTCAACACCGGCTACGGCTGCGACGGTGGCTACGCCGAGAAGATGCTCGCCCGGGCCGACTTCGCCCAGCCCGTGCCCGACGGTGTCAGCGCCCTCGACGCCGCTCCGCTGACCTGCGCCGGCGTCACCACGTACAAGGCGCTCAAGGTGGCAGGCGTCGGGCCCGCCCAGCTGGTGGCCGTCTCGGGCGTGGGCGGACTCGGCCACCTCGCGGTGCAGTACGCGAAGATCGCCGGAGCGCGGGTCGCAGCCATCGACGTCACCGAGGACAAGCTCCGGCTCGCCCGCGAGCTGGGAGCCGACATCGTCATCGACGCCCGGACCCAGGACGTCGGCGCGGAGCTGAAACGCCACGGCGGCGCCCACATCGCTCTCGCCCTCGCCGTGAACCCGGCCGCCTTCGAAGCGGTCAACTCCGGCCTCCGGCGCGGTGGGAAGCTCGTCATGGTGGCACTTCCGGCCGACGGCACCATCCGGCTCCCGATCTTCGACACCGTACTCAACGGCACCTCGGTGATCGGTTCCATCGTCGGCACCCGGCAGGACCTCGCCGAGGTCTTCCAGCTCCACGCGGCGGGCCGCACGCAGGTCATCAGCGAGACCCGGCCGCTCGCGGCGGTCAACGAGTGCATCGACGAGGTACTGCGCGGCCAGGTCAAGGCCCGGATCGTCTTCGACCTCGGAACCGGAGAATGAGGACCATGAACCTGCCCCTGGTCGTGGGTGTCGACGGCTCGGAACCGAGTCTGCGGGCCCTCGACTGGGCCGCCGACGAGGCCGCCTTGCACGGGGTGCCCCTCCGTGTGGTCTACGCCTGCCTGTGGGAGAGGTACGAGGGGACCGCACTCGCGCCCGGCCTCGCCGGACCGTCCGGGCACGCGGCCGCCGAGGACATCGTCGGCGTCGCCATGAGCCGTGCCCGGCACCGCCGTGCGGGCCTGTCCGTGACGACAGCCGTCGTGCCGGAGGAGCCGGAATACGTCCTCGCACGGGAGAGCCGCAACGCATCACTCGTCGTCGTGGGCACGCGCGGGCGCAGTGGACTCACCGACGCGCTGCTGGGTTCCGTCAGCCTGACGGTCGCCACACACGCCCACTGCCCGGGGCGGTCGTGGTGCGCGGCGACCACCACGACCGCCCCGGGGGCGGACAGCCCGACCACATCGTCGTCGGCGCGTCCGACGCTCCCACGAGGGCGGTGCGCGTCGCCTGTGAGGAGGCACGGCGTCGCAAGGCCGTCCTGGAGGCCGTGCGGACCTGGCGTCGCCCTTCCCACGAAACGGTCGATCACCCTCTGCTCACCGGCTCGTCCGAGCTCCCGTACGAAGAACGCGCAGCCAAGGAACTGGACGCCGCCCTCGCCGACGCCCCGCCTGACGTGACCCTGCACCGGCGCACCGCCGAGGGGCACGCCCGGCACGTGCTGCTCGCCGCCTCGCAGAAGGCCGGACTGCTGGTCATCGGCCGACGCCGCCCCGGGCAGTACGGGCCCCGCCTCGGACGGGTGGCCCACACCGTCCTGCATCACTCCCGTTGCCCGGTGATGGTCGTGCCCGACGGGGCGTGAGAGCGAGCGCCGACACCAGCACGCCCTCACAGCCGCCCAGGCGTCCCGACACGGGCACCCCAGCTCAGGTGTCCTGGCGGGCCACCCCCGGATGGCGCCTCGGAGGGGATGAGCATCATGACAGTTCACGAACACCCGCACCGGCACCCGGGATTGCCCTTGCCGTCGTCGAAGACGGACGGCAGGGCCACAGCGGTGGCCGACGGATCGCCCAGCATGCCGACCAACCCCTTCACCGGCTACCACGTCGTCTACGCCGTCGTCCTGATCGCCCTCGTGGCCGCAGGCGCGGGCGCCACATGGGGACTGGGCCGGGCATGGGCACGGCTGCCCTTCGTCAGCCGAAACCGCTGGTTGCTCTGATCAGCGGCCGCAGCCGACCGGGGTACTGCCGCTCACCCGAGGCGTACTCCGGTTCCGCTTGCCGGTTGGGGGGATACACCGGATTCCGCCGCGTCCCCGCGACCCTCGTGGTCACGGCGGCCGACCCGGCAGGAGGAGACCTAGGGTGGACCGATCGTCGTTCCCCCTCGGGAGGAGAGCACGTGGAGATCGTCGCTTATGGCGTCCTGGCGGACGAGGAGGTCCTGCTGCGGCAGGCCTTCGACAAGAAGTTCGCCGGCCGCCACGAACTGCGGTGCCTCAGGATGTTCCTGGACCGGGACACCGCGCCCACCGCCGCGGGCCACGAGGTGGTGCTCAGCAGCGTCAACGACACACTCGACGCCCAGGTGCTGCGAGCCCTCGCGGCCGGCGGCACCCGGATGATCGCCCAGCGGTCCACCGGCTACAACAACATCGACCTGCCCACCGCCGAGACGCTCCGGCTGACCGTCGCCCGCGTCTCGTCCTACTCGCCTTACTCCGTCGCCGAGTTCGCGTGGACGCTCGCCCTCGCGGTCAACCGGAGGATCGTCCGGGCGGCCCACCGCACCCGCGAGTTCGACTTCCGGCTCGACGGCCTGATGGGCCGTGACTTCCGCGGCCGCACGGCCGGAGTGGTGGGGACCGGCAAGATCGGCGCGGCATTCGCCCGCATCGCGCACGGCTTCGGCATGCGGCTGCTGGGCTGGGACATCGCGGAGAATCCCGCATGCGCGGCGCTCGGCATGCGGTACGTCCCGCGCGAGGAGCTGTTCGCCGAGTCCGACCTGGTCAGCCTGCACGTGCCGCTGCTCCCGGACACCCACCACCTGGTGGACGCCGAAGCCCTGGCCCTCATGAAGGACGACGCGATCCTGGTCAACTCCAGCCGTGGGGGACTGGTCGACACGGACGCCCTGCTGGCCACACTTCGCGCGGGGCGGTTCAGCGGTGTCGGTCTGGACGTCTACGAGGAGGAGGCCGGTGTGTTCTTCCTCGACAAGTCCCTGGAGGTGATGACCGACGAACGGCTCGCCCGGCTGATGACCTTCTCCAACGTCCTGGTCACATCGCACCAGGCGTATTTCACCCGCGACGCGGTCGGTCAGATCGCCGACACCACGGTGTCCAACGTGGACGAGTTCTTCGCGGGCCGCACCGGTGACAACACCCTCGTCCGCCCATCCCGGACCTGAGGCGCCGCCCGGCACGGGCCGGGCCCGCGGAAACCCACCGTCGGCAGTCAGGATGCGCCCTGCCTCTCGCGGTTCGCCGCTCGGCAGCATGGCACCCGACCGCGACGCCATCGCGGCACAGCAGTGCCCTCCGTGCCGAGCGCGATCGGGCCGCCTACCCGGGCGGCCGGACATCCGATAGGGCCGGGTGGCCCGGATCACCGCCCACCGGCGGGCCCAACCGGCCTGAGCTGCTGAGTCCTTGGTCCTCGATCCGGCCGACGGTACCCGTCCGGGAAGCGGACCGCTGATAAACCGGACGGGAGCCCGAGACGTGCGAGCCGAGAGGCCGCACAAGTCCGCATCCCTGAGGAGCCCCATGCTTACGCCCGAGTCCGCCGCTGTCGTGCGCGCCACCCTGCCCGCCGTGGGCGGTGCCCTCGACGAGATCACCGCCCGCTTCTACCGGACGATGTTCAGCGAGCACCCCGATCTGCTGGACGGCATGTTCAACCGCGGCAACCAGGCCAGCGGCGACCAGCGCAGGGCACTGGCCGGGTCCATAGCCGGCTTCGCCCGGGCGCTGCTCGCCGACCCCGACGCGCGCCCTGACGCCCTGTTGTCCCGGATCGCGCACAAGCACGCGGCGCTCGGCGTCACCGAGGACCAGTACACGGTCGTCCACAAGTACCTCTTCCGCGCGATCGGTGACGTACTCGGAGATGCGGTCACCCCGGACGTCGCCGCGGCCTGGGACGAGGTGTACTGGCTGATGGCCGGCGCCCTCATCGCCCGGGAAGCACGGCTCTACCAGGAAGCGGAGGTCGACCCACGGCGGCCCTGGCGGCAGTGGACCGTCGTGGAGCGGCGGGAGGAGACGAACGATGTCGTTTCGTTCCTGCTGCGGCCGTCCGACGGCGAGCCCGTGCCGCCCGCTCGTGCCGGACAGTACGTCAGCGTCCGGGTCCGCATGCCCGACGGCGTCCACCAGATCCGTCAGTACAGCCTGTCGAACGCGCCCGGCGAACAGACGCGGCGTATCACCGTGAAGCGAGTGGAGGCCGTGGCCGAGGCCCCGGAGGGCGAGGTGTCCAACCACCTGCACGGCAGCGTCCGTACGGGCGACGAACTCACCCTCTCCGCCCCCTTCGGCGATGTCGTGCTCGACGACACCGACACCCCGCTGCTGCTCATCTCGGCGGGCATCGGCTGCACGCCCATGACCGGCATGCTGGCACACCTCGCGGACACCGGCGCCACCCGCCCGGTGCGGGTGCTCCACACCGACCGCTCCCCGGCCGACCACGCCCTGCGCGCGGAAACGCATCGGCTTGTCAGCCAACTGCCGAATGCGCGGGCCCGGTACTGGTACGAGAGGGACGCCGCCGACGAACCCGGCGCCCGCACCGGCCTGATGGACCTGGCCGCGCCGGACCTGCCGGAGAACGCCGATGTCTACCTGTGCGGCCCGGTGCCCTTCATGCGGGCGGTACGCTCCCAGCTTCTCCGGGCCGGCATCCCCGCCCGGCACATCCGGTACGAGGTCTTCGGCCCCGACCTGTGGCTGGCCCACGCGGAAGACTGAGGCCGTCAGGTCCAGGGCACGCGCTCACCGGCGGATGACACGTACCCTGCGCAGCCCCATCGCGCAGGCTCCGCAGAAGGCGCCCCAGGCGGCGTTGACGAGGAAGAGCGGGACGATCGCCAGGGGCTGGGCGAGGGGTCCCTGGAGCTCTCCCGTCAGGAGGGGGGAGAGGACCGCGCTCAGAACCAGGGCGGCCAGCGCGTACGCCACGCCGGTGACCACGAGGGTCAGCAGAGGGTCGCGTACGCGGCTGAGACCGACCGCGAGGATCCAGGTCAGCGTGATGGCCAGGGTGAGGAGCACCGGGGTCAGGGGTTTGCCGAGAGCGTCGCTCCAGCCGGCGATGGAGAACAAGGGCCGGACGAGCGCGACGGCGGTCAGGGCGGCGACCAGCGGCCGGTTCACGCCGCGCAGGCGCTCGACGATCGGGGGAGAGGCTTCTGCGTTCACGGTCCCCATCGTCGAGGGAGGGCAGCCGCGCGGGCGTCGGTCTGCGGCGGACACCTGCCGTACCCCACGGGTTGTGGCTCCGGCGCGGTTGCGTACCACGGTGGTTGCGAACCCGCGCGATTCCGCCAAGCGAAGGAGGGCGCCGGGGCCGCGGCCGCTTACGCTGGCGGCATGCCCCTCGGTGCTGTCTCACGTCTCCGGCCGCATCCGCCGCACGGCCGAGCGGCGGATGCCGCCCTGGCCTGCGGGGTCTTCGTGCCGGTGGCGGTGGGCAGTCTGAGGTCGCTCATCGGTGAGCGGGAGGAGTCCTGGTCGGCGACCGTCGTCGGCTGGACACTGATCGTCGCCGCCTGCGCGGCGCTGTACCTGTGCCGCCGCCGCCCCGTGGCCGTCGCCGCGTTCGTACTGGCCGCCACGGCCGCCTACTACCTCGTCAGCGTCTACGACGGTCCCCTCATGGTCACGTTCGTCGTCGCGCTCTACGTCGTCGCCGCCCAGGGCCACCTCCAGGCCGCCATCGCTCTGGCGGCGCTGACCGTGATCGCGACCGGCATCGGCACACTCGCGGGAAACCACGACGTCAACGGCGTCGCCGTGTTCATGCTGACAGGATGGCTGGTCGGAGTGGTCGCACTCGGCTGGGTGCGGCACAACCGCCTGGCCCTCGCCCGGGAGAGCGAGGAGCGCGCCGCGACCGAGGAGCGGCTGCGTATCGCACGTGAACTGCACGATGTCGTCGGCCATCACCTCTCGCTCATCAACGTCCAGTCCGCGGCCGCCCTGCGCCGTCTGAGCAGGAACCCGGCGAAGGGCGCACAGAGCGCGCAGGACGCGCTGGGAGCGATCAAGGACACCAGCCGGGACGCCCTGCGGGAGCTCCGGGCGACCCTCGGGGTGCTGCGGCAGGTCGACGAGGAGGCGCCCGTCACGCCCATGGCCGGACTGGCTCGTCTCGACGAGTTGGTGGCCTCCGCACGGCTCGCCGGACTCGACGTCCATGTGCGGTTCAGCGGCGAGCGGGAGCAGTTGCCCATGGAGGTGGACCTGGCCGCCTTCCGCATCGTTCAGGAGTCGCTCACCAACGTGAGCCGCCACGCCCACGCGACCGTCGTCACCGTCGGCATCCATCGCGAGGCGCGGCAGGTCACGGTCGAGGTCACCGACAACGGGCAGGGCCCCGGGGTCGCGAACGGCGGAACGCCGGGCAACGGTATCCGCGGGATGCGCGAGCGGGCCCACGCGCTGGGCGGCGAATTGACCGCAGGACCCGGGCCGCACGGCGGATTCACCGTACGGGGCCGGATCCCCTGCACGAACTCCTCGATGAACGGAGCGCGTTCCCCTTCATGAGCCGGACCCTGATCAAGATTCTTCTGGCGGACGACCAGCGCCTGGTGCGTGCCGGGTTCCGTTCGATCCTCGAGGACGAGGACGACTTCGAGGTGGTCGGTGAGGCGGGCGACGGCGAGCAGGCCGTGACCTCCTGCCGCACGCTGCGCCCCGATGTGGTGCTGATGGACATCCGCATGCCGGGCGTCGACGGTCTTCAGGCCACCCGGCAGATCGCCGGTGACCCCCGCCTCGCCGACGTCAAGGTGGTCATCCTGACCACCTTCGACCTGGACGACTACGTGTACGGCGCGCTGCGCGCCGGTGCCACCGGCTTCCTGGTCAAGGACACCGAGCCGGAGGAACTGGTGCACGCCGTGCGGGTGGCAGCGCGTGGCGACGCGCTGATCAGCCCCTCCGTCACACGCCGGCTGATCGCGGAGTTCGCCGTACGGGTCGAGGCACCTGAGCCCGGCCCGCGCCTCAAGGCCCTCACGGACCGCGAGCGTGAGGTCATGGAACTGGTCGCCGCCGGTCTGACCAACGACGAGATCGCCGCCCGCCTCGTCCTCAGCCCCGCGACGGCCAAGACCCACGTCAGCCGCATCATGACCAAAGTGGGCGCCCGTGACCGTTCCCAACTGGTGGTCCTGGCGTACGAGTCCGGCATGGTCCGCCCGGGCTGGCTGAACGGTCGGCCGCCACGGGTATAGCGGGCGGGCTGCCACGGGTGTGGCGGGCCGGCCCCTACGGGCGTAGCCGCCACGCGCGGGCATGCCACCACCGGCTCAGCCGGTCCGCTACCACCTAGGCAGTTTCGTTTGGATCAGTCGGTCGTTGGTCCGGGTGTGCCGTTGACTGACGCGAGTGGGCGCGGATCGAGCCGTTACTCCCGGACCGGACACCGAAGCGGGGTGGCCGCTGGCGCGACCATCGTCAGGTGATTGACGCGATCGCCTATAAGTTCCAGACCGGCACACAGTGGGTCCACCTGCCGGAGAAGTACGGCAACTGGCGGGGCGTCTACAACCGGCTGCGGATGTGGGCCATCGACGGCACTTGGGAGCGGGTATTCACCGCGCTGATGGCCCAGGCCGACGCGGACGAGGACCTCAACTGGGCCGTCTCGGTGGACTCCACGATCGTGCGGGCCCACCAGCACGCGGCCGGGGCCCGCAAAAAGGGGCCCCGGCAGACGAACCCGGCGACCACGCCATCGGCCGCTCCCGCGGCGGACTGACCACAAAGATCCACCTCGCCGCCGATGCCCGCTGCCGGCCCCTCGCGTTCGTCCTCACCGCTGGACAAGCCGGTGATGCACCTGCCTTCACCGAGGTCATGGCCCGCCTGCGTGTTCCCCGTCGGCGAGGACGACCTCGCACCCGGCCGGACCTGGTCCTGGCCGACAAGGCGTACTCCTCCCGCGCAATTCGCGAGCACCTGCGCAGGCGCGGCATCCGAGCCGTGATCCCTGTTCCCGCTGACCAGCGCAGCCACCGGCTGCGTCGGGGCAGCCGAAGCGGCAGGCCACCAGCCTTCGACCGCGAGACCTACAAGCAGCGCAACACCGTCGAGCGGTGCATCAACCGTCTGAAGCAGTGGCGAGGCATCGCCACCCGCTACGAGAAGACCGCCACCATCTACCTGGCCGGACTCCACATCGCAGGCATCTTCCTCTGGTCCGCCCGGTGATCTAAACGAAACTGCCTAGCCGAACCGGTCGGCCACCGCTGGTGGAGCCGAAACGCCGCGGCGGGCAACCCACCAGCGGCGTAGTCCGGGCGCCCAGACCGCAACCGGCGGGGTAGGGCAGGTGTCCGCCGCAGGCCGATGCGCCGTCGCCCGCCGCAGCCGGACCCTGCGAGACATGGATACACGCTCCCCTGCCCACCCGCCTTCGGCCAAGGCCCCGGCCGCCCTGGTGGGCCTCCTCGCCGGCGGCGCCGCCGGTTTCCTGCTGACCGAGACCGTGGGCGCCTTCTCCGCCTTCGTACTCGGCCGCGCTCTCGACGTGGCCGGCACCGGCGGCCTGCTGCTGGCCGCCTTCGTCGCCGTACCGTCGATCTGCGCCGTGCTCGGTGCGGTCATCGCCGTCCGCCGCGCCGAGCAGAACCGCCGCTCGCACCACCGAGGCCGGTGAAACCCATGTCACCAGCACGCGACATGATCGCGATCTCCGGTCCCACCACCGGCCGGGCGGGTGTCTTCGGACGTCTGGCCCTGTGGTCCCAGCGCCACCGCTGGAGCGCCCTGCTCCTGTGGATCCTCGCCGTCGCGGTCATCGCCGTCGGCGCCCGGAGCGTGGGCAGCGCCTACCGCAACGACTTCACCCTGCCCGGCACCGACTCCCAGGCCGCCGCCGACCTGCTGAAGCGGCACGGCTCCGCGCAGGCGGGCGGCAGTGTCCAGATCGTCTTCCAGGACACCGACGGACTGAGCGGTGATCGCCCGGCCATCGGGCGGACCCTCGACCGGGTGCGTGACCTGCCCGGCGTCGCCGACGTCCGCAGCCCCTACGCGGACGCCTCCGCCGTCTCCGAGGACGGCACCATCGGATATGCCACCGTCGTCCTGGACGGCAAAGCGGAGGACATCCCCGAAGAGGACGTCGCGCGGATCGTCGACACCGCCAAGTCGGCCGCTCGGGACGGACTGCGGGTAGAGCTCGGCGGGGATGCGGTGCGCGGCGCCGAGGAGGAGAGCGGCGGGGGCGCCGAAGGCGCGGGCATGCTCGCCGCCCTGGTCATCCTCGTACTGCTCTTCGGATCGGTGGTGGCCGCCGCACTGCCGCTGGTCACCGCGCTCTTCGCGGTCGGCGGCGCGATCGGCCTGATCATGCTGGCCTCCCACGTCTTCACCGTCGCCGACTTCACTCCGCCGATCATGATGCTGGTCGGCCTCGGTGTCGGCGTCGACTACGCGCTGCTGATCTTCTACCGCTACCGGCACGAACTCATCCGGGGCGCGGACCGGCAGACCGCCACCCAGACCGCCCTGGATGCCGCGGGCCGCACGGTCTTCTTCGCCGGGTGCACCGTCATCATCGCGCTGCTCGGCCTGGTCGCCCTGGGCCTCGGATCCCTCCAGGGGGTGGCCGTCGCCGTCGCGCTGACCGTCCTGGTCACCATGGCCACCTCGCTGACCCTGCTGCCCGCTCTCCTCGCGCTCGTCGGCGACCGCATCCGGCGACACGTACGCAAACGCTCCGCCAAGGCCCAAGCCAAGGGCAGGGAGGAGGGCGTTCGCTGGCGGCGGCTGGCCTCCGCCGTGCAGCGGCGCCCCCTGCCCGCCCTGCTGGCCGCCGTCCTGGCCCTCCTGGCCCTGTCCGCCCCGGCTCTCGGCATGCGCCTCGGCTTCGCCGACGCGGGCAACGACCCGGCCTCGTCCACCAGCCGAAGGGCCTACGACCTGCTGGCCCAGGGCTTCGGAGCCGGCTTCAACGGTCCGCTGCTCGCGGTCAGCCAGGGTGACGCCGACGCCGCCGAGCAACTGCGGACCACCCTGACCGCTACCGAGGGCCTCGCCGCCGCCACACCACCGCTGCCGTCCACGGACGGCACCGTGTTCACCGTCATCGCGTTCCCCACGACCTCACCACAGGACGCGAGCACCGCCGCCCTCGTCCACACCCTGCGCGACGATGTCCTGCCCCGGCTCGCCGAACGCACCGGCGCCGACTACCTGGTCGGCGGGCCCACCGCGGCCGCCCAGGACTTCGCCGACTCCGTCTCGGCCCGGATACCGCTCTTCGTCGCCATCGTCGTCGGTCTGTCCGCGCTGCTGCTCCTGCTGGTCTTCCGTTCCGTCCTGATCCCCCTGAAGGCCGCCCTGCTCAACCTCCTGTCGATCGCCGCCGCGCTCGGCGTGATCACCCTGGTCTTCCAGCACGGCTGGTTCGGGGTACAGCCGGGACCCGTCGAGGCTTTCATCCCCGTGATGATCTTCGCGATCGTCTTCGGGCTCTCCATGGACTACGAGGTGTTCCTCATCTCCCGCATCCATGAGGAATGGGAGCGGACACGCGACCACTCGCTCGCGGTCCGTGAGGGCCTGGCAGCCACGGGCAAGGTCATCACGGCCGCGGCGGCCATCATGATCGTGGTCTTCGCCGCCTTCGTCCTCAGCCCCGATCGCATGCTCCAGCAGTTCGGTCTCGGCCTCGCGGTCGCCGTCTTCCTCGACGCCGTGGTGATCCGCTGCCTGATCGTCCCGGCCGCGATGCAACTCATCGGCCCCCGCGCCTGGTGGCTGCCCGCCCCACTGGCCCGCCACCTGCCGAGGGTGGCACTGGAACGGCCGACCGACCAATGACCGTCGGAGAACCGGTGGTGACGACTCCCCGCGCGCAGCGGCCTCTGCCCGCTGCCGGCCGCGAGCATGCGGTGGCGCGGCTGGAGGCATGAGTCACCCGGCCGAGGCGGGCGGTCGATCCGCATGCGACGGTCGACCAAGCGATCGGCGTTCTCACCGCAGCACCCACGCCACGTGCCGACGGCCCCCCGCAGGCGACGGGTCAGGCGGTCAGGGCCTGCTCGGCGGTGGGGTGGCATGTGATGACGGTGTCGAGTCCGACCAGTTGCAGGACGCGGAGGACGGAATGCTGAGCCCCCGCGATACGCACCCACCCGCCGGCGCCGCTCACCTGCCGGTGGGCGGCGACGAAGACGTTGATGCCGCTGGAGTCCATGAAGGTCACACCGCTGAGATCGGCCACGATCCGCGCCGGCACCACCTCGTCCTGGCCCAGCAGGGCTGTGCGCAGCTGGTCCTGGACATCGTGGTCGATCTCGCCGCGCAGGGCCACGACACGGGCCTCGCCGACCACGCGGTGCTCCGCGGTGAGCCCGCGCGGCTGGTGAGCTTGGGCGGTGTGGGCCACGGTCTCCTCGCCAACGATCCAGGCCTGCCCTCGTGGGGCCTCGTACGCAGGTGATTCTGCCCGACCGAACCCCCGGGATGCACCCACATCACTGCGCACAGCCTCTCGCGCCCGTCCGGGTGGCGCCGGCGGTCGCCGATGATGACGCCAGATCCGCTCTGCCGCACACCACCGGGCGTTCTGATCGGCTAGGACATCAGTACCAAAGGTGAATCCGGACGGATGCCTGGGTCCCGGAGGCCGGGCGCTGCCAGTCTGCTGCTGAAGATCGCAGGCGGCGCGGCGCCGGGGGAGGCGCGCAGTGGCGTGCCTGCCATGGGGGCACGGAGGACCGGGCGTGACAGTGTGGCAGTCCACGGACGACACGATGCCCTCCGCCTCGGCTGCTCGCCCGGAACCCACCGGGGCGGGTCCGCGGGGAGTGCCGCGGCATGTGGCCTGTGTGATGGACGGCAACGGCAGGTGGGCCCAGCAGCGGTCGTTGCCGCGCACGTACGGGCACCGCGCGGCGGAGACGACGGTGATCGACGTCATCGAGGCGGCACGTTCGGTCGGGGTGGGCTGGCTGAGCCTGTTCGCGTTCTCCACCGAGAACTGGCGCCGCCCGGACACCGAGGTCGCCTTCCTGATGCACCTGGTGCGGCGGGTGGTGCGCAAGCACGCGCCGCTGTTGCACGCACGGGGTATCCGCTGCCGCTTCCTCGGCATGACCGATCCCCGCATCCCGCCGGAGCTGGGCCGGGACATCGACGACCTGATGACGCTGACCGCACAGAACCGGGGCATGACGTTGACGGTCGCCTTCGACCACGGTGGCCGACGGGACATCGTCGAGTCCGCGCGGTCGCTGATCCGCGCCGGTGTGCCGGCCGAGACGGTGACCGAGGAGATGTTCGCCGTTCACCTGCCCATGGCCGACACCCCGGATGTGGACCTGGTCATCCGTACCTCCGGCGAACAGCGCATCTCCAACTTCATGCTCTGGCAGGTCGCGTACGCCGAATGGCTCTTCCCGCCGGTGCTGTGGCCCGACTTCCGCGCACCGGACTTCCTTCACTGCCTGCACACCTACCGGCAACGCGAGCGCCGCTTCGGCGCCGTACCGACGGACGAGAACGGACATCCCCGATCGTGACTACTGCCGACAACCGTCAGGCCGAGACCGACGACGCCGCCTTCACTCCCCGCGGCGGCGGGGACGGTGGCGCTTCCGACGAAGCGTTGTTCGGTCCCGGCTCCCAATTCCACGCGCTCATCAACGATCCGCGCTGGGCGCTGGCCATGGTCCGGGCGACCGTACTGGAGGCCGCACACCCCCAGATCGGCGCCGCTCTGCTGGACAACTCCACGTTCGTCGCCCACCCCTGGCGGCGGCTGAAGAACACCTTCCTCAGCATGCAGCGCATGTTCGGCGCCGACGAGCAGGTGCGCCGACGGGAGGCCGCACGGCTCAACCGACTGCACGCCCGCTTGCGCGGCACCGGCGCCGACAACCGGCCCTACGACGCGATGGACCCCGCCGTGCGCGCCTGGGTGGTGGGAACCATGTTCGAAAGCGCCGTCACCATGTGCCGGCTCAGCGGACAGCCTCTGGAACAGAAGACGATGGAGCGGCTGTACGTCGAGTTCCGGGCCTACCTGGCCGCCATGGGAGGAGAAGCCGGTCATCTGCCGCCCACCCTCGCCGAGTTCTGGCCCTACTTCGACCGGGTGGTCGAGGAGGAGCTGGAGAACACGGAGGCGATGCGGATCATCCTGTTCAAGCTCTTCGACCACCTGCCCGCCCCGCCGGTGCTCAGCGGGTTTCCCGCATTGTGGGCCACCGGCCGGGCCCTGGCCGGTCCGGCCATCGGAGCGATCACCGTGGCCTCACTGCCCGAAGCGTTCCGCCGCAAGACCGGCCTGCCCGAAATCGCAGGAGCGCAGACCCTGATGCAGGGCGCCTACCTCGCCGCCGGCCTGGCCCGCTTCCTGCCCGACGGCTGGATCCAGGCCGCCGGTATCGTCGACCTGCTCGCAACCTCCCCGCACAGCGACGACCCCCGCGCCCGCACCATCACCGCCCTGGGTGAGCAGATGAAACGCGCCGGCGCCCTCCTGAGGCTCCTCACCCCCCTCCCCAGGCAGCCGGAACACGAGCACACGGGGGATGCGCCGACCCAGTACAGCGCGCAGGAGTTCTTTACCGAGGTCCTCGACCAGACCGGGGACGGCTACCTGGACTGGCCCGACCTCGCCGCGATGGCCCGCGAGCTGGCCGGCCGTCTCGACCTTGACGAACCCGAGGAGACCAGGCTCTACAACGCCTACGCCGACTGGTGGCGCGAACTCCAATCGGCCCTCGATACGGACGGCGACGGACGCGTCAGCGCCCGTGAGTACGCCGCCGCGGTCCCCTCCCTGGCCGGCCCCGCACTGATCAGGGTCGCCGAGGTTCTGTTCGACGTGACCGACAAGGACGGCAACCAGCGCATCGACGCCGACGAATACCGGGCCCTGTTCCAGACAGCCTTCCACCGCGACATCGCCACCAGTGGCGGCACGTACGAACGCAGCGCGTTCGTCGGCGAGTTCCTGTCCTTCATGTCCGGACGCCGGCGCACCACCCCCTTCGACCCGCTGCTGGCCCAGGCCTGATCAGAAATCGGCTCAGAGCAACAGTCCAGCTCGATCCCTATCCGCCACGGTGATCCCGGCCCGGTGGCTACTGGACCTGCGGATCCTTGGCGACCGGGTCGAGGACGGGAAGGGCAACACCGCACGCCGCCCTTTGCCGACGACCCCGGTGGAGCCGTCAACGTCCGGCCCCGCTACAGGGCGCGGCCGGACGGATGCGGCGTTCGGCGATTGCTTGATGTGAGGGGCCGCCCCAGGGCGGTCACCAGTAGTGTCGGCGACCGGCGAACGCGTGTCCCATGGAGCCCATGATCCACAGAATCGCGCCGATGACCGCGAGGACGATGCCGATCGTCCACAGGATGGATATGCCGGTGACGAAGCCGACGACCAGCAAGATGATGCCGAGGAGGAGCATGGCGGCCTCCGGTGCTCATGCGGTGGTACTGCCTCCACTGTGAACCCATGGCGCCGCGCCGGGCAAGAGCTCGGCATCCTGTACCTGCGGTAGTAGCCGGACGTGGTGCAGCGGGGGAGCGGTGGTCATCGGCTCCCTGAAAGGTTCGTGCTGCTGAAGTACGCGAAGGCCGGCAAGGCCGCCGCCCAGGCAGGCGGCCTTGCCGATGAGGGCGTTCAGCACCAGCGCCGCATGATCAGGTGCGGGGCATGCCGGATGAGCCACGCGCTGAGCAGACCGATGGAGGCGCCGGCGGCGACGTCACTGGCGTAGTGAGCGCCGGACTGCACCCGTTCGACGGCGACCATGACGGCCGGTGCCGCACACGTGATCCCCGCGGCGGGCCAGGTGGGTGCGACGGCGGCCGTGAAGGCTATAGCGGCTGCGGTGTGGCCGGAGGGGAAGGACGAGGAGTCGGGACGGTCATCGACCTCATCGTGCGGAAACCATTCCTTCGGCGGCCTGGGCCGGTCGGACAGCTGCTTTCCCACGCCGTTGGACACCAACTGCGCCAGCGCCAGCGCAGCAACCCCCTGGACAGCCGCCTTCCGGCCACGCCACCCGCCGACGGCAGCCATCACCGCGGCCGCGCCCAACCACAGCTTCGAGCTCTCCGCCGCCTCCTCGATCACTGACAGCACGTGGCCGACGGGAGCGGGAATACGTGTGCCCGCCTGCTGTGTGACGGCCGCGTCGGCCTCGTACATCATTGTCCGCATGCTCATGATCTGCACATGTCCCCGGGGGCGGCAGATCACACCCAAGAGCATCGCTTTGGGCGAGAGCCAGGTGAGCACAGGCCGGTGATCACCCGGCCCGCTGGTGACGCCTGATGCAGAGCGGGCGGTCTTCGTCGTTCCACTTCCGGGTGTCAGGCGGTTCGACGTACGGCACGTCCTTCGGGCGGGTGGATGCCGGCGCTGGCGCGCCGGCGCGTGTCGCGGCTGTGCTTTCCCCTGGGACGGTGGTCGCGAACGGCGGGCTCGGACTGCTTCTGAAGCTGGTCTATTCGTGCAGCCAGACCCGCAGTGGACCGACCGGCTCGAAGCCGTGGCGGACGGCAGCCGCCAGGTCGTCACCGTGTTCGTAGCCCACCACTGGCAGAGTGGGGAACAGCCAGTGCACCGCGTCCAGGACGACCGGCCACGCCGCGTCAGGGCCGCCGTCCGGTGCGAAGACGTTGGAGATTCCGACCACATGGTCGCTGCGACTCGCCACCGCGCCGGCGACCACCAGGCCGCTGGAGGACCGTCCGGCGAGCACGAAGGTGGCCGGGTCGTCGAGGAGTTCGGGCCGGAAGAGGCTTGCGTTGCCGTCCCCGTCGTCCCACGCCCGCGCCCAGGTGTGCAGTGTGTCCGGGTCGCCCGCCACGTCCCAGGCAAGAGCCGGCGCGACAGCGGACTTGCTCGCCGGGCGGTGGATCCACTGCGCCTCGAACAGGACCTCGAAGCCAGCCTCGTTCAGGTCGAGGTCAGCAAAGCTGTCCTTGACGGAGGCGCCCGGCGTGGTGGTGTGGATCCGCGCCGCCAGCGCGGCGGGGTCGGCTCCCGGCACGAGTGTCACCGCGTCGGGGTAGTACAGGGGCGTGCGGGACGGGGCGGTCCAAGCCTGCGGGCCGAACTCGCCCTCCAGGCCGTGCGACCGGCTCATCGCTGCGCACCACTCGGCGTTGTTGCGGGCGGCGGCCCGGACGATGAGCTGCTTCGACGTCGTCACGCATGCGGATCATGCCCTGTCCCATGCCGGTGGTCGAACGCTTTTCCGCGTCCCGCAGGAGGGCTGTCTCACCCGAAGGCCCGTCGGCCGGTTCCAGACGCATCATGTGAAGAGACCGCGGACAAGGGACCCTCCACGCGTTGAGAGCATGAACTGCCGGATGCTTGTGGCGATGACGACCCTGTCCCTGTTGACGGCCAGGGCCAACGGGGCGGGGTGGCGGGTCGTCGCCAACGGCTGCGGCGAGGGCAGCGACCACGACGGCCCCAACCCTGTTCGGCGGGCCGCTGGATGGCCTGCTGCTGGACATCCACGGGTGGCGGACCGAGGACGTCGGTGACGGTGTCGCCCTGTCCACCGAACTGCCGCGGTGGCCTGGCTCGAACCCGGCGCCTGCGAGCAGTTCGCCACCGCATCCTCGCCCGGTCAGCGCCGGGCACCTGGCAGCGGCTTGTCGCGATAGCCGGCCCTATCCCGAAGAGCGGCTCACTCCAGGGGCGCGTCCGCGTTGCCCAGAGTGGCGACGTTCGCCCGCCGTAACGGTGCACCACAGGCCCTGGAGCGATCAGTCATCTCCGAGGCCCGGCGATTATGGATGCCGCTCCCACGGGGCTGCGAGCGGTCAGGCGGCCTGCGCTGCGTCGGGGGTCAGCAGAGCGTCGGTCTCGGTCAGGCGCAGCACGCTCGCGGGCTGGCTTTGCAGGCCAGTGACGAGGAGCCGGCCGCCCTCGGCCAGAAGGCGGCGGCGCAGTTTCAGCAGGAGGTTCAGGCCGACAGAGTCCATGAAGGACACTCCGGACATCTCCAGGTGCAAGGTCTTGCCGTCGAGGGGGATGACCAGCGTCGCTTCTTCGAGAGCGGGGCACGAGTCGAGATCCATCTCCCCGGCCACGGTGACGACGGTGCGGTCGGAGTGCTGTCGCGTGGTGATGGTGAGGTCGTTCATGGTTCGCCCCTCGTTTCCGGGGGTCGAGCCCATCACACCCCCGCATTGGGGGCATCAAGCGCGTGACGTGGGGGCACGCACAGTCGAGCAAGACAACCCGCACCACATCCCGACCACTCGACGCGGCCTTCAGGGGCGGCGCGGGGCCTCCTGCCAAACCAGGCTGGCTGTCCGTCCAACGTCGCACACGCCGGGCATCGGCCGCCAGCATGCGATGGCAAAAGATGCATCCCGGCACGTGTCGATACGGCTTCAGGCTCGTGCGGTTGCGGGGCCGGGACAGGCACTCATTCTGCGACACAATTCCGGCCCGGGCTCCTTGGCGCCGCCCGTGAAGATGGCTTTCACCCTGTCAGGACCGCAATCGTCCTTTGGAGCGGGGTACGCCGGTGGGCCCCGGACACTGTCCGGGGCCCACGACGGCTCGTGTCGGTTCGTGCTGACTGGCCTACCAGCGATACCAGCGGCCCTTACGGCCACCGCTGTCCACGGTGCGGATGACGAAGCCCAGCAGCCAGACCACCAGCACGATCACCGCGATCCACCACAGGGCCTTGAGCGCGAAGCCCGCGCCGAAAAGGATGAGAGCCAGCAGCAGAACGAGAAGCAGGGGAACCATAGTTATCGACCTCCGCCGCTCCTTGTGCCCGCCGAACCGGGAGAACACACGGACGAATTCCCTGGTTTCTTCACTGAGCCTGTGGGAACCGGACCCAGTTCCTCCACGCACACCCACCAGCCTGGCCGACGGCAACAGGGCATGGGCCTGCTGCGAGGCCGGTTGAACGCTCCGGCGCGCCTGCTGGCACAGACGACATGCCCGCCCGGCATCCACAGCCGGTTTCCTTCCGAGGAAGAGGATGCCGCCGGTGAAGTCGAGGGCGGTGGCTGGTGACGGCGACCATGATGTCGGAGGCCACGCCGCCGGAAGCGTCGGCGACTGCGACGCACACGCCGACCAGGCCTCGCGTTTCGGCGCCGGCACCACCGGCACGACATGCGGGTCCCGCCGAACGCACCACCGCCCGCCCGCGTTCGGCGCACCACAGCGGGTCTGGGAGGATGGCCGGCGGTAGTCCGCACCGGGTCCACGTATCGCACGTGTTCGGGAACCTGCGGGCGACGAGAGGCGGACGGGTACGGGCAGCGGCCCGGCGGGCGGGTAGAGCGGAGCGGTGCGGCACATGCGGGAGTACCCGGAATACCTCGCTGCGGTCGTGTTCGCCGCGGGCGGCGTCGTCAACGCCCTGCTGGCACCGCACCGGTTCTCCACCGCCGTCCTGTTCTGCCTCGCGGTGACCTCTGCCGGACTCGGCGTGGCCGCTCGCAGTGCGGGCGCCCACCCGACCATCGCCACCGTCCTCGCCGTCGCCGTCCTGCTCCTGGCGCTCACGCTTGGCCTGCTGCTGCTGGCCGACGGCGCCCTGCTGGTCCGGCGCTACGGACCGCAGGCGGCCCTGCTGGCGACCGGGGCCGCCGGCTGCGCGGTGCTGGCGGTGCTCGGCCTCGACGCGGCCTTCCACGCGGTCGGCGGCGAGGCGTTCGGGGCCTTCGTGGTCGCGGTGAACGCGGTCGCGGGATACCTCACTCTGCTCTTCGTGGTCTTCGCCGGTTATGTATTCGTCCGGGGCCGCAGTACCCCTCTGCCGGAAACCACCCATGTCGTGGTCCTGGGCGCCGGGCTCGACGGTGACCGGCCAGGCCCGCTGCTGACCCGCAGGCTGGAGCGCGCCCTGGCGATCGACGCCGCCCGCGCACCGGAGAGGCCTGGTGTGGTGTTCGTCGTCTCGGGCGGCCAAGGCGACGACGAGGTCCGTTCCGAGGCGGACGCGATGGCCGCCTATCTGCGCGGGCGCGGAGTGTCCGCCGACCGGATCGTGCGGGAAGACCGCTCCGTCAACACCGGGCAGAACCTCCGCTTCAGCGCGGCCCTCGTGGACGGCACCACTCCCGACCACCGTGCCACGGTGGTCACCAGCGGCTTCCACGTCTACCGCACGACCCTGCTGGCCCGCCGCGTCGGCGTACCCGTGCACGTCGTGGGCGCGCCGACCTCCCCCGCCTACTGGCTGGCCGCGACACTGCGCGAATTCGCCGCCATCCTGTGGCTGGACCGCTTCCTCCTGGTCGGGCTCAGCCTGTTGCTGGCAGTGCCGGTGGCGACGGCGCTCTTCGAGCACTGAAGCGCCGACCGGGCTGCCCTCTCATGCGGTGGGCGCTCGAGTTGATGCCGTCGTAGTGCTCCTTGCGTGGGCGAGTCCGAGGATCCGTCGCCGGACTCGGCCGGTAAGACGACGCCGTCTCTCCCGCAAGCTGCGGGAGAGACGGCGTCGTCGGCAGGCGGCCTGGGCAGGTTCGACAAGCGCCTTCGTTCACCCAGCATTCTGATAGTCAACAGCCCCTGGGCAGCGCACCGGACCCGGCCGCTGCACCCCCGTCGTTGCTGTCGGTCTGGCCTCGCAGCGCTGATTGGAAGTGCTGTGCCAGTTCCCGCTTGAACACCTCCGTGTCGCCCTCCAGTGCGACCTCGGCCAGCCTCGCGTGCTCCACAGCGATGTCGTGCAGGTCGCTGTAGGAGGGGTGGTCGACCAGGAGATAGAGGCGCAGCTTGGTCTCCCAACCGTTCCAGAGGTTGCGCAGCGTACCGTGTCCCGACAAGTCGTAGAACAGCCTGTGGAACTGAAGGTGCGCATCGACGCTGGCCGGGATGTCGTTCTTCTCGATCGCGCGGTTCAATTCCTCGATCGTCTGCCTCAACTTGGGCTGCTCGGGCCCCCGGAGCGCTTCGATGGCGAGCTCCGCGGCATAAGGCTCGACGAGCAAGCGGATCGAGGCGATCTCAGCGATCTCCTCAGCGCTGACCTCGACGACGAACGCCCCCCGGAAGGGGACCTTCACGACCAAGCCCTCCTCCTCGAGCCTGGTCAGCGCCTCACGCAACGGGGAACGACTGATTCCGAGATCCGTCGCGATGTCCCTTTCACGCAGTTGTCCACCGGGAGGCACGGTCCCGTCGAGAATGGCTCCGCGTAGCACGCGGTACACACCCTCCGGAGTCGTCGTCCGCTCCAACCCTCCGAACTTGGGGTCCATCCCGGTCACCTCTCTGGTCGGTTGTCGACCACACAGGCTACAGCTCGTACGCGTCGCGCAGTGCCATGGAACGGGACCCCCAAGCAGGGTGGTGGAGGGCCGTGCGATCAAGGGCGCGGCAGGCCCAGGAGGACCGGCAGGTCGGCGATGTCGGTGATCCGCTCGTAGCCGAGCCACGGCTCGTCGGGCTCGAAGCCTCGGTCCATGTAGACCATGTGCTTGATGCCGAGGGCGGCGGCCGGGCGCAGGTCGTACTTGGGGCTGGCCGAGACGTGCACGATCTCGTCCGGTGCCGCCCCCAGCTTGTCCAGCGTGTACTCGAACGCGCGAAGCCGGGGCTTGTAGACACCCATCTGCTCGGCGGTGATCACCACCTCGAACGGCGCCTTGAGGTTCTCCACCAGCTGCGGCGCGAACGCGTCGTCACTGTTGGTCACGATCACCAGGGGGTACTCCTCGGCCAGCCTCCTGAGCGCCTCGGTCACTCCGGGGTACGGCGTCCAGGTGGGGATCTCGTCGTACACCGCCTGGCCGTCGCCCTCCCGGTACTCCACGCCGAACCGTGCGCAGGTCCGCACCAGCGCGTCCGTGACGATCCGGTCGAACGGCTTGTACTCGCCCATGCACTCGTCGATCCGGTACATGTTGCCGGCCCGGGTGAAGTCGGCGACGAGCTCCTGCGGCAGCCGGTCTCCCAGTACCCGACGGATCGCGTCGCCGATGCGGAAGTGGGTCAGGGTCCCGTTCATGTCGAACGAGATGAACTTGGGCTTGACGTCAAATGCCACGGGGTCCTCCAACGTTTGTTCGGCCTTGGAGCGTCAGCGACGCTGCGAGGGATGGATGGTCGATTGTCGACCAAGAGGGTTTATGTGACGGTCTGGCCGTGAGCGTTCGGGGTTCTATCGAACCGTGCTCGGTCTCTTGTCGATTGTCGACCATATGTGTATGGTCGACAACTGTCAACGACGGGACCTCGAACTTCCCCTCAAACTTTCTCCGCCCGGACATCACTGAGGTCGTGCTGCAAGTCGGGCCTCGGAACGCGCGGTCTCCGGGCGGCGGTGAGCGAACTTCCTCCGGCGGATTTTGAGAGGGCCCGACCCAAGTGCGTTCAGAGCCGCTGACGGCAGTGGCAGGAGAGAGCAGCGATATGAAGTTCACCCCTTACTGGCTGGACACCGCTCCTCAGGGACCGGACCGGTCCGGGACCGAGATCGGCGGGCGT
>NZ_JBFAIG010000034.1:0-25189 GCF_040654575.1 Streptomyces sp. NPDC050674
GGTACTGCAGGGGGGACCCTGTGGGAGAGTAGGACGCCGCCGAACAATTTTTAGGGAAACCCCCGCATCTTCGGATGCGGGGGTTTTCTGCGTTTAGGCTCCAGGTATGCGCTATGACCTGGTGATCTTCGACAATGACGGCGTTCTCGTCGACAGTGAGCCCATTTCCAACCGGTTGCTCGCCGCCTATCTCACCGAGCTCGGGCACCCCACCTCGTACGAGGAGTCCATCCGGGACTACATGGGATCGGCGATGCACCGGATTCACGAGCTGGTGTACGAGCGGACAGGGCAGCGGCTCCCGGACCGTTTCGACGATGTCTTCCATGCGCGGGTGTTCGCGGCGTTCGAGCAGGAGCTGGTGGCCGTGGCCGGGGCCTCCGAGGTCCTGGAGAAGCTGGCCGCCGACTCAGTGCCGTACTGCGTGGCCTCCTCCGGGAGTCATGAGCGGATCCGGGTGGGGCATCGGACGACGGGACTCGACCGCTGGTTCGACGACGACCGCATCTTCAGCTCCCAGGACGTGGGGCGGGGCAAGCCGGCCCCCGACCTGTTCCTGTACGCGGCGGAGCACATGGGCGTGGCGCCCGAGCGCTGTGTCGTCGTGGAGGACAGTCCGCTGGGAGTGCGGGCGGCCGTCGCGGCCGGGATGGACGTGTACGGGTTCACCGGGATGACGCCCGCCGAGAAGCTCGCGGGGGCGACTCAACTCTTCTCGCACATGGCGGAGTTGACCGACCTGCTCGTCTGACAATTGTCATGCCGGGGTCCGGACGATCGTGCCTACTGGCGCCGGTCGCCGAACGGCACGCTGAGGGCATGACGACGAAGACCAGCACCACGCGAACGGGCCGGCGGACGGGCAGGGCGAACCACTTCCTGCCGTTGATCCTGGACGTGGCCGTCCCCATGGGCTCGTACTACCTCCTCAAGGACGGCTTCGGGGCGAGCACCTTCGCCGCCCTCGCCTGGAGCAGCGTCGTCCCCGCCCTGCGGACCGGGTGGGGGGCGGTCAGGGAGCGGAAGGTCAACGGGATCGCGGGGCTCGTCCTCGTCGTGAACGTCGTCTCGCTGATGCTCGGCTTCGTCTCCGGTGATCCGCGGCTGATGCTGGCCAAGGACAGCGGCGTCAGCAGCACGGTGGGCATCGGGATCCTGGTGTCCGTCGTGCTGGGGCGGCCGATGATGACCGCGGCGCTCAAGCCGTTCCTGGTCAAGGACGCGGCCAGGGAGGCAGCCTGGGGACGGCTGATGGACGGGACCGCGGCGGCGTCGGCGGACTTCCGGCGCAAGGAACGGGTCTTCTCGGCCGTGTGGGGAGGTGTGCTCCTGGCGGAGTGCCTCGTGCGGATCGTGGGGGCGTTCACGGTGCCGGTGGACACCATGGTGTGGCTCGGATCGGTCGTTCTCCTCGGCGCTGTGGGGGCCGGGATCGTGCTCGGCGGTGCGTTCGGCGCCGGGCCCATGGAGCGGATGCTCACGGCCGAGGCCGCCGGCGGCGAGGTCAGGGAGAGCGAGCCGGCCCTGGCCGCGTGAAGCTGAGGAAAACTCACCTTCGGCTGGATCTACCCACGGGTAAGCCGGGGCCCTACGCTCGCCGCCATGACTGATGTGCTGCGGCGCGGCAGGGCCTCGCTGGCGTTCAGCTTCTTGGTGCAGGGGGTCGCCTTCGCTCTGCTCGTGACGAGGATCCCGGCCATCCAGGACCGGTACGGGGTCTCCGACGCGCTGCTGCCCGCGTTCCTGGCCGCGGTGCCGATCCTCGCCGGGGTCGGGAGCGTGACCACCGAGCGGCTGGTGAAGCGGGTACGGCCGAGCCGGCTGCTGCGCTGGTCCCAGCCCGTCGTGCTGCTGGCGCTGCTCGGTGTGGGGGCCGGGGAGCGGATGGTGGAGCTCGGGGTCGCGCTCGCGGCGTTCGGCCTCGCGGTCGGGGTGCTCGACGCGTCGATGAACATGCTCGGGGTGAGCCTCCAGCGGTCCTACGGGCGCAGCATCATGCTCAGTTTCCACGCGGCGTACAGCCTGGGCGGGATCGTCGGGGCGTCGCTGGCGTGGGTGGGGGCGCACTGGCACCTGGCGTTGTGGGTGTCGTATCTGCCGGTCGTGCTGGTGCTGCTGCCGGCCGTGCTGGTGGGGAGCCGGTGGTACGTGGACGACCGGGGTGCGGCTGCCGCGGTGGGGGAGGAGAAGGGCGGGGAGGGGCAGACGGTCGTCTTCGCCTTGTTGCTGCCGTTGTGCCTGGTGATGACGGTCGCGTACATCGGGGACTCGACGGTCTCCAACTGGAGCGCGAAGTATCTGCAGGACGTGCTGGGCAGCTCCGAGCAGCTGGCGACGGTGCCGTACAACGTGTACATGATCACCACGCTGCTGGGGCGGGCGATCGGGGACCTCGGGGTGCGGCGGTTCGGGGCGGTCGCCGTGGTGCGGGGCGGTGCGCTGGTGGCGGCGGGCGGGTTCGCCGTGGTGGCGGCGGCGCCCGGGGCGTGGGTCGGGATGCTGGGGTTCACGCTGCTGGGGCTGGGGTTGTGCGTGCTGGTGCCGCAGACGTTCGCGGCGGCCGGCAGGCTGTTCCCGGGGGCGTCCGACGCGGCCGTGGCCCGGCTGAACGTCTTCAACTACGTGGGATTCCTGGTCGGTTCGCCGTTGGTGGGTGCGCTCGGGGATCTGTGGAGCTATCGCGGGGCCATGCTGGTGCCGATGGTGCTGGTGCTGGTGACACTGGTGTACGCCCGGTCGTTCGCGCCTCAACCGGACCGATACGGTGGCGGGCATGAGCGGCCGCGCACAGCTGATGTGGGACGAGGCAGTAACGGGCTATGACTTCGGTCCGGGGCATCCGATGGACCCCGTCCGGCTGGCCCTGACCCGGAGGCTGGTCGATGCCTTCGGGCTGGACCGCGAGGTGGATGTCGTCGCGGCGAAGGCGGCCGGGGAGTCGACGCTGCGGCTCGTCCACCGGGAGGACTACATCGGGGCGGTGAAGGCCGCGTCGGTGGATCCGGCGTCGGCGGACCAGTCGTACGGGCTGGGGACGATGGACGACCCGGCGTTCGCCGGGATGCACGAGGTGTCGTCGCTGATCGCCGGGCAGTCGGTGGGGGCGGCGGAGGCCGTGTGGCGCGGTGAGGCGCTGCACGCGGTGAACTTCGCGGGCGGGCTGCACCACGCGATGCCCGGCGGGGCGTCGGGGTTCTGCATCTACAACGACGCCTCGCTGGCCATCGCGCGGCTGCTGGAGCTCGGGGCGGAGCGGGTCGCGTACGTCGACGTCGACGTGCATCACGGGGACGGGGTGCAGGCGGCGTTCTGGGAGGACCCGCGGGTGCTGACGATCTCCCTGCACGAGCATCCGCGGACGCTGTTCCCGCAGACCGGGTGGCCGGAGGAGACCGGGGCGGACTCGGCGGAGGGCTCGGCGGTGAACGTGGCGCTGCCGGCCGGGACCGGGGACGCGGGGTGGCTGCGGGCGTTCCACGCGGTGGTGCCGGAGCTGATCGCGGACTTCAGGCCGCAGGTGCTGGTGACGCAGCACGGGGCCGACACGCACTTCGAGGATCCGCTGGCGCACCTGGCGGTGTCGCTGGACGCGCAGCGGGCGGTGCAGGTGGCCTGTCACGACCTGGCGCACGAGTATGCCGACGGGCGGTGGGTGGCCCTGGGCGGGGGCGGTTACGCGGTGGTCGAGGTCGTGCCGCGTTCGTGGACGCATCTGGTCGCGATCGCGGCCGGGCGGGCCGTGGAGCCCGAGGCGGTGATCCCCGAGGGCTGGCGGCAGGAAGTGTTCGCGAGGACGCGGCAGTTGGCCCCGGCCCGGATGACGGACGGGCGCTGGCCCGTGGCCTGGAGCGGCTGGGAGGAGGGCTACGACCCGGCGGACCGGCTGGACCAGGCGGTGCTGGCGGCCCGGCGGGCGGTGTTCCCGCTGCGGGGGCTGCTGGCGTGAGGGGGTGATCCCTTCCCGGGCGCGTTGCCGGGCGTAGGCCGACCGTGCGGTGTTCGCCGGTTCCCGGGACAGGCGCGGTGCCGGTCGCGCACGATCTCCCTGTGCTGACCACCGAAGCCCTGCGTGCCCATCTGGTGGGCGCGCGGCTCGCCGGGACCGTGGCGACCTCGCGTGAGGCCAGCCTGCGCAGTTACCGGCTCTTCGCCGCCCGGGACCCCCGGGTGCTGATCGGCATCGATCCCGAAGGGGCCTGGCGGCAGCGGGAGTTGATCGAGCTGATGGCGGACCGGTGTGGTGTTTCGGCCGATTCCCGGCAGGTTTCCGGCCAGGACGTGATCGATCCGGAGCGGACCCTGGCGGCGCTGGACGCCTTCGCGGAACGCCTCGCCGAGGCCGCCCGGCGCCGCGCCCCGGTGCTCCTCGGCACCGGGCACCCGCACCGGCTGCTCGGTTTCTACGGCGCTCTGGCAGACGCCCTGTCGGCGGCGGGATGTGTCGTTCTCACCCCGGCGCAGGGTCGCCGTGTCGACATAACGACCCGGTTCGGTCTACGTACGCACATCCTCGACTACGTACGAGGAGTCGCGCTGGTGCGGACCCCGGGGGCGGAACGCCCCGGTTGTGAGCCCGGCGCACATACGCACTCACCTCTCCCTGTTCGTACCGTACTGGCCGCTTGTGCGGAGGCCGGCGGGCCCCTTCCCGAGCTGGTGATCGGGGACCACGGCTGGGTCTGCGGGGCAGGTCAGCTGGGGTTCGAGGCCATCGGGCCGGCCGACACGGACGACCCGGCGCTGTTCGTGGGGCAGGCCGAGGGGTCCGTGTCCGTCGTCGTTCCACTTGATGACGGCGTGCGGTCCGATTACTACCTGCCGCTTACCCGCTACGTACTCAATCGGGCGTGTCTGTCACAGTAGGCCGCCGATGGGTGCACCTCTTCCCCACTCGCATCACTGGCCCCTACATTGGGGAGTGAGCACGCAACGACGAAGAGTCACCGGAAGGGGAAGCCGGTGGCCGTCGAGTGCGGAAGGTTCAGGTGTGTCATGGCTGCAGCTGGCGAGAGGCCTCTGAACGAGGTTCAGTTCCTTACCGTGGCGGAAGTCGCCTCGGTGATGCGAGTGTCGAAGATGACCGTGTACCGGCTGGTGCACAGCGGTCATCTGCCCGCGATCCGTGTGGGGCGGTCCTTCCGCGTCCCGGAGCAAGCGGTTCACGAGTACCTCCGCGAGAGTTACGTGGGGGTGGAAACCGCCTGACGGCAAGGGCCGGGGGCGATCCTCACAGGGCACTTCGGGATCTCCCCGGCCCCCTCGATTACGACCTCAGCGCTCGGACGGGTAGGCTGACCCCTCGTAGGTCGTATGGGCCCATGGCGCCCAAACACCGAGTGATGAGAAGTGAGCGAGGGTAGTCGTGGGCTCTGTTATCAAGAAGCGGCGCAAGCGGATGGCGAAGAAGAAGCACCGCAAGCTGCTCAAGCGCACGCGCGTTCAGCGTCGCAACAAGAAGTAAGTTCGCGACGCGGACACCGCGAGAGCGTTGCTGTGGCCCCCCACCACCGGTGGGGGGCCACACGCGTATCCGCTCCTGCGTCCGGCTGGCTTCGGTCACTTCGCGCATCGGGCGGTCATCACAGCGCAACGACGAACCGCTAAGTTGGCCCCACGGGGGAACGCGGCGGAACAAGAGGTTCTGGAAGGAAGGCGCTGATCTTGGGCAAGGTCGTGCTCGTGACCGGAGTGGCCCGCCAGCTGGGTGGCCGGTTCGTCCGACGCATCCAGCGGGACCCCGAGGTGGAGCGGGTCATCGCCGTGGACGCGGTGCCGCCCGAGCACCATCTGGGCGGTGCGGACTTCGTCCAGGCCGACATCCGCCAGCCCGGGATCGCGCGGGTGCTCGCCGAGACGGGCGCCGACACGATCGTCCACCTGGACGTGACGGGCACGCCGCTCGGCAGCGGCAGCCGCGCGTCCCTGAAGGAGAACAACGTCATCGGCACCATGCAGCTGCTCGGTGCCTGCCAGAAGTCCCCGGCCGTGCAGCGGCTGGTCGTGAAGTCCAGCACCAACGTCTACGGGTCCGCGCCGCGCGATCCGGCCGTCTTCACCGAGACGACCCCGCCCAAGTCCCTGCCCAGCGGCGGCTTCGCCAAGGACACCGTCGAGGTCGAGGGCTATGTCCGCGGCTTCGCGCGCCGCCGGCCCGATGTGGCCGTGTGCGTGCTGCGGTTCGCCAACATCCTCGGCCCGACCGCGGACACACCGCTCGCCTCGTACTTCGCGCTGCCGGTCCTGCCGACCGTGTTCGGCTACGACCCGCGGCTGCAGTTCGTGCACGAGGACGACGTGATCGAGGTGCTGCGGATCGGCTCGCACGAACCCCGCCGGGGCACCCTCAACAGCGGCACCTTCAACATCGCCGGCGACGGCGTGCTGCTGCTCTCCCAGTGCTCCCGGCGCCTGGGCCGCCCCACCGTGCCCCTGCTGCTCCCCGCCGTCACCTGGGCGGGCTCGCTGGTGCGTACGCTGGGGATGACGGATTTCTCGCCCGAGCAGATCCGGCTGCTCACGCACGGCCGGGTGGTGGCCACGGGCCAGATGCGCGAGACGCTGGGATTCCAGCCCAAGTACACGACCGCGGAGACGTTCGCGGACTTCGCCCGCAGTCAGGGTCCCGGACTTCTTCCGCCCGAGGCCCTCGCGAGGGCCGTCGACCGGCTCGCCGACCTGCCTCTCGCGGGCGGCGGACACTCCCCGACGCAGAGCGCCAACTGAGGAGCGCATCAACGATGGCGGACGCCAAGGTCATTCCGTTCGACGACGACCGGTCCCGGGGGAGCGCAGCGCAGCGCCCCCAGCGGCGCCGGAGCGCCGGGAACCGCCGCCCGGGCGCGGAGTCCGTGCCGGTCCGTGAGGTGCAGCCCCTGCCCACCAGGGCCGAGCCGCAGGATGATGTTCCCGTGACTTCCGAGGAACAGCCGCCGGAGCCCTCCCGGGACGGCGAGGGCGGGCTGGAACGGCGGATCGCGGGCGGTCTGGCCTTCCTGCGCCGCCGCCTCACCGGTGACTACGAGGTCGACGACTTCGGTTACGACGAGGAGCTCACCGACCAGGTCCTGATGTCCCTGCTGCGCCCGCTGTACGAGACGTACTTCCGGGTCGAGGTGAAGGGCGTCGAGAACATCCCGTCCGAGGGCGGCGCCCTGATCGTCGCCAACCATTCCGGCACGCTGCCGATGGACGGGCTGATGATGCAGGTCGCAGTGCACGACAACCACCCGGCGGGCCGGCATCTGCGGCTGCTCGCCGCGGACCTGGTGTTCATGCTGCCGGTGGTCAACGAGCTGGCCCGCAAGCTCGGTCACACCCTGGCGTGCGCCGAGGACGCGTCCCGGCTGCTGGAGCAGGGCGAGCTGGTCGGGGTGATGCCGGAGGGCTTCAAGGGGCTCGGCAAGCCCTTCGCGGACCGCTACAAGCTCCAGCGCTTCGGCCGGGGCGGGTTCGTCTCGACCGCCCTGCGCGCCGGGGCGCCGATCATTCCCTGCTCGATCGTCGGGGCGGAGGAGATCTACCCGATGATCGGCAACGCCAAGACGGTCGCGCGGCTGCTGGGCTTCCCGTACTTCCCGATCACGCCCACGTTCCCGTGGCTCGGGCCGCTCGGGGCGATCCCGCTGCCCACCAAGTGGACGATCCAGTTCGGCGAGCCGATCCCCACGGACGGCTATCCGCCGGAGGCGGCCGAGGACCCGATGCTGATGTTCAACCTGACCGACCAGGTCAGAGAGCAGATCCAGCACACGCTCTACAAGTTGCTGGTGCAGCGGCGGTCGGTGTTCTTCTGAGGTCGGTGTTCTTCTGACCCGGTCCGCGTACGGCTGTGGGGGCGCCCCTTGAATCAGGGGCGCCCCCACCACTGCGTCGCCGTCGTCTAGTCCGCGTCCTCGCCGTCGATGCCCAGACCGGGCAGCAGGCCGGGCAGGAGCGGCGGGAGCGTCACGTCGGGCTCGGGGACCGGCGTGTCGCTCTCCGCCGACGGGGAGGTGCTCGCCTCGCCGCCCTTGTCCTTCGGCGGGTCGAGGAGGCCGCCGGTGTTGCCGCCGAGCAGGCCGTCGCTGTCGCTGCCGGAGCCGGCCGAGCGGCTGGGGCTGCCACTGCCGGTGCTGCCCTTGTCGCTGCGCCTGTCGCCGCCGTCGCTGGGGCGGGTCGAGCGGTCGGTGCCGGAGGAGCCGCTGGGGGCCGACTCGGAGGCGCCCTGCCGCTTGCCGTCGCCGCCGCCCTTGGCCGGGGGCTCGGGGAGCAGCGACTGCAACGGGGCGACGTCCTCGTCTATGGCGTCGAACACGGACGACACCTGCTCGCTGACGTCTCCGAGCTGGACGGGCAGTCGCTCGCGCAGTTCGCCCCAGGCCTGGCGGTGGGAGCGGGAGAACGCGGACAGGGCCTGGATCGGGCCCAGTGAGTCCGGGTCGTGCTCGTACGCCTCGCTCAGCAGCCGGTGGCCCTCGGACGCGTCGTGCCGCATGCCGGACAGGGCGCGGCGGATCTCGCCGAGAGACTCGTGGTCCAGGGGGCCGCTACGGCCGCGCTCCATCAGGCGCCTGGCTTCGCTGAGCCGGGTGGAGGCGTGGTCGAGGTAGACCCGGCCGCGCTCGTCCGCCCCGTCGGCCAGGCCGAGCTTGACGTCCTCGATGCCGCGCTTGAGGCCGTAGAGCGAGTCGCCGGGCAGGGCGTCCGAGCTGGCGGCGGAGACTCCGCCGAAGGCGCTCGCGGCCACGCCGACACTGAGCCCGCCCGCGGTGAGGCCCTTGGCGAGCCGGGAACGCGGCCGGAACTTCTTCAGCGAACTCGCGCGGTGAGCGCCACGGGCCCGGGAGCGCTGCTCGGGGACCGCGCCGTCCGTCGCCCCGCCGCCCGCGGTGCCCTCCTGGAGCATGGCCTCGAAAGCGGCCACCAGCTGGGCCCGCTGGACGACCTTGACCTCCGGGTCGAGCTCCGGCTTGGGCAACGCGTCGAGGCCCGAGACGAGCGCCAGATGGCGGACGTGTTCGCTCGGTTCCGCGACTGCCGGGGCCGGTGCCGATCCTTCTGGCTGCTCGGCCGCCGTGCCCTGCTCGGACTGCTCCTCCAGGGCCTGGGCGAAGGCGTTCGCCCGCCGGTGCGCCGATACGTTCGCGATCACTGGCGGCACCTCCTCTCGTCATGACGGTCGACTCCCCAGGGGGTCCTGAGGGTTGCACACCCTGACCACGACCACACGATCGAGTGATCGGTGTCGGCCAGGGGGTGACCACAGGGAGCCTGCATCCCGCACAACGAGCGGCGTGGCACTTGGGTTACGGACGACGGCTCATCGGATGCCGAAGTCAACGGACTTTCACGGAACGTGAGTTGGATGTCGCCGAGCGTGCGGGCCGGTCAGCGGGCGTCTTCCGGCAGGAGCCGGGCGAGGGTGCGGACGGCCCGGTACTGGAGGGTCTTGATGGCGCCCTCGTTCTTGCCCATCACCCGGGCGGTCTCGGCCACGGAGAGGCCCTGGAGGAAGCGGAGCGTCACACACTCCTGCTGCTGGGGGTTGAGCCGCCGTACGGCGTCGAGCAGGGCGGCGTTGGAGAGGGACTCCAGGACGGAGTCCTCGGGGGAGCGCTCGACCTCGTTGGCGTCGAGCATCTCGCCGGTGGTGACCTCCAGCCGGAAACGGCTGGACTTGAAGTGGTCCGCGACGAGGTTGCGGGCGATGGTCACGAGCCAGGCGCCGAAGTCACGGCCCTGCCAGGTGAAGGTGCCGATGCGGCGCAGGGCACGCAGGAAGGTCTCGCTGGTGAGGTCCTCGGCGGTCGCCTTTCCTCCGACCCGGTAGTAAATGTACCGGTAGACGGTGTCGCTGTACTGGTCGTAGAGACGGCCGAAGGCGTCGGACTCGCCCGCCTGGGCCCGCTCCACGAGATCCATCATCCTGGCGCTGTCGCTGTCAGCGGCAGGTCGTCGTACGGTGGCCGCGCCGGACGGGCGCCCTCGTCTGCCGACCGCGGCGCTGCCTTCGGCCAGGGCGTAGCAAGGGCCTACGGGCGCGGCGGTGGCGAATGCGGGGACGGCGTACGCGGTGGGGACGAAGCCGCGCAACAGGTCTTGGACCGTTGCGCGCAGCGTAGCCAGGCCCGAGGCGTCAACCCCGACGTGTGGGTACACGGGACTCCCAGAGGCAGAGCTTCCATCACGTGCAGTGCGGGACCTTTCACCCGTCGTAGCGACGGAGGGGTACCGGTTTGCGTCTGAGGAGAATAACGCTTCGTGCAGGCGCTGCTACACCGAGTTGCTCAAATCATCGGTTACGTCGCTTCCGTAACCGATTGACGCCGCATCAAGTGCCGGACTGTGAACGTTTGTTGATCGGAAAGGTTCGGATCACGGCTGAGTCCGGGGCGTGTTGTGGCCGTGTGCAGCCAAGAGGACTGGACACGAGGTTGTGGGGGTACGCCAGTTGGATTTACGCGGATTGTCAGGCCGCAAACATCCGTGTCCCGGTTTGATCAAGTGCTCAGCGGCGGCGGCGGTGCAGGGCGATGGCGGCCGCCGTGCCGCCGGCGACCGCGCCGACCCCGGCCGCGGCCGGGATGCCGACCTTGGCCGCCTTGCGGCCCGTGCGGTAGTCGCGCAGGCGCCAGTCCAGCTTGCGGGCGTGCTTGCGCAGCTTGCTGTCCGGGTTGATGGCGTAGGGGTGGCCCACCAGCGACAGCATCGGGATGTCGTTGTGCGAGTCGCTGTAGGCGGCGCAGCGGCCGAGGTCCAGGCCCTCGGCGGCGGCCAGGGCGCGGACCGCCTCGGCCTTCGCCGGGCCGTGCAGCGGTTCGCCGACCAGCTTGCCGGTGTAGACGCCGTCGACGGACTCGGCGACCGTGCCGAGGGCGCCGGTCAGGCCGAGGCGGCGGGCGATGACGGTGGCGATCTCGACGGGGGCGGCCGTCACCAGCCACACCTTCTGGCCGGCGTCCAGGTGGGCCTGGGCGAGGGCCCGGGTGCCCGGCCAGATGCGCTCGGCCATGTACTCGTCGTAGATCTCCTCGCCGATCGACTGGAGTTCGGCGACGCGGTGGCCCTTGACGATGGACAGGGCCGAGTCGCGGGCCTCCTGCATGTGCTCGGGGTCCTCGACCCCGGCGAGGCGGAACCACGCCTGCTGCCAGGCGAACCTGGCCAGCTCGCGCGTCTCGAAGAACTTCCGCTTGTACAGGCCGCGCCCGAAGTGGAAGAGGGCGGCGCCCTGCATGACGGTGTTGTCCAGGTCGAAGAAGGCGGCGGCCTGGTCGTCGCCGTGCACCGGGAACTGCGGTTCCTCGGTCGAGCCGGCGACCTCCTGTGAGGACTTGCGTGCTGCCTCCGCCGAGGCCTCGCCTGCCAAAACGCTCCGCGCCGTGGCGGAGCGCCTACGGGGAGTGAGCCATCCGAGAGCGGCCATGGCGTGAGCATAGCCATTTTGTTCGGGGGTTCCGGAGCCGAGAGGTTGGGACTGTGTGAACTCTCGGCAAGCGTGGCGCCAAAGACGCCGTGCGGGACGGGCGCGCCCTGCGCGCCGCCCGGCGCTTTCCCGGGGGTCCCCCCGGTCCGCGGGCGCGCGACAATGGCGGACATGAGTCCCCTCTTGCGTCGCAGGCCCCCTCGGGACCGGCTCGTCACCCTGATCCGCAAGCCCGGCTGTCATCTGTGTGATGACGCACAGGTCGTTGTGGAGAAGGTGTGCGGTGATCTCGGAGTCCCCTGGGAGCAGAAGGACATCACCGAGGATCGTGAACTGCACGACCAGTACTGGGAGCAGATCCCGGTCGTGCTGGTGGACGGCAGGCAGCACACGTTCTGGCGCGTGAACGAGGACCGCCTGCGCAAGGCGCTGACCGACTGATCCCGTCCGGCCGGCGACTGACCGATCAGTCCAAAGTGGCCTTCGGGTCGCTTAGGATCGATGGTGACTTGGTCTCGGGGGCGGGATTCACTGAGGAGAGTGTGCGGTTTTGCCCCCGAAAGACAAGGAACGGTGGTGCGTATGCACCGGTTCCCTGCGCGTGCGCCGGGGGCGCGTGACCCCGGTCACGTTGGCCGGGCAAATCGGACACCATCTTTGTGCACGCGTTCACAAAGACATAGCCTGCATTCGACGGGGCGGTCATGTAGGGACGTATGACCGCCTACAGCCCCGCTCTACCCGCAGGAGCACCGTGGCAACTGGCCGAACTCACCGACCGGCGACCCGCAGCCGAGGGATTCCCGAGGCCACCGTCGCCCGGCTTCCGCTGTACCTCCGCGCTCTGACCGCGTTGTCGGAGCGCTCGGTTCCCACGGTCTCCTCCGAGGAGCTCGCGGCCGCGGCGGGAGTCAACTCCGCGAAGCTGCGCAAGGACTTCTCCTACCTCGGGTCGTACGGGACCAGGGGTGTCGGCTACGACGTCGAGTATCTCGTGTACCAGATCTCCCGCGAACTGGGGCTCACCCAGGACTGGCCGGTCGTGATCGTCGGTATCGGAAACCTCGGCGCCGCCCTCGCCAACTACGGCGGTTTCGCCTCCCGTGGCTTCCGGGTCGCCGCGCTGATCGACGCCGACCCGGCCATGGCCGGCAAGCCCGTCGCCGGCATCCCCGTGCAGCACTCCGACGACCTGGAGAAGATCATCCAGGACAACGGCGTGTCGATCGGTGTCATCGCCACCCCCGCCGGTGCCGCCCAGGCGGTCTGCGACCGGCTCGTGGCCGCCGGTGTCACCTCCATCCTGAACTTCGCGCCGACCGTGCTGTCCGTGCCGGACGGCGTCGACGTGCGCAAGGTCGACCTCTCCATCGAGCTGCAGATCCTCGCCTTCCACGAGCAGCGCAAGGCCGGCGAGGAGGCCGCCGCCTCCGACGGGGGCGTCCCGGCCGCCGCCGCGCGCAGCGAGTCCGCCGACCAGGGGCCCGACGGGGACATGCCCGCCGTGATGCCGGCATGAGTCTCCTCGTCGTCGGACTGAGCCACCGCAGCGCCCCGGTCAGCGTGCTGGAGCGGGCCGCGCTGAGCACGGACGCGCAGGTCAAGCTGGTCCAGGACACGGTCGCCGCCGAACCGGCCGCCGAGGCCGCGGTGCTCGCCACCTGCAACCGCATCGAGCTCTACGCCGACGTGGACAAGTTCCACGCCGGTGTCGCCGAGCTGTCCACGCTGCTCGCCCAGCACAGCGGCGTCGGCCTGGAGGAGCTCACTCCTTATCTTTACGTGCACTACGAGGACCGGGCCGTCCACCACCTGTTCTCGGTGGCCTGCGGGCTGGACTCAATGGTCGTCGGCGAGGGCCAGATCCTCGGCCAGATCAAGGACTCCCTGGCCCGGGCGCAGGAGCTGCACTCCGCAGGCCGCCTGCTGAACGACCTGTTCCAGCAGGCCCTGCGGGTCGGCAAGCGCGCCCACTCCGAGACCGGCATCGACCGCGCCGGCCAGTCCCTGGTCACCTTCGGTCTGGAGCAGCTGGCCCGGGGCGGCGACGTACAGCGGTGGGCACGGGGCAAGAAGGCCGTGGTCATCGGGGCCGGGTCGATGTCCTCCCTGGCCGCGGCCACGCTCGCGCGGGCCGGGGTCGCCGAGATCGTCGTCGCCAACCGCACCTTCGACCGCGCCGAGCGTCTCGCCCAGATCCTCATGGAGGGCGACGACACGGACGTGGCGGCCCGCGCGGTACCGATGGAGTCGGTGCCGGCCGAGCTGACACGTGCCGACGTCGCCGTCTCCTGCACCGGCGCGACGGGCCTGGTCCTGACGGCCGAGTCGGTCGCCGAGGCGGTCGAGGGCCGTACGCCCGTGCCGTCGGCCGGACCCGGAGCGCCGGGCGGCGCCTCCGGCTCCGCGACCGGTTCCGGCACGCAGCGGGGCGGTGCCTCGGGCACCGGCCTCGGCACCGAGGACGGCTGTCCGCTGGACCTGTCCGCGGTGCAGGGCACCGCCGGCTTCTCCGTGCTGGGCGAGGCCGCCGTGGCCGGCATGGCCGCCGCCGACCTGGAGCAGCACGCGGCATGGGTGGACAACGGCACGGCGGGCGATGCCCGGCGTGCGGGCGGCCAGGCCCGGCCGGGGACGGCCGGCACACTCGACCCGGCTGCGGACACCGACGCCATCGCCGCGCTCGCCGCGACCGCCGCCACCGTCGGGCGCATCCCCGAGCGGCGCCGGCCCGAGCCGGTCGAGGAACCGCAGCGGCCGGAGCCGGTGCTCTTCCTGCTGGACCTGGCGATGCCCCGGGACATCGACGCGGCCGCGCACCGGCTGGCCGGGGTGCGGCTGGTGGACATCGAGTCGCTGGCGGAGGCCTCCGCGGGCGCTCCGATGGCTGCCGATGTGGACCAGGTCAGGCGTATCGTCTCCGACGAGGTCGCGGCCTTCGGGGCAGCACTGCGGGCCGCTCACATCACGCCGACCGTGGTCGCCCTGCGCACCATGGCCGCGGATGTCGTGGCCGGCGAGATCGCCCGGCTGGACGGGCGACTGCCCGGCCTCGACGACAAGCACCGAGCCGAGATCACCCAGACCGTGAAGCGCGTGGTCGACAAACTGCTCCACGCGCCGACCGTGCGGGTCAAGCAACTCGCGGCCGAACCCGGCGGCGCCGGGTACGCGGACGCGTTGCGCACCCTGTTCGACCTCGACCCCGAGACGGTGGCCGCCGTCTCCCGGGCCGAGGAAAGCACCACCCAGAGAGACCGAGGCCCGGCATGACTGACAAGGCGCTGAGGCTCGGCACCCGGCGGAGCAGGCTCGCCATGGCCCAGTCCGGGCAAGTGGCGGAAGCCGTGAGCCGGGTGACCGGGCGGCCCGTCGAGCTCGTCGAGATCACCACGTACGGCGACGTCTCGCGTGAGGCGCTCGCCCAGATCGGTGGCACCGGCGTGTTCGTGACCGCCCTGCGCGACGCGCTGCTCAAGGGCGAGGTCGACTTCGCGGTGCACTCGCTGAAGGACCTGCCGACCACGCAGCCCGACGAACTGGTCGTGGCCGCCGTGCCCGAGCGCGAGGACCCGCGGGACGTGATCGTCGCCCGGGACGCGCTGAAGTTCACCGACCTGCCCCCCGGGGCGCGCATCGGTACGGGCTCGCCGCGGCGCATGGCGCAGCTCAACTCGTACGCCCGCAGCCACGGCCTGGACATAGCGACGGTCCCGATCCGCGGCAACGTCGACACCCGCATCGGATTCGTGCGCAGCGGGGAGCTCGACGCCGTCGTGCTGGCCGCCGCCGGACTGAACCGGATCGGCCGCGGCGACGAGGTGACCGACTTCCTGTCGGTCGACACGGTTTTGCCCGCCCCCGGCCAGGGGGCCCTGGCGATCGAGTGCACCGCGGGCAACGCGGACCTCATCGCCGCGCTCGGCGAGCTCGACGACCCGTTCACGCGGATCGCCGTGACGGCCGAGCGATCACTGCTCGCCGCCCTGGAGGCCGGTTGCAGCGCTCCCGTGGGCGCGCTGGCCGACCTTCCCCCCCTCTCGGCTCCGCTCGAGCGGGGGGACCCCCAGGCCGACGGGCAGTTTGTCAAGGAAATGCGCCTGCGCGCCGTCGTCGGGACCACCGACGGCTCGCGCACGGTGCAGCAGTCCACCACCGGTCCCGTGCCCGAGACGCACGACGGGGCAATGGCGCTCGGTCGCGAACTCGCGGCCGAGATGCTCGCCCAGGGCGCGGCCGGTCTGATGGGGGAGCGAGCACAGTGAGCCCCACCGCCCTTTCCGCCGGTCCTGAACACGGGCACGTCACCTTCCTGGGTGCCGGACCCGGAGATCCGGGACTGCTGACCTTGCGCGCCGTGGAGGCGCTGGCGCACGCGGACGTTCTCGTCGCCGAGCACGAGGTGCTCGACGTCGTACGTCAGCACGCCAGGCAGGGCGTCTCCGAAGTGCACACGGACCCGGATCCTTCGCAGGACCCTGCTCCGGGCACAGGAACGCCCCAGCTGACGGTAGTTGACGGCACGTCAACCACCGCGCCCGTCCCCGCGGTGCGGGATGCCGCACATCTTGTCATGGAGGCCGCGCGGGGCGGCAGGCGGGTCGTGCGTGCCGTGTCCGGGGACCCGGGCCTCGACACGTACGCCGCCGAGGAGATGCTGGCGTGCGCCGCCGCCGGGGTGCCTTTCGAGGTCGTCCCCGGTATCGCGAGCGCCGTCGGTGTGCCCGCGTACGCCGGTGTGCCGCTGCGGGACGCGCAGGGCGCGGACGTGCGGTTCGTGGACGCGCGGACGGCGTCGGACCGGTGCTGGACGGAGGTCGGGGCGTCGGACGGCACGGTCGTGGTGTCCACGACGCTGGACTCCGTCGCCGCGGCGGCCGGAGAACTCGTCTCCGCCGGGCGCAAGCCGGACACGCCGCTGACGGTCACCGTCGCCGGCACGACCACCCGGCAGCGCACCTGGACCGCCACGCTCGGCACGATCGCGCAGACGCTGAAGCAGCTCAAGGTGCTGCCCTCGCCCGACGGCGGCCGGCCGGTGATAGCCGTGGTCGGTGAGCGTTCCGCCGCCGCCCAGCGCGACCAGCTCGCGTGGTTCGAGTCCAAGCCGCTGTTCGGCTGGAAGGTGCTCGTGCCGCGGACCAAGGAGCAGGCGGCGTCGCTCTCCGACCAGCTGCGGTCGTACGGGGCCGTGCCGCACGAGGTGCCGACGATCGCCGTCGAGCCGCCGCGCACGCCCCAGCAGATGGAGCGCGCGGTCAAGGGCCTGGTGACGGGCCGCTACGAGTGGATCGCCTTCACCTCGGTGAACGCGGTCAAGGCCGTGCGGGAGAAGTTCGAGGAGTACGGGCTCGACGCCCGTGCCTTCGCGGGCATCAAGGTCGCGGCCGTCGGCGAGCAGACGGCGAAGGCGCTGATCGCGTTCGGTGTGAAGCCGGACCTGGTGCCGAGCGGTGAGCAGTCGGCCGCCGGTCTGCTGGAGGACTGGCCGCCTTACGACCCGGTGTTCGACCCGATCGACAGAGTGTTCCTGCCGCGCGCCGACATCGCCACGGAGACGCTGGTCGCCGGGCTGATCGAGCTCGGCTGGGAGGTCGACGACGTCACGGCCTACCGGACCGTGCGGGCCTCGCCGCCGCCGGCGGAGACCCGCGAGGCGATCAAGGGCGGTGGGTTCGACGCCGTTCTGTTCACGTCGTCCTCGACCGTGCGGAACCTGGTCGGCATCGCCGGCAAGCCGCACAACGTCACCGTGATCGCCTGTATCGGCCCGGCCACGGCCAAGACCGCCGAGGAGCACGGGCTCCGCGTGGACGTGATGGCTCCCGAGCCGTCCGTGCACAAGCTGGCGGAAGCCCTGGCCGACTTCGGCGCGAAGCGCCGGGCGGCGGCTCTGGAGGCCGGCGATCCGGTGACACGGCCGAGCGAGCGGCGGCCCGGGGCCCGGCGGCGGCGTTCGACGACCTGATCCCCTTCTGTTCTGTCGCTGCGGCTACGCGGGAGTCACCGCGTGGCCGTAGCGCAGCAGGTTGTCCGGGTCGTAGACGGCCTTGTCGTGGCGCAGTCGTGCGTAGACCTCCGGGGTCCAGGCCCGGGCGCGGTCCTGTTCGTCGCCCGGGGTGCCGTGGATGTTGACCATGGTGCGGCCGGTGCCGTACGGGGCCATGGCGGTGTAGAGGCGGCGCGTGGCCTGTTCGACGGCCTCGGCCACGGGCGGGGCGGGCATGATGCCGACCGACTCCATGAAGTACCCGGCGTCGCGGGCGCAGACGGCGTCCTCGACGGCGGACGGGCGGGCCAGTGCCCCGCCCATGTGCCGCAGTGAGGCGACCAGCAGCGGGTGGTCGGCGCCGGCCTCGGGGCCGACCTGCTCCAGGAACGTGCCGAGGGCGTCGGGCGTCAGGTCGCGCAGGAGCATGCAGCACTCCCGTGCCGGGAGCGGGTCCTGGGGTTCCATGTGGATGCGGTCCATGGCCGCGCAGTCCATCTCCTCCACCGTGTCGACGGCCACGGGGGCGGCGGCGCGCAGTGGCGCGATCAGTGCCTCGCCCTCGGCCGCATCGCCCGGCCAGGCGATCGCGACCCTCGCCCAGAAGCCGCCGCGCAGGGGCTCGGGGATCTGGGGGATGGGCGGCAGGCGCAGCACCGAGAACATGCTGCACATCTCGTCCGGGACGGTGCGCGTCCAGTCCGCCCAGGCCCGCAGCAGCGTCCGCGTGTGCTCGGCGTGGCAGTGGATGCCGCCTCCGTAGAGCCGGGACAGGGGCAGCAGTTCGGTGACGAGCGAGGTGACGATGCCGACGTTGCCCTTGCCGCCGCGCAGGGCCCAGAACAGTTCCGGTTCGTGCCGGGGGTCCGCCTCGCGCAGCCGCCCGTCCGGGGTGACGACCTCGAAGGAGCGGACCAGGTCGGCGCCGTAGCCGTAGGCCCGGCCGAGGACCGGGAGACCGCCGCCGAGGAGGTAGCCGACGACGCCCGCGTCGGTGGAGGTGCCGCACAGGCCGGCCAGGCCGTGCGGCGCGGCGGCGGCCATGACGTGGCTCCACTTCGCGCCCGCGGCGATGGTGGCCGTGCGGGTGGCGGGGTCGACGTGGACGTCCGTCATGCGGGAGGTGCTGATCAGCAGGCCCTGCTCGATCGGGAAGTTGGCGCCGTGGCCGGTGGCCTGGACGGCGACCGGGGTGCCCGTGGCGTGCGCCCAGCGCATGGCGGTGACGACGTCGTCCGTGCCGGTGGCCCCGACCACCACGTCCGGGGTGTGCAGGGAGGCCAGGTTGAAGCCGGTGACCTCGTCGGCGTAGGCGCCTTCGCCGGGGCGCAGGACCGGGCCGTGGAGTTCTGAGAGGGCGAAGAGGTCGGGGGTGTGGTGCGGAGCGGTCATCGCGTCCTCCGTGGGGGCGGGTACGGAGGGACGGCGGCGGCGAGCGAGGGGGCCGTCGGGGTCCGTGTCCTTGTTGATTTCAGGATGGACCTGGGGGTGTGGGGGCGCATGCGGGGACCTGGGTTCCGGGGGGTGTGCTCGGCGCGGCATGCCCGCGGCTGGGGCCGACAAGGCGTCGGTATCGGGGGGTTTGGGGCGGGCGTAGCGTAGAGGTCATGACGACGTACGGATCTTTCCCCGGTACTCGGCCGCGGCGGTTGCGGACCAACCCCGTGATGCGTCGGATGGTCGCCGAGACCCGGCTGCACCCCGCCGACCTCATCCTCCCAGCCTTCGTGCGGGAGGGCGTCAGCGAGCCCGTGCCGATCGGGGCGATGCCCGGGGTCGTGCAGCACACCCGGGACAGCCTGAAGAAGGCCGCAGCGGAGGCCGTGGCGGCGGGGATCTCCGGAATCATGCTGTTCGGCGTGCCGGAGGAGTCCAAGAAGGACGCGCTCGGGACGCCGGGGACCGACCCGGACGGGATCCTCCAGGTCGCACTGCGGGACGTGCGGGCCGAGGTGGGCGACGACCTGCTCGTCATGTCCGACCTGTGCCTCGACGAGACGACCGACCACGGGCACTGCGGTGTGCTCGACGCGCAGGGGCGGGTCGACAACGACGCGACCCTGGAGCGGTACGCGGAGATGGCCCAGGTGCAGGCCGACGCCGGTGCCCATGTCGTCGGGCCCAGCGGGATGATGGACGGGCAGGTCGGGGTCATCCGTGACGCGCTCGACCAGATCGGGCGGGAGGACGTCGCGATCCTCGCCTACACCGTCAAGTACGCCTCCGCCTTCTACGGGCCGTTCCGGGAGGCCGTCGGCTCCTCGTTGCAGGGCGACCGGAAGACCTACCAGCAGGACCCCGCGAACATCCGGGAGTCGCTGCGCGAGCTCGCCCTCGACCTGGAGGAGGGCGCCGACATGGTGATGGTCAAGCCGGCCGGGCCCTACCTGGACATCCTCGCCCGGGTCGCGGACGCCGTGGACGTGCCCGTCGCCGCCTATCAGATCTCCGGCGAGTACGCGATGATCGAGGCCGCCGCCGAGAAGGGCTGGATCGACCGGGACCGGGCGATCCTGGAGGCGCTGACCGGCATCCGCCGGGCCGGTGCGCGCAGCATCCTCACCTACTGGGCCACCGAGGTGGCCCAGAAGCTCAAGGAGCAGTAGGTCTCAGGCGTCAGTAGGACAGCGCGTCGTCCCTCTCGGGCAGCCAGTGGGTGACCGTGAGCGTGCTGTCGTAGTACACGCCCTTGGCCGGCAGGGCCGGGATCGCCGAGGGGCCGCCGTCGCTGTTCGGCGTGCGGCCCTGGAAGCCGACCGTCAGCTTGTGGCCGGTGGTGCCCCCCTCGCCGCTGCCGTCGGCCGCCGACAGCGAGACGCCCGCGTAGCCGGACTCGCCGGGGGCCAGGGTCGTCACCGCCTGCGGCTTGGATTCCTTGATCGGCTGCGGGACCCACTGCATCTCGTCGAAGCGCAGCACCGGGTAGTAGGTGAGGTCGCACGGCTTCGAGCCGGTGTTCTCGACCGTGAGCAGCATGTGGTTGAGGGGGCGGCGGACCGGCCGGGCGGTGACGGTGGTGTGGGAACCGTTGCAGGAGACGCCGGTCACCGCGGTGCGCTTCCCGGCGTTCCTCTTGTCCTTCGCCTTGTCCTTCGCCTTGTCCTTCGCCTTGTCCTTCGCCGCCGCCTGCGTACCGGTCGGGCCGCTCGCGTCCTTCCCGCTGCCTGTGTCCCCGGTCGGTCGTGTCGCCGTGACGGTCGCCGCGGCCGGCTCGCGGTGGGCCGCGCCCTCGTCCTTCGCGCCCGTGCCGTTCTGGCACGCCGTCAGGGCGAGTGAGGCGGCCAGGAGGGCGGTGGGCAGGGCGTGGCACGTGCGCATGGCTGGGTTTCCTTTCGGACAAAGGCAGGGGGCAAGCAGGCCCGAGTGGGTCGCTCCGCCGGAGCGCCGGGAGCGGCGTGCTTGGATGACCAGAGCTTGTGCGGTGATCCGTCCCGGCCGCCACACCCGGCGGACGATCAGGGACGTCGGAACGCCCGCACAGGCTCTGACCAGGGAGAGCGGCCATTCCCTGGAACGGGGGAACGGGACACGGGCATGGAGGAACGGTGTCGGAAGGCACGGCTGCGGCGGAGTTCGCCGCGCTGCTGGGGGAGTTGAAGGAGCGCTCGGGGCTGAGCTACGGGGTGCTCGCCAAGCGGCTCCACATGAGCACGTCGACACTGCACCGGTACTGCAACGGGGACGCGGTGCCAACCGATTACGCGCCGGTGGAACGACTCGCCCGGCTCTGCAAGGCGTCACCCGCGGAACTCGTCGAACTGCACCGGCGGTGGGTGCTGGCGGATGCCGGCCGGGTGCGCAAGGGGAGCGGCGCGGCCGCTTCAGGGGTGGCCTCTGCGGGTGTGGCTTCCGGCGGGGTGGCCTCTGGGGGTGCGGCCGCTTCCGGGGTGGCCTCTCGGGGAGTGGCTTCCGGGGTGGCCTCTGCCGGTGTGGCTTCCGGCGAGGTGGCCTCTGGGGGTGCGGCCGCTTCCGAGGTGGCCCCTGCGGGAGTGGCCTCCGGCGACGAGCCCTCCGCCGGAGTGGCGTCCGCCGAGGTGCCCTCCGCCGGAGTGGTCTCCGCCGAGGTGCCCCCCGCCGGAGTGGTCTCCGCCGAGGTGGCCCCCTCCGGAGAGGCGTCCGACGAGGTGGCCCCCGCCGGAGTGGTCTCCGCCGAGGTGGCCCCCTCCGGGGAGGCCCCGGGCGAGGGGGCCTCGGCTCCGGGGGCCTCCCCGCAGGGCCCCCTTCCGGCGGTGGCCGATGCGCAGGCGGCGTCCTCCGGGGCCGACCCGCTCACCTCGGGAGCCGACGGCCCGACGGCAGGCGGTTCCACGGGAGCGGGCGGCTCGGGTGAGCCCCGGCGGCGGCGCCCCCGCCGTACCCTGCTCGCCGGTGTCGCCGCGGCCGTGGCCCTCGGCGGGGTCGGTCTCGCCGTGGCCGTTCCCTCGGGCGGGCCGGACGACGACGGGCGGCGCGGTGCGGCGGCGGCCTCCGGCCGTGCCGACGGGCGGACGGACCGGGACGCGGCGGCCTCCTTCTCGCCCTCGGCGGGTTCGTCCACCGCGGGCGGCGCGAAGAAGGGCAGGGACGAAGGGAAGAAGGGGCAGGGGACGGCCTCCTCGCCCCCCGCCTCACCCTCCGCCGACAACGGCAAGGGCAAGGGAGAGGGCAAGGGCACCGGCATCGGTGCGGACCGCCCCGGGCGGGACACCGCCTCCGGTGCCGCTCCCCTCACCGTGCACACACAGCCGCACGCCTGGGAGAGCCCGTGTTCCCAGCGCTACCTGGTGAATCTGCCGCCGGAGCGGGTCGGGCCACCGCCGCCGGAGCAGGACGCGCCCGGCTGGGTCGCGGCGACGCGGGCCGTGCCGTCGGGGGAGCAGTTCCTCAAGCTGACCGTGCAGGGGACGGGGAAGGAGACCGTGGTCGTCGAGCGGCTGACGGTCCGCATGGCGGGCAAGCGCGCGCCGCTCGCCTGGAACGACTACGCCATGGGGTATCCGGGCGTCGGCTGCGGCGGTGGTGTGCCGACCCGGTTCTTCACGGTCGCCCTCGACGCCGCGCGCCCGGGAGTCGTGCCCGAGGCGGGGCACGCGGACTTCCCCTTCAAGGTGAGTGAGAGCGACCCGGAGGTGTACTACATCCGGGCCGACGCCTCCGCGTACGACGTCAGCTGGTACCTGGAGCTGACCTGGTCCAGCGGCGACCGGACGGGCACGCTGACCGTCGACGACCACGGCCGGCCCTTCCGTACGAGCGGCAACAACGGGCGCCCGGCGTACGAGTTCCCGCTGGGCGGCGAGAAGTGGGTCGAGGAGGGGACCACGCAGTAGTCGGCCCCGGGCGATCGTACGGGCACCACCAACTCGGTTGAACCGTTAGGTTGTTGACCGTCGTAGTGGTTGCTGATTGAACAATCAACTCTCAGGGAGACGTCCATGTCCGGTGACGCCCTCAGCCAGGACCCCGCCGAGCTGCGGAGGAGGATCGACAGCAGCAAGGCGCACCCGGCCCGGGTCTACGACGTGTTCCTCGGCGGCAAGGACCACTACGCCGCCGACCGGGACGCGGCCGCCGCCGCGCTGGCAGCCAACCCGCGCGGGTACCTCGACGTACGGCACAACCGCGACTTCCTGCGGCGTGCGGTGACCACGCTCGTGGAGCAGGACGGCATCCGGCAGTTCCTGGACATCGGGACCGGGCTGCCCACCGCCGAGAACGTGCACCAGATCGCCCAGCGCCTCGCTCCCGAGTCGCGGGTCGTGTACGTCGACAACGACCCCGTGGTGCTCGCCCACGCACGCGCCCTGCTGACCAGCGGGCCCGAGGGACGTACGGACTACATCGACGCCGATCTGCGTGACCCGGCCCGCATCCTCGAACAGGCCGTGAAGACCCTGGACTTCGACCGGCCGATCGCGCTGTGCCTGGTCGCCGTCCTGCACTTCGTCGCGGACGAGGAGGCGTACCCGCTGGTGCGCGGGCTGCTCGACGAGCTGCCCTCCGGCAGCCGGCTGGTGCTGAGCCACCTCACCGAGGACCTCAACCCCGAGAACATCCGCGCGGTCCAGCGGACGTACACCGAGCGGGGGTTCACCTTCGTGCTGCGCTCCCGGGCCGACGTCGAGCGGTTCTTCACGGAGAACGCTCTGGAGATCACCGACCCGGGTGTCGTCCCCGCGCACCGCTGGCGGCCCGACCACGCCGCCCCCGTCCCCGAGCAGCCGGAGGAGTCCTTCCTCGCCGGGCTTGAGGACATCGAGAAGGTGCGCTACAGCGACATCAACGACGTCACGGACGCGGACATCAACGTGTACGCGGCGATCGGCGCCAAGGGCTGAACCGCCGGTTCCGGGGCCGCCTCCGCGCGGTCTCGGCGTCCGGATCCCGGAAACCTGCTTGTAGGAGGCACGTAGGTGCTTAGGCTGCGGGGCAGCAGGCGTCACCGCAGCCCGAGGAGCCGTGTCATGAGCGTCGCCGAGCCCCTGCCCACCCACTGCGCCGTGCCGCCCCTGGCCACGCGGGCGCGGGCCGTCGGCGGCTCCCCCGTACGGGACATCCTCGCCGTCACCGCCCGCCCCGAGGTGATCAACTTCGCGGGCGGGCTCCCGGCCCCGGAGCTGTTCGACGCCCAGGGCATCGCCGCCGCGTTCGAGGCGGTGCTCGCCGAGGCGCCCGCGCGGGCGTTGCAGTACTCCACGACCGAGGGCGAACCCGCGCTGCGGGAGGCGCTGGCCGCCCGCACCACCGCGCGCGGCCTGCCGACCGGCCCCGACGACCTGCTCGTCACCACCGGCTCCCAGCAGGCCCTCTCCCTCCTGGCCACCGCGCTCCTCGAACCCGGGGACACCGTCCTCGTCGAGGACCCCTGCTATCTGGCGGCACTCCAGGCCTTCGGCTTCGCCGGGGCCCGGATCGTGGCCGTGCCCGGCGACGAGCACGGCCTCGACCCCGAGGCGCTGGAGGACCTCGTCGCGCGCGAGCGGCCCAAGCTGCTCTACACCGTGCCCACCTTCCAGAACCCCACCGGCCGGACGCTGCCCGCCGCGCGGCGCGCCGCCGTGGCCGCCGTCGCCGCCCGGCGCGGACTGTGGATCGTCGAGGACGACCCCTACGGCGAACTGCGCTACGACGGTGAACGCGTGCCGTGGATCGCCGCCCACCCGGGCGCCGAGGACCGGACGGTGCTGCTCGGCAGCTTCTCCAAGGTCATGGCGCCCGGGCTGCGGCTGGGCTGGCTGCGGGCGCCCGGGGAGCTGCGGCGCGCCTGTGCCGTCGCCAAGCAGGCCGCCGACCTGCACACCCCGACCGTCAACCAGCTCGCCGCGGCCCGCTACCTCGCCGACCACGACCTCGACGCCCACGTCACCCGCGTCGCCGGTGTGTACCGCGAACGCCGCGACGCGATGCTCGCCGGGCTGGCCGGGGCGCTGCCCGAGGGGTCGGTCTGGAACCGGCCCGAGGGCGGCATGTTCCTCTGGGCGCGCCTGCCCGAGCCGTACGACACGACCGCCCTGCTGGAGCAGGTCGTCCGGCAGGACGTCGCCTACGTCCCCGGCGCGCCCTTCTACGCCGGCCCGCCCGACCGCACCACCCTGCGCCTGTGCTTCGTGACGCAGACCCCGGAGGAGATCGGGGAGGGGCTGCGGAGGCTGGAGACGGGGCTGCGCGGCCGGACGCCCTAGGGCCTGTCGTTTGGATCATGCCGGCGTCGCGGGGCGTGGTACGCACATCTGCCGCGTTGTCGTCGGTTGTCAACTCCCCCACGCTCGGCTGCGCTCGCGCGGGAGGGACCCCCATCGCGTTGACGCCCTCCTCCG
>NZ_JBFAIG010000035.1:0-22121 GCF_040654575.1 Streptomyces sp. NPDC050674
CTTGCGTTTCCGACTCTATCAGATCTTTCCGATCCGATTTCCTCGGTGCTTTCCAGGTTCTCGCTCTCGCGTTTCCCTTTCCGGCGGTTCCGACTTTATCAGAAGTTTCGGGCCGGACTGACCGGCCGCTCGTTTCCGATTCATCGGGAGAGGCTTCAATGAAATCAGCGTTTCAAGAAGCAGATAGATATTCACTGTGGCTGGTCCAAGGCTAGAGCCCATGTCCAGGCAACTGTTCGAATCTACCTCCCCGCACTCGCCGTGTCAACGGCTCCTGTGGGGCGAAGAGGAGACTAGCAGTTGAACGGAGGTGGTCGCACATCCGGCGGTCGCGGAGACGATCAGGCGGCTGTGGGGACGGTCGCGCTGCGTTCCGCCGCCTCGACGTCACCGGTCTCTCCCGCGCGTGCGGCACGGCCGCCCACGACGTAGACGTAGGCCAGGAAGGCCGCTTCGGCGGCGACCCCGATGCCGATCCGGGCCCAGGTGGGGAGGCCGGAAGGGGTGACGAAGCCTTCGATCGCGCCGGAGACGAAGAGGACGAGGGCGAGTCCTATGGCCATGCCTATGGCGGCTCGGCCTTCCTCCGCCAGGGCAGTGCGCCGCGTGCGGGGGCCGGGGTCGATGAGGGTCCAGCCCAGCCGCAGGCCGGTGCCGGCGGCGACGAAGACGGCGGTCAGTTCGAGGAGACCGTGCGGGAGGATCAGGCCGAGGAACGTGTCGAGGCGGCCGGCCGAGGACATCAGACCCACGCCGACGCCGAGGTTGAGCATGTTCTGGAAGAGGATCCAGATGACCGGGAGTCCCAGGAAGACGCCCAGGATCAGGCACAGGGCGGCGGCCCAGGCGTTGTTCGTCCAGACCTGGGCGGCGAAGCTGGCGGCCGGGTGGCTGGAGTAGTACGTCTCGTACTGCCCGCCGGGTCGGGTGAGCTCGCGCAGTTCGCCCGGGGCCGCGATCGAGGCCTGCACCTCGGGATGGGTGGCGATCCACCAGCCCAGGAGAGCGCCGACGGCCGTGGACAGGAGTGCCGTGGGTACCCACCAGTGCCGTGACTTGTAGACGGCGGCAGGGAATCCGTGGGCGAGGAAGCGGGTGACGTCGCGCCAGGAGGCGCGCCGGTTGCCCGTCACGGCACCACGCGCGCGTGCCACGAGTTGGCTGAGCCGCCCGGTCAGTTGCGGGTCGGGAGCGCTGGACTGGATCAGGGACAGGTGCGTCGCGGTGCGCTGGTAGAGGGTGACGAGTTCGTCGGCCTCGGCACCGTTGAGGCGGCGCTGGCGGCGGAGCAGGGCTTCGAGGCGGTCCCACTCCGCTCGGTGGGCGGAGACGAAGACGTCGAGGTCCATCGGTGTGCCTGCTCCTCGGGTTGCTCTTCGGCAGCTCGTCGTGGATCAGCTTGTCGTACTGCGGTGCGATGCGCCCACAGCTTGGCAGACTGGCCCTGTCAGGGGCAGGGCAGGGGAAGGCGGCGGGCGTGAGTGAGCTGGTGACGGGCGAGGCTGTGGCGTTGGAGCTGCGCCCCGCGAGGCTGCCCAGCAGGGCCTTGGCCGTGCTGCTCGATCTGGTGGCGGCGGTCGCGGTCTACGTCGCGGTGACCGTCGTGCTGGTCGTGTCCACGGCCTCCTTGGACGAGGCGGCGCAGACGGCGATCTCGATCGCGACGTTCGTGCTCGTGCTGGTGGGCGGGCCGATCGCGGTGGAGACGCTCAGTCATGGACGTTCGCTCGGGAAGCTGGCCTGCGGGCTGCGTGTGGTGCGGGACGACGGAGGCCCGATCCGGTTCCGGCATGCGCTGGTGAGGGGCTTGATCGGTGTGATCGAGATTCTCATGACCTTCGGCGTGGTCGCCTGCATCGCCTCGTTCGTCTCGGCGCGCGGGCGGCGGCTGGGCGATGTGTTCGCGGGAACGCTCGTCGTGCGGGAGCGGATTCCGGTCGCGCGGACGGGTTTCGTGCCGCCTCCGCCGCCCTGGCTCAACGGGCGGTTCTCAGGTCTCGATCTGTCGGCGGTGCCCGACGGGTTGTGGCTCGCCGTCCGGCAGTACCTGACCCGCATGCGGCAGCTGGACCCGCAGGTGGGCCGGTCGATGGCCGAGCGGCTGGCGTCGGATCTGGCGGAGCGTACGGGGGCTCCGGTGCCGCAGGGCGTGCCGCCGGCCGCGTATCTGGCGGCGGTCGTGCAGGAGCGGCAGGCGCGGGAGGCCCGACGGGCTTTCGAGCGCGATACGGCACGGTCGGCCACGCCCGCCGCCGGTTCGCCCGCTTCACCGGCGTCGGCTACCCCGGCGGGCGGGCCGATGGCCGCGACCGAGGCCGTGGCCGAGGCCGCGCCTCCGGCTGCCGGCGAGTCGCAGGGGTCGAGCGCTCCTCCGGCTGCCTACAGGCCGACCGGACCGTCAACCGAGGTCCCCGGCGCGGTCTCCGGGGCGGCGTCCGAGCCGTCCGGCCCGAGCGAGCGGCGCGGCACCGGGTTCGTGCCGCCGGCGTAGGGCAGGGCGGGCAGGGTCGGCCGCTCCGGGGCGGCTGCCTGGGTCAGGGGAAGACCGACGGTGGTGATTCGAGGTCTTCCAGCTCGATGCCGGGTGCCGCGAGCACCACGTCACCGGCGAGGTGCACGGTGTGCTGCTCGCCCGTGTCCAGGGCTGTGACCTGGTATTCGTCCACGATCAGGGGACCGTTGTCAGTGGCGTGTGCTTCGCTTTTCAGCAAGGTCCAGGACTGGTCCACGGTGCGGGGGGCGAGGACCGGATCCGTGAACGCGACGAGGCGTACGCGGGTGGCCGCGGAGGGGGTGAGGCGCAGGAGACGGGCGGTGGCGACGAGGAAGGCCGGGGACGTGCCGGTGAAGGCGTGGGCGCGCACATTGCCTTCGGTGGCCTCGGTGCCGGTGGGGTCGGTGCGCACCCAGGTGACGCCGTCGAGGGCGGCGCCGCGGACCTGCCAGGCGGCGGCGTGGAGTTCGACGCGGAGGGGGCGGCCGAGTTCGTCGAGGGTGAGGTCGACGGAGCCGCGGTGGTCGCCCGCGGGGGTGGTCAGCTGGGAGACGTAGCGCCAGCCGGAGGGGCCGGGGGCGCACTGGAAGTGCTCTTCTGCGAGGGGGGTGTGATCGTGCGGATCGTGGAGCGAATAGCGGCCGCGGGGCATGGTGGTCCTGGGTCTTGACGGGCGGGGCCGGTCGTCGGCCGGTCGAACGGGGCAGGCCCCCGGCACGGGGGTGCGGGGGCCTGCCTCGGAGATCCGGCCGCATCGGTGGGTGACCGACCGGCAGTGGTGCCGCTCGGCTCAGTAGCGGTAGTGGTCCGGCTTGAACGGGCCCTCGACCTGGACGCCGATGTACTCGGCCTGCTCGGGGCGCAGCGTCGTCAGCTTCACGCCGAGCGCGTCGAGGTGGAGGCGGGCGACCTTCTCGTCGAGGTGCTTGGGCAGCACGTAGACGCCGGTCGGGTACTCGTCGGGCTTGGTGAACAGCTCGATCTGGGCCAGGGTCTGGTCCGCGAAGGAGTTGGACATCACGAACGACGGGTGGCCGGTGGCGTTGCCGAGGTTCAGCAGGCGGCCCTCGGACAGGACGATGAGCACCTTGCCGTCGGGGAAGGTCCAGGTGTGGACCTGCGGCTTGACCTCGTCCTTGACGATGCCGGGGATCTTGGCGAGGCCGGCCATGTCGATCTCGTTGTCGAAGTGGCCGATGTTGCCGACGATGGCCTGGTGCTTCATCTTGGCCATGTCCGAGGCCATGATGATGTCCTTGTTGCCGGTCGTGGTGATGAAGATGTCGGCCTTGTCGACGACCTCGTCCAGAGTGGTGACCTGGTAGCCGTCCATCGCCGCCTGGAGGGCGCAGATCGGGTCGATCTCGGTGACGATCACGCGGGCGCCCTGGCCGCGCAGGGACTCCGCGCAGCCCTTGCCCACGTCGCCGTAGCCGCAGACGACCGCGGTCTTGCCGCCGATGAGGACGTCGGTGGCGCGGTTGATGCCGTCGATCAGGGAGTGGCGGCAGCCGTACTTGTTGTCGAACTTCGACTTGGTGACGGCGTCGTTGACGTTGATCGCCGGGAACAGCAGGACGCCGTCGCGCTGCATCTCGTACAGGCGGTGGACGCCGGTGGTGGTCTCCTCGGTCACGCCGCGGATCTCGGAGGCCAGCTGGGTCCACTTCTGCGAGCCGTCCGTGATGGTGCGGTTCAGCAGTTCGAGGATGACGCGGTGCTCGTCGGACTCGGCGGTGTCGGGCGAGGGGACCTTGCCGTCCTTCTCGTACTCGACGCCCTTGTGGACGAGGAGGGTGGCGTCACCGCCGTCGTCCAGGATCATGTTGGGGCCGCCGGTGGGGCTGTCCGGCCAGGTCAGCGCCTGCTCGGTGCACCACCAGTACTCCTCCAGGGTCTCGCCCTTCCAGGCGAAGACCGGGACGCCCTGCGGGTTGTCGGGCGTGCCGTTCGGGCCGACGGCGATGGCGGCGGCCGCGTGGTCCTGGGTGGAGAAGATGTTGCAGGAGGCCCAGCGGACCTGCGCGCCGAGGGCGACCAGGGTCTCGATGAGCACGGCGGTCTGCACGGTCATGTGCAGGGAGCCGGTGACACGGGCGCCGGCGAGGGGCTGCGCCTCGGCGTACTCCTTGCGGATCGCCATCAGGCCCGGCATCTCGTGCTCGGCGAGGGTGATCTCCTTGCGGCCGAAGGCGGCCAGGGAGAGGTCGGCGACCTTGAAGTCCTGTCGGTTCTCGACAGTCGTCATTGCGAGCTGCTCCTCGGGGATTGGGTCGAGGTGGGTACGGCTGGTCTGCGCGGCGGCGGACACAGGGGTGCCCGAAGGAGGACACAGGCATGCCCGCGTGCGCGCAGCGCAGTCCGTCGGAGGCCCTCTCTCCCTCGGCCGGTCCGCGGTGGGACCGCCCGACCGCCATCAGCAGCGACGTCTGGCTCCGTCCCAAGCTACACCGGGGGCGGCTGCGATCCCCAGTCCGCCGGGAAACAGATCGAGCCGATCATGTGACGGATCGGAGGACGCGGGCCCTCACCCCCTGGCCCTTGGACGGGCCGGGGCGAAGGGCCGGGGATGCCGGACGGGGCCCGCCGAGTGGTTCGGCGGGCCCCGTGAGAGCGGCGGAGGTCAGTGGTCGGCGGGGTGGGGGGCCGGGCCGCCCGGGGAGGCCTCGGGGTCGGAGCCCTTGGCGGCTTCCCGCTCGCTGTAGATGTCCGGTTCGAGGTAGATCACGCGGGCGATCGGGACGGCCTCGCGGATGCGGGCCTCGGCGGCGTCGATGGCGGTGGCGATCTCGGTGGCCGTGTCGTCGTGCTGGACGGCGATCTTGGCGGCGACGAGGAGTTCCTCGGGGCCGAGGTGGAGCGTGCGCATGTGGATGATGCGGGTGACGGTGTCGCCGTCGACCACGGCGGCCTCGATCTTCCGGGTCTCCTCGAGGCCGGCGGACTCGCCGAGCAGCAGGGACTTGGTCTCGGCGGCGAGGACCAGGGCGATCAGGATGAGCAGGATGCCGATGCAGAGGGTGCCGATGCCGTCCCAGACGCTGTCGCCGGTGAGCAGGGCAAGGCCGACGCCGCCGAGCGCGAGGATGAGGCCGACGAGGGCACCGAGGTCCTCCAGGAGGACGACCGGGAGTTCGGGCGCCTTGGCGTGGCGGACGAAGTCCTTCCAGGAGCGGCTGCCGCGCAGGGGGTTGGACTCCTTGATGGCCGTCCGGAAGGAGAAGCCCTCGGCGATGATCGCGAAGACGAGGACGCCGACGGGCCAGTACCAGTGGGTCAGCTCGTGGGGGTGCTTGATCTTCTCGTAGCCCTCGTACAGGGCGAACATGCCGCCGAGCGAGAAGAGCACGATCGAGACGAGGAAGGCGTAGATGTAGCGCTCGCGGCCGTAGCCGAAGGGGTGTTCGGGGGTGGCCTCGCGCTTGGCCTTCTTGCCGCCGACCAGGAGCAGCGCCTGGTTGCCGGAGTCGGCGAAGGAGTGGACGGACTCGGCGAGCATCGACGACGAGCCGCTGAAGAGGAACGCCACGAACTTCGCTACCGCGATGGCGAGGTTGGCGCCCAGTGCCGCCACGATCGCCTTGGTACCGCCTGACGCGCTCATATGTCCGCGTTGTCCCTTCGTACGCCGTTTCAGGGCCCGGTCGCCCGCCTTGGTGTGCGCCCGTGACTTTGCCCGTGCTTGACGGTGGGCCATTGTTGCAGCCCGCCGCGACAGCGGTGAGTCAGGTCACCAGCACGGGGCCGTCGAAACGGTCAGGCGATGACGGTGGCCCGGAAAAGCGTTCCCGTACCGGACACTTCGGCCTTTTCCCCGGCGGGGACGAAGACGGACTGACCGGGAGTCAGGTCGTGCTCCCCGGCCCGGACGGTGCCTGCCGTGCAGAGCAGGATCTGCGGGGTCGGGCGGGTGAGGTCGTGGGCGGCTCCCGCCTCGGGCAGGACGTAGCGGGAGAGGCGGAACTCGTCGATCGGCGTCTCGTAGACCTCTTCGCCGTCCGGGGACGCCTCGGGGCGCAGGACGCCGGGGTCGCTGGGGCTGAAGCGGACGATGCGCAGGAGTTCGGGGACGTCGACGTGCTTGGGGGTCAGGCCGCAGCGCAGGACGTTGTCGGAGTTGGCCATGATCTCCACGCCGAGGCCGTCGAGGTAGGCGTGCGGGACGCCGGCGCCCAGGTAGAGGGCTTCTCCGGGCTGGAGCCGGACGTGGTTGAGCAGCATCGCGGCGATGACGCCGGGGTCGCCCGGGTAGTGGTGGGCGATGTCGGCGTAGGGGGCGTAGGCGCCGCCGAGGCGGGTGCAGGCGGTGGCCGCCTCCGTGACCGTGCGGGACATCTCCTCGCGGTCGGCGGTGAGGATCGCCGTGAGGACCTCGCGCAGGGCGGCTTCCTCGGGATGGGCGTGCAGCAGGTCGACGTAGGGCTTGAGGGAGTCGACGCCGAGGTCGTCGAGGAGGGCCGCGGCCTCCAGCGGGTCCCGGAAGCCGCACAGGCCGTGGAACTCGGTGAGCGCGCAGATGAGTTCGGGTTTGTGGTTGGCGTCCTTGTAGTTGCGGTGCGGGGCGTCCGTGGGAATGCCCCGGCGCTCCTCGTCGGCGTAGCCCTCCCGGGCCTGCGTGAGGTCGGGGTGGACCTGGAGGGAGAGCGGGGCGCCCGCGGCGAGGATCTTGAGGAGGAAGGGCAGCCGGGGGCCGAATTTGGCGACGGTGGCGGGCCCGAGTTCCTTCTCGGGGTCGGCGTCGACGACCTCGACGAGCGTGCCCCGGCCGGTGCGGGAGGGTGCGCCGGGGTGGGCGCCCATCCACATCTCCGCCTGCGGTTCGCCGGTCGGTTCGACGCCGAGCAGCTGCGGGATGGCGGTCGGGGAGCCCCAGGCGTAGGGGCGGACGGTGTTGTCGAGGCGGTCCATGGGGTTCTCTCTGCGTGGTCCGGGCGGCGCGTCAAGGTGTCCGGGCCAGATCAGGCCCTCGAAGCGAGCGCCAGGTAAACGGCGGCGAAATCCGTGATGGCGATCAGTTCCGCGAGGGTCTCCAGCTCGCCGCCCTCCTCCGGTTCGAGCTCGCTGATCGGCGTGTCGTGACTGAGGGCGAGGTCGCGGGCACCGGGGGCGGCGGTGAGGCCGCCGATGGGACGGTCGCGCAGCAGCACCACGCGCGCGTGCAGGGCGGGGGGTTCCTCGACGCGGTCGCGGAAGAAGTCGTCGGGGTCGGCGCTGGCGGCCAGGGGGCCGGCGAGCAGGGCGCCGTGGGCTGCGAGCGCCTCGGGGAGTTCGGCGACGACCGCGGGGGTGCCGGACAGTTCGGCGAGGGCGGCGGCGAAGCGGCGGCCCGCGGGTCCGGCCGAGACGCCCTCGGTCCAGACGATCGGGAGGGCGTCGGCGAGCTCGGCGGCCAGGGTCTTGGCGGCGTTGCTGTAGGTGGCGATGGCCGGGCCGCAGCGTTCGGCGACGCGGTCGAGGCGGTCGGCGACCTTGCCGAGGACGTCCGGCGGGGCGGCGAGCACGCCCGTGCGGTCCAGGAGGGCGAGGAGCGGGGTGAGCAGGGCCCACAGGACGCCGGGCGCCGACGCGGCGAGGGGCTCGTCCTGGTCGTACGGGGCGGTCGCCATGGGGACGAACAGGCCGTGCACACCGGCCACGGCGTCGGCGAGCGGGGTGGGGGCGGGGGCCACGGCCACGACGGTGCAGCCGCGGCGGTAGGCCTGCTCGGCGAGCAGCGACAGGCCGGGTTCGGTGCCGTCCGGGGTGGTGATCAGCAGGAGGTCCACCGAGCCGACCCAGCCGGGCAGTTCCCAGCGCAGAGCGCCCGCGGCGGGGGCGACGCCGGTGGGGGCGAGGCGGGTGACCGGACTGCCGGCACCGGCGAGGGTGCCGATGAGGTCGGCGGCGTGGGTGGCGGCGGCACCCGGCCCCGCGATCAGGACGGCGCGGGGGCGGCCGTCCGGCTTGAGGTCGTTGACACCCGCCTCGGCGGCGTGGCGGGCGGCTGTGCGCACGCGGGCGCCGGCTTCCGCGGCGCCGCGGAGCAACCCGCGGTGGTCGGCCTCGGCGAGGCCCTCAGGGGAGTCGAGCAGCGATTCGTCGAGCATGGGCGGCAGCTTCCCATCGCCGGGGTCCGTTACGGGTGTCCTGGATCGTGCCCGCTGTGCCGGGGGTCATGTGCACCGGGTGTCGCACGGGTGCGTGCGCCCCCTGCCGGTCACGCGGGGCGGCGGGCCTCGTCGACCAGGAGGACGGGGATGCCGTCGCGCACGGGGTAGGCCAGGCCGCAGTTGGTGTCGGTGCAGATCAGCTCGGTGTCCTGCTCCCTGAGCGGGGAGTGGCAGGCCGGGCAGGCGAGGATCTCGAGGAGGCCGGATTCGAGGGGCATGGGGGTTTTCCTCCGGGGTGCGGGCGCTTGGGGTCGTGCCTGGTCAGATTACCGCCGGTGGGTCGGGGGCTCAGCCCCTGATGATCCCCAGCACCTCGTCGCGCACCCTGGCCATCGTCGCGGCGTCCCTCGCCTCCGCGTTCAGGCGCAGCAGCGGTTCCGTGTTGGACGGGCGGACGTTGAACCACCAGTCGGCGGCGGAGACGGTGAGGCCGTCGAGCTCGTCGAGGGTGACGCCCTCTCGGGTGCCGTACGCGGAGCGGATCGCGGCGAGGCTGGCCTGCTGGTCGGCGACCGTGGAGTTGATCTCGCCGGAGCCGGCGTAGCGGTCGTACTGGGCGACGAGGGCGGAGAGCGGGCCGTCCTGGTAGCCGAGGGCCGCCAGGACGTGGAGGGCGGCCAGCATGCCGGTGTCGGCGTTCCAGAAGTCGCGGAAGTAGTAGTGCGCGGAGTGCTCGCCGCCGAAGATCGCGCCGGTGCGGGCCATCTCGGCCTTGATGAAGGAGTGGCCCACGCGGGTGCGGACCGGGCTGCCGCCGTTCTCCTCGACGACCTCGGGCACCGACCAGGACGTGATCAGGTTGTGGATGATCGTGCCCTTGCCGCCGTGCCGGGCCAGCTCGCGGGAGGCGACCAGGGCGGTGATCGCGGAGGGGGAGACCGGCTCGCCGCGCTCGTCGACGACGAAGCAGCGGTCGGCGTCGCCGTCGAAGGCGAGGCCCAGGTCGGCGCCCTCCTCACGGACGCGCTTTTGCAGGTCGACGAGGTTGGCGGGGTCGAGGGGGTTGGCCTCGTGGTTGGGGAAGGTGCCGTCGAGCTCGAAGTACATCGGGACCAGCGTCAGGGGGAGGCCGGCGAAGACCTCGGGGACGGTGTGTCCGCCCATGCCGTTGCCCGCGTCGACGACGACCTTCAGAGGGCGGATCGACGTCAGGTCGACCAGGGAGCGCAGGTGGGCCGCGTAGTCCGACAGCGTGTCACGGCCGGTGATGGTGCCCGCCTCGGCGGCCGGCTCCGGGGCACCCGACTCGCTCCAGCGTTCCACCAGTTCGCGGATCTGCGCGAGGCCGGTGTCCTGCCCGACCGGGGCGGCGCCCGAGCGGCACATCTTGATGCCGTTGTACTGCGCCGGGTTGTGGGAGGCGGTGAACATGGCGCCCGGCAGGTTCAGCGCGCCCGAGGCGTAGTACAGCTGGTCCGTCGAGCACAGGCCGATCTCCGTCACGTCCGCGCCCGAGGCGGCTGCCCCGCGCGCGAAGGCACGGGACAGACCGGGCGAGGAGGGCCGCATGTCGTGCCCGGTGGCGATGGCGCTCGCGCCGGTGACCCGCACGAAGGCCGCCCCGAAGAGCTCGGCCACGGACTCGTCCCACTGGTCGGGTACGACCCCGCGGACGTCGTACGCCTTCACGACCTGCGACAGATCAGCAGCCACGGCCAACCTTCCTGAAAAAGTACTGTCGGTCCGCCCAAACTACCCTCGCCCGTCGTCGGCGCGCCGGGCGGTCGCCGGGAGGACGCCCAGCCGTGATCTCGGGTCAGGGCATCAGGGGCAGGGTTGCCACCGGCGGGGGCGGCGCAATGACCGTGTCCGTGCCGTAGCCGCGCCCTGTCGTGCCATGAGAGTGCCGCCGAGTTCGCGTGCGTGGACGCGGGGGGGGGACCGGGGGTCGGTCAGTTGTCGGGCGAGCGCAGGACGCGCAGATGCCCGCGGCGCGCGACCTCCATCGGGTCGCCCCCGCGGCCACCGCCGCCGGCCCCGGCCGCCCGCTCCTGGGGGCGGGCCGCCTCGCGCACGGCGTTGGCGAGCGCTTCCAGGTCGTCACCGCTCGGCCGGGCCGGGGCCGAGCCGTCGAGGAGGCGGACGACCTCCCAGCCGCGCGGGGCGGTGAGGCGCTCGGAGTGCTCGGCGCACAGGTCGTAGCAGTGGGGTTCGGCGTAGGTGGCGAGCGGGCCGAGGACCGCGGTCGAGTCGGCGTAGACGTACGTCAGCGTCGCGACGGCGGGACGGCCGCAAGCGGTGCGCGAACAGCGACGTACAGGGCTCACGATGTTGGACGGTACCGCACTCTTGAGCGGGCCGCGACGACTCTCCACCAGGTCACCCCACCGTGTCGTGCTGTGAAACGTCCCACACACTCTTTCGGGCGCACCTTGCTGACCTGCCGGGACATCGCCGTCCGGGGTGCCGAACGGCCGTACAGGCGGACAAGAGTCATCACAAAACCCCCCATATGCCGTGAGGCCGCCACTCTCGGCGGTATACGGATTCAAGCCCGACCTTGGCTTGAACCGTCATGCCCCGCCATGCCACGACGCGCCCTGCGGGGCGGCCGGAAGCCGCCCGTGGCGCCGTGCGGTGCCGGGCACGGGGACGCGTCGGGGACTACCCTTCACCAGTGATGGACAAGCCCGTAACGCCCCGTGCCGCCGCCCCCGGGCCCCGCCGTCGTGATCGCCACGGACGGGGCATGCGCGGCCCCATCGCACCGCCGCAGGTGCCGCTCGCCGCGAGCCGTGCGGACGCGTTCGCCGATCTGGTGCAGGACTCCGTGGAGCGCCTGGAGCGGCGCTGGCCGCAGCTCGCCGACATCGACTTCATGGTCCTGGAGGTGCCCCGGCTCGACGGGCCCGGCCAGGCGTGGAACGACGAGGCGGTGCCGCTCGGCGGCACGATCGGCGCGCGCGAGGGCCGTCCCGCGCGCGTGGTCGTCTACCGGCGGCCGGTCGAGATCCGCACCAAGGGGCGCGACGAGCGGGCCGCGCTGGTGCACGAGGTGGTCGTGGAGCAGGTCGCCGAGCTGCTCGGGCTGACACCGGAGACGGTGGACCCGCGGTACGGCGAGGACCAGGGCTGAGACGGCGGGCCGCCGGCGGCCCTACTTCTGGAGCACCGCCGGCGGCCCTACTTCTGGAGCACCGACAGGTCCTCGTCCGCCTCCGGCACCGCCACCGTCCCCCGGTCGTCCGGGAGCGTCTGCACGGTGAAGGCGGGGACGCCGCCCTCGCTCGCCGCCAGCGTGCGGGCCCCGTAGACCGGACCGCCGGAGACCGGCTCGACCGTGAGGGCGTAGGTGCCCTTCAGGCCGCCGGGGACCGGGGGCTCGATGTCCTGGGTGGTGCCGGCCTTGATCGTGTACGTCTTCGACACCGGGGTGCCGCCCTCGCTGCCGGCCGAGGCGGTGACCTTGACCGTGGCGGCGGCGACCGGGGCCGTCAGCGACAGGGTGCTGCCCTTGCCGCTGTTGTCCGCCGACGTCGCGCGCGTGCCGACGGGGCGGGTGGCCGGGATGAACGCCGTCTCCTGCTTGTCGCCCTTGCCGCGCACGACCCGCAGGGCCGCCACGACCGGAACGGACCGGTCCGTCGGGGTCAGGACCAGCGAGCCGGCCTCGCCGCGGGTGACGTCGCCCAGGTCCACGGCGGTCGTCATGCCGCCCTTGACGTGCACCGTCTCGTGTCCGGCCGGGGTGATCGGCCCGGAGGGGGAGGCGAGGCGCACCTTCAGGTCGGCGTCGGCGTCGTCGGGGGTGAAGGCGACCAGGCGGACCGAGGTGGCGTCCTTGGGGATGCCGGGCAGGACCAGGCTGCCCGACGGGTCCGTGGACGCGGCGAGCCAGTCGCCGCCGAGCTTGTCGTCCAGGGCCTGCACGGCGGCTCCCACGCGGCCGCTGCGGACGTTGACGTGCACGGTGAGGTCGCTCTGCCGCTCGTCGGCGAGGGTGGACAGCAGGACCGGCTCGCTGGAGTGCGGCTGGACCGTGATGCCCTCCCCGACGGCGGACTTCAGGGCGCCGTCCTTGCCGTAGAGCTCGATGTCGACCACGGCGGCCGAGTCGTCGGGGTTGGTCAGGTGGACGTAGTCGGTGCGGTCGGCGTCCGTGCTGGCGCCGGGGAACCAGAAGTCGGTGTCCGGAGCGGTGCAGTTGACGCCCTGGAGGCCGCGCCCGGTCCCCGCCGCGACCTCGGTCGTCTCCTGGACGGTCCAGCCGGGCGCGAACCTGCCGTCCGCGGTGCCGACCAGGGCGGGCGCGTCGCCGCCGGAGCTGTCGCCGGTGACCGGCTTGCCGGGCTCCTTCGGCGTCAGCACGGGCTTCGCGGACGCGTCCTTGCCCGGCTTGCCGTCGCCGCCCTTGCCCTTGTCCTTGCCGTCGGCCGGGGCGTCCGTGGACTCCTCGGTGGCGGCCGACAGTTCGGCCTGGCCCCCGCTTCCGGTGCCCTTCGTGACGGGCGTGAACGAGGTGTAGGCCGTCTCGGCGAGGTCGGAGGTACTGGGCGCCGGGCACAGCAGACTCGTGCGCTCCACGGGCAGTTGGGCGGCCGCCTTGGCTGCGGTGTCCGGGGCCGGGGCGTCCGGCTGGGCCAGGAAGGCGAAGCCGGTGACGGCGGCGAGCGCGGTCGTGCCGGCGATCAGGGACAGGGTGGTGCGGTTCACTGCTGGCTCCCGTCGGGACGCTCACTGCCCGTGCCGTGGGGGTGGTGCTGCTGCGCCGGGTCGTACGGCGCGCCGTAGCCCTGCTGGTAGGTCTGGTCGTAGCCCTGCTGGTCGTAGGGCGAGGCCTGGCCCTGGCCCTGGCCCTGGCCCTGGCCTCCGTAGGCGTACGGGTCGTACTGGCCGCCCTGATAGGGGTCCGCCTGGTACTGCTGCCCGTAGCCGTCGGCCGGGTAGGCGGCGTTCTGGTACTGGTCGCCGTAGCCCGCGTACTCGCCGTTGTGGTAGGCGGCGTTGTCCCACTCGCCGTGGTTCTGCTGCTGCGGCACCGCCGCGGGCGGCTGCTGCGGGGCCGGGAACTCCTCGGGCGCTGCGGCTTCTTCGGCCTCCGCCTCCGCCTGGGCGCGCAGGCGGCGGGCGCGGCGGCCCTCGCCTGCGACGGCCTCGGCGGGGACGGCCGGCTCCTCGGGGAGGTCGTCGTCGATGTCGCGGCGCCGGCCGGGCAGGGCGAGCACCACGAGGACGACGGCGAGGATGCCCTGGGCCCACAGCCAGGCCGTGTGGCCGATCGGGTCGTCGTAGGTGACGTCCAGTCGGCCGCCGCTCGCGGGGAGTTCGAATCCCTGGGCCCAGCCGTCGACGGTGGTGGGGGTCAGTGGCTTGCCGTCGAGCGTGGCGGACCAGCCCTCGGAGGCGGAGTCGGCGAGGCGCAGCACGCGTCCGCCCGCGCCGGTCGGGATCGTGGTGTGGATGTCGACGGGTCCGGCGGCGACGGGCTGCGGGGTGCCGGAGGCGGGGACGATCGTGGCGCGCGCGACCTCCCGGTTGACGCGCCACAGCGCGCCGCCGTCCTGCTGGCTGAGCCGGGTCAGACCGGGCGTGGCGTCCAGGACGCGGGTGACCTCGCGGGGGGCGCCCTGGTGGACGAGGACGTAGCGCACGGCGAAGCCGCCGAGCTGGTCGGCCTGGTCGGCGCCGGAACCGGCGACCAGGTTGGCGACGACCTTGTCGAGTCTGCCGTTCTCGCCGTCGGCCGCGGCGATCTCGCCGTCGCCGAGGCGGGCGCCCGAGCCGCGGACCAGCATGTAGCCGACGTGGGCGGCGGAGTCGCTGTCGAGGACGAGGGTGCGGGCCTGGTCGCGGGTGCCGCTCTCCTCGGCGACGAACGCGGGGACCTGGACCGGGTCGCGCCGCTCCAGGGGTCCGTCGGCGCCGCGGATCATCCAGCCGGCGGCGATGAGCAGCGGCCCGGCGGCCGAGGCGAAGGCGATCAGCACGGCGACGGGCTGGCGCCAGCCGAAGCTCTGCTCGGCCACGCGCGCGCGTGCTCCGTCGGCGCCGAGCGCGGCGGCCGCCAGGAGGGCCATGCCGTAGACGAGGGTCGCGGGGCCGGCCCAGGTGGAGTTGTTGGCCAGGACCGCGAAGACGAAGCCGACCAGGGCGACCGTCCAGGCCGTCCAGATGCCCGACCGGCGTTCCGAGCGCACCAGGGCGGCGAGGGCGGCCAGCACGATGCCGAAGAGCATGAGGCCGCTGACGGTGCCGGGGCCGCCCGGGCTGGCGCCGAGCAGGTCGAGGGCGGAGGCGGCCGAGGGGCCGTACTCCAGGCCCGCTTCCCGCAGGAAGCCGAACGGCAGCAGCGTCAGCGACCAGGGCGCGAGGAGCAGCAGGGGGGTGCCGAGCTGGACGAGGAACCGCAGCCCGTAGGCCGTGATGTCGCCGCGGCGCAGCACCAGCAGTCCGACGCCGAGGAGCAGCGCGATGGGCCACACGATCGGCGTGAAGGCGGTGGTGATGGTCAGCAGCAGCGCGTACGCCCAGGTGGCGCGCCAGCTGCCGCGGGCTGTGCCGGTCCGCGTCAGGCCGCCGGCGGCGATGGCGGCGCGGGCGATCAGCGGCAGCAGCGCGGCCAGGACGGCGGTGCCGATACGGCCGCCGGCCAGGGCGCCGGTGGCGGCGGGCAGGAAGGCGTAGACGACGGCCGCCCAGGCGCGCAGCAGCCGGGACTCGACGAGCGGGCGGGAGGCGAAGTAGGCGGCGACACCGGCCAGCGGCACCGAGCAGACGAGCAGGAGCGTGACGGCGAGGCCGGTCGAGCCGAACAGCAGCGACGCCAGCATGGCCACGAGCGCGAGGTACGGGGGCGCGGAGGAGGTGCCGCCGGCGCCGACCGGGTGCCAGGCGTCCAGGTAGCGCGCCCACAGTTCGCCGGAGTCGGCCGGGGCGGGCAGCAGGGCACCGCCCGCCAGGGCGCCGCCGCCGAGGAGCTGTCGGCAGGCGGCCAGGGAGACCAGCAGCAGCACCAGGAAGAGGACCGGGCCGGGCTTGCGCGCGATGCGCTTGAGCCGGGCGAACTGCTCGATCTCCAGGAAGTCGGCGTCGTCGCCGCCGGGGCCCGACTCGACGGCGCCGCCGTGCCGTCCCGCTCCGGCGGCGGCCTCCGGGTCGGAGCGGCCGACGAGGCTGCTCGCGACCTGTTCGACGGTGACGCGGACGGTGGCGCCGGGCGGCGGGAACAGCGCCCGCAGCTCATCCTTGTCGATCCGGGGTGCGCCTCTGCCGCGCCGCCCGGCGAGGATTCTCTCGGGCCTGAGCAGGGTGCCCAGCAGACCGCGGATCTCGTCGACGGCCTGTCCGGGTACCTTGCCGACGAGGTAGGCCACGGTCCGCAGCACGGTGCCGAGCACGATCCGCAGCAACACCCACGGGAGCACGGCCGTACGCGAGTTGACGAGGAGGGTGTAGACGGCGCCGGCCTTGTCGACCTTGTGCGGGGAGGCCGCGGTGCGGCCCACGCAGTCGACCGTGCGGCGTTCGCGGCTGGAGGCCTCGGCGTGCCGGACGACCGCCTCGGGGGCGACCAGGACGCGGTAGCCGGCCGCGTGCGCCCGCCAGCACAGGTCGACGTCGTCACGCATGAGGGGCAGGTGGCGGTCGAATCCGCCGAGCTGCTCGAAGACGTCACGGCGGACGAGCATGCCGGCGGTGGACACCGACAGCACGGTCCGGACGTGGTCGTGCTGGCCCTGGTCCTGCTCGCGGCGGTCCAGGCCGGTCCAGCGGCGGCCGGAGTTGGCGATGGAGACGCCGACCTCCAGCAGCTGGCGCCGGTCGTACCAGCCGCGGAGCTTGGGGCCCACCACGGCCACGTCCTCGCGGCCCAGCTCGTACTCGTTGTCCACGACGCGCAGCAGCTGGGCCAGGGCGTCCGGGTCCGGGGCGCAGTCGTCGTGCAGCAGCCACAGCCACTGCACGGGCTCGCCGTGCGGCAGCTCGGGCAGGTCGTAGGCGTCGTCGCGCCACGAGCGCGTGACCGGGTCCCAGCCGCTGGGGCGCTTGAGATACGGCAGCTCGTCGGGGGTGAGGACGGGGGCGGAGCGGTCGCACTCCTCGACGGCCTGGCCGAAGCCGGTGCGGCGGGCGAGGTGCAGCACCCGGTCGGCGCCGAGCGCGTCGGTGACCAGTTGCGCGGAGGCGTCCGAGCTGCCGGTGTCGGCCCCCATCGCGTACTGGACGGGACGCTCCTGGCCGAGCAGTCCGGCGAGCGCGTCGGGCAGCCAGCGGGCGCCGTCGTGCGAGACGAGGACCGCGGTCACCACATGACGCGGGAACTCAGGTGTGGCAGCGGTGTCGTGATGGGCTGCCGGGTGGCTGTGCACGGACATCGAGGTACGGGCCCCGGTTCGGTGGACTGCGGTGGACGCCCGTGCCCGGTGGGGGCGGCGGGGCGTCTCGGACGAGCGACCACACTATCGGCTGCGCAGCAAGAGGCCCGCCGCCTGTGGATGACCCACGGGCGACGGGCCGTTCACGAAGAGGGGTGAGGGGGGTCAGACGGCCGCCTTCTTCAGGCGGCGGCGCTCCCGCTCGGACAGACCGCCCCAGATGCCGAATCGCTCGTCGTTGGCGAGGGCGTACTCGAGGCACTCGGAGCGGACCTCACAGGCGAGGCAGACCTTCTTGGCCTCTCTGGTCGAGCCGCCCTTCTCGGGGAAGAAGGACTCGGGGTCGGTCTGGGCGCACAGCGCGCGCTCCTGCCAGCCGAGCTCCTCGTCCGCGTCGTCGACCAGCAGTTGCTGCACCGTCTCGGTCATGTGCGCCCCTCGTCTGTCTTTCGCGTCCCCGTGATCTAGCCGTTACCGATTCCGGCTGAACGACACGAGTGAAATTACAAGTGTGCAGCTCCGGGCGAGTCAAGCCGAGATCTGCTATTGAGCCCCTTATTCACTCTGCGGAACCAAGCCCATGCGGAAAGTGTTCAAATCACCATAAAACCTGACACACCGACGAAGCCCCGGAGGGCTTTCGTCGTCCGCCGGACCCCTCGCAGACCTCTACGAAGAAGGACGCCCAGGAGTTCGATCTCGTTCCGACACGCACATCGAAGCGAAACGGATCACAGTCGGATCACGACTACGCAACGGGGTTTGCGCGCCCGGTTGGACGCCATGTGTCCCGGGCGGGGCATGAACAAACCTTTCATCTGAGCGATCGACCGGATGAGGTGAACCACATCCCACATACCGGGTGTCGAGTTGACAGTGAAGGTGTGAACCGGTGTCCTTGTGGGCATGCTCGCGAACTTGGCACCCACCTCGACCCGCACCGCCGGGTCCCTCGGTGCTGCCCGCGCTCGCTGTAGCTGTCGCTGTTGCAGCTGTTGAGCCACACCCGCTCCAGCTGAAGGCCGAGGCCACCCGTCTTCCGGCCCTGTTCCCTCTGACCTTCCTTCACTGAGGAACCACGCACCCATGAACAGCGACAGCGACCTCCAGATCGCCGGCGACATCCTCGAAGTCACCCACCTCCTCCAGACCCCCCGCGAGCACCCGGCCACCGTCGCCGAGTTCGTCGGACTGGCCCGCTCCCTCGCCGAGGACCGCTCCCAGTGGGAGCACCTCGTCCGCTACGACGCGACCAGCCGCTGGTACCACCGGCTGCGCACCGGCCCCGGCTACGAGGTGTGGCTGCTGTCCTGGGTGCCCGGGCAGGGCAGCGGGCCGCACGACCACGGCCGCTCCTCCGGGGTGCTGACCGTGCTGGAGGGCACCCTGACCGAGCGCACGGACCGGGGCACACGCGCCTTGCGGGCCGGCGCGCAGCGCGTTTTCGCGCCGGGGTACGTGCACGAAGTCGTCAACGACGCCCTGGAGCCGGCGGTGAGCCTGCACGTCTACCACCCGGGCCTCACCGAGATGCCGATGCACACCGCCCCGCACTGCGAGGCCCGGACCGCGCCGGGCGCGCTGACCGCCTGACCGGTCCCCCCGGCCGCCGACCGCTTGTCGCGGGCGCCTGCGAGGATGGCTCCCATGCGCATTGTGGTTCTGGCAGGCGGCATCGGCGGTGCCCGGTTCCTGCGTGGTCTGAAGCAGGCCGTCCCGGACGCGGACATCACGGTCATCGGCAACACCGGGGACGACATCCACCTCTTCGGGCTGAAGGTCTGCCCGGACCTCGACACGGTGATGTACACGCTCGGCGGCGGCATCAACGAGGAGCAGGGCTGGGGTCGCGCCGACGAGACCTTCCACCTCAAGGAGGAGCTCGGGGCGTACGGCGTCGGGCCCGAGTGGTTCGGCCTGGGCGACCGGGACTTCGCCACGCACATCGTGCGGACGCAGATGATCGGCGCCGGATACCCGCTGAGCGCGGTGACACAGGCGCTGTGCGACCGCTGGCAGCCGGGCGTGCGGCTGCTCCCCATGTCCGACGACCGCGTCGAGACCCATGTCGCCGTCGAGATCGACGGCGAGACCAGGGCGATCCACTTCCAGGAGTACTGGGTGCGGCTTCGCGCCTCGGTGCCCGCCCGGGCGGTCGTGCCGGTGGGCGCCGAGCAGGCCAAGCCCGCGCCGGGCGTCCTGGAGGCCATCGCCGAGGCGGACGTGATCCTCTTCCCGCCGTCCAACCCGGTCGTGTCGATCGGCACGATCCTCGCCGTGCCCGGCATCCGGGAGGCGATCGCCGACGCCGGGGTGCCCGTCGTCGGCCTGTCCCCCATCGTCGGTGACGCGCCCGTGCGGGGCATGGCCGACAAGGTGCTCGCCGCCGTGGGCGTGGAGTCGACCGCGACGGCGGTGGCCGAGCACTACGGCTCGGGGCTGCTGGACGGCTGGCTCGTGGACTCGGTGGACGCGGACGCCGTCGAGCGGGTCGAGGCGGCCGGGATCCGCTGCCGGGCCGTGCCGCTGATGATGAGCGACACCGACGCGACCGCGCGGATGGCCCGGGAGGCACTGGCCCTGGCCGAGGAGGTGCGGGGGGCGTGAGCGCCGAGGTCACCGGCGAGGAGCGGGGCCCCGAGGGGTTCCGGGTGTGGGCCGTGCGCGGGATACCCGAGGTCGCGGCCGGGGACGACCTGGCCAAGCTGATCGCGGCGGCCGGGCCCGGACTGGCCGACGGGGACGTCGTGCTCGTCACCTCGAAGATCGTGTCCAAGGCCGAGGGCCGGATCGTCCGGGCCGCCGACCGGGAGGCCGCGATCGACGCGGAGACGGTCCGGGTGGTGGCCCGGCGCGGCAGCCTGCGGATCGTGGAGAACCGGCAGGGTCTGGTCATGGCCGCGGCCGGGGTCGACGCGTCCAACACCCCCGCGGGCACGGTGCTGTTGCTGCCGGAGGACCCGGACGCCTCCGCCCGCGCCATCCGGGAGGGGCTGCGCGACGCCCTCGGCGTCGACGTCGGGGTGGTCGTGACGGACACCTTCGGGCGACCCTGGCGCGCCGGGCTCACGGACGTGGCGATCGGGGCGGCCGGAGTGCGCGTGCTGGACGATCTGCGCGGCGGCACCGACGCGCACGGCAATCCGCTCAGCGCCACCGTCGTCGCCACGGCCGACGAACTCGCCGCGGCGGGCGACCTGGTCAAGGGCAAGGCCGCGGGACTTCCCGTCGCCGTGGTGCGCGGGCTCGGGCACCTGGTGGCCCGGGGCGACGACGGCCAGGGAGCGCGGGCCATGGTCCGCGGCGCCCGCGACGACATGTTCCGCCTCGGCACCTCCGAGGCGGTCCGGCTGGCCGTGACCCAGCGCCGCACGGTCCGGGCCTTCACCGACGAGCCGGTCGACTCCGGTGCCGTACGGCGGGCCGTGGCCGCCGCCGTGACGGCGCCGGCACCGCACCACACCACGCCGTGGCGGTTCGTGCTGCTGGAGTCCGAGGAGTCGCGGACGCGGCTGCTCGACGCCATGCGGGACGCGTGGATCGCCGACCTGCGGCGGGACGGCAAGACGGAGGAGTCCGTCGCCAAGCGGGTCCGGCGCGGGGACGTGCTGCGCAACGCGCCCTACCTCGTCGTCCCGTGCCTGGTCATGGACGGCTCGCACACCTACGGCGACCCGCGGCGCGACGGTGCCGAGCGGGAGATGTTCGTCGTCGCCGCCGGCGCCGGCGTGCAGAACTTCCTGGTCGCGCTGGCCGGGGAGCGGCTGGGCTCGGCGTGGGTATCGTCGACGATGTTCTGCCGGGACGTCGTGCGCGAGGTGCTGGACCTGCCGGCGGACTGGGACCCGATGGGGGCGGTGGCCGTCGGGCATCCGGCGGAGGAGCCCCGGCCACGGCCCGGGCGGGACGCGGCGGCTTTCATCGAGGTGCGGTGACAGACGCCGGGCGGCGCCTACCCTCGTAGGGCTGCTCTCAAAGGATCCCGGGGATTTCATTCATGGCAGGACGGTTCGCCCAGCGGCCCACCCTCCCCCACAGCCCGAAAGGCGTGGGAGGTACCCCCACGACGGTGCGTGGCGGGCATGTCGCCGTGCCCCCGGGGATGCCGCGGCAGTCGACGGGGCCGGGACGGGTGCGCGCGTGGGTGCCGGACGGGCCGCTGGATCTCGGCCTGGTGCTCGGGCCGCTGCGGCGCGGGCCCGGTGATCCGACGTTCCGGGCGATGCCCGACGGGTCCGTCTGGCGGACCGCTCTCACCCCGGCCGGTCCCGGCACACTGCGCGTGTGCGCGTACGGCGGTGGGGTGCGCGGGGAGGCCTGGGGGCCCGGGGCGCCGTGGCTGCTGGAGCGCATGCCCGAACTGCTCGGGGCCGCGGACGATCCCTCGGCGTTCGTGCCGCGGCACCGGCTGCTGGCGGCGGCCCGGCACCGGCGGCCGGGGTTGCGGCTGACGCGGAGCGGGCTCGTGCTGGAGTCGTTGATCCCCTCGATCCTGGAACAGAAGGTCACGACCGACGAGGCGTACCGGGCGTGGCGGCTGCTGGTGCGCAAGTTCGGCGAGCCTGCGCCGGGGCCCGCGCCCGAGCGGATGTACGTGATGCCGGCACCTCGGACCTGGGCGCTGATTCCCTCGTGGGAGTGGCATCGGGCCGGGGTCGACGACAAGCGGGCGTCGACGATCCTGCGTGCCGTGCGGGTCGCCGCGCGGCTGGAGCAGGCCGTGGAGATGGAGCCCCGGGCGGCCCGGGCCCGGCTCGAACTGGTGCCGGGGGTCGGGCCGTGGACCTCCGCGGAGACGGTGCAGCGCAGTCACGGGGCGGCGGACGAGGTGACGGTCGGGGACCTGCATCTGCCCGGCATCGTGGGGTGGGCGCTGGCCGGGGACCGGGACGCGGACGACGCGGCGATGCTGGAGCTGCTGGAGCCGTACGCGGGGCAGCGGCACCGGGCGGCCCGGCTGATCCTGCTGAGCGGGAGGGTGCCGGCGCGCAGGGCGCCGAAGATGCCTCGGTGGGACATCGGGCAGTTGTGAGCTTGGCTCCGTGCGGGCGGGGTGTCGCGAACCGCCGGGCACCAGGTGCTCGGCGTCCGTGCGGGGGCGGATGAATCCGCGGTCCGGCGGATCGCGCCCCTGGCGGCGCGCATGCCCGCTGCGGGCATGCG
>NZ_JBFAIG010000036.1:0-20138 GCF_040654575.1 Streptomyces sp. NPDC050674
GTCCAGTCCGGACTGTGCCTCGACGCCAACGCGGGCGGCACCGCCAACGGCACCAAGATCACCCTCTGGTCCTGCCACGGCGGCACCAACCAGCAATGGAGCCGTCGTTGAGCGGCGGCGTCCTTCTCCTTGCCTGAGATCCCGGAAGGGCCACCGCACAGTGGCAGGTGGCCCTTCCGGCGTGCCGCGTCAGCTCAGGGCAGGGTCCATTTCTGGTTGGCTCCGCCATGGCAGGTCCACAGGTGCACGAGGGTGCCGTCGGAGGAGTTGGCGCCCGACACGTCCAGGCACTTGCCCGACTGCGGGTTGCGCAGCGACCCGTCCGAAGACGCCTGCCAGTTCTGGTTGGCGCCACCGTTGCAGGACCACAACTGGACCTTCGCCCCGTCCGCCGTGCTGCTGCCGCTGACATCCAGGCACTTGCCCAGCGCCTTGACCGTCGACCCCGGCGTCACCGTCCACTGCTGCCTGGCCGAGCCCGTGCACGACGAGATCTGCACCGCCGTCCCGTCCGCCGAACTGCCGTCACGGACATCCAGGCACTTGTTCGCGACCCCTACGACCGGACCCGCGCCGGGGGTGGGTGGCGGGCTGCCGCCCAGCTCCTTGATCCGGACGTTGCGGAACGACACGTCGTCTCCCGTGCCGTGGTTCTGGATGCCGATGTGGCCGGCGAGCGAGCGGGCGGGGTCGGTGTTGGTGAAGTCATTGATCTTCACGCCGTTGAGCAGCACTTGGAGCCGCTCGCCCTCCACCAGCACCTCGAAGGTGTTCCACTCGCCCGGTGGGTTGAGCGCCGAGTCCCGGGCAGCCGTGTCCGGGGCCTTGACGGCGTAGACCGAGCCGGTCGTGCGGTCGGGCGCGTCGGTGGCGTCGATCTGGACCTCGTAGCCGTTGTCCAGTGCCGACTGCGGGTCGCTCGTCGGAGGGAATCCCACGATCACGCCGGAGTTGTCGTCGCCGGGCATCTTCCAGTCCAGCTTCAGCGAGTAGTTGGTGAACTGCCGGGCGCTGTACCAGAGCATGCCCATGCCGCCGTGCGAGGTGAGGGTGGCGTCCGAGTTGGTGAAGCCGCCCGGGCCGGCCTGCGACCAGCCGGTGGTCGCGCCGTTGTAGAGGGTCGTGTAGCCGGTCTCGGGCCGGCAGTCGGCCTTGGTCCGGCCGGCCGCGTACCGGATGCCGCCGAGCAGGTGCGTCCGGAACGCCGGCTCCGCGTACGACGCCTGGCTGTGTCCGCCGCCGGTGTAGAAGGCCCGGCCCCCCGAGTGGGTCTTGCACCAGCTGTGCGGGTGGTCGGCGCCCATCGAGCCGCCCGAGTACGACGACTCGTCCAGCGTGGTGAGCACGCGCGCACCGGCACGGGGGTTGGTCCGGAAGTTGTACCACTCGTCGGTGCGGGTCCATGTCTGCGGCAGGTGGGCGGTCGCCGCGTGCGCCCGTCCCTCCACCTTGACGTTGGCCTGCTGGACGGCGGGGTGCGAGGCGAAGTAGGCGCCGACCAGCTCGCCGTAGAACGGCCAGTTGTACTCCGTGTCCGCGGCCGAGTGGACGCCGACGAAACCGCCGCCCGATCCGATGTACGACTGGAACGCCGACTGCTGAGCGTCGTTGAGGACATCGCCGGTGGTGTTGAGGAAGACCACCGCCTCGTAACGGCTCAGGTTGCCGGTGGTGAACTGGTTGCCGTCCTCCGTGGCCGTCACGGTGAAACTGTTCGCCGCGCCGAGGTCGCGGATGGCCTGGATCCCTGCCGGGATCGCGTCGTGCCGGAAACCGGCCGTCTTGGAGAACACGAGGACGTCGTAGGGCGTGTCCGCGGCACTGACGGGTGTGGGCTGCGTGAGGAGGGCCAGGGCGGCGAGTGTCGTGGCCGCCGCCCCGCCCAGCAGGATTCGGGGATGTCTGCGCATGTCCGTCGCTCCCTTCTTGGTGACAGGCATCAGGGCAGGGTCCATTTCTGGTTGGCTCCGCCGTGGCAGGTCCACAGGTGCACGAGGGTGCCGTCGGAGGAGTTGGCGCCCGACACGTCCAGGCACTTGCCCGACTGCGGGTTGCGCAGCGATCCGTCCGAAGACGCCTGCCAGTTCTGGTTGGCGCCACCGTTGCAGGACCACAACTGGACCTTCGCCCCGTCCGCCGTGCTGCTGCCGCTGACATCCAGGCACTTGCCCAGCGCCTTGACCGTCGACCCCGGCGTCACCGTCCACTGCTGCCTGGCCGAGCCCGTGCACGACGAGATCTGCACCGCCGTCCCGTCCGCCGAACTGCCGTCACGGACATCCAGGCACTTGTTCGCGACCCCTACGATCGGACCCGCGCCGGGGGTCGGGCCACCGCTGGGATTGAAGGTGAACGCGTCGACGTCGAAGAGGAATCCGGAGCCGCCGGTGAAGGTCAGGTAGAGCGTGGTGGTGCCGGCCGGCGCGCCGGAGATCGATCCGCTGACGGTGGTGAAGTTCGTCCACGAGCCGGTGACCGGGACGGTGGCGGAGCCGAGGACGGTGCCGGTCGGCGAGCCGGCCCGGACCTGCAACGTGCCGCCCGCGCCGGCTGACGACACCCGGGCGCTGAACGACGTGGCGTTGTTCAGCTTGTACGGCTCGAAGGCGATCCAGTCGCCGTTCTCGATGTCACCGACGGACTTGCCGCCCTCGGCGGTCGACTTGTCGTAGATGGCGATGCCGGACGAGGTCTTGTAGTGCTCGGCCTGCCGGTGCTTCGGCTGAAGGATGTGCTGCGTGTGCGTGGTGAGCCCGGCTTTGTCGGTGTACTCGGCATCGAAGACCCCGAAGATGTTCGCCGCGTCGTCGTGCTCACCGTCGACCGGGATGGTGATCGTGCCGGAGCAACCGGTCTTCGAGGTGACCGGGTGGCCGTGGCTGTCGTGACCGACGATGTACGTCAGCTTGACCTTGGCGCAGTCGACCGTGCCGTCCTCCGGATCCGTCACGGTGACGCTGTACGGCACGGTGTCGCCGAAGGCGAAGATCTCGCCTGCGGCGGGGCTGTTGATGGTCACGGTCGGCGCGGTGTTGCCGACGGTGATGCGCACGTCGGCGGTGCCGGTGGCACCCTGCGGGTCGCGTACGGTCAGCCTGGCCGTGTAGTCGCCGTTCGTGTCGTACGTCTTCGTGGGGTTGGCGGCGGTGGAGCTGGTGCCGTCACCGAAGCTCCACGCGTAGGTCAGTGCCCCGCCCTCGGGGTCGGACGAGCCGGCCGAGGAGAACGTCACGGTCAACGGCGCCGCGCCGGAGGTCCGGTTGGCGCCGGCCACCGCCGTGGGCGCCCGGTTGCCGCTCCCGACGTAGTCGAAGCGGTACAGGGCGGAGTTCTGGTCGCCCTGGTAATACCCGGTGCCGTAGTCCAGCACGTAGTAGGAGCCGTCCGGGCCGAAGGCCGAGTCGATCACCTGCTTGCCGGTCCAGGGGAAGCTGTCGATGGTCCCCGGGGAGCCGTCGGCGTTGAGATGGATCGGCTTGATCCAGCCGCGGCCGAACTCGGTGGCGAAGAACTGCCCGTCGAACGACTGAGGGAACTTCGTGGGCGAGTTGAGGTCGGGGTCGTACCGGTACACCGGGCCCGCCATCGGCGACTCCGAGCCGCTGCCGAACGCCGGCGGGCTGCCGGCCTCGCCGCCGTAGCGGATCCAGGCGGCCTTGGCGGGGGGAAGGGTGCTCAAGCCGGTGTTGTGGGGGGAGTTGTTCGTCGGCCCGCCGGAGCAGTTGTACTTCGAGCCTGCCGTGTTGGTGGCGAAGTCCCACTCGGCGTACGTCTCGGAGCTCGTGTTCGTGCCGGTGCAGTACGGCCAGCCGTAGAAGCCCGGGCCCGTGACGCGGTTGAACTCGACCTGGCCCTGCGGCCCGCGCGCCGAGGTGGCGCCGGCGTCGGGGCCGTAGTCGCCGACGTAGACGATGCCGGTGGCCTTGTCCACGCTCATCCGGAACGGGTTGCGCAGGCCCATCGCGTAGATCTCCGGCCGGGTCCTTGCCGTGCCGGGCGGGAACAAGTTGCCTGCCGGGATCGAGTACGACCCGTTGCCGTTCACCTTGATGCGCAGGATCTTGCCGCGCAGGTCGTTGGTGTTGGCGGCGGAGCGCTGCGCGTCGAACGCCGGGTTGCGGTTGGTCCGCTCGTCGAGTGGAGAATATCCGGCGGACTCGAACGGGTTGGTGTCGTCGCCGGTGGACAGGTACAGGTTGCCCGCCGCGTCGAAGTCGATGTCCCCGCCGGCGTGGCAGCAGATGCCTCGGTCGGCCGGCACGTCGAGGATGTCCACTCTGCTGGACTGGTCGAGCGTGAAGTCGGCGTTGAGCGTGAAGCGGGACAGCCGGTTGACACCCTGCCAGGCCGACCAGTTGCCGCCGGTGGTCGGGGCGTCGCCGCCCGGTGTGGACAGCGGCGGGGCGTAGTAGAGGTAGATGTGCCGGTTGGTCGCGAAACCCGGGTCGATGCCGATGCCTTGCAGGCCGTCCTCGTCGTGTGCGTAGACGGGGATGGTGCCGATCACCTTGGTGGTGCCGCCCGCATCCGTGCGGCGCACGGTCCCGTTGCGAGCGGTGTGCAGCACCGACCGGTCGGCGAGGACGGCCAACGACATCGGCTCACCGACTTCCGCGACCCCGCGGGCCAGTTGGACCTGCTGGAAGTCGGCGGGGTTGATCGGGTGCGCCGAGGCCGGGGGCGCACTGGATAAGGCCCCCACGAGAGCGGCCGCGATCAGGAGCAGAGCCGAACCGAGGGCCGGCCAGCGCGCGGCCGCAGACCTCTTGATTCTCATGAACATGACAATGCACCCCTTCTGGAACAGGTTGCTGTCAGGCTTGGGGCGCGCGCTGCCGCGCCGATGCCGTACCGGGATGTCGCCGCTTCGGCACGCCAGGAGTGCTTCAGCAGGCCACTACGCCGAGCGGGGGCAACAGCTCGGAAAAAGAAGAAGTCGATGGCTACCGCGCTGTCGGATCACATCGACGACCGTGATGGTCTGCCGACAGGCTAGAAGACTTCGGCCCCGTGCGTCCACACTTCCCTCAGGACCAGCCAGGCTTTCGGGCCGCGGTGGAGAAGGCCACGAAGGGCCCGAGCCCTGTCAGGACGGCGCCTTGGCCGGCCCGGACCGGTGGATCGAGGTGATCCGGTGGCGCGGCCCGGGTCACACGGCGCACGAAGAGGGTGAGCGCGCGGCCCGGGCCCCTGCCCCGTGCTGGGCCCAACGCGGCGGCCAGCATGACGAGTTCGGCCACTTCCCACGGCATCGTGGCCGGTCGGCGATGGTGTACCGGCTCGGCGGGAAAACCTCTGGATATAGTGCAGGCGTTTCGGATCACCGGCGGCGGCCCGGAGTCGGTCGACCTCGCGCTCATCGACGTCGGCGACCCCGGAGGGCCCCCGGTGACCACATCACTGAGGAGGCCGGCATGGAACCCGTCACGCTGATCACCGGTGGCTCGACCGGAATCGGCGCCGCCACCGCCCGCGCCCTGCTCGAACAGGGCCACCGCGTGGCCGTCACCGGACGTGACGCGGACAAGCTGGCCGCGTTCGCCGCTTCGGCCGGAGCGGGCGGGCGACTGCTGACGATCACCGGCGACGCCGCCGACGAGCACGACGTCGCGTCCGCCGTGCGCCACGTCGTGGACGCGTGGGGCCGGCTGGACCACGTCATCGCCAACGCCGGTTTCTCGCTGCCCGGCAACCTGGAGAGCCACGCCCCCGAGGACATGCGCGCCATGGTCCTCACCAACGTCCTGGGCCCGGCCCTGCTCGTGCGGGAGACCCTGCCGCACGTGCGGGAGTCCAAGGGCCGGATCGTGATCATCGGTTCGGTCGCCGGGGTGCGCAACACGCCCGGCAACCTGTACTCGGTCACCAAGTGGGCCGCGCACGCGCTGGCCGAGAACACCCGGCTGCTGGTCGGCAAGGACGGCGTCGGCGTGACCGTCATCGCCCCCGGGGTGGTGGACACCCCGTTCTGGGACGAGCGCGGCGGCACCCCCGAGGCGGCACCGTCGATGACCCCCGAGCAGATCGCGGACACGATCGTCTTCGCCCTCGGCCAGCCCGCGGGCGTGGACATCAACCACATCACCCTGCGGCCGGCCGGACAGCTCGGCTGACGCCGCGCTCCCGGCAACCGTGCGAAAAGGCTCCCTCGGCCCGCCGCGTACCACGCGGTGCGGGCGGGGGGAGCCTTTCGGCGTCTGCGTGGACGCGCGGCGTCAGGCGGAGACGTGGGCACATCCGGGGAGGACCACCCCGGACCGCTCGAAGCCGGCCACGGTCGGTGCCCCCATCAGGGCCATGACCTCCTCGAACTCGCCCATGAGCAGCCGCAGGACGTCCGCGACGCCCTGCGCGCCGGAGTGGGCGAGCCCCCACAGGACCGGGCGTCCGACCATCACCGCGTCCGCGCCCAGGCACAAGGCCTTGGCGATGTCGGCGCCGTGCCGTACCCCGCCGTCGAGGACCACCGCGCACCGCCCGGCGACGGCGTCCACGATCTCGGCGAGGGCGTCGAGGGCGCAGTGGGAGAAGTCCAGCTGGCGGCCGCCGTGGTTGGAGACGACCAGCCCCGAGACGCCGTGCTTGACGGCCAGTTCGGCGTCCTCACCGGTGAGGACGCCCTTCAGCACCACGGGCAGGGAGGTCGCTTCGCGCAGCCAGGCGAGGTCCTCCCAGGTGATCGAGGCGTCGAACTGCTCCTTCGAGTGCCGGGCGATGGCCGACTCCCCGTCCCGGCCGCCGTGCGAGGCGGCCATCACGTCGTGCGCCACATTGACCGCCCGGATGTCCGGGGGCACCGCGAACCCGTTGGCGGCGTCACGGGGACGGAACGCCACCCGGGGCGCGTCGACGGTGAGGACCAGCGCGCGGAAACCGGCGGCCTCGGCCCGGTGGATCAGGTCCACCAGGAGGTCACGACGCTTGAGCCAGTACAGCTGCAACCACAGCGGGCCGGTGGCCGCGGCGGCGATGTCCTCCAGCGTCCGGCTCGCGAACATGCTGACCGTGAACAGGGCACCGGCCTCACCCGCGGCCCTCGCCGTCGCCACCTCGCCCGCCGGATGGGCGAGTCGGTGGTACGCCATGGGGGCGATGCCGAGGGGGGCGGCGAGGTCCGCCCCGAGCAGCTCGGTGCGGGGGTCGCAGTGGGAGACGTCGACGAGACAGCGCGGCCGCAGCCGGATCCGGTCCAGGGCCTCCCGTCCGGCCGTCAGCATCGACTCGGTGCCGCTGCCGCCCTCGAAGAAGTCCCACACCGGCCGCGGCAGCCGCTCCTTGGCCGCTGCCTCGTACTCGCACAACGCCAGCACCACATCTTCTCCGTTCGCCGTACTGGTCAAGGGGTGCGGGACACCGGCCGTCAGGCGGCGGTGCCGGTGCTCCGCGCGGTGATGAAGGCGGCCAGCCGGGCCATGCCCTCGATGATGGCCTCCGGGCTCTGCGCGCTGCACGACAGGCGCAGTTGGTGGGTCCCTCCGCCGTCCAGGTGGAAGTCGCTCATCGGAGTCCACAGCACGCCGTAGGTACGCGCGGACAGCTCCAGGGCCTTGTGGTCGGCGGCGAAGGGCACGGTGACGACGGTGAAGAAGCCGCCGTCCGGACGGTTCCAGGAGATGCCGAGCCCGGCCCGGCGCTCCGCGGGGAAGTGCCGCTCCAGCTCGTCGAGGAGGGTGTCCATGTTCCTGCGGTAGTACGCGATGGCCCCGGCGTTCGCCTCGCGCAGCCGGCAGCCGCTCTCGATGAGCAGTCCGCCGATGACGGCCTGGCTGACGGCCGAGGTGTTGACGGTGGTCATGCTTTTGATCTTGGACAGCTCGTCGGCGAGCAGCGAGCGCCGGCCGCCCGGGCCGATGACCTCCTGGTCGGCGATGACGTAGCCCACCCGGGCTCCGGGCAGCGCCGTCTTGGCGAAGGAGCCCAGGTGCACCACGCGGCGGCCCGTGTCGAGGGCCTTGAGGGTGGGACGAGCCGGGCCCGTTCGTACGAAGAAGCCGTAGGGGTCGTCCTCCAGGACGAGCAGATCCTCCTCCTGGGCCACTCGCAGCAGGCGCTCGCGGTCCGGGAGGCTCATGCTGGTGCCGGAGGGGTTGGCGAAGTCCGGGACGACGTAGAAGGCCCGAGGGCGTTCACCGGCTTCCCTGGCGGCGCGCACGGCCGCCGACACGGCCTCCGGGTCAGGACCGGCGGGGCCCTCGGGCACGGGCCGCACGCGGATGCCCAGGAGCCGGGCCACACCGGTGATGCCCACGTAGCACGGCGAGCTGACCAGGAGCGTGTCCTCGGGCGCGGCGAAGAGCGCCCGCAGGACGAGGAGCATGCCCTCCTGGCAGCCGGTCGTCACCACGACGGCCTCCGGGGGGACCTCGATCCCTTCGTCGTTGGCGACCGTCCGGGCGATCAGCTCGTGGATGATCCCGTTGGTGCGGCCGTACTGGAACAGCTGGGTTCGCACCTGGTCGACCGACCAGCCCAGGGTGTCTCGCAGGTGGCTGGTGTACGTGCGCAGGTGGCGCGTGAGGTCCTCGGGCTCGAAGTCACCCTCGGTGGGCCGGCCCGGCGCGAAGGAGATGGCCTGGGGGAAGCGGCCGACCACCTCGTTGAGGAAGTTCATGGCGTCGAGGACCGGGTCGCCGAGCGATCCGTGCAGCTCGTCGAGCGCCAGGGCCTGCGGGGACGGCTTGGCGGCTTGTGTCACCGCTCAGACTCCTCTCGGCGCGGCCGCGTAGGCCGTGCTCAGGGTGGGGGCCGTGGTGCGTGCGGGGATCCGGGCCCGGCCCTGGACACCGCGGACCAGGGCCGTGGTGAGCCGGTCCGTGTGGAGGCGCTGCTGCTCCGGCTCGTCGGCGGTGCCCAGGCCGTGCAGGGCGTCGACCACCTGGTGCAGGTCCCGGGCGAAACCGGAGAGGACGTCGGCGACGGCCACGGCGTTGGAGCCGAGGATGTCGGTCCACAGGTCGGCGCCGCCCGCTGCGAGGCGGGTGATGTCCTGCAGTCCCTGTCCGGCGAGCCCCAGCTGGTACGGGTCGCCGTGCAGTAACTGCCCCGCGATAAGGCTCGACACCAGGTGCGGGGCGTGCGAGGTGAGCGCCACCGCGCGGTCGTGCTCGGCGTGGGCCATCACGATGGGCCGGCCGCCGCACAACTCGGCCAGGTGCCGGGCGCGTTCGACGGTCTGCGCCCGGGTGTGCACGGAAGGGGTGAGCACCCAGGGCCGTCCGTGGAACAGATCGTCCCGGGCGGCGAGCGGGCCGGACTGCTCCCGGCCGCCCATGGGGTGCCCGCCGACGAAGCGGGTCAGGTCGCAGCCGGCCTGGTCCGCTTCCCGCTGGGGCAGTTCCTTGATGCTGGCGGCGTCCGTGAAGTCGTGGGCGAGGTGCCGCAGTTGGTGTTCCTTCAGGGCCGTCGCGACGTGCCGCGGAGGTACCGCGATGATCGCCAGATCGACCGGGCCACGAGGTGTTGCTGCGATGCCGGCCCCGAGGTCCTCGGCGGTGCGCGCCGTTTCCGGGTTCGCGTCGATCAGGTAGGTGGTCACGCCCCGGCCCCGGAGGGCCAGGGCGATCGACGTACCGATCAGGCCGGTTCCGACCACTGCGGCACTTCGCATCAGTGGTGGCTCCACAGGAGCGGCAGGTACTCGGGGTCGCTGTAGTCGGGGGTGCCCTCGACGGTGCGCCGCACGAGCATGTCGTGGTTGTAGTGCACCTGGGTGCCGTCCGAGCGGAAGAAGTCGCGGTAGCGGTTCTCGCCGTCCTGGAGGTGGAAGGAGATGGCGCGGCGCGGGCGGTCGCTGACGTTCGCACCGCTGCCGTGGTAGGTGCGGCAGTGGTGGAAGTTGACGTGGCCCTTGGGGATGAAGACCGGGATCTTCTTGACCTCGACCCCGTTGTAGGCCGCGTTGTCCTCCAGCATCTGGTCCAGCTCGGAGCGGTCGCGCTCGGCGAAGTGCAGGGAGGTGGTGTCGTTGTCGGCCGTCTCCTTCCACAGGTGGCTGCCGTCGACCATCGTGATGGTGCCCATCTCCTCACCGCAGTCGTGGAAGGGGATGAACGCGGTCAGCATCCGCTCGGAGGTGGAAGTGGACCAGTAGTGGCGGTCGAAGTGCCAGGGCACGATGTTCGACTGCTCCTGCGCCACCGGGGGCTTGTAGATGAGCGTCGACTGGAACACCCGGATCTGCTCGGCCTCGGCCAGGCGCGCGGCGACGGCGCCCAGCAGCGGCTTGCGCAGGATGCGGCCTATGGTGTCGTCCTCGTAGTGGATGTAGTCGTTGTGCCGCTGGACGTCGCCCTTGTCCGGCTCCCAGTAGGCCAGCTTGGGCGGGCGTACCGGCAGGGTGCGGTCACGGTGGCCGGCGTAGAAGCGCTCGCTGGCGGCCTCCAGCTGCTCGATCTCCTCGTCGGTGAACAGCTTCTTCGACAGGTACCAGCCGTGCTCGGCGTAGAAGACGACGTCCTCGTCGGTCGGGAGCAGCGCGCGCTCCTCGTCGGTGAGGGTGAACTTCTGGGTGTCCTCGATGGTCATGTGCTTCCTCACAGGTGCGTGGTGCGGTGCGGGGACGGTGCGCCGAGGCGCGTCAGGAGACGGCCTTCTCGCGGGCGACCGCTTCGTAGAGCGCCTTGATGTTGCCGCTGCCGAAGGTGCGGGCACCGTGCCGGTCGATGACCTCCCAGAAGTACGTCTTCCGTACGTGCTGGGACTGGGTGAAGATCTGGAACACCTGGCCCCAGTGGTCCTCGTCGATCAGGACGTTGGTCCGGCGCAGGTCCTCGACCTGAAGGTTCGAGCGCTCGAAGCGCTCCTGGAGCTGGTCGTAGTACGAACCCGGCGTCTGCAGGAAGTTGACGCCCCGCTTCTCCAGGGTCTGCACGGTGCCCACGATGTCGTCGCAGAGCAGCGCCAGGTGCTGCACGCCGGCGCCGCCGTGGCGGGCCAGGAAGGTGTCGATCTGGCCGGGCTCACGGTCGGTGACCGGCTCGATCAGGGTGAAGGTCACCTTGCCGGAGGGGCTCTGGACGACCTTGGAGTCCATGGCCTGGGTGCCGACCTCGATGAACTCCTCGAAGATCTGCGAGAAGCCGAAGACCTTCTCGTAGAACTCGACCGTGGGGCGCAGCAGGCCGGCGGGCAGGCAGATCGCCGCGTGGTCCACGGTGCTGAGCAGTTCCTCGCCCGCCTCGGGGTCGGCGGCGATGATGTCCATCACGCCGGGCAGGAACTGCTCGCGGTCGCCGGTGCGCTGGACGAACCGGTGGGTCACGTCGCCGAAGCCCAGGACCGTGGCGGTGACCACCTCGGTGCCGTCCTTGCTGTGGACGGTGGGCTGTTCGACGGCGGTGGCGCCCCGCTCGACGGCCAGCTCGAAGGCCTTGGCGGCGTCGCTGACCTCGAAGGCGATGTTGGCGACACCGTCACCGTGCTGCATCACGTAGGACGCGGCCGGGTGGGAGGGGTTGAGGGCGGAGGTGAGGACCACCTCGATGCCGCCCTGGCGCAGCAGCAGCGAGCGGTAGTCGGCCTGCCCGGTCTCGGGACCGGCCTGGCCGCAAATACGGAAGCCGAAAGCGGTGCAGAGGTAGAACGCGGACTGCTGGGCATCTCCGACGTAGAACTCGACGTGGTCTACGGCCCCGATATCCATGCAAAACCCTTCCGTTTTCCTGTTCGAGCAGGAGAAAGTCGAGATGTTCTCGGGAGTGGCGAGCGGGGGAATCGAGAGATTCGGCCCCGAATATCCCGCTAGAGAGTGGAGAACTCGTTCAGCGGCGACCAGACACCGTAGTCGCCCCGACGGTAGAGAAGTGGCTCACGGGGGAAGATCGCAGCACCTTCCACCCGGCCTATGACAAGCCAATGATCGCTCACTTCGATCGCATTTTCAACCCTGCATTCTGCAAGACCGAGCGCGACATCGAAAAGCAGCGGCGCACCTTCGGAAATAGCCGAGGGCCGCCATTCGACATGCGCGAACTTGTCCGTGGCCTTGCTCGCGAAGACCTGCGAGGCCTCGCGCCCGGACGAGGAGAGGAAGTTCACCGCGAACGCCTGCGACGAAAGGATCGCCGGCAGTGTGCGGGACTCCTTGCCGACGGAGACCAGCAGCATCGAGGCCGCCGCCGACACGGCACAGACGGCGTTGCTGGTGAAACCGTACGGCTCACCCTTTCCGTCCGTCGCCGTCACGATGGCGATCGGGGTCGGGAACGAGCCAAAGAGTTCGCTGAAGCGTGCCAAACCGACGTCCATCAAGTCCCTTCGCGGAACAACTCGTGAATCTGTTTTTGGGCAGGCCGAAGAAACCAACGGCCCGTGTTGGTGTTTTTGTAAGCGCCGCCGCCCCTTCGCGGTGACCGTTATCCCACGGTCGCGGGTTATTCCACGGTCGCGGGCACGAGAGTCGCCTCACGTGCGGCGATCGCGCGGCCGAAAGCCCGGATCGTCAGCGGCAGCATGAGCGCACCGAAAGCGGTGAGCGCCACGGCCAGTATCAGGACGAGTTGTTGCGGTCCCAGGCCGGAACCGGAGCCGGCCACCAGAAGTCCCGCGATGGGCATGGCCAGCATATTGAGCAGATAGAACGGCCCCATCACCTTTCCCAGGTGTTCCTGGGGAAGGACCTGGATGCGCTGCGTCCGGTTGAAGACGTTGAAGTACGTCACTCCGACCATGGCCGCCACGAACGCCGGTCCGTACAGCAGCATGGAGGAGGCGAAGCCGATGAGCAGCAGACAGGAGCAGAGCAGGGCGAGGCCGAAGATCCCCAGCATCCGCACGTTGACGTAGCGGAGCAGGAACGGGATGACCAGGAGGTTGACGATCCCCAGTACGCCGATGCAGATGTTCAGCAGGGCGAACGAGGACTCCGGGGCGTCGAACACACCCGTGACGAGTGCGGCGTTGGCGGCGAGCACCACGGCGAAGACCAGGTTGATCGAGAAGTTGAGCGAGGCCAGCAGGACCAGCGGCCTGCTGCGGACCAGCAGGGACCAGCCCAGCCGGAGTTCGGCGACGATCTCCGCGGCTCCGCCGCTGCTGGGGGTGCGCTGCCCGCGCGGCAACGGCAGCCAGCAGGCAGCGGCGATGGCGAAGACCGCCGCGGCCGCGCCGAGCAGCCACACCTTGTCGATGAAGGCCGCGCCCAGCATCGCCAGGGCGGGACCGACGGCCATCGCCGAGACCTCCATGCTCTGCACCAGGCCCTGGATCTTGGCCAGTTCGGCGTCCTTGGCCAGTTGGGGCACGACCTTCTCCACGGACATGCGCACCGGCGCCATCAGCAGCGAGAGCAGGGGCGCGGCCGTCATCAGGATGGGCGTCAGCAGTGAGGGTGCGGCCAGGCAGCCGACGAGGGCGCCGCAGAGGACGACGGCCCGGCTCGTCGTGACGACGGAGAAGAGCCGTGCCCCGCCGTCACGGTCGGCGAGGAGACCGGCGAAGGGGTACGCGAGGAGGGCCGGGAGCCACTCGATCGCGTAGGCGAGGCCGAGGGCCGACACCTCCTTGGTGTCCTGGAAGATGAGCAGCGGGAGGGCGAACATCACCATCTGCTCGGCGACGACGCTGAGAAGGACACCGCCGGCGAAGAGCCGTTGGTGCAGCTTGGATCGTGTGGTCATAAGCTCGATCGCTCCCTTGCGCTCGGCCGGGGACGGCCCGGCACGAGACTCCTCACTGCGACACCGGAACGGTTTCGATGTGGAATCCGGCGATGATCTTCCGGATGTCCTCCTCGACGGCCGGCTCGTCGCCGGTGAAGATGAACCGCCCGCTGTGCACCGCGTCGTAGCTGCCGCCGGGCTCCATCACCTCGCCCGGTGTGGGCACCAACTCCCGCCAGATCGTGGCGAAGTCGTCCCGCATGGAGGTCACCGAGACGACCTCGGCCGGCAGTCCGGCGGGCTTCGGGATGATCAGCCAGCCGCCGGACGGGTCGCCCGTCTGCGGCGGGACCGTCGCCCGGCCCTCGCACAGGGCATCCAGCCAGAGCTCGAAGAGGTTGACCCCGAAGACCTTGTCCATGAGGTACGGCACCTCGGCCCCGCCGATGCGCCCCGCGATCTCCAGGAACACCAGGTCCCCGTCGGGCGTGACGAAGAGTTCCAGGTGGAACGGCATGGAGGTCATGCCCAGACCCGACACGCAGCGCCGGGCGAAGTCGTGCACCCGGGTGCGCAGCGGACAGTCCTGGACGACGACCGAGCCGAGCGGCTGCCCGCCGGCCTCGAAGGCCAGACAGTCGTTGATGTAGCGGGACACCGCCATGAACGGGATGCCCGCGTCCTCGTCCGCGAACCCGTCGACGTGGTAGATCGCGCCTTCGACGAACTCCTCGAGCTCGTAGTCGCCGAGGTCGACCTCCGACAGCAGCGCGGTGAGCGCGGCCTCGTCCTCGACCCGGTGCACGCCCATGCTCGCGGCCCCCGACACCGGCTTGAGGATCAGCGGGAAGCCCGTGGCGCGGGCGAACTCCAGCGCGGACTCGGCGCTCTCGCAGGCGTCGAAGCGGGGCACGCGGACGCCTGCCTCGGCGACGAGCTCCTTCATCCGCAGTTTGTTGCGGTAGGACGCGACGTCCTCCGGGCGGGGCCCGGGGATGTCGAGTGCCTCGCGGACCTCGGCCGCGATGCCGAGGGTGAACTCGGAGACGGCGATCAGCCGGTCGACCGGGCCGACCTCGTCCGCGACCTCGCGGACCGCGTCGCGCAGCGCCTCGAAGTCGTTGACGTCCTCGATCTGGACCATGCTCGCGATCCGCTCGGGAGCGGCGAGGACCCCGGTGGCGCCGACCGCGTCGACGACGTAGCTGACGCGGTGCCGCTCGTGGTCGATGAGTTCCTCGAAGCGGCCCATCGAGAAGTCCCAGCGCGGCCCTTCGGTGAACCGCGGCCAGCGGTTGACGACGACGATGTGCATGGTCACTCCTCCGTCGCCACGGGAACCGTCTTGATGGACAGGGTTCGCCGGACGAACTCGATGGCTTCTTCCAGTTCCTCGCGCGAGTCCGCGGCGAGCACCGCGTAGCCGGTGCGCTGCAAGGAGGACGAGGTCCGCTGGACGGTGTCGCCGGTCTTCACCTTGGCGGTGGCGTCCACGACGGCGGGGTGTGCGCGGACCTCCTCGAGACCGTCGACGGCGATCACCTCGCCGGGGTCGGAGACCACGAAGATGCTGGCCGAGAACTTCACCGGGCCCTCGGGCGGCGGCGGCAGCTCGTCACCGACGACGAGCCGCAGCACCAGCTCGAACCAGTCCATCCCGTATGCCAGGGAGCACAGCTCCATGATGTAGTCGCCGGGTGTGCGGACCGCGACCTCCATCACCGAGGGGCCGGAGCTCGTCATCCGGAACTCCAGGTGCACGATGCCGGTGCGCATCCCGATGGCGGCGATGACGGACCGGCCCAGTTCGGCGACCTGCTCGGCCTCGGCGGGCGGCAGGGACACCGCCGCCCGGTGCTCCAGCTCGACGAAGTTGGGGGCGCCCGTGGTGGTCTTGGCGGTCAGGTTCGCGAACCAGACCTCGCCGTCGCGGACCAGGGCCTCCCAGCTGTACTCGGGGCCCTCGACGGCGGTCTCCACCAGCAGCGGCCGCTCCGAGGCGCGTCGTGACGCCGCGGCGTCGAAGGCGGCGGCGTCGGCGACGAGTTCGACGCCGTCGCTGCCTGCCGACGACAGCGGCTTGATCACCACGGGGAGGCGAGCCTTGGCCCACTCGGCCGCCCCGGCCAGTTCGTTGGTGAGGAGGTAGTCGGGCTGACCGATCCCGTGGGCGCGGAAGCGCCCGCGCTGCAGTGCCTTGTTCCGCGAGACCACGGCCGCCCCGAGGGACGGTCCGGGCAGCCCGTGGGTCTCCTGGGCCAGGGCGGCGCCCAGGACGTGGCACTCGGTGAACCCGAAGATCCCGGCCGGGCGGCTGCGCAGGGCGGTGGCGTGGGCGGTCTCCGCCCACAGCTCGTCCAGCGAGCCGTACTGGCCCTGGCTCGGCTCGACGGCGTCGACCAGGCCCTCGATGCCGGCGGCCCAGTCCTGCGACTCGATACCGCGGACCCGCAGGCCCAGCCGGCGGGCGGCCGCCACGTACGGGCGGCCCATGATCCCGACGCCGACGAGCAGCAGTTCGCGCTCTTCCCGCCCGCTCATGACTCCTGCTCCTCGAGACGACGGATCAGGGGAGCGACGTGGGTGAAGAAGTTCCGCATCTCGTCACGGGTCGGCCAGCCGGAGAAGATGAACTCGCTGATGCCCGCTGCCTTGTAGCTGTGGATGTAGCGGGCGACCTCCTCGTGGCTGCCGACGATGCACAGCGCCGGACCGCCGCGGTAGGCCACGGCACCGGTCCAGATGTAGGGCGAGAGCCATTCGTCCTCGGCGCTTTCCGCCAGCTGGTACGAGGACTTCACCGCCTCGGAGTCGGTGGTGTTCACCCACTGGCGGATCCACGCCGTGTGGTCCTCGTCGGGGTTGCGCATGAGGTTGGCGAGCTCCGCGACCGCCTCCTCGCGTGTGTCGCGGGACAGCACGTGCATACGGGTGCCCACGCGGCGGCCGGCGTCGAGGAGCGGCTTGCTCGCCCTGGCCATGCCCTCGGGGGTGTCGCCGTAGCGCAGCCAGCAGTCGCCGGAGGCGATCGCCGTCTGCTGGGCGACGGCGGAGGCGCCGCTGATGTAGATCTCCGGGCGGCCACCGCCCTTGTGCCCGAGGCCGAGCGAGGCGTCCTTGAGCGTGTAGTGCTGCCCGTCGTAGCTCATGGGCGACTCGCCCTCCCAGAGGCCGCGGATGACCTCGAGGAACTCGTTGCACCGGGCGTAGCGCTCGTCGTGGCTGAGGAAATCGCCGTAACCGGCCTGCTCCGCCGGGGAGATGCCGGAGACGATGTTGAGGGACATGCGCCCGTCCGTCATCCAGGACAGGGTGTTGACGACCTGCGCGAACAAGGTCGGCGACATCAGGCCCGGGCGGTAGGCCAGCATGAACTTGACACGGTCCGTCACCTGCGAGAGGGCGCCGAGCACCGGCAGCGGGTCGGGCAGGTAGTTGGAGATGCCGAACAGCAGGCTGTCGACGCCGAGTTCCTCGGCTTCCTGGACGAAGTCCGTGACCGCGCCCATGTCCAGCTTGCCGATCTTGTACGTGTCCGTGGGCGTGGCCTGTCCCGTGTCGGGCGGCGAGCACCAGTGGAGGCGGAGGGGTTCCATCGTGTTTTTCCTTCGGTTGTGGGGCACCGGGCAGCGTTGACGTGTCAGGCGCCGAGCACGCGGACGCGGTCGCCGATCTCCGACCAGCGCTCGTGGGCCTCTTCGGGGGAGTCGGCGGTGAAGACGACGGCGGCGATCCGGCAGCTGTAGTCGGCCTCGTCCGTCTTGATTCCGGCGCCGGGCTCGACAAGGACGTGGCTCGCCACCACCCAGGGCTCGGCGGCGAGTTCGGCCCAGCCGTCGAGTCGCGTGTACGAACCCGCGCCGCCGGCCGTCAGGAAGCGGATGCCGGCCGCCTTGGCGACGGGCTCGCGGTACGCACCCGAGCCCTCCGGGTCGGCGCCGGTGATGTCCGCGAGGACCTTGCCCGGCAGCCTGAGGCCGGTGGCCATCTCCATCAGCTCGGTGATCTTGTCGCCGGGCAGCCGCGCGGCCACCTCCATGAGGACCGGGCGGCTGTCACTGAGGCGCAGTTCGCAGTGGAACGGGCCGGTCGTGATGCCCACGGCCTCGACGACGCGTGTGGCGTACGACGCCAGTTCGTGGCGCGTGGCCTCGTCCAGCGGGGCGGGCGTGAGGTGCCCGAGTTCCAGGAACCGGGGCTCGGGGCCGAGCAGCTTCCGGGTCACCGCGACGACGACCACTTCTCCGTCGCGCACATATCCGTCGGCGCTGTACTCCGTGCCGGGCACGTATTGCTCGAGGATCGCGTCGCGGGTGAGCTCGCGGTCGAATTCAAGCCCTTCCTCGGCGTGCATCGCGGCCAGCGCCACGCGCGCCTCCTCGATGCTGTCGACACGCGAGACGTGGACGCTGCCGCCGGAATCGACGGGCTTGATGACGGCGGGGAATCCGACGTGCGCACAGGCCGCTTCGAGGTCCGCGGGTGCGCTCACGACCACGAACTTGGGCACTTCCAGGCCGGCGTCGGCCACTGCTTGGCGCATTTTCCCCTTGTGCCGCACCTGATCGACGGCTGTGGGGGTCAGGGCGGGCAGTCCGAGGCGCGCCGACAATTGCGCGGCACCGGGTACGTAGTATTCACCTCCGGCCACCACGGCATGAATCGCGTTTCGCTCATGGGATTCAACGACAGCGGCCTCGAGGGCAGTTTTGTCATTGGTGTCCACCGTGATTATCTCGGTGGTAAGCGAGCGTACCGCGTCGGCGATTACGCGGCCCCCTTTCTCATAGGAGGCGACGACGACATCCCAGCCTATGGAACGGGCATGCGCGACGTAGGCGTTCGCTGAGAACGCCGGCTGCACCACTAGGACACGATAAGACACAGAAGTTCCTCGAAATCTCGCTCTGAGGTCGGCGATGGTTCATCTGGAGAGCACTCGGACCGCGTCACGGCATGGCGAATCTGGCCACCGAGCCATGGCATGCGTGATGCCAGGAGCCGCGATGGACCGTGAACGCCACAGTGGTCAGTAGAAGTTGACGGGTGAACTTCCGCGCGAGATCCGCGGGTCAGTCAGCTGTGGAATCACCTCGGGCAGGGCACATCAGGCACAACAAATCCCAAGATGGAAAGAAGAACACAAGCAGCCGCCCCCCGGTAACCACCAGCCGAAAAATTTCCCCGCAATGATCAAGATCTTAGGCGACTGCACGGTTCGGGGTCAACCGTTTTCGAATCTTAGCTCATCTGCGGCGACTGACACCCCTATGTCCGTTTTGATAAAACCTGATCGCCATTCACCGCTCGCGCCATTTCTGCCTTTGCCACGAGGACGTGATCGCCATGTGTACACAGCCGGTTCTCCGCCGGTCGGAAAGCGAAAAAGGCACACAGCGTGACGTCCTTGCGAGGTGACCACGCTCGGATGACACGGCCGCTGCGGTTTCGCTGTCTCCCCTGTTCAGTGGCTCGTGAGGGCGAAGAGGAATGCGGGTGGCGCAGGGGGGTCGGCCGTGGGGGCGGCGCCGGAGCCGGATACGGAGAGTGCGCACGGAGCTACCGAGATCGACGTCGCTCCCGTGGCGTTCCACGCATGCGGCTGTCGTGTGCCGCCCCGCGTGCGGGTACCCGCCGGACGGACAGGACCAAGAGCCACCGAAGAAGAAGGAGGAGCGCAACCCATGTCGGAGGACAAGGTCACCGGGCCGACACCGGACGAGCGGCCGGCTCGGTGGCCGTTCTCTATGCCCGGGAAGGTGCCGACGTCGCCATCGTGTACCTGCCCGAAGAGGAACGGGACGCCGTCGAGACGCGTGCGGCGGTGGAGAAGGAAGGCCGCACGTGCCTGCTGCTGCCCGGTGACTTGTGCGACGCGTCGTTCTGCGCCGACGTGGTGGAGCGCACCGTCGCCGAACTGGGCGGCCTCAACGTCCTGGTGAGCAACGCCGCCTACCTCAACAGCCAGAACGACCTCACGGACCTCACCGCCGAGGACTTCGACCGCGTCTTCAAGACGAACGTCTACGCCTACTTCCACCTGGTGATGGCCGCGCTGCCCCACCTGTCCCGTCGTCTTCACCAAGTCCATCGCCTCGCACCTCGCCGAACGGGGCGTCCGTGCCAACGTCGTGTCCCCGGGACCTACTTGGACCGTGCTGAACCTCGCGGGCCAGCGTTTTCCGGACGACTACCTCACCGACCTGGGCAGTTCGGCGCCGATGGGCCGGGTCGCCCAGCCCGAGGAGATAGCCCCCGCGTACGTGTATCTGGCCTCCGACGCGGACTCCAGCTTCACGGTCGGCGAGGTCATCGCCGTCACCGGCGGCCTGACCGACACCCGCTGACCCACTGGCCGCCGTGACCGCGGAGCCGACGACGCGGTCACGGCGGCCGTCACAGACGCCGTCACACGACGAGGCCGCACCGGAACGTTTCCGGTGCGCGTCTTCACGGACACCATGTCCACCACCTTCGACAAGCTCTTCGCGGCCACCTCCTCGGACGTGACGGTGAGCGCCAAGGGCGCCTCCGACAGCG
>NZ_JBFAIG010000037.1:0-17439 GCF_040654575.1 Streptomyces sp. NPDC050674
CGCAGCCGAGCGTGGGGGAGTTGACAACCGACGACAACGCGGCAGATGTGCGTGCCACGCCCCGCGACGCCGGCATGATCCAAACGACAGGCCCTTGAGCCTGTCTGACAAATGATCACCTGGCCGTTTCGCGGAGCCAGAGAATCAGGGAGGCTAGGACGACTCCCGCGCGGTAGCGGTCCGCGAGCTTGTCGAACCTAGTTGCGATCGCACGGAACTGCTTGAGGCGAGCGAAGCATCGTTCGACCACGTTGCGGTCGCGATAGATCTCCCTGTCAAAGGCGGGTGGCCGGCCACCGAAGCGCCCCCTGCGTCGACGGTTGGCCACCTGGTCGCGGCGCTCGGGGATCGTGGCGGCGATGCCCCGACGCCTCAGCAGATGACGGATGGCCCTGCCGGAGTAGGCCTTGTCACCCAGCACACGGTCCGGTGTCGTGCGCGGGCGGCCCGTGCCGACGCGCGGGGTGCGGACCCCGTCGAGGACGTCGGCGAACGCGGTGGCGTCGTTGACGTTTCCGGGTGTGAGCACGATCGACAGCGGCAGTCCCCGGCCGTCGACGGCGAGATGGACCTTGGTGGTCAGCCCGCCCCGGGACCGACCGAGTGCCTGATGCGCCTGCGAGCGGCCCGGATCTTCCGGTTTGTCCCTGTCTGCGTCCCCCTTTTACGGGCGCCCGCGGCGTGCTGGTGGGCCCGGTTGATCGTGGAGTCAACGGCGACGATCCACTCCACCCGGCCCCCCGCGTCATCATGGACCTGGACATGCTCCAGCAGCTTCGCCCACGTGCCATCGGCCTCCCAGCGGGCGAACCGCTCGTAGACGGTCTGCCACGGCCCATACCGCTCGGGCAGGTCGCGCCAAGGAGCCGCGGTCCGTAGCCGCCACAGCACGCCGTGGACCACCTGCCGGTGATCACGCCACGGACGGCCCCGTCCGTCCACCTGGGGCAAAAGGGGCTCTATCCGCCCCCATGCCGCATCCGTCAACTCACCTCGACTTACCACAAGATCAATTATCAGACCGGCTATAGAGTCCTGCCCGTGGTGAATCATCAGGACGAGACCAGGACGGCGTACGACGGAGTCGTCGAGCTGTACGCATCGCTGTTCGCAAACCGGCTGGAGACACAGCCTTTCTCCCGGACCATGATCGGCACCTTCGCCGAACTGGTGCGCGCGACGGGCAACCCGCGGGCAGCGGACGTCGGGTGCGGTCCCGGACATCTGACAGCCATGCTGCACGAACTGGGCCTGGACGCCTTCGGACTCGACCTCGCCCCCGGCATGATCGACCACGCCCGGCAGGCCCATCCGGCGCTGCGCTTCCAGGAGGCGCGGATGGAATCCCTGCCGATCGAGGACGCCGCGCTCGGCGGCGTACTGGCCCACTACTCGATGATCCACACTCCTCCGGGAGAACTGCCGGAGCTGCTCGCCGAGCAGGCACGCGTCCTGGCGCCGGATGGCCTGCTCCTGGTCTCCTTCTTCGGGACCGACGAACAAGAACCGGTCCGCTTCGACCACAAGGTGGCGCCTGCCTACAGCTGGCCGGCGGATCGCCTGGCCGAACTGCTGGCCGACGCCGAGCTCGTTCCCTTCGCCCGGTTGCTCCACGATCCAGCCTCCGAAAGGGGCTTCCTCGACGCCCATCTGCTGGCCCGCCGTTCGTAGGCCCTGCCCGGTAATCCCCGCCGGACGGTCGGCGCACCTCCCGATTGCCAACTCAGCCGAACCTCGCTGATTGGACGGGAATTGTCAGACAGGCTCTAGACCGCCTGGCCCGCCCCTAGACCGCCGGTGCCGGCAGATCGCCGCCGCCTGCCGCGTGTCCCCCCGCGGCCTCGGTGTCATCCGCCGTGACGCTCCCGGCACCTTCGAGGAAGCGGAGCAGCACGGCCGCCTCCGCGCGCAGCCGTCCGGCCCGGTCGGCGTGCGCGGGGGCGGTCAACTGCGCGGCCGCCTCCAGTCGTTCGGTCGCCTCGGCCCGCACGATGTCCAGCACGTCCCGCTCGCCGAGTTCCCGGCGCGCGGCTTCGGTGGCTCCGGCACCGACCGGCGACTGCTCGAGTGCGCCGGCCCGGGGCGCGGAATCGTCCGGGGCCACCGCCTCGGCGTTGTCGAGCGCGGCCAGGGCGCTGCGCAGGGCGCTCACGGCGGCCCTGTCCCTGGCCCGCATCGCTTCCGGCAGGGCCTCACGCATGCGAAGACGAACAGACATACGGGCGACCCTAGGTGAATCGGCGCTCTGCCACCTCGTGATTTCGCGAGGAAGAGGACGCCGAGGGAGAGGACGCCGAGGAAGAGGACGCCTGCATCGCAGTGCCCTCTCCCCTCCGGCCGGGCGGATCACTGGAGCTGCGGCAGCACCTTCGTACGGTAGAAGTCGAAGAAGCCGCGCAGGTCCGGGCCGATCTGGTTCACGTAGACCCGGTCGAAGCCCGCGTCGGCGAACTGCCTCAGCTCCGCCACGTGCTCGTCCACCACGTCCCCGCAGACCCGGTTCTCGCGCACCATGTCCTCGGTGACGAGCTGCTGCGCCTGCTCGAAGTGCTTGGGGGAGGGCAGCACCTGGGCCAGCTCGCCCGGCAGCTGCTCGTTGGCCCAGAGCCGGTGGACGGTCCGCACGGCCTCGTCCTTGTCGGTGCCGTAGCAGACCTTGGTGCCGCCGCTGACCAGTTTTCCGCCGCCTCCGCCCTTGCGGTACTGCTCGACCATCGTCTCGTCGGGCACCACCGTGATGTATCCGTCGCCGACGCGGGAGGCGAGCTGTGTCGCCGCCGGGCCGAAGCCGGAGATGTCGATCGGGATCGGCTCGTCCGGGACCGTGTACAGGCGGGCGTTCTCCACGGTGTAGTGCGGGCCGTGGTGGTTGACCTCCTCACCCGTGAACAGCCGGCGCATCACCTGGATGGCCTCCTCCAGCATGTCCAGACGGACGTGGGCCGGCGGCCAGTGATCACCCAGGATGTGCTCGTTGAGCGCCTCGCCGGAGCCGACACCGAGGCGGAAACGGTTGTTCGTCATCACCGCGCTGGTCGCCGCCGCCTGCGCCACCACCGCCGGGTGCATGCGCACGGTCGGGCAGGTCACCGCAGACTCGATCGGTAGGGACACCGCCTCGGACAGCGCGCCGATCACCGACCACACGAACGGGCTCTGGCCCTGCTCGTCGTTCCACGGGTGGTAGTGGTCCGAGATCCACAGCGCCTGGAATCCGGCCTGCTCGGCCATCCGCGCCTGCTCGATCAGCTCGGCGGGTCCGTACTGCTCGCACGAGAGGAAGTAACCGTACTCGGGCATGGGGGAGTGCCTCCGCGACGTCGGCGGTCCGTATCCCGCACCGGGTACCCGGCGGCGGGGCCGGAAACCGGCGGTGTCCGGGCGGGTGGGCGGCGCCGACGTTTGGGTGCCCAGGCCAGGGGGACGCGGAAGGTTCCCGAGCCAGCGACAGTGCCGGAGGCGAGCGACCGTGAGTCGACCCCGCATCGTGATCATCGGTGCCGGCTTCGCCGGGTACCGCACGGCCCGCACCCTGTCCCGGCTCACCCGGGGCCGGGCCCACATCACCGTGCTGAACCCGACGGACTATTTCCTGTACCTGCCCCTGCTGCCCCAGGTCGCCGCCGGCATCCTGGAGCCGCGCCGGGTCACGGTCTCCCTCTCGCACTCGCTGCCGGACGTACGACTGGTGCTCGGGGAGGCCGAGCGCATCGACCTCGACGACCGCACCCTGCGCTACACGGGTCCCGAGGGCGAGGAAGGCACGCTCTCCTACGACCGGCTGGTGCTCGCGGCCGGCAGCGTCAACAAGCTGCTGCCCATCCCGGGCGTCGCCGAGCACGCGCACGGTTTCCGCGGGCTGCCCGAGGCGCTGTACCTGCGCGATCACGTCACCCGGCAGGTGGAGCTGGCGGCCGCTGCTGACGACGCCGGGACGTGTGCCGCGCGGTGCACCTTCGTCGTGGTCGGGGCGGGGTACACCGGCACCGAGGTCGCCGCGCACGGGCAGATGTTCACCGACGCGCAGGTCCGCAAACACCCGCTGCGGCAGGGCATGCGGCCGCGCTGGATGCTGCTCGACGTGGCGCCGCGGGTGCTGCCCGAGATGGACGAGAAGCTCTCCGCCACCGCCGGCCGGGTGCTGCGGCAGCGGGGGGTGGACGTGCGCATGGGGACCTCCGTGCAGGAGGCCACCCCTGAGGGTGTCGTGCTGACCGACGGCGAGTTCGTCGCGACCCGCACGCTGGTGTGGTGCGTGGGCGTCCGCCCCGATCCGCTGGTGGAGTCCCTCGGGCTGCCCATGGAGCGGGGCCGGCTGCTCGTCGACCCGCATCTGCGGGTGCCGGGCCGGGCGGAGCTGTTCGCCTGCGGCGACGTGGCCGCGGTACCCGATCTGGAGAACCCGGGCAGCTACACGCCGATGACCGCGCAGCACGCCTGGCGGCACGGCAAGGTCGCGGCGGAGAACGTCGCCGCCTCGCTCGGCCTCGGCGGTGCGCGCAAGCCGTACCGCCACCGCGACCTGGGGTTCGTGGTCGACCTGGGCGGGGCGAAGGCCGCCGCCAACCCGCTCGGCGTGAGCCTCTCCGGTGTTCCGGCGGGCGCGGTGACGCGGGGCTACCACCTCGCAGCGATGCCCGGGAACCGGGTCCGGGTCGCGGCCGACTGGCTGCTGGACGCCGTGCTGCCGCGCCAAGCCGTGCAGTTGGGGCTCGTACGGTCCTGGTCGGTGCCGTTGGACACGGCGTCGCCCGAGGTGGCCCGGGTGCCGGGCCGGCCCGGGCGGCGGCAGGAGGAGAGCGCCCGTTCGGGGCCGGGCGCGGCGCTCGCCGCCGACACGGAGGACGGGGGCTCCGGCACCCCCGGCGAGCCCGCGAAGGGGCAGCCCGGATCCGGAGCCGTGGAGCTCCGGTTCGAGTCTGAAACGGCAAAGGGCCGCCCGGCCCCGGGCGGACCCGGCACCGGGCACGCGCAGTGGCGTACGGAGGCGGACACCCCGAAAGGCCGCCCGGCCCCGCCCACGCCCACACCCACCTCCGCCGAACCGACCGGGAACCGCCCGGGCGGCGAGCCTGCCGGGAATCAGCCCGCTGCTGAACCGGCCCGTAATCAGCCCGGTGGTGAACCGCCCCGGAACCAGCCGGGTGGTGAGCCCGCCAAGGGCCAGCCCGGCGGTGAGCCTGCCAAGAGCCAACCCGGCGGTGAGCCTGCCAAGAGCCAACCCGGGGGCGAGCCCGCCAAGAACCAACCCGGCGGAGAGCCCGCCAGGAACCAACCCGGCGGTGAGCCGGCCAAGAACCAACCCGGCGGAGAGCCCGCCGGGAATCGACCCGCGTCCGGGCCTTCGCCCGGCGGGTCGGCCGCGGGCCACCCGGCCCCCGGCCCCGTCAAACGAACCGACGCCCCGGACGACTCCTCGAAAGGAGACTCATGAACACCGGTGAACTCACCGACCTCGGACAGCAGCTGCGGGTGGACAGTGTCCGCGCCGCCGCCGCGGCGGGTTCCGGGCACCCGACGTCCTCGATGTCAGCCGCCGACCTGATGGCCGTCCTGCTCGCGCACCACCTGCGCTACGACTTCGACCGCCCCGCCCACCCCGGCAACGACCGCTTCGTCCTGTCCAAGGGCCACGCCTCGCCGCTGCTGTACGCCGCGTACAAGGCGGCCGGCGCCATCGACGACGAAGAGCTGCTCACCTTCCGCAAGCTGGGCAGCCGCCTCGAAGGACACCCCACCCCGCAGCGCCTGCCGTGGGTCGAGACGGCCACCGGCTCGCTCGGCCAGGGCCTGCCCGTCGGGGTCGGCATCGCGCTGGCCGGCAAGCGGCTCGACCGCGCCGACTACCGCACCTGGGTGCTGTGCGGCGACAGCGAGCTGGCCGAGGGGTCCGTCTGGGAGGCCGCCGAGCACGCCGGGTACGAGCACCTGGACAACCTCACCGTGATCGTCGACGTCAACCGGCTCGGCCAGCGCGGCCCCACCCGGCACGGCCACGACCTGGACGCCTACGCCCGCCGCTTCCAGGCGTTCGGCTGGCACACCGTCGAGGTCGACGGCCACGACGTGGACGCCCTGGACCGCGCCTACGGGGAGGCCGCGTCCACCAAGGGCCAGCCCACCGCGATCCTCGCCCGCACCCTCAAGGGCAAGGGCGTCGAGGGCGTCCAGGACCGCGAGGGCCTGCACGGCAAGCCGCTGCCGGAGGCCGAGGAGGCCATCACCGAGCTGGGCGGCCCGCGCGACATCCGCGTCCAGGTGCGCGAACCGGCCGCCGCCCGCATGCTGCATTCCGTCCACACCGGTGCCTTCGAACTCCCCACCTGGGACAAGGGCGAGGAGGTCGCCACCCGCAACGCCTTCGGCGAGGCGCTCGCCGCTCTCGGCACCGGCCGCGGCGACATCGTCGCCCTGGACGGCGAGGTCGGCGACTCCACCCGCGCCGAGTTCTTCGCCAAGGAACACCCCGAGCGCTACTTCGAGTGCTACATCGCCGAGCAGCAGCTGGTCGCCTCGGCGGTCGGTCTTGCGGCCCGCGGCTGGGTGCCGTACGCCACCACGTTCGCGGCGTTCCTGACCCGGGCGTACGACTTCATCCGCATGGCGTCCATCAGCGGCTCCGGCGTCAATCTCGTCGGCTCCCACGCGGGTGTCGCCATCGGCCAGGACGGGCCCAGCCAGATGGGCCTGGAGGACCTGGCGATGATGCGGGCCGTGCACGGCTCGACCGTGCTGTACCCGTGCGACGCCAACCAGACCGCCCGGCTCGTCTCCGCGATGGCCGGCCTGGAGGGGGTCCGCTACCTGCGCACCTCGCGCGGCGAGAGCCCGGTGATCTACGGCCCCGACGAGGAGTTCCCGGTGGGTGGCAGCAAGGTGCTGCGCTCCTCCGGCAGCGACCGGCTCACCCTCGTCGCGGCGGGCGTCACCGTGCACGAGGCGCTGGCCGCCGCCGAGGCGCTGGAGCAGGAGGACATCGCGGTGCGGGTGATCGACCTGTACTCCGTGAAGCCCGTCGACCGGGCCACGCTGCGCCGCGCCGCCGAGGAGACCGGCTGCCTGGTGACCGTGGAGGACCACCACCCCGAGGGCGGCATCGGGGACGCGGTCCTCGACGCCTTCACCGACGGGCGCCCCGTACCCCGCCTGGTGCGGCTCGGCGTCCGCACGATGCCGGGCTCGGCTTCCCCGGAGGAGCAGCTGCGGGCCTCGGGTATCGACGCGGAGTCCATCGCGGCGGCCGGACGGCTGCTCGTGGAGGAGGCGGTCGTGCGGTGAGTGGCGCCGACGGCACGCGCAGGGTGCGGGCGGGCCGCCGCACGGTGGAGGTGCACCGGCCGGACAAGGTGCTCTTCCCCGGCGGCGGTGACGCCAAGGAGTACACCAAGGGCGACCTGGTGGACTATTACCGGGCCGTAGCGCCCTTCATGCTGCCGCACCTGCGCGGGCGCCCGCTGATGCTGGAACGGCACCCGGACGGCATCGACGGGCCCGCGTTCATGCAGAAGAACACCCCGGACCACTACCCGGACTGGATCACCCGCGTCGAGCTGGCCAAGGAGGGCGGCACGGTCTGCCACACCGTGTGCGACGACACCGCCACCCTCCTGTATCTGGCCGACCAGGCGAGCATCACCCTGCACCGCTGGCTGTCGCGCGCCGACGCCGTGGACCACCCCGACCGGCTGATCTTCGACCTCGACCCGTCCCCGGTGCCTGAAGGGTTTCGGGGGACGCCCAGGGACGACTTCGAGGCCGTGCGCGAGGCCGCCCGGCTGCTCGGGGAGCTGCTCGACGAGCTGGAACTGCCCTCGGCGCTGATGACCACCGGCTCGCGCGGACTGCACGTGATCGTGCCGCTGAACGGCCGGCACGACTTCGACGAGGTGCGCGCCTTCGCCCGGGACGTCGCCGACCTGCTCGCCGCCGGCCACCCCGACCGGCTCACCACCGCTGCCCGCAAGAAGGAACGCGGGCAGCGGCTCTACCTCGACATCCAGCGCAACGCCTACGCACAGACCGCCGTCGCGCCCTACACGGTCCGGCCCCGTCCGGGCGCGCCGGTGGCCACCCCGATCACCTGGGACCAGCTGGACGACCCGGAGCTGCACGCCCGCCGCTGGACCGTCGCCGACGCCGCCGAGCAGGCACGCGCCAACCCCTGGTCGGGCCTGCTCAACCGGGGCCGGGCGCTGGGCCCTGCCAGGCGGCGGCTGAACGCCCTGCGGGGCTGACCCCCGCCCGGCGCTCTCGCGGTGAGTGGCAGATGCATGGGCCCGTAGAGGTTTGGCGAACACGCTTGCGGCCACACGGAGGGGGAGGTGGCCATGTCGAACACAAACAACACGCAAGAGTCACAGAGTTCACAGAAGTCTCAGGACTCTCAGGACTCGAGGAAATCGAGCAAGACGAACGACAACCAGTCGGCCCGCAGCCGGCCGAGCCCGATGGAGGTGCTGCGCCAGGCGCGCGGCCAGCTCGCGGAGCTCACCGGCATGGAGGCCGAGTCCGTGTCGTCCTTCGAGCAGACGGAGGAGGGCTGGGCGCTGGAGGTCGAGGTTCTCGAGCTCGAGCGCGTGCCCGACACGATGAGCCTGATGGCGAGCTACCAGGTGGAGCTCGACACAGAGGGGCAGCTCACGGGTTACCGGCGCGTCCGCCGCTACGAACGCGGTCGGTCCGACGCGCGCAGGTCCGGCGGCCGCTAGGCCGCCCGAGACGACCCGCACCCACACACGAGGAGGAACATCCGGCATGACTGTCGTACCGGCACAGCAGTCCGGCGGCGGAGGCGGCAGCAGCGGTCTCTATGACGTGCTCGAACTGGTTCTGGACAGGGGGCTCGTGATCGACGCGTTCGTCCGTGTCTCCCTGGTCGGCATCGAGATCCTCAAGATCGACGTCCGCGTCGTCGTCGCCAGCGTCGACACCTATCTGCGCTTCGCCGAGGCGTGCAACCGCCTCGACCTGGAGGCCGGCCCCCGCAAGGACCCGGGCCTGCCCGACCTGGTCGGTGAGATCACCGAGTCCGGCGCCCGCGGCAAGTCCAAGGGGGCGCTCTCCGGCGCCGCCGAGACCATCTCCGACGCCTTCAAGCAGGCGCGGAGCGAGGGCGAGACCGAGTCGCGTCCGCGAGCCCGCAAGACCACGTCCCGTCGTAAGGAGGAGCAGGAGTGAGCACTTACGTCTACGGCATCGCGGCGGGCTCACACCCCTCCCTGCCCGAGGGCATGGGCGGCGTCGGCGACCCGCCCCGCGAGGTGCGCATCCTGCGGGAGGGCGACCTGGCGGCCATCGTCAGTGAGGCGCCCGAGGGCCTGCGGCCCAAGCGCAAGGACCTGCTCGCGCACCAGAACGTGCTCAGCGAGGCCGGTGCGGGCGGCTGCGTGCTGCCCATGCGGTTCGGCAGCGTCGCCCCGGACGACAACTCCATCACCGGGGTGCTCGCCGAGCGCGCCGAGCACTACAAGGAGCGGCTGCGGGCCCTGGACAACCGGGTCGAGTACAACGTCAAGGCCAACCACGTCGAAGAGGCCGTCCTGCACCAGGTGATGGCCGAGAGCCCCGACATCCGCGGGCTCGCGGAGGCCAACCGGCAGGCGGGCGGCGGCAGTTACGACGACAAGATCCGGCTCGGCGAAATGGTCGCGGCCGCGGTCAAGGCCAAGGAGGCCGACGACGGCGCCGCGGTGCAGCGCGCGCTGGAGGCGGCCGCCGACGACGTGAGCGTGGGCCCCGAGTCCACGGGCTGGCTGGCCAACGTGTCGTTCCTGGTGGACCGGGACGCGGCCGAATCCTTCCTGGCCTCGGTCGAGCAGCTGCGCAAGGACATGCCGCACCTGGAGGTGCGGGTCAACGGACCGCTGCCGCCGTACAGCTTCGTCGAGCCCGGCCCGGCCGAGCCCGCCGGCACCGCGGTGAGTGGCACGGACACCGGAGCGGGGTGACGACGTGGGTCTGATCTCCGAGGTGCTGCTGCTGCCGTTCGCACCGGTACGCGGCAGCGCCTGGGCCGTCAAGCAGGTAGTCCAGGAAGCCGAGCGGATCTACTACGACCCCGCCACGGTACGGGCCGAACTGGGCCGCCTGGAAGAGCAGCTGGAGGCCGGAGAGATCACGGAGGAGGAGTTCGACCGCATGGAGGACGAACTCCTCGACCGGCTGGAGACCGCTTCGCGCAGAAGCGCGGGAACAGGCAACGGGACAACACAATGAACCGAATGGGACTGGGCCTCGCGGTGGGGGCCGGATATCTCCTGGGACGCACCAAGAAACTCAAGATGGCCGTGGCCGTCGGAGGCCTGGTCGCCGGGAAGAAACTGAACCTGAGCCCGCGCATGGTCGCGGACCTGCTCCAGCAGCAGCTGCGCGACAACCCGCAGTTCAAGGAGATCGGGGACCAGCTGCGCGAGGACCTGCGCGGCGTGGGCAAGGCGGCCTCCGGTGCCATGGTCGAGCGTCAGCTCGACGCCATCGCCGACCGGCTGCACGGCCGCACCGCCCAGGTGCGCGACCAGGTGGCGGGCGTGGTGCCCGGCAAGCGCCGGGACGGCGAGGAGGACGACGAGGACGACGAGGACGCCGAGCCCGAGGACGAGGCGGCCGAGGACGAGCCCGAGTCCGACGCCGAGCCTGAGGACGAGGCCGACGCCGAACCTGAGGACGAGGCCGAGCCCGAGGACGAGCCCGAGGCCGAGGACGAGTCCGACGCCGAGGACGAAGAGTCCGAGGACGAGGACCGGGAGGACGACGAGTCCGGCGACTCGGCCTCGCAGCAGGACGAGGAATCCGAGCCGGCCGCGAAGAAGGCTCCCGCCAAGAAGGCCCCCGCCAAGAGGGCCCCCGCGAAGAAGACGGCCAAGAAGGCCCCCGCCAAGAAGGCCGCCAAGAAGGCTCCCGCGAAGAAGACCGCGGAGGGCCGTAAGACGGCGGCGAAGAAGACCACGGCCGCCAAGAAGGCGACCTCCGGGAGCAGAGGCGGCAGTGCCCGCTCCCGTCTGCCGAAGGGAGGCGGTGAGGGATGAGCGAGACACTCGGCTCGGCGAAGTCCGCCGCCGACGGAGCGGCGAAGAACCCGCTCACCGACCTGGCCCACAGCGAGGCCGCGGACCGGCTCAAGGCCGAACTTCAGGAGTATCTGGCCGCCCAGGCCACCCGCATGCTGACCGGCGTCGGTCGCAAGCTCGGCGAGACCACCGGCAAGCTGAACGACATAGCCGAGGGCAACAGCCCCGGTTTCGCCAAGCTCGCCCTCGACGGCGGCCGCAAGATCGCCGAGGGCAAGGGCCCGTTGCGCTCCGCACTGGAGGTCGGCGGTTCCAGCCTCAAGGACAAGGTCACAGGTGCCTTCAAGAACCTGGGCGGTGGCGGCAAGGGCAAGAAGGGCAAGGGCCGTTCCGGTAACAAGCCCACTGTCATCATCGAGCACATCGACGTGGGCGTGCCGCTGCGCACCGCCTACGACCAGTGGACGAAGTACCAGGACTTCAGCACCTTCGCCAAGGGTGTCAAGAGCGCGAGCCGCGACGACGACACCCACTCCGACTGGCAGGCGAAGATCTGGTGGTCCAACCGCAGCTGGAAGGCGAAGACCACCGAGCAGGTTCCCGACGACCGCATCGCCTGGACCTCGGAGGGCGCCAAGGGCACCACGAAGGGCGTCGTCTCCTTCCACCGGCTCACCGACAACCTGACCCGGGTCCTGCTGGTCATCGAGTACTACCCCTCCGGGTTCTTCGAGAAGACCGGCAACATCTGGCGCGCCCAGGGCCGCCGGGCCCGGCTCGACCTCAAGAACTTCGTCCGCTTCATCACCATCAAGGGCGAGGCGGAGGACGGCTGGCGCGGCGAGATCCGCGACGGCGAGGTCGTGCAGAGCCACGAGGACGCGCTCGAGGAGGAGGAGTCCGACCAGGAGGAGGGCCAGGACTCGGAGGACTCCGAGGACGCCGAGGCCGAGTACGACGACGAGGAGCAGCCGGAGGGCGAAGAGGAGCCCGAGGGCGAGTACGACGAGGACTCCGAGGCCGAGTACGACGAGGACGAGGAAGAGCCCGGGGACGAGCAGGAATCCGAGGCCGAGTACGACGAGGAGGAAGAGCCCGAGGAGGAGGAAGAGCCCGAGGGTGAATACGAGGAGGACGAGGACGAGGACCAGGAAGTCGAGGCAGGGAGCCGGCGATGACGACGCCCAGCAGGATGCCCGAACCCTACGGTCAGGGAAGCGGTGCCAACCTCGCCGACATCCTTGAACGGGTGCTTGACAAGGGCATCGTCATCGCGGGCGACATCCGGATCAACCTGCTCGACATCGAACTCCTCACGATCAAACTGCGGTTGATCGTCGCCTCGGTGGACAAGGCGAAGGAGATGGGCATCGACTGGTGGGAGACCGACCCGGCCCTGAGCTCACGGGCCCGTCGTGACGAACTGACCCGCGAGAACGCCGAGTTGCGCGAGAGGCTGGCCCGGCTGGAGGAACTGGAGCCCGGCCGCGTGGAGAAGAGGGAGGCACCGTGACCGGACTGCGGTACGTCTACGCCGTCTGCCGCCCCTTCGGTACCCCGCTCCAGGCCCAGTTGACGGGTGTGGCGGGTGACCCGCCCAGGGCACTGACTCACCACGGCCTGGTGGCCGTGGTGAGTCACGTGCCGGAGCGGGACTTCGCCGAGGAGCCGCTCCGCGCCCATCTGGAGGACCTGGACTGGCTCACCGAGACCGCCCGCGCCCACCAGGGCGTCATCGACGCGCTCACCACCGTCACGACCCCGCTGCCGCTGCGGCTGGGCACCGTCTTCCACGACGACAGCGGCGTGCGGACGATGATCGAGGCCCGTGAGGAGGACTTCCGGCGCACCCTCGACCGGCTGGAGGGCAGGGTCGAGTGGGGCGTGAAGGTGTACGCGGAGCCCGAAGCCCAGGAGAGCGCCCGGCCCGCGCAGAAGCCCGCGTCGGGCCGGGACTACCTGCGGCAGCGGCGCATGCAGTCCCGCTCCCAGGAGGAGATGTGGCAGAAGGCCGAGGCCTTTTCCACGCAATTGCACGAGGAGCTTTCCGCATTCGCTGAGGATTCCCGGCTGCACCCCCCGCAGAATCCCGCGCTCTCCAAGGCGACCGGCCGGAACGTGCTGAACGCCGCCTATCTCGTGCCGCGTGCGCATTCCGAGGAGTTCGTGGAACTGGTGGACCGCACGAAGGGTGAGGTTCCTGGAATGCGTATCGAACTCACCGGCCCTTGGGCGGCCTATTCCTTCGCCGGGGAGATGACATGAACGACGGAGACGAGACGTGACCGTAGTGGAACGCCGTGAGGTCGCCCTCGTGGACCTGCTCGACCGGCTGCTGGCCGGCGGCGTCGTGATCACGGGGGACATCACACTGCGCATCGCCGACGTCGACCTCGTCCGTATCGACCTCAACGCGCTGATCAGCTCGGTGAACGCCCAGGTGCCCTCACCGTTCGAGGAGTTGCTGTGACCACCCCCGACCAGCCCCGGCCGCGTTCCCGCCGGGTGGAACTGGAGCCCGACACGGTCGAGCGCGACCTGGTCAAGCTCGTGCTGACGGTGGTGGAGCTGCTGCGCCAGCTCATGGAGCGCCAGGCGGTGCGCCGGTTCGACGTGGGTGATCTCAGCGAGGAGCAGGAGGAGCGCATCGGGCTCACCCTCATGCTGCTCGACGAGCGGATGACGGAACTGCGCGACCGCTACGGCCTGCGGCCCGAGGACCTCAACCTGGACCTCGGGCCGCTCGGACCGCTGCTTCCGCGGGACTGACAGGCGGACGAGACACGGACGGAAAACACGCGCGGCCCCGGCCCTGACCTCAGGACCGGGGCCGCGCGTCCGCATTCACCACCTGTACCAGCGACCCCGGCCGCCGGATGCCGAGGTGCCACGGACAAGGAATCCCAACAGCCACACGACGAGAACCGCGAGTGCGATCCACCAGAGAATCTTCACTGCGAATCCGGCGCCGAAGAGAATCAAGGCCAGAAGCAGCACAAGCAGGATGGGAACCATAATCGAACCTCCTGCTTCCAGAGTGTCCCGGAATCGGCGTTTCAGGCTTCCTTGCGGCAGAGAATCTCTCCGTGCAGGACGCTGAACCATCCGTCCTCGCGGGTGCTCCACTCCCGCCAGGCCCCGGCCACGTCCCGCAGTCCCGCCTCGTCGGTGTGTCCGCCCTCGCGGGCCCGGTCGGCGTAGGCCGACGCCAGGGTGCGGTCGGCCCACAGCCCGCTCCACCAGTCCCGCTCTTCGGGCGTGGCGAAGGTCCAGGTGCCGGAGGTCGCCGTGATGTCGGTGAACCCGGCCCGCAGGGCCCAGGACCTCAGCCGGCGCCCGGCGTCCGGTTCACCGCCGTTGGCCCGGGCGACCCGACGGTACAGATCCAGCCAGGTGTCGAGCCCCTCGGACGCCGGATACCAGGTCATGGCCGCGTAGTCGGCGTCCCGTACGGCGACGAGGCCGCCGGGCCGGACGACCCGTCGCATCTCGCGCAGCGCCCGCACCGGGTCGCCCACGTGCTGGAGCACCTGGTGGGCGTGGACCACGCAGAAGGTGTCGTCCGGGTAGTCCAGGGCGTGCACGTCGGCGACCGCGAAGTCGACGTTGTCCCGTCCCCGTGCGGCCGCCGTGGCACGTGCCCGCTCCAGGATCTCCGGCACCCGGTCGACGCCGGTGACCCGCCCGTCGGGCACGAGCCCGGCCAGGTCGGCGGTGATCGTCCCCGGGCCGCAGCCGATGTCCAGGATCCTCATGTGGGGCTCGAGCGAAGGCAGCAGGTAGGCGGCGGAGTTGGCGGCGGTCCGCCAGGTGTGCGAACGCAGCACGGACTCGTGGTGCCCGTGGGTGTAGACGGCGGTCTCCCGGGGTTCCGGCATGGCGGATCCCACCCCTTCCGGTCGGGTCGGCGTGAGATCACGGTACGCAGTCCGCCCGTATGATGAGACCCCCATCCCGTCATTCGGACTGATGCGGTGTCAGGTCCCGGTGCCGGAACGGCCCGCCGGGCACCCCGTGGTGCGAGCGCCTCGGCGGGGCTGGACACGCCGAGGGCCGGCGGGCAGGCTCGTGGTGGATCACGACGGTGATCCACCACGACCGAAACAGGGGGAAACGACCGATGAGCGGCCATGTGACGGCGGTCAGCAGCAACGGGGAGTACACGTTCACCAAGCCGAACCGGGAGAGCATCACGCTGCTCGCCGGGCTCGGGGTGGAAGGGGACGTGCACGCCGGGGTGACGGTCAAGCACCGCTCACGCATGGCTCAGGACCCCACCCAGCCGAATCTGCGCCAGGTCCACCTCATCCACGAGGAGCTCTTCGCCGAGGTCGGCGAGGACGGCTTCGAGGTGGCGCCCGGCGAACTCGGCGAGAACATCACCACGCGCGGCATCGACCTGCTCGGACTGTCCACCGGCACCCTGCTGCGCATCGGCGACGGCGCGGTCCTGGAGGTCACCGGGCTGCGCAACCCCTGCGTACAGATCGACCACTTCCAGGACGGGCTGCTGAAGCGGGTCGTCGGGCGGGACGAAGCGGGGAACGTCGTGCGCAAGGCCGGGATCATGACCGTGGTGCGCGAGGGAGGCGTGGTGCGGCCCGGCGATCCGATCGAGACGGAACTCCCCAGCGGACCCCATCGGCCGCTGGAACGGGTCTGAAAGGCACCCGCGGCATCCGAATCCGTTTGCCGCGGACCCCCGCGCCCCCGCACAATCGCGCCCATGGGACACCTCGAAGCCGCGCACCTGGAGTACTACCTGCCCGACGGAAGGGCACTGCTGGGTGACGTGTCGTTCCGGGTGGGGGAGGGGGCCGTCGTGGCCCTCGTGGGACCCAACGGCGCGGGGAAGACCACCCTGCTGCGGATGCTCGCCGGAGAACTCAAGCCGCACGGCGGGTCCGTGGTCGTGGGCGGCGGGCTCGGGGTCATGCGCCAGTTCGTGGGATCCGTACGCGACGAGACGACCGTGCGGGACCTGCTCGTGTCCGTCGCGCCGCCCCGCATCCGCGAGGCGGCCCGCGCCGTGGACGTCGCCGAGCACGCCATCATGACCGTGGACGACGAGGCCGCGCAGCTGGGGTACGCGCAGGCCCTCGCCGACTGGGCCGAGGCCCGCGGCTACGAGGCCGAGACGCTGTGGGACATGTGCACCACGGCCGCGCTCGGGGCGCCGTACGACAAGGCGCAGTTCCGGGAGGTGCGCACCCTCTCCGGCGGAGAGCAGAAACGGCTCGTCCTGGAGGCGCTGCTGCGCGGCACCGACGAGGTGCTGCTCCTCGACGAACCCGACAACTACCTCGACGTCCCCGGCAAGCGGTGGCTGGAGGAGCGGTTGAAGGAGACCCGCAAGACGGTGCTGTTCGTCTCCCACGACCGTGAACTCCTCGCCCGCGCCGCCGAGAAGATCATCTCTCTGGAGCCCGGGCCCGCGGGAGCGGACGCCTGGGTGCACGGCGGCGGCTTCGCCACCTTCCACGACGCCCGGCGCGAGCGCTTCGCCCGCTTCGAGGAGCTGCGCAGGCGCTGGGACGAGAAGCACGCACAGCTGAAGAAGCTCGTACTGACCCTGCGCCAGGCGGCGGCCGTCAGCCATGAGATGGCCTCCCGCTACGCGGCCGCGCAGACCCGTCTGCGCAAGTTCGAGGAGGCCGGCCCGCCGCCGGAGCCGCCGCGGGAGCAGGACATCACGATGCGGATCAAGGGCGGGCGCACCGGTGTCCGCGCGTTCACCTGCGCGAACCTGGAGCTCACCGGTCTGATGAAGCCCTTCGACCTGGAGGTCTTCTACGGCGAGCGCGTCGCCGTCCTCGGCTCCAACGGTTCCGGGAAGTCCCACTTCCTGCGTCTGCTGGCCGGCGACGACGTGGCGCACACGGGGGACTGGAAACTGGGAGCGCGGGTCGTGCCCGGACACTTCGCGCAGACGCACGCCCATCCGGAGCTGGAGGGCCGCACGCTCCTCGACATCCTGTGGAAGGAGCACGCACAGGACCGCGGTGCGGCGATGTCCCGCCTGCGCCGCTACGAGCTCACCCACCAGGCGGAGCAGACGTTCGAACGCCTCTCCGGCGGTCAGCAGGCCCGCTTCCAGATCCTGCTGCTGGAGCTCCAGGGCGTGACGGCGCTGCTGCTGGACGAGCCGACCGACAACCTGGACCTGGAGTCCGCCGAGGCGCTCCAGGAGGGCCTGGAGGCCTTCGACGGCACGGTCCTCGCGGTCACCCACGACCGCTGGTTCGCCCGCTCCTTCGACCGCTTCCTGGTCTTCGGCAGCGACGGCCGGGTCCGGGAGACCCCGGAGGCGGTCTGGGACGAGCGCAGGGTGGAACGGGCCGAGTCGCCCGACCTGCGCATCGAGTCGCAGAACCAGACCGTGCGGGAGTCCGCCGCTTCCGTGTACGCCCTGCTCAGCGAAAGGGGACTGGCA
>NZ_JBFAIG010000038.1:0-17014 GCF_040654575.1 Streptomyces sp. NPDC050674
TTGTCGTCGGTTGTCAACTCCCCCACGCTCGGCTGCGCTCGCGCGGGAGGGACCCCCATCGCGTTGACGCCCTCCTCCGCCTTGCAGCTGCACGCGCCACGCCCCGCTCGGGTCGGCCGAGAGGCGCAGTCACTCCCGGCCGGCCTGATCCAAACGACAGGCCCTGGACCTGAGAACCGGCCGGACACCCGTGGGTGCCCGGCCGAAGTCGCCTCCCGGCCTCTTTCACCGACCGATTGTCAGTGGGGCCCTCTACGGTTTGTGCATCCAACGAGCCATGAGGGGGAGCGGTGGCCGCGGTCGAGGTGGGGAGCGCCCGGGCGCCCGTGTGGCGCGGGGGCTTCGGACGGCTGTGGAGCGCCGCTGTGCTGTCCAGCTTCGGCGACGCGCTGCGCACGGCCGCCCTGCCCCTGCTGGCCGTGACCCTGACCGACGATCCGCTGCTCATCGCCTCGGTCACGGCCTGCGGCTATCTGCCCTGGATCGTCTTCGGCCTGCTCGGCGGGGCCGTCGCCGACCGGGTGGACCAGCGGCGGGCCATGTGGACGGTGGACGCCCTGCGCGGCCTGCTGGTCGCCGCCTTCGCGCTGGCCGTCGCCCTCGGGCACGCCTCGATCGGTCTGCTCATCGCGCTGGCCGTCGCGCTCACCACCCTCCAGACCCTCTTCGACAACGCCGCCACGGCCCTGCTGCCCGCCCTGGTCGACCGGGACGCTCTCGGCAGCGCCAACGCCCGGCTGATGACCGGTCAGCGCATCGCGGGCGGTCTGCTCGGCGGACCCGTCGTACCCCTGCTGCTGGCCGCCGGGACGGCCGTGCCCTTCGCGGCCGACGCCGTGACCTTCCTCGCGGCCTCCGCCCTGATCGCGGCCCTGCCGGCCGCCGGGCCCGACCCGAAGCCCAGGCCGGCGGGCAGCACACTGCGCCGGGAGATCGCGCAGGGGCTGCACACCCTGTGGCGCGACCGCGCCCTGCGCGCGCTGTGCGCCGCCACCGCCCTGTGCAACATCGGCATGGGCACCCTGCTCGCCCTGCTGGTCGTCCTCGTCACCGACTGGCTCCGGGCGGGCCCGGCCGGTTACGCGGCGGCGGGCACCGCCTTCACCCTGGGCAGCCTGGCCGGGGGAGTGGTGAACGGCCGGCTGGTCGCGCGGCTCGGCCGGCCGCGCTCGGTGCTGCTCGCCGGCTCGGCGCAGACCGCGCTCCTCGTGGTCATGGGCACCGTCCGGAGCCTGACCGTCCTGGTGGGCGCGCTGGCCCTGTTCGGGCTCCTGGGCATGGTGTGGAACGTCAACACCACGACGCTCATGCAGGAGCGCAGCCCCGCCGGGATGCTGGGCCGGGTCAGTGCGGCCTTCCGGACCCTGGCCTACGCCGGAGTGCCCCTCGGCGCCCTGCTGGGCGGAGCTGTCACCGCCGTCCGGGGACCGAACACCCCGCCCCTGCTCACGGCCGCCTTCTTCGTCCTCGCCGTCATCGCGTTGATACCTGTGCTCCGGATGAACGTATCCGTTGACGAGCCGGAGGACGGCGCCACGACGGCCGACGTCCCGCCCCGCTCCATTAGGTTGGGACCGGCAGCGGGGCAAGGTACGCAGGCAGGACAGGAAAGAAGGCTGAAGTCCCAGATGAACGCAGACGGCCGTACGAGGCTCAACCAGACGCCCGAGTGGACGGCACTGGCCAAGCACCGTGAGGAACTGGCCGAGGTCGGGTTGCGCGAGCTGTTCGCCGCCGACTCCGGCCGCGGCACCGCGTACACCCTGCGGGTCGGTGACCTGTACGTCGACTACTCCAAGCACCTGGTCACCGACGACACCCTGCGGCTGCTGCGCGAACTGGCCGCCGCCACCGACGTCTTCGGGCTCCGGGACGCCATGTTCCGCGGCGAGAGGATCAACACCACCGAGGACCGGGCCGTGCTGCACACCGCGCTGCGCGCCCCCCGGGACGCGGTGATCGAGGTCGACGGCCAGAACGTGGTGCCCGAGGTGCACGCCGTGCTCGACAAGATGGCGGACTTCGCCGACCGGGTCCGGTCGGGCGAGTGGACCGGCCACACCGGCAAGCGGATCCGGAACATCGTCAACGTCGGCATCGGCGGCTCCGACCTCGGCCCCGCGATGGCGTACGAGGTGCTGCGCGCCTTCACCGACCGGTCGCTGACGGTGCGTTTCGTGTCGAACGTGGACGGCGCCGACCTGCACGAGGCGATCCGCGACCTGGACCCGGCACAGACCCTGTTCGTCATCGCCTCGAAGACCTTCACCACCATCGAGACGGTCACCAACGCCACCTCCGCCCGCTCCTGGCTGCTGGACGCCCTCGGTGACGAGGCCGCCGTCGCCAAGCACTTCGTCGCGCTGTCCACGAACGCCGAGAAGGTCGCCGAGTTCGGCATCGACACGGCCAACATGTTCGAGTTCTGGGACTGGGTCGGCGGACGCTACTCCTACGACTCCGCGATCGGGCTGGCCCTGATGATCGCGATCGGCCCGGACCGTTTCCGGGAGATGCTCGACGGTTTCCGCATCGTCGACGAGCACTTCCGGACCGCGCCCGCCGAGTCCAACGTGCCGCTGCTGCTGGGCCTGCTGGGCATCTGGTACGGCAACTTCCACGACGCCCAGTCCCACGCGGTGCTGCCCTACAGCCACTACCTGTCCAAGTTCACCGCCTACCTCCAGCAGCTCGACATGGAGTCCAACGGCAAGTACGTCGGCCGGGACGGGCGTGCGGTGGACTGGCAGACCGGACCGGTGGTGTGGGGCACGCCCGGCACCAACGGGCAGCACGCCTACTACCAGCTCATCCACCAGGGCACGAAGCTCATCCCGGCGGACTTCATCGGCTTCGCGCGGCCGGTGGGCGAGCTGAGCGATCAGCTCAAGGCCCAGCACGACCTGCTGATGGCCAACTTCTTCGCCCAGACGCAGGCGCTCGCCTTCGGCAAGACCCCGGACGAGGTGCGGGCCGAGGGCGTGCCGGAGGAACTGGTACCGCACAAGACCTTCCGCGGTGACCACCCGACGACCACGATCCTCGCGCCGGAGCTGACGCCGTCCGTGCTCGGGCAGTTGGTCGCCCTCTACGAGCACAAGGTGTTCGTGCAGGGCGCCGTGTGGAACATCGACTCCTTCGACCAGTGGGGCGTGGAGCTGGGCAAGGTCCTGGCCAAACGCGTCGAGCCCGCCCTGACCCAGGGCGCCGAGGTCGAGGGCCTGGACGCCTCCACCAAGGCGCTGGTCGCCACGTACCGGGAGCTGCGCGGCCGGCGGTGACACGGCCCGGCGGAAAGCGGGCGGCGGTGACACGGCCCGGCGGAAAGCGGGCGGTGGTGACACGGCCGCCGGAAGGAAAGCGGGCGGCGGCGCGCCGTCCGCTTCCCGTAGAATCCCGGTCGATCATCACGGCGAGTGCTCGGGGGAGCGCGAAGTGGCACGCACACGCGGTAGTTGGACCGGCGGCACCCTGACGGCCCGGTCCCTGCTCAAACCCCAGGACGTGGCACGGGCGGTGTTCCACCCCGCGTGGATACCGCAGCCCCTCGATCCGTCGGTGGAGCGCCTCAAGCGGTTCCGCGTCATCGCCGGAGCGGTCGCCTCCCTCGGGGTCTTCACCTTCGTCGAGGGCGGCTTCGACTTCACGGAGCTGCTGGAGAACGCGATGACGGCCTCCGTCGTCCTGCTCTTCCTCACCCCGCTGACGGTCGGGGCGATGCTGTGGGTCTGGCGGCGCGGCGGCACGGTGCGGCAGCTGCGGGTGCCCCTGGTCAACTCCCTGCTGCTGCTTGTGCTGTTCGTCGGTTGTGTGGCCGCGCTGCTGGGCCTGGTGCAGACCGTGAACGGGTCGGCGAACCCCGCCGTCATCATCGGGGTCGGGCTGACGATGATGTGGATGCTGATCTTCACGGCCTACGGGGCGCTGCGGGTCTCCGGCAACTTCTTCGGCACGGCCGCCGTGCACCGCTGTCTGCCGCCGCTGCTCGCCATCGTGACCAGCTGGCTGGTGGCCGTGCCCGACCTCGTCACCGGTGATCTGCACGGGCTCAGCCTCACCCTCGGGATCGTCTTCATCCTGGGCGCTCCGGTGACCGTGACCGCCATCGCGCTGCTGGAGATGGGGCGGCTCAAGCGGCGGTACGGGATCCGGCTGAAGGCCCATCCGGCCGCTCTCGCAGCGGCCCCAGGGCCGGTTCCGCCGACGGCTCCCGGCATGCCCCCGGCGGGAGCGCCCCACCTGCCCCCGCAGGGGAACCCGTACGGCCATCCCTACGCGCCGGGCGGGCAGCAGTACCCCTATGCCCCGCCCCCTCGGCCGCCGTACACCCCGCAGCACCCCTACGGCGGCTGACCTGCGGCGAGGTCAGGCCACCGCGCTGAGGGTGTCCGCGAGCCGGCGCCGTGCCGCCCGGGCGGCGGGGACGGCCGCCAGGGCCGCCGCGCAGAGTACCGCCGCCGCGCCGAGCAGCAGCACCAGCGGGGCGGACGGGCCCTGGGCGATCCCGGCGCCGATGCCGCTGGATCTGCCCTGGGCGTCGATCAGCCAGTGGGCGAGCGGCAGTCCGAGGGCGGTGGCGGCCAGGACGGCCGCCAGAGCCGTGAGGCCGGTGGCCGTGACCGTGATCGCGGTGATCTGCCGGGGGGACAGGCCGATGGCCTTCAGGGCCAGCAGGTCCCGTTCGCTCTCGCGGACGGTGCCGCCGATCGCGGTCAGCAGCTCGATGAGCCCGATGAGGGCGAGCACGGCGATCAGCCCGGCCACGACCGCCCGCAGCGGGGACAACCCGTCCGCCGGGTTGGCCACCGTGTGCACGTCGAGGTGGCCGCGCCCGGCCGCGGCGAGCCGGCCGGCGACCTCCCCGGGGTCGGCACCGGGGTCCAGCCGGAGCTCGTAGAGCGTCGGGCGCAGGCCCGGATCGTTCGCGCGCAGGGTGTCGAGCGACGTGGAGATGACCCGGCCGGCGTTCTCCGGCTCGATGCTGCGGCCCACGATGTGCAGGATCTGCGGCTCGTCCCCTACGGTCATCCGGACCCAGTCGCCGACCCGCACGTCCAGCAGGTCGAGCAGCCCCTGCCCGGCCACGGCCTCGTCGGCGCCACGGGCGGCGCGGCCCTCGGCGAGGGTGTACGGATAGGGGTTTCGCTGGGTGCCGAGGCCGCGCAGTGCGATGGTCGCCGTCTGGCCCGGGACCAGGGCGGCCGTCTCGACACCCGGGTAGGCGGCGGCCACCTGCGGGTCCCGTTCCAGCAGCGTGCGGGTCTGCTCCTCGCTCCGGCCGGCGTCGGCGCGGACGCTGAGCGTGGTGGGCAGACCGATCCGCTCGGGCTCGCTGTGGAAGCGGTCCAGGGTGGTCCAGGCGCTCATCGCCACGACGATCAGCAGCAGCGGCAGCGCCAGGCGGGCGACGGTGGCCAGGGAACGGGGGCGGCGGGTGAACGCCTTGTGCCAGCCCAGCACCAGCGCGGGCGGGATCCGCACGCCGAGCGCCCCGCGGGCCACGCCGGACAGCCGTCCGCCCGAGGGCGCGGCGGGCCGCGGCACGGGCACCGGCGGTACGCGCCCGGCCCGCCAGGCGGCCAGCCCGGTGGTCGCGCCGATGAACAGCACGGCGCCCGCGGGGACCACGAGCAGCGCCACGGTGTGCCCGGGCAGCCCCTGCCACACCCCGACCGCGTCCCCGAGCCGCCCCGGGATCCGGCTGCCCAGGGCCTCGGCGAGGCCGGCGGCGGCCACGGCGCCCAGCAGGGCGTAGGCCAGGTGCTGGAGCAGGAAGATCCGGACCACCTGGCCGGGTGTGAAGCCGATGGCCTTCAGCACGGACAGGTCGCGCAGGTGACCGCGGATACGGGTGCCGATCGCCCCGTGCACCGCGAATCCGGCCGCGACCAGCGCGCCCAGCCCGAACAGGCCCAGCACCTGACCGAGCAGCCGGTTGTCGCCCTGGGCCTCGGACCTGGCCTGCTGCCAGGTGGAGACCTCGCCGATCGCCCCGGCTCCCAGCACGGTCACGGCGCGCTGGACGAGGTACGAGGTGTCGCCCGGGTCCGTCAGGCGCAGTCCGATCACCTGGCCGCCCGGATCCGGCACGGCCGACGGCAGGGCCCAGACCAGGCCCGGCTGCTCACCGGGCCGGTAGCGCGGCTCGGCACTGTCGGCGAGGCCCACGACGGTCAGCTCCCGGGCGGTGCCCGGCACGGTGAGGGTGTCGCCGGGCCCGGCCAGCAGGGCACGCGCCAGGCGGCTCTCCAGCACCACGCCGTTCGGGGTGGAGGGGTCCAGCCAGTGTCCGGACACGAGCGGCGGGCGGCCCACGGAGGGCCGCTCGGGGGTGGCTCGCAGTTCGACGGAGGCGCGGCTGCCGCGCGAGGAGACCGTGGTGGCGGCGGTGGGGTAGGGACCGGCGACGGCGTCGACGCCGTCCAGCTCGGCCAGCTTGCCGGTGTCGGCCGCCGCGTCGGTGTGCAGCCACACATGCGCGCCGTGCGACTGCGTGAACACCCGCTGCCAGGGGTTGGTGGCGTACCCGAACAGGGCCGTCGCCAGCAGCAGGGAGGCGACGATGCCCGCGGTGGCGAGGACGAGGAACAGTGCCTCGCCGCGGTGCGTGCGCAGATCGGAGTGGGCCCAGCGCAGGGTGGCTCGCATCCGGGTCAGCCCCTTCGGGGGTCGTCGTACGCCCGCATGTCAGTCCTTCAGCTCCAGCACGCCGGATATCCCGGAGCGGCGCGGTGGGGTGGTGCCGCCGTCGAGTTCCGCGTCGTCGGCGATCCGGCCGTCGAAGAAGCTGATCACCCGGTCCGCGGCGCTCGCCAGCCGGGCGTCATGTGTGACCAGCACGATCGTCTGGCCGCGCTGGTGGAAGCGGGACAGCAGCCGCATCACCTCGCGGGTGCCCTTGGAGTCGAGGCTGCCCGCGGGCTCGTCGGCCAGCAGCAGCGGCGGGTGGTTGACCAGGGCCCGGGCCAGGGCGACGCGCTGCTGCTCACCGCCGGACAGCTCACCCGGCATGCTGCGCTCCTTGCCCGTCAGGCCCAGTTCGGCCAGCAGCGCCTCCCGCTCGGCGCGCGCCCGCTTCGGCGCCGTCCCGGCGAGCAGGGCGGGCAGCTCCACGTTGTCGGCCACGGACAGGTTCGACACGAGGTTGAAGAACTGGAAGACGATCCCGATCCGCTTCCTGCGCTCCACCGCCCAGCGGGCCTCGCCGTAGGTGTCGGTGGACTCGCCGTCCAGCCAGAGGTGGCCGGCGTCCGGCCGCTGGAGCCCGCCGAGCAGGTGCAGCAGCGTCGACTTGCCCGCGCCGGACGGGCCGGTGATCGCCAGGAACTCGCCCTGCCTCACGCACAGGTCGACCCCGCGCACGGCGTGCGCCGGGGCGCCCTCGCCGTGGTGCGTCTTGACCAGCCCCTCGGCGCGCAGCACAGGAGCGGGACGGTCGTCGCTCACTCCAGCTCCTCCAGCTCTTCCTGGCACCGCTCCAGCCAGTCGAGGTCGGCCTGCAGGTGCAGCATCGCGCCCTCGATCAGCAGATGGGCGATGCGGTTGTCGCGGTCTTCGGCGGCGGCCAGCTTCGACAGCTGCCGCATGGTGTTCAGGTACTGGCGCCGCTGCTGGTTGATCAGGGTGATCTGCTCGGCGAGACCGGTCCGCGGAGCGAGCGCCAGCTTCATGAAGAACTCGTCCCGCACGCGCGGCTCGTCCTCGGGCGCCTCGAACCAGGCGCGCACCGCCTCCCGCCCGGCCTCGGTGAGGTGGTAGACCTTTTTGTTGGGCCGGCTGGACTGTGCCACGTCCTCGCCCTCGATCAGTCCCGACTTCTCGAGGCGGCCGAGGGTCACATAGATCTGGCCGACGTTCGGCTGAGGGTACGCGGAGCCCAGCAGTTGCTCAAGGTCCTGCTTGAGCTCGTAGCCGTGGGCGGGTCCGCGGGCGAGGAGTGCCAGGAGGGGCAGGCGCACGCGTGCAGTCCTCCTGTCCGGGCCAATGTGCTCCAGGCCCTAGTATCGCCCATACCTAACAGGTATACATGGCCTCTGTCCGGGCGAGGGTGCCCAGCGCCGGTGTACAGGGAGGAACCTATGCGGTGGATCCATGCCGCGGGTAGGGGCCTTCTCGTTCTCGTCGTGGTCCTGACCGGCTACGTCGCCGCAGGAGCACAGGCCGGCGAGCCCGCCGAGGGTGCCCGCGGGCCGCTCACCCTGGCCACCGCCGGAGACCTCACCGGTTACCTCGGCCCCCTGCTGGAGGGCTGGAACCGTACGCATCCCGGCGAGAAGGTCACCCTCGTCGAGCTGCCGGACTCCGCCGACGAGACCCGGGCCCAGATGGCCACCGACCTGCGCGACGGCGACCGCAGCCGGTTCGACGTGCTCAACATCGACGTCAACTGGACCTCGGAGTTCGCCGCGGCGGGCTGGATCAGGCCTCTGCCCCGGGACCGCTTCCCGCTGAAGACCTTCCTCCAGCCGGTCGTGGACACGGCGACCTACGACCGGCAGCTCTACGCCGTCCCGTACGTCACCAACGCCGGCCTGCTCCTGTACCGCAAGGACGTCCTCGCGAAGGAGGGCGTCGCGCCGCCGCGCACCTGGGCGGAGCTGGAGCGGTACGCGAAGACCATCGCCCCGGAGTACGGCCTCGACGGCTACGCCGGACAGTTCCTGCCCTACGAGGGGCTCACCGTGAACGCGGCCGAGGCCGTCTACTCGGCGGGCGGCTCGATCCTCGGCGACGAGGGCGAGCGCGTCACCGTCGACTCGGCGGCGGCCCGCGAGGGCATCGGTTTCCTGTCGCGCGGAGTGCGCGAGGGCTGGATCCCCAGGGAAGCGCTGACGTACAAGGAGGAGGAGTCCAAGCAGGCCTTCCAGGACGGCCGGCTGCTCTTCCTGCGGAACTGGCCGTACGCCTACGTGGGCGCCTCCGCTCCCGGTTCGAAGGTGGCGGGGAAGGTCGGCGCCGTGCCCCTGCCGGGCCCCGACGGGCCGGGGACGAGCGTCCTGGGCGGCTCCAACCTGGCCGTCAGCGCGCACACACGGCACCCCGACTCGGCGGCCCGCCTGATCGCGTACCTCACCGGTGAGCGCGTCCAGCGCCAGGTCCTCACCCGGGGGGCGCTGCCGCCCGTGCGGGCCGATCTCTACCAGGACCCCGCGCTCATCCGCAGGTTCCCGTACCTGCCGACCCTGCGCACGAGTGTGCTCGCGGCCGCGCCGCGCCCCAAGAGCGCGCACTACGACCAGGTCAGCCTGGTGGTGCAGGCGGTCGTGCACGACGCTATGGCCGGGCGGCAGACGTCCGGTGCGGCGGTGCGCCGGCTGGCGCGGGAGCTGGCGGCCGTCTCCAGCCGCTAGTTACATGTTAGGTAACGAGGACATTTCAACTGGCTTCGTTGTGTCCGGATAAGCCCCAATTTGACACCCAGACTGGCCGGTTACTTCTGTTCTTTTCGTTGACACCCTTCTGACCCCGCTACCTAACATGCATGCATGCTCAGTAAGTACCACCACTGGTGGCGGGACGCGGTCATCTACCAGGTGTACGTCCGCAGCTTCCTCGACAGCACCGGCGACGGCATCGGCGATCTCGCCGGAGTCCGGGCCGGACTGCCGTACCTCAAGAAGCTTGGCGTCGACGGGATCTGGCTGAGCCCCTTCTACCCCTCGCCGCAGCACGACCACGGCTATGACGTGGCCGACTACTGCGACGTCGACCCGCTCTTCGGGGACCTCGGTGAATTCGACCAGCTGGTCGGCTCCGCGCACCGGCTCGGCGTCAAGGTGCTGCTCGACATCGTCCCGAACCACTGCTCCAGCGAGCACCCCTGGTTCCGCGAGGCGCTGGCGGCGGCCCCCGGCAGCCCGGCCCGGGCCCGCTTCCACTTCGCCGACGGCCGCGGCCCCGACGGATCCGAGCCGCCCAACAACTGGCACTCGATGTTCGGCGGCCCCGCCTGGACCCGGGTGACCGAACCGGACGGGCGGCCCGGCCAGTGGTACCTGCACATGTTCGCGCCCGAGCAGCCCGACTGGAACTGGCGCAACCCCGAGATCGCCGCCGAGTTCGACCGCATCCTGCGCTTCTGGCTGGACCGGGGCATCGACGGCTTCCGCATCGACGTCGCCGCCGGACTCTTCAAGCACCCCCAGCTGCCCGACTCCGACGACCCGGAGGCCGACGCCCGCACCCGCGACTCGGTCAACCCGCTCGCCTGGAACCAGCCCGAGGTGCACGACGTGTGGCGCCGCTGGCGCTCCATATGCGAGGAGTACACCGAGCGCGACGGCTGCGAACGCCTCCTCGTCGGCGAGGTCTCCGTGCCCACCGCCCGCGAACACGCCCGGTACGTGCGGCCCGACGAACTGCACCAGGCCTTCTTCTTCGACCTGCTGAGCGCCCCCTGGGACCCCGACGCCTTCCGCAAGGTCATCTCGGAGGCCATGCAGGACATCGCGGGCACCGGCTCGACCGTCACCTGGGTCCTCAACAACCACGACCAGGTCCGCACCGTCACCCGCTACGGCGAACCCGCCACCGAGCGCAGCGGCCTCGGCGCCGCCCGCGCCCGCGCCGCCGCGCTGCTGATGCTGGCCCTGCCGGGCGCCGCCTACATCTACCAGGGCGAGGAACTCGGCCTGCCCGAGGTCGTCGATCTGCCCGACGACGTGCTCACCGACCCGATCTTCCGCCGCACCGGCAGCCGGGCCCGTATCCGCGACGGCTGCCGCGTGCCGCTGCCCTGGTCGGGCCAGGCCTCGCCGTTCGGCTTCACCCCGGGCGTCGAGAGCGCCAAGCCCTGGCTGCCGCAGCCCGAGTACTTCGCCGAGTACGCCACCGACCGCGCCCTCGCCGACACCCGCTCCTTCTGGCACCTGTACCGCGACGGTCTGCAACTGCGCTCCGCGCTGCCCCAGTTGGGTGAGGGCACGCTGCGCTGGCTGGACGCCCCGCCCGGCGTCCTGGCCTTCGAGCGCGGTGACCTGGTGTGCGCCGTCAACTTCGGTACCGCCCCCACACCGGCGCCGGTCCCCGGCTCCCCCCTGCTCGCCAGCGGCCCCTGCCCGCCCGGAGTGCTCTCCGGGTCGACGGCCGCCTGGTGGATCCGTTCCTGATCGCCCCGCGAGCGAACGCTTCGCAGGTCAACTCCCCGAAGGGACATCAACGATGATGCGACGACGTACCACTCTGCTCACCGGCTGCACCGCTCTCGCCCTCGCGCTCGGCGCGACCGCCTGCGGCGGCGGACCCGTCTCGGCCGGCGGCGGTGACAAGGCGCTCAGCGGCCAGTCGATCACCGTGGCCGGCGTCTGGTCCGGCACCGAGCAGAAGAACTTCCAGAAGGTGCTGGACGCCTTCACCGAGAAGACCGGCGCCAAGACGCAGTTCGTCTCCACCGGCGACAACGTCTCCACCGTCGTCGGCAGCAAGATCGAGGGCGGCAATGCCCCCGACGTCGTGATGGTCCCGCAAGTCGGCGTGCTCAAGCAGTTCGCGCAGAAGGGCTGGCTCAAGCCGCTGTCGAAGAAGACCGAGCAGGCCGTCGACGCGGGCTACGCCCCCGTGTGGAAGAAGTACGGCAGCGTCGACGGCACCCTCTACGGCCTCTACTTCAAGGCCGCCCACAAGTCGACCGTCTGGTACAGCCCCGACGCCCTCCAGCAGGCCGGGGTGAAGCCCCCGAAGTCCTACGACGAGATGCTGAAGGCCGGGCGGACCGTCTCCGACTCCGGGCTCGCCGCGTTCTCCGTCGCCGGGCAGGACGGCTGGACCCTCACCGACTGGTTCGAGAACGTCTACCTCTCCCAGGCCGGTCCCGAGAAGTACGACGCCCTCGCCGCCCACGAGCTGAAGTGGACCGATGCCTCCGTCGTCGACGCCCTCACCACCCTCGGCAAGCTCTTCAAGGACAAGCAGCTCATCGCGGGCGGCCAGAAGGGCGCCCTGAACACCGACTTCCCCGGCTCCGTGGAGAAGGTGTTCGGCCCCGAGCCCGAGGCCGGCATGGTCTACGAGGGCGACTTCGTCGCCGGTGTCGCCAAGGACCAGTTCGGCAAGAAGGTCGGCCAGGACGCGAACTTCTTCCCCTTCCCGGCGGTCGGCGGCGGCGAGGCACCGGTCGTCAGCGGCGGAGACGCGGCCGTCGTCCTCAAGGACGGCAAGAACCAGAAGGCCGCCCAGGCCCTCCTGGAGTACCTGGCCACCCCCGAGGCGTCCGCGGTCTGGGCCGAGGCCGGCGGCTTCCTCTCCCCGAACAAGAAGCTCGACCCCGCCGCCTACGGCGACGACGTCACCCGCGCCACCGCCAAGTCCCTCGTCCAGGCCGGGGACTCGGTCCGCTTCGACATGTCCGACCAGGCCCCGGCGGCCTTCGGCGGCACCAAGGGCACCGGCGAGTGGAAGCTCCTCCAGGACTTCCTGCGCGACCCGTCCGACCCGAAGGGCACCGCGGCGAAGCTGGAGGCCGCGGCGGCCAAGGCGTACCAGGACTGATACGCCATGACAGCCACCCTCGTGAAGGACACGAGCCCCCCACCGCCCGGCCCGGTCGCCGACCGCACCCTGCGACTGCGCCGGCGCGGGAAGATCATCGCCCTGCTGTTCGTGCTGCCCGCGCTGCTCCTGCTCGGGGCGCTCGTCGTCTACCCCGTGCTGTTCAGCATCGGCCGCAGCTTCTTCGACGCCTCCGGGACGAACTTCGTCGGCGGCGACAACTACGCCGAGATGTTCCGCGACCCGGCGACCCTCAAAGCCGTACGCAACACGGCCATCTGGGTCGTCATCGCCCCGGCCCTGCTCACCGGACTCGGACTGATCCTCGCCGTCCTGGTGGAGAAGGTCCGCTGGGCGACGGCCTTCAAGCTGCTCCTCTTCATGCCGATGGCGGTCTCCTTCCTCGCCGCCGGCATCATCTTCCGGCTCGCCTACGACGAGGACCCCGACAAGGGCGTGCTGAACGCCGCGGTCGTCTCCGTCCACGACGCCTTCAAGGCGCAGTCCACCTATCCGACGGCCCGGGCGCGCGACGGCCAGGGCCTGACGAAGGACAAGGACGGCTCCTACCGCACGAGTTCGAGCGTGTCCCCCGGCGACGCGGTGACGCTGGGCCTGGTCGGCGTACAGCCCGGCGACCTGCCCGGCGGGGCCGAGCCGGCGTTCGAGGCGGCGGCGCGCAAAGCCGGCCCCGACGAACTGCGCGGTGTGGTCTACCTGGACTTCGTGCCCGGCGGGGGAGGCAAGCAGGGCGCGGTCGACCGGCGGGAGAGGGGCCTGCCGGAGACCAGGGTCGAGGCGGTCCGCGACGGCGAGACGATCGCCACGACCACCACGGCCGCCGACGGCTCCTTCCGCTTCGAGGGACTGGCGTCGGGCTCCTACCAGGTGAGGCTGCCCGCGTCGAACTTCGCCCAGCCCTACGAGGGCGTCTCCTGGCTCGGGCCCGCGCTGGTCACCCCGGCGATCATCGGCGCCTACCTGTGGATCTGGACCGGCTTCGCCATGGTGCTGATCGGCGCCGGCCTGTCCACACTGCCGCGGGACGCCCTGGAGGCGGCGCGGATGGACGGCGCGAACGAGTGGCAGATCTTCCGGCGCATCACGGTGCCGCTGCTGGCACCCGTCCTGTCGGTCGTGTTCATCACCCTCGTCATCAACGTGATGAAGGTCTTCGACCTCGTCTACATCATCGCGCCCGGGCCCGTGCAGGAGGACGCGACCGTGCTCGCGACGCAGATGTGGCTGGTGTCGTTCGGCGGCGGCAACAACCAGGGGCTCGGCAGCGCCCTCGGCGTGCTGCTCCTGCTGCTGGTCGTCCCGGCCATGGTGTTCAACGTCCGCCGCTTCCGAAGGAGTCAGCGATGAACGCGGTCCGGCGCGGGTTGGGCAACGGGGCCGTGCAGGCCTTCCTCGTGGTGATCGGCCTGGTGTGGATGACGCCCCTGGCCGGGCTGTTCCTGTCCTCGCTGCGGTCCGCCGAGGACACGGCGAAGGGCGGCTGGTGGACGGTGTTCTCCAGCCCCGGGCAACTGTCCTTCGACAACTACTCGTCGCTGCTCGGGAACGCCGGCATCACGCAGGCGTTCTGGAACACGGTGCTGATATCGGTGCCCACGACGGTGCTGGTCGTGGTGGTCGCGGCCCTCGCGGGGTACGCCTTCGCGTGGCTGGACTTCCCCGGGCGGGAGACGATCTTCCTGGTCGTGGTCGCGCTGCTGGTGGTGCCCGTGCAGATCGGCCTGCTGCCGGTCGCCAAACTCTTCGGCCAGCTGGGCCTGTTCGGCACCATCCCCGGCGTCGTCCTCTTCCACGTGGCCTACGGTCTGCCGTTCGCGGTGTTCCTGCTGCGGAACTACTTCGCCGAGATGCCCAAGGAGATGCTGGAGGCGGCCCGGATGGACGGCGGCAGCGAGTGGCGCATCTTCACGCGGCTCGTCCTGCCCGTGGGGCGGCCCGCGATCGCCTCCCTGGCCATCTTCCAGTTCCTGTGGGTGTGGAACGACATGCTGGTCGCCCTGCTCTTCGCGGACAGCTCCTCACAACCGCTGACCGTGGAACTCCAGTCCCAGATACGCCAGTTCGGCAGCAACATCGACGTCCTGGCCCCCGGGGCGTTCGTGTCCCTGGTCGTCCCGGTCGCCGTGTTCTTCGCGTTCCAGAGGCACTTCGTGCAGGGAGTCATGGCGGGGTCGGTCAAGTAACACACCTACCGGGCCCCCGCTTCGCGGTGAAGCGGGGGCCCGGAAGCGTTCACGCCGACGCCGGCGGATACAAGGAACGCGGCAGTTGGGAAGCCGCCGCCCCGTCCAGGAGCCACAGGGTCCGGCTCCTGCCGTACGCCCCCGCCGCCGGGGCCTGGATCTCCCCGGCTCCCGAGAGGGCGATCGCCGCCGCCCGGGCCTTGTCCTCCCCGGCCGCAAGCAGCCACACCTCACGAGCCGCTCGGATCGCCGGGAGCGTCAGCGTCACCCGGGTCGGCGGCGGCTTGGGCGCGCCGTGGACGCCGACCACCGTGCGGTCGGTCTCCCGCACCGCCGGCAGCTCCGGGAACAGCGACGCCACATGGGTGTCCGGGCCGACGCCCAGCATCAGCACGTCGAACGTCGGAACCGGACCGTGGTTCTCCGGGCCCGCCGTCCGCGCCAGCTCCTCCGCGTACGCGGCCGCCGCCGCGTCCACGTCGGCGCCGTGGGGGCCGTCCGACGCGGGCATCGCGTGCACCCGCTTCGGATCGAGCGGCACCGAGTCGAGGAGGGCCTCCCTGGCCTGGGTGACGTTGCGCTCGGGATCGCCCTCGGGCAGGAACCGCTCGTCACCCCACCACAGGTCGAGCCGGCTCCAGTCGATCGCGTCCCGGGCGGGCGCCGCGGCCAGGGCGGCCAGCAGGCCGTTGCCGTTGCGGCCGCCCGTCAGGACCACGGACGCCGAACCCCGGGAGGCCTGGGCGTCCACGATCCTGGTGATCAGCCGGGCCGCCGCGGCCTGCGCCATCAGCGCCTTGTCGCGGTGCACGACCAGCTGCGGTGCCGTACTCACTTCGTCGTCGCCTTCCGTACCGGTTCCAGCTGGGGCGGTTCCCGCCTCACCGGTTCCTGCGCCGTCGCTTGCACAGCGGGTGCTTTCGCAGCCGCTTCAACGGGAGCGGGAAGGGCGAGTCCTGCTCGCCCCTCACTTTTGGGCACCGACGACGGGGACTTCAGCCGGTCCACCCCGTAGCGCAGGGCGGACGCGTACGTGTCGTCCGGGTCCAGCCGCCGCAGCTCCTCCGCCATCAGCTCGGCGGTCTCGCGGCGCTTGAGCGCCACCGCCCGGTCCGGCTGGCCCTCGATGGAGAGCGTCGCGAGCGAGCCGTCGGCACGGTCCAGCTTGATCGGGCCGCAGTCGGTGTCCATCCGGACCGCCGTCAGACCGGGCCCGCTCGACAGCGAGCGCTTCACGGGCACGTCCAGCCGGTCCGCGAGCCACATCGCCAGCAGCTCACAGCTCGGGTTGAACTCCTCGCCCTCCACCTCGACGGCCTTGACCTCGCAAGCGACCTGGTCGAGCGCCGCCGCCAGCATGGAACGCCAGGGCGTGATGCGGGTCCAGGACAGGTCGGTGTCGCCGGGGGTGTAGGTCGTGGACCGGGTGGCCAGGTCCCGCACCGGCTGCTCGGAGGCGTAGGTGTCGGTCACGCGGCGCTGCGCGAGGGCACCCAGGGGGTCCTTCGCCGGGTCGAGCGGCGCGTTCACCGGCCACCACACCACCACCGGCGCGTCCGGCAGCAGCAGCGGCAGCACCACCGACTGGGCGTGGTCGACGACCTCGCCGTACAGCCGGAGCACCACCGTCTCACCGGAGCCCGCGTCCGCGCCGACCCGCACCTCCGCGTCGAGGCGGGACTGCGTGCGGTCACGGGGCGAACGCGAGACGCGCTTGATGACCACGAGCGTGCGGGCGGGATGCTCGTGCGAGGCGTCGTTCGCGGCCTTCAGCGCGTCGTAGGCGTTCTCCTCGTCCGTCACGATGACCAGCGTGAGCACCATGCCGACCGCCGGGGTGCCGATCGCCCGGCGGCCCTGCACCAGCGCCTTGTTGACCTTGCTGGCCGTGGTGTCCGTCAGGTCTATCTTCATGGCCGGCGCCAGCTCCGTCCGTGTCGCTCGAGCATTTCGTCCGCCTCGACGGGCCCCCAGGTACCGGCCTGGTACTGGGCGGGCTTGCCGTTCTTGTCCCAGTACTCCTCGATCGGGTCGAGGATCTTCCAGGACAGCTCGACCTCCTCGGTGCGCGGGAAGAGGTTCGAGTCACCGAGCAGGACGTCCAGGATGAGACGCTCGTACGCCTCCGGGCTGGACTCCGTGAAGGACTCGCCGTAGGCGAAGTCCATCGACACGTCCCGGATCTCCATCGAGGTCCCCGGCACCTTCGAGCCGAAGCGGACCGTCACACCCTCGTCCGGCTGGACGCGGATGACGATCGCGTTGGAGCCGAGCTCCTCGGTGGCGGTGGAGTCGAAGGGGGAGTGCGGGGCCCGCTGGAAGAC
>NZ_JBFAIG010000039.1:0-15804 GCF_040654575.1 Streptomyces sp. NPDC050674
GCCCACGATCTGCTGAGCCTTCGGCGGGGTGGTGTCCTGCGGTCCGGCGGACGCCATCACGTCCTGGGCGCCGGAAGGCCAGTTGCCGTTGGTGACCGTCACGTTGCCGGAGACCACGTTGCCGCGGTCCCCGTTGGTGATGTTCGTGCTGCCGTTGGTCGACCAGTTGTCGGTGACGGTCCAGTTCCCCATGTTCTCGCCACCCCAGTAGTTGGCCGTCGCCCACGTACCGGTGTTCGAGAAGACATTGTTGGTGGCCTTGTAGTACTTCGAACCCTCGTCGAAGTACACCCCGAAGTATCCGTTGGTCCGCAGGCAGTGGTTCCGGCTGATCAGAGCGCCCGGGTTCCATCCGAGCGTGTAGATGCAGCCACCGTCGTTCATCTGCTGCATGACGTCGTGGATGTAGTTGCCGATGAGCCGGTTGTTGGACGCGGTGGTCGGCGTCGTGTAGCGCGGCTGGTAGTTGTACAGGCCGCGGTTGGCATAGTGGTTGCTGCCGCCCGCGTCGTTGGCGCCCCAGCCGTACCCGATCGACATGCCGGAGTACGGCATGTTGTAGACCTCGTTCCGGGCGACGGTGCTGTTGGTGACGTACGTGGTCAGGACGGAGACGACGCCCCGGTAGTCCGCCCCGAGGTCGTGGATGCGGTTGTCGCTGATCGTGATGTCCCTGTTGACCATGCGCTGGTCGCCGGGGTGGTGGGCGTCGGCGCGCACACCGCCCACGAGGATGCCGCCGGCTGAACTGCGGGCGATCTCCGACCGGGTCACCGTGATGTTGGCGGCGCCCAGGCCGACGCCGCTCGCGTGCGCGCCCGCGTCGTTGCCGATGCCGATGGCCGTCTGGCCCAGGTTGACGAACCGGGAGTCGCTGAAGGTGATGGTGTCGGCGGCGGAGACCTGCACGGCGGCCGGCATCTGCGACCAGTGCGGCCGGGCGGCCTCGAACTGCGTGCAGCCGTTGTGGCAGGAGTCGTAGCCCGGCCAGCTCCAGTTGCCGGCGAGGTAGGCGCCGGTCTGCTGGTCCACGTAGCCCTGGTTGCTGCTGGGGCCCAGCCAGCTCGTACCGGTGAAGGTGATCCCGCTGAACGTGATGTGGTGCGCGGGCTCGCTGTACGTGCCCCCGACGTTCACCAGCGACTGCAACGTGGGCAGTTCCACGTCGGCGGTGCTCATGTTCTGCCCGGCCCGGGGGATGTAGTACAAGGACCCGGCTCTGGGGTTGAGATACCACTCGCCGGGCGAGTCCAGGAACTCGTACGCGTTGGACAGGTAGAACGGACCGGCCCGGTGTGGCCGCATGAGGGTGTCGTAGCCGAAGTTGTTGTTGTTCCACGCCGGCTGCTGCATCGTGATGAAGTTCGCGCTGATGCTCTGCACCGGCGAGTACCGGTCGGTGAAGGAGTTGACGCCCTCCACCTCGATCCGGCTCTGGTCGGCCAGGTTGTTCAGATAGCTCAGCGCACCGCTCGAGAACCTCATTCCGGTGCTGGAGGCCGTGAAATCGGCCCTGTTCACCTGTGTGCGTGCCCGGGTGGCGACGGCGCCGTCGACATAGAGCTGCCGGGCGTCGAGACCGGCGGGCACGTCGGCCTTCCAGATGTTCCTGCCCGCGTCGGCCACCGACCAGCCGGTGACCGCCCGGGCACCGGTGATCACCGGACGCGCCGACGGGGCGGCCTGCCACACGACCTTGTGACCGCCTGAGCCGGAATCCTCCGCCGTCAGCCGGAAGGGCTGGGCCAGCCGGTACACACCGTCGGCCAACTGCACCACGATGTCGTCCGACATGGCGTCGTTCAGTGATCGCACCGCAGCCTGCGCGCCTGTCAGTGAGCACGGCCGCTCACTGGAACAGTCGGTGCCGGTGCCGGACGGCGAGACGTACACGGTGCGGGGGGCCGCGGACGCGGGCGCGGGGAACGCCGTCACGGCGGTCGCGGTCAGACCGACTGTGGCGGCTCCGGCCAGAAGCCGCCTTCGTATCGTGAGAGGTGTGAACATCCTGTCTCCTTTTGGCGGTTCCGGGGGTTCCCGGCCCGAAGGGGATGGCGGCGCGAGCGGCACAGCGACCCCTATGACCCGTTCGAGGGGGCGTTTTCCAGTCCGCGGAGGACGGTTCGGAGGTAGGACAGCCCGTCATGGGCGAGGGAGTCCTGCGACGGTGCGAGCGGCCGCCAGATCGAGGCCGCGGTGGCGATGGCCTCGTTCCGCGCGGTGAACGACTCGATGCACAGCGGGCCGCCGTAGCCGGTCGTGGCCAGGCCGGCGAGGAAGCGTGGCCAGTCGAAGTGGTCGGCGCCCGGGGCGCCGCGGTCGGTGCCGCTGACCTGGACGTGCTTGATGTGCGGACCAGCCGCCACGAGCGCCTCGTAGGGGTCGGCCTCCTCGATGTTCATGTGATAGGTGTCGATCATGAGACCGACGTTCGCGGGCAGGCCGTCGATCAGCTCCACCGCCTGCTCGACGGTGTTGACGACGCTCGTCTCATAGCGGTTGAGGGCCTCCACGCCGATGCTCACGCCCCGCTCCCCCGCGTGGTCGGCCACGGGCCGCAGGGCGCGCCGGACGTCCGCGTAGCAGGCCGTGCGCTCCCCCGGTGACATGCGCCAGGTCCGCCCCACCGCGGCGTACACCGGGCCGCCGACGACGGGCGCGCCGACGGCCACCGCACTGTCCACACACGTCTTCAGGTACGCCACGGTGGAGGCGACGGCCTCCGGCGGGGCGTTCACGAGGTCACGTCCGGGCGAGGTGACCGCACAGACGCCGACCGCGCGCAGGCCGTGCGCCGCCAGCAGGTCCCGGGTGCGGGCCGGGTCCCAGTCGCCGGGTCGCTCGACCGGCAGCTCGACCGCGTCGAACCCGAACGCGGCGATGCGCGGCACCAGTTCGGCCAAGGCCTCGTCGTCGACCGGCGAGGCCCAGACCCACGGGTTGACACCGATGGTGTACACCGGGCTACTTCCAGCGCCGCGGGTAACCGGGCAGGTCGGTGCAGCCGCACATCGCGTAGTGCAGCGGCGGCATGCTGGGGTCGACGTACTCGTCCAGGTTGTCCTGGGTGATGGTCGGCTGGGGCAGCTTCCACGGGTTCGGCACCCGCTCGCCGTCGAGGATCTTCAGCGCGGCGATGATCGGGGTGCGCCACTGGTAGGTCGGATAGGTCGGGGCGATCGCGGTGAGTTTCTTGTCCTGCCACAGCTTCAGGAAGTCCAGCTGGTCCTCGCCGTTGATCGGCGGCACGGGCTTGCCGGCGTCCTCGAACGCCTCGACCGCCGCGCCCGCGACCGCCCCGGCGTCCATCCAGACGCCGTCGATCGTGCCGTACCGCTGGATGTAGTCGTTGACGATCTTCTTCGTCCTGGCCGGGTCGCCGTCGGTGAACTCGACGCCGACGACGTCGACGCCCGCCTTGTCGAAGGCGACCTTCGCCGCGGACCAGCGGGTCTCCAGCACGTCGACGCCGGGCAGGATGCGCAGCGCGAGCACCTTGCCGCCCCGCTTCATCTTCCGGGTGACGAACTCCGCCGCGACATGGCCGAATCCGTAGCCGCCGATCGGGTTGATGAACGTCACCGGGCAGGTCGTGTCGACGCCGCGGTCGAAGACGATGACCGGCAGGCCCTTCTCGCAGGCGGCCTTCACGGCCGGGGTGAGCGTCGCGGTGGTGTTCGGCGAGACGATGAGCGCGTGGCAGCCCTTGCCGAGGAGGTCGTTGATGTCGGCAATCTGCTTCTGGTCCTTGCCTTCGGCGTCGACGTGGACGAACTCGGAGATCCGGCCGCGGTGGGTGGCGACCTCGGCCTGCATGGTCTTGAAGCCCACCTGGCGCCAGGGGTTGTTCAGCCCCGCGTTGGAGAAGCAGATCTTGTACGGTCCGGGTTTCTCGTACTTCGCGGTCTCCACCATCGCCGGGTCGAGCGCCTGCTCCCAGGGCTTGCCGGCCGGCCCGGTGGGCGCGGCGTCCAGGAGCGCGAGCTGCTTGTCGTATTCGGCCCGCACGAAGAACTTCGACTGCTTGCCGGTGCCCGACCCGCTGCCCGCGGAGGGCGAACCCGATGCGCCGGTGGTGGGCTCGTCGGTGGCGCAGCCGGCCAGCACCAGTAAGGCGCTCACGGCCAGCACCGTCATGGAATGCCTCACTGAATCCCCTTTATCTGGACGGCAGACGGAAGGACGCCGCGGCCACGGCGAACAGAATGATCGCGCCCTGGACAGCCGGTCTGAGGGCGCCGGAGACGCCGTAGAAGTTCATGAGCGTGAAGAGCGTCTCCAGGGTCAGGGCGCCCAGCATCGCGCCGACGACCGAACCCCGGCCCCCGCCCAGAGCGACACCGCCGAGGACGGCCGCGGTGATCGCGCCGAACTCCAGGCCGGCACCGGCCTGGAACGACACTCCGCTGTATCCGCCGATGAGGACCGCCGCGAGCGTGGCGGCGAGCCCGCTGAGGACGAACGCCATGGTCTTGGCGCGCCACACACGCACGCCGCTCAGCTCGGCGGTGCGCGGGTTGCCGCCGACGGCGACCAGGGTGCGGCCGAAGTCCGAACGCGTCAGCACCAGCGCCGCGGCGGCCGCCACCAGCAGGACGACCAGGGCGTACGGGATCCGGCCCAGCGCGGGCACGTCCTCGAACGCCGACCGGCCGAGCCGGCGGAACTCCTCGGAGAGGCCGCCCTTCGGGGCACCGTCGGACCACAGGTACACGGCACCGACGAGGATCAGGAACATCCCGAGGGTCGTGATGAACGAGGGCACCCGCAGCCGCGTGGTGACGAGGCCGTTGACGAGGCCGACGGCGATGCCGAACGCGAGCAGGAGCACGACGACGGGCCAGCCGGCCGACGGATCACCGTCGATCATCCGGGCGGCGACGACCACCTGCACGGTGACCAGGGAGCCGACGGACAGGTCCAGCTCGCCGGAAACGATCACGAAGTACTGCCCGGCGGCGAGCAGGACGACCGGCGCGGAGCGGCCGAGGAACGACATCAGCGACGGCGGCGAGAGGAAGTCCGGCTGGCGGGCGGTCAGCAGAACCAGCAGCACCGCCAGGATCACGATGATCGGTGCGAGACCGCCGGAGCGGAAGGTGAGGAGCCGCTGTGGGCGCGCGATCCGCATGCTATGACGCCTTTCGCATCGCCCGGCGGGCGTAGACGGCGACCGCCGCGATGATGATCACGCCACGGATCACCTGCTTGAAGAACACGTCGACGTCGAGCTGGTTGAAGATGGCGTCGATGCTCGCGAGCAGCAGCACGCCGCCGACGGTGCCGGCGACGCCGCCGCGTCCGCCGGCCAGGGCGGTGCCGCCGAGCACCACCGCGGCGATGGACTCCAGGTCGTAGAGTCCCTCGGTGCCCACCCTCGGTGCGCCGGCGCCGAGCCGGCCGGCGAGGTAGACCCCGGCGAGGCCGGCGCAGAGGGCGCACAGCACATGGGCGGTGACGAGGACCCGGGTGCCCCGCACGCCGGAGAGCCGGGCGACCTCCGGGTCACCGCCCACGGCGATCAGGTGGTGGCCGAACCGGGTGCGCGTCAGCACGAACCAGGCCGCGGCGGCGACGGCGAGCAGCAGCAGGAACGACAGCGGCACCGGGCCGACGCGCTGGTACCCCAGGCCCTGCACCAGGGCGGGTGCGGTCTTGCCGGCCGGGCCGTCGTATCCGTTGTCGAGGTATCCCTTCAGCAGCAGTCCGACGCCGACGGTCGCGATGAAGGGGTTGATGCGGGCTGCGGTGACGAGCAGGCCGTTGACGAGGCCGATGGTGGCGCTGACGGCGAGCGTCAGGCCGATCGCCGGCAGCAGCGCGCCGTCGTCACCGGCCATGGTCTCGGCGGCGACGAGGGTGCTCAGGCTGACCACGTACGCCACGGACAGGTCCAGCGAGCCCCCGACGACGACCAGGGTCTGGCCGACCGCGACGAGGCCCAGACCGGCGGCGACGTGCAGCAGGCTCACCGTCGTCGGCAGGCTGAACAGCCGGCCGCCGTCGAGAGTGACGACGATCCAGCCGGTCGCCAGGGTGAGGGCCAGGGCGACGAACACGCCGGGCGGGGTCCGCCGGGCCGGCAGGGGCGGCGCGGCGCTCATCCGGCCGCCTCCCCCACGGTGCCGACCGCGAGGGCGATGACATCCTCCTCCGTCGCGCCGGCGGGTAGTTCACCGGCGATCCGGCCGTCGCGCATGACGATGATCCGGTCGCTCATGCCGAGCAGTTCGGGCAGTTCGGACGAGACCATCAGCACGGCGGCGCCGTCGCGGGCCAGCCGGCGGACGAGGTCGTGGATCGCCGACTTGGCGCCCACGTCGATGCCCCGGGTCGGCTCGTCGAAGAGCAGGATCCTCGGGGCGAGCGCGAGCCACCTGGCCAGCACGACCTTCTGCTGGTTGCCCCCGGACAGGTAACGGATCTCCTGGTCCTCCCCTGCGGCGCGAAGGTCCACGGCCGCGAGCAGCTCCCGGACCCGCGCGGTCCGGGCACCGCGGCCGCCCCGGCCCGGGTGGACGGCGCGGACGGCTCGGGCGGCCAACAGCGCGTTGTCGAGCACCGACTGCTCGGCGACGATCCCCTCGCCCTTGCGGTCCTCGGAGACGTAGGCGATACCGGCCCGCATGGCGGCGCGGGGCGAGCGCAGCCGGACCGGCGCCGAGTCGACGGTCACGTGGCCGGTGCTGAACGGTGCGGCGCCGAACAGTGCGCGGGCCAGCGCCGACCGGCCGGATCCCTGAAGGCCGCCGACGCCGAGCACCTCGCCGGCGCGCAGCCGCAGGTCGATGCCGCGCAGCTTCCGGTTGCCCCCGCCGCGGACGGTCAGCCGCACCGGGCCCAGTTCCTGCGGCTTCGCCAAGCCGGGGTAGTAGCTCGACAGTTCGCGGCCGACCATGTGGCGCACCAGCTGATCGGCGCCGGTGTCCGCGGTGTCCAAGGTGGCCACCGCCCGGCCGTCCTTGAGCACGGTGATCCGGCTGGACAGGTCGAAGACCTCCTTGAGGCGGTGCGAGACGTACAGCACGCCCATGCCGTTCTCCCGCAGCCGCCGTACGAGCGCGTAGAGCTGGTCGACCTCGTGGTCGGCGAGGGCCGCGGTGGGTTCGTCCATGACGAGCAGCCGCGCGTCCAGGGCGAGCGCCTTGACGATCTCGACCACCTGTTGCTGCGCCACGCCGAGTCGTCCCACGCGGGTGTCGGGCGGTAACGAGCCCTCGCCGACGGAGGCGAGGAGCCGCGCGGTGCGGCTGAGCATCGCCCTGCGGTCGACGAGCCCGCGGCGCAGGGGCTCGCGGCCCAGGAAGACGTTCTCCGCGACGGTGCGCTCGGGGAGCAGGGTCAGCTCCTGGTAGACGGTGCCGATACCGGCCCGTTGGGCCTCACGCGGGGTGCGGAACGTCCGCGGTGCGCCGGCGAACTCGACCGTTCCCTCGTCGGGCTGGTGGACGCCGGACACCACCTTCATGAGCGTGGACTTGCCGGCGCCGTTCTCACCGACGACCGCGTGCACCTCGCCCGGCCGGACCTGGAGGTCGACGCCTTCGAGCACCCGCACGCCGAGGAACGATTTGCCGATGCCGCGCAGAGCGAGCAGCGGCGACGGCGGTGGCAGGCCAGACATCGTGGGACCCTCTACATTCGCGTCGTCAGCAGGATTGCGTCACCGATGGCTGAGGCGTTCGGGTACGGCCGCCATGGAATGACGGCTACAGCCCGCGGGCCGTCGTCGAACAGCCGCGCACTTTCGCCGGAAAGCGATGGCGACATTGCGGCCCCGAGGGTAAATGCCTCGATGAGCACCTGGCAATACCACCGGTCGACGATATGTCGACGGCGATCGATACACCGAAATCTGTTATCGAATGGGTTCGCCCACAGTCGCGCACCGAACCAGGAAGATTGATTCGCAGAATGTGTTATGGAATCGGCCCGAGGCCAGTCGCACGCCGAACCACGACCATTTTGATGCGCCGAAATGTGTTATGGAATCGGCCGCGCCCGAACCATATTGACTGTTGCGGTGGGCCGCTGCATGCTGACCGGCAGACCACGGGAGACGGTCGCATCTGGTGTGACGCCCTGTCTCTTCCGTAGGGACTTGACTGCCCGTCACGGCGGACGGGATGACGAGCTGACGGCATACGCGTGCCTCCGACGCGCTCAGGCACACTCGCGCATCGGAGGTGCGGCCGGCGCGTGCCCGTGGTCATGCCATCGTTGCTCCGCCGACATAGGAGACGGCATGCGTCGCATCATATTAATCTTCGGGGCGATCGCGGGCGTGCTCCTGTCGCTCGTCATCGCCCCACCGGCGTCAGCGGCGCCGGCCTTCCGAGCCCTGGTCTTCACGAAGACGGCCGGGTATCGGCACGATTCGATTCCCGCCGGCCTCGCGATGTTCCGGGAGCAGGCGGCGGCCAACGACTTCGAGCTGGTCCACAGCGAGGACTCGAGCGTTTTCACCCCGGCGAACCTCGCCACCTTCGACGTGCTCATCATGTTCCAGACCTCGGGCATGGTGTGGACCACGGCCGCCCAACGTCAGGCGGTGGAGGGCTACCTCGCCAGTGGCAAGGGCATCGTCGCGATCCACAACGCCACGGACATGGGCATCGAGAACGAGTACCCGTGGTGGGACCAGACCATCAACGGCGGCGCGCACATGCCGGAGCACTCCCCCGGAACGCTGGCCGGCACCGCCGTCGTCGCGGACAAGAAGCACCCGTCGACGGCCGGTCTGCCGGACCGCTGGAACCGCAGCGAGGAGTGGTACAACTTCGACCGCAACCCCCGCGGCGACGTCCATGTCCTGGTCACCGCGGACGAGCGCACGTACAACCCCGGCCCTCGCGCCATGGGGCCGGACCACCCCATCTCCTGGTGCCGCAACACGGGCGGCGGTCGCGTGTGGGCCACCGGCATGGGGCACACCAGCGCGGCCTACAGCGAGACCCACTTCCGCAACCACGTCCTCGGGGGCGTCAAGTGGGCGGCCGGCAAGGAGCCCGGTGACTGCGGTGGCACCGTGTGGGGCAACTTCGAGAAGCGCACCCTCGACGACAACACCGCGGACCCGATGGCCCTCGCGGTCGCCCCGGACGGGCGGGTGCTCTACGTCCAGCGAGCCGGGCAGCTGAAGATCTTCAAACCGACCACCAACAGGACCGTGACGGCCGGCACGCTCAGCGTCTACACGGGCGGCGAGGACGGCCTCACCGGACTGGCGCTCGACCCCGACTTCGCCAAGAACGGCTACGTGTACCTGTACCACTCCCCGGCCGGAGTCCCGAACGACATCAACCGGGTCTCCCGGTTCACGCTCACCGGCGACACCCTGAACATGTCGAGCCAGGTGACGGTCATCGACATCCCCGCGACCCGGGACCGCACGTTCGCCGAGCCCGGGCACACGGGCGGGTACATCGAGTTCGGCCCCGACAAGAACCTTTACATCGGCACCGGGGACGACGTCCCACCGAATCTCGACTCCAACTGGCAGGGCTACGCCCCGCTGGACTGGCGGCCGGGCAAGGCCAACCTCGACGCCGCCCGCACCGCCGGCAACACCAACGACCTGCGGGGCAAGCTCCTGCGCATCCGGCCGTCGGCCGACGGCGGCTACACCGTCCCGGCCGGCAACCTCTACCCGCAAGGCACGGAGAAGACCCGGCCGGAGATCTACGCGATGGGCTTCCGCAATCCGTTCCGCTTCTCGATCGACCCGGACAACGGGTGGGTCTACCTCGCGGACTACGGCCCGGACCGGAACCCGCCCGCGACCAACCGCGGACCCGAAGGGCTCGTCGAGCTCAATGTCATCAAGACCCCGGGCAACTACGGCTGGCCGTTCTGCCATGGCGACAACCAGGCCTACGCGCCCTACAACCCGGACACCCGCGTCGTCGGCGCCAAGTTCAACTGCAACGCGCCGGTCAACAACTCGCCGAACAACACCGGCCTGACCAGCCTCAAGCCGATCGTCGCGCCGAACATGTGGTACGGCTACGGCGTCTCGCCGAACTTCCCCGAACTCGGCTCCGGCGGCTCGGGGCCGATGGGCGGACCGGTCTACCGCTACGACGCCGCGAACCCGTCCGAGACGAAGTTCCCGCCCTACTACGACGGGGTCCACTTCTTCTACGAGTGGTCGCGCCACACCGTCAAGGAGGTCCACTTCGACTCCGCGACCGCCGTCACCCGGACCAACCCCTTCATGCCCGCCGCCAAGTTCCTCAAGCCGATGGACATGGAGTTCGGGCCCGACGGCTCGCTGTACCTGCTCGAATGGGGCAACAACTTCTCCGGCGGCAACAACGACTCGGGGCTCTACCGCATCGACTACAACCACGGCGGACGGTCGCCGATCGCCAAAGCCACCGGAACGCCCACCAACGGGGACGCGCCACTGAACGTGCAGTTCAGCAGCGCGGGGACCACGGACCCGGATCCCGGCAGCACGCTCGGCTTCCACTGGACGTTCGGCGACGGCACCACGTCCACGGCGGCCAACCCGTCACACACCTACACCACCAACGGCAACTACACCGCCCAGCTCAAGGTCACCGACAACACCGGCAGGACGGCCTTCGCCAACGTGCCGATCACCGTGGGCAACACGGCACCGACCGTCACCCTCACCCTTCCGTCCAACGGCGGCATGCTGGAATTCGGCGACCGCGTCCCGTACAAGGTGTCCGTCTCGGACCCCGGCGGCGCGGCCGTCGACTGCGCCAAGGTGTTCGTCAACCCCGCCCTCGGCCACGACGACCACCAGCACGAGACCACGGACCATCCGGGGTGCTCGGGCACCATCGACACGTCGCTGCTGGGCGGGCACCCCGAGGGCGCCAACCTGTACTACGTCCTGAACGCCCGCTACACCGATGACGGCGGCCCGGGCGGTGCGAACCCGCTCACCGGATACGCCCAGGTGATCCTCCAGCCCAAGCACAAGCAGGCCGAGTTCTACACGGACCAGTCGGGTGTGCAGATCGTCGAACAGGCCGGCGCGGAGAGCGGCAAGCGGGTCGGCGACATCTCCGACGGCGACTGGATCGCGTTCAAACCGATGAGCCTGTCGGGCGTCACGAGCGTGAAGTACCGCCTGTCGTCGCCGAGCGGCGGCGGATCGATCGAACTGCGCGCCGACTCCCCGACCGGCACGCTCCTGGCCACGACACCGGTGCCCAGCACCGGCGGCTGGAACAACTACCAGTCCACACCGGCGGTGAACACCGCCGATCTCGGCGGCTCGCACCAGCTCTACCTGGTGTTCAAGGGCACCTCGAACAACTGGTTCGACCTCGATTCGCTCACCTTCGGCGGCGACGGGGTCGGAGAACCGGGCAGTGGCGGCGGCGGTGGCGTGGCCGGAAGGACCTGGACGGTCGCGGCGCAGCACAGCGGCAAGTTCATGGACGTCAGCGAGGCCTCGACCGCTGACGGCGCCCAGGTCGTCCAGTGGCCGTCCACCGGCGGCAACAACCAGAAGTGGCAGGCCGTCGACGCCGGTGGCGGCGCTGTCCACCTGAAGGCGGTGCACAGCGGCAAGTGCCTCGCCGTCACGGGCGGGTCCACCGCCCAGGGCGCGTTCCTGCAACAGGCCACCTGCGACAACGGCAACGCGCAGAAGTTCCTCGTCACACCGGCCGGCACGGCGGGTGTGTACACGGTGAAGAGCGTGCCCAGTGGACTGTGCGTGGACGTCAACGGCGGCTCGACGGCCGACGGCGCACGACTCCTTCAGTGGAGCTGTCACAGCGGCACCAACCAGCAGTGGCGGTTCACCGCCGTCTAGCCCGTCCGGACGGGATGCCCGGCGCGGTCGCGCGCCGGGCATCCTCCCTACGAACAGGTGAGGAACCGCCATGGTGTTTCGGATACCTCGGCCCCGCCGGTACGGACGGTTGTCCGCGCTGGGCACCGCCCTGGCGCTTGTCGCCGTCGGCGCCACGGCGGTGGCGGCACCGATCGAACCCGGGCAGAGCGCCCCCGTCGTGGGCGTGCAGTCCGGCCGCTGCCTGACCGTCCCCGGCACCGCCAACGGCACGCAGGCCCAACTCCAGGACTGCACCGGCGCGGCCGGCCAGACCTGGACCCACACCGCCGGCAAACAGCTGACCGTCCAGGGCGGCAAATGCCTCGACGCCAGCGGACGCGGCACCACCAACGGCACCGCCGTCATCGTCTGGGACTGCAACGGCCAGAACAACCAGCAGTGGAACGTCAACCCCAACGGCACCATCACCGGCGTCCACTCCGGACTGTGCCTCGACGCCAACGCAGGCGGCACCGCCAACGGCACCAGAATCACCCTCTGGTCCTGCCACGGCGGCACCAACCAGCAGTGGAACTCGCCCGACACGCCGCCGGACCCGCCGGTGCCGGGCGGCGCGGGCACGTGCGACATCTACGCCTCGGGCGGCACCCCCTGCGTCGCCGCCCACAGCACCGTACGAGCGCTCTACGGCACCTACAACGGCAACCTCTACCAGGTCCGGCGCTCGTCCGACAGCACGACCCGGAACATCGGCGTCCTGAGCGCGGGTGGCGCCGCCGACGCGGCGACGCAGGACTCGTTCTGCGCGGGGACCACCTGTGTGATCACCGTCGTCTACGACCAGTCCGGCCGCGGGAACGACCTGTGGTACCAGGGATCGAGTGTGGTTCCCGGCTCCAGCCAGAGCCGCCCGGCGCTCGCGACCTCGGAGTCGCTGGCGGTCGGTGGCAGCAAGGCCTACTCGCTTTTCATCAACCCCGGCAACAGCTACTGGCGGGACGGCCACCTGACCGGCGTGCCGACCGGCAGCGCCCCCGAAGGCATGTACATGGTGACCAGCGGCACCCATGTCAACGGCGGCTGCTGCTTCGACTACGGCAACAGTGAGACGACCCGTGCGGCCGACGCGGCCGGGGCGATGGACGCGATCAACTTCAGCACCCAGTGCTGGTTCGGCGGATGCGCCGGCAGGGGCCCGTGGATCCAGGCCGACCTCGAATGGGGGCTCTACTCCGGTGGCAGCCAGACCTGGAACCCGAACCAGCGGGCCTTCACCAGCAAGTTCGTGACGGCGATGCTGAAGAACAACGGGACGAGCCGTTTCGCGCTCAGGGGTGGCAACGCCCAGACCGGAAGCCTGACCACGCTCTGGGACGGCGCGCTCCCGCCCGGCTACAGCCCCATGAAGAAGCAGGGCGCCATCATCCTCGGCAGCGGTGGTGACTGCTGCAAGCCCGGCGGCGGCGCGAACCTCAGCGCCGGCACCTTCTACGAGGGCGCGATGGTGTCCGGATATCCGTCCGACGCGACCGAGAGCGCGGTACACGCCAACATCGTCGCCGCCGGCTACCGCTGAGTCGCTCCATCCATGAAGGAAGGGAAAACGTGATGCGACAAGGCAAGAATCGTCACCGATGGCGCACGCCGTTCACCGTGGCCGCCGCGCTCCTGCTCGCCGCGGTCGGCATCAGCGGCATCTCGCCGACGCCCGCCACCGCCGCCGACGCCGAGGTCCGCTCCGTCGCCGCGAGCGCCGGATGCGGCAAGCCCCCCACGCTGTCGAGCGGTCCGCGCTCGATTCAGAGCAGCGGCAGGACGCGGAACTACATCCTGCGGGTGCCGGCCGACTACGACAACAACCGTCCGTACCGCCTGGTCTTCGGGTTCCACTGGAACGGCGGCACCGCGGGCGACGTCGACTCGGGCGGAACCAGCGGATACTCCTGGTCGTACTACGGCCTGCGGGCACTGGCGAACAACAGCACGATCTTCGTCGCGCCCCAGGGCCTCGGGAATGGCTGGGCCAACTCGGGCGGCGAGGATCTGACCTTCGTGGACGACATGCTCAGGCAGATCGAGGCGGGCCTGTGCGTCGACACCAACCAGCGCTTCGCCGGGGGTTTCAGCTACGGGGGCGGCATGAGTTTCGCCCTCGCGTGCGCCCGGCCGACCGTGTTCCGCGCGGTCGCCGTCTACGCGGGCGGGCAGTTGAGCGGGTGCAACGGCGGCACCCAGCCGGTCGCGTACATCGGACTGCACGGCTTGCGGGACCCGGTGCTCCCGATCGCCACAGGCCGTTCGCTGCGTGACAGGTTCGTGCGGAACAACGGCTGCACTCCCCAGAACCCGCCGGAGCCGGCACGGGGCAGCCTCACACACGTCGTCACGACGTACTCGGGGTGCCGCGCCGGCTACCCCGTGGCATGGGCCGCGTTCGACGCGGGTCATACACCCGGTCCTGTCGACGGATCGGCCGGCGACTACGAACCGGGTGAGAGGTCGTGGACCCGGGCGGTGGTGTGGAACTTCTTCACGCAGTTCGACGACACAACGCCCACCCCGCCGACCCCGACCACCTTCCGGCTGCGCAACGTGGGTTCGGGCCGGTGCCTGGATGTCAACGGCGCGAACGCCGCCAACGGCACACCGATGATCATCTGGGACTGCCACAGCAACGCCAACCAGCAGTTCACCCAGAACGGTGCGGCGTTGCAGGTGCTGGGCAAGTGCGTGCACGTCCCGGCCGACGCCGCCGCCGGCACGCGGGTACAGATCCAGGACTGCGGCGGTGGCACCAACCAGCAGTGGGTCTTCAGCGGCAACGGCACGATCCGCAACGTTCAGACCGGGTTGTGCCTGGACGTCAACGGCGCAAGCACCGCGGGCGGCTCCGCGGTCATCGTGTGGAGCTGCCACGACGGCGCCAACCAGCGCTGGACGCGGGCATAGCCGCACGAGTGAAGGCGGCACGTGACCTCACGTGCCGCCTTCACTTGCTCCGTGGCGAGCCTGGGCACACCACTCCATCACCGTGGTCTCACCGATTACCGAGGAACCCAGAGATGAGAAGGATCTTCATGGCGGTCGCCGCGGTGCTCGCCATCGCTGCGGCGTCGCTCGTCCGGCCGGCGGTCGCGGCTCCGGCAGCCGCGGCCACGCTCGTCGAGGTCACCGGCTTTGGCGCCAACCCGACGAACCTGCGCATGCACCTGTACGTGCCGGACCGCCTGGCGGCGCGGCCGGCCGTCGTGGTCGCCTCTCACTACTGCGGGGGAAGCGGCCCGGCCTTCCACGCCGGAAGGCCGTACGCCTCGCTGGCGGACCGGTACGGCTACATCGTGATCTACCCGTCGGTGACGCGCAGCAGTAAGTGCTGGGACGTCGCGTCGCCACAGGCGCTGCGGCGCGACGGAGGCAGTGACCCGGTCGGGATCATGTCCATGGTCGACTACGTGAAGCAGCGGTACCCCGTGGATCCCTCAAGGATCTTCGCCGTCGGTGAGTCGTCCGGGGCGATGATGACCAACGTCCTGCTCGGCCTCTATCCGGACGTGATTGCCGCCGGTGCCTCGATCGCCGGCGTGCCGTTCGCCTGCTTCGCCACGGCCAACGGCTCGGAGTGGAACACCGACTGCGCCCAGGGGCGGATCACGAAGACCCCGCAGCAGTGGGGTGACCTGGTGCGGGGCGCCTACCCGGGGTACACCGGGGCGCGCCCCCGGATGCAGATCTGGCACGGCACCGACGACGACGTCCTGCGGTACCCCAACTTCGGCGAGCAGGTCAAGCAGTGGACGAACGTGCACGGCCTCAGCCAGACGCCCGTGTTCACCGACTCGCCGAAGGCCGGGTACACCCGCACCCGCTACGGCGCCACGGGCGGCGCCGCGCCGGTCGAGGCGATCAGCCTGCAAGGCCGGGGGCACGGTCTGCCGGACGAGACCGCGGAGATCATCCGCTTCTTCGGCCTTGACACGACGCCGCCCACCACCCCGCCGCCGACGGCTCAGCAGATCGTGGGT
>NZ_JBFAIG010000040.1:0-9173 GCF_040654575.1 Streptomyces sp. NPDC050674
GGAGTGGTAGTCAACGAGCAGTCTTACGACTGCAGTGCCACCCACCGCTTGAGGTGGTGACCCGCACTCAAGTACCTACCCGTACCAGCAAGAGACTTCTGCAGGGACGACCAGGCACGGTGTGGGGACCGGGCCCTGCCAGCACCTCACGGTCGCAGTTCACCGGTGACGAGGCCAGGTACTGATTCTCCGACGGCGGGTTGCTCACGCGACTGTTCGTCAAAGCACTTCACCGCCTGCCCCTGCTCCGTTGTCTGCCCGGCGAGTGCCGACAAGCCCGCGGCTGCACCGACTTAGACCCCGACCCAGACGGGGCGAAGGCTCCCCGGCTCCTGACTCCCAGCTGGCCCTCCGGCTTCTAGGTTGAACCGCCGCCCACCCTTGGCACCACACAGCGGGCCCCCGACTAGGAGGGCACCGTCATTGTTCCCAGGGAGAACACAGCAGCATGCCGGTAGCGCCAGGTACGCCGGATCGTTCTGGAGAAGCAGAAGAAACCGGCGCCACCGCTGCACCACCGGGTGTCGTTCTCCGGCCAGTGCAGCGTGCTCCGCAGGCTCATGCAAATGCTGCGCTGCACCCACGCCGCAAGTCCGTGATTGAGGGGCGCCGGTCTCCTCGCGCACCGGCGTCCGGTGTCGGCCGCGTCGGTGTCGGACACATCACCGCCGCCTGTGCAGCCCCGCAGGATCCGACGGGGCGGTGCGGACGGTCTGGCGGACCACCGCGCGCACCGTGGGCTCATGAGGGTCTGGAGTCCGCTGTGGGCCGGTGCGGCAAGTAGGCGGCTGATCATCTGACGCTGGAGAACAGTGAGTGGAACCTGGTCGCTCCGCTTTCGCGGGTCTGGGCCGACGGCGGTTACACCGGCCGCCTCACTGACTGGACTACCCAGCACCTCGGAGGCGTCCTCGATATCGTCCGCCGCAGCGATAACGCTTTGTCTCGGCCCGTCGGCTCCGCCCGGCGCTTGCCCACCGAGGACCTGCGCGGAGGTGTCCGTCAGGGAAGCAGGCCCGTGTGTGCGAGGGCGGCCGCGCTGAGGGTGATGATGGCCTCCTGGTCACCCCGGCGCCAGGCGTCGGCGAAACCGCCGGGCGGGGTCGGCAACTTGACGAGGACGGCCGGCGGACCGGTGAGAGCACGCAGGGCGAGCAGGTCGGCACCGCCCGGCGCGTCAGCGAGGCGACGGACGATCATGCTGCGACGCATCCAGAACAGACGCAGGGGCAGCCACAGCACCAGGATCAGGAGCACCAAGACGACAACAAGAGCCGTGATGGCCACATCGGCGACTTGAGTGACGGTCTCCTGAAACGATGCGCCGGCATCCGCGAAACCGGTACTGGCGTCGGCCGCGGATTGGAGCGGCTTCTTCAGGACATCGCCAACGAACGGTACGTTCGATGCCGCGTCCCCGGCGTTACCGAGGTCCTCGGCGAGGCCCTGTCCGGAGCTCTCAACCTTCTGCCCCGGCTCGGCCAACAGCATGATCGTGTCCCGGACGAAAAGGGCCCCCCACACCGTGGTAGCGAGCAGGGCCACGGCGGTCAGGTCCACGAGTACCTGGCGGTTCCGGCGTGCGGGAGTCTGGGCGTAGAGGCGCAACGGCGAGGTCCTGTCCGGTTCAAAGAGTCGAGGAGAATCGGCCGCCCCGCCGGCGACACGGCTGGCCGGTCGTCGGAACCCACTCTTCCACCCCGCTCACCGGGCAGACGTGCAAGACGCGCACCACGGGCGGTCCGGCGCCGCGTTACCGCCATGCCGTGGTGCGAGGCGAGTTGGTCGGGATGATCTGGGTACGTCCGCTCCAGGTCGGCGAGGACGCACTCACCCGGAATCCGCAACTCGGGAGCATCGCCGCGGCTGCCGGCGCGGACGAGGTCGTCCTCGCTTGGGAAACCCAGACGTCTGTACCGCCTGACAGTTGCCCTCGTCGGACAGGTAGGCGACTTCGAGCATTAGCTTCCCGAGCTGGTGGGTGTGGGCGGCGAGGTCGTCGACGACGCGGCGCGGCTCGGTGAGCGCGGGATCCGTCGGCGGGCGGCAGGGGGCGCGGTGCGGACGTCACAGGCGGCCGGCTGACCACGGCGCGCACGGTCGGCTCATCGAGGGCCTGGAGGTCGCTGTAGGCGAGTGCGGTGAGTCGGCGGGTGATCAAGCTGCGCGACGTCGTCCGTGCGGCCGGAGACGGCGATCAGGGAGCGTTGGGACAGGCACTCCTTCGGGTTCCTCGCCTTTCTGCGCAGCGGTGGTGACCCGGTGCCGAGGTGATCGTTTCCGGGGTGGGGGCGGCGCCCGCTGCTCTTCGGCTTCACGCAGGAATGAGGGTCCGAGTGGACACCATCACGGCTAAGCGGCACATCTTCTCGATGCTGGACGCTGACGGCGACGGGGTCATCTCCCGCCAGGAGTACCTTGCCCGGCCCGAACGCGCAGCGGAGGCACTGGGCCGGGCCGGCGACGACCCGCTCCTGTCCTTGGCGCGCACTGCGCACGATCGGGTGTTCGCGTCCATGGACGCGAACCAAGACGGCCGGGTGACCTTCGCGGAGTACGAGGCGTGGGCGGGCGGGGAGGCCTTCGACGAAGTGTGCAGGCCGGCTCTGGGATCGCTGTTCGACCTGGCTGACGCCGACAGCGACGGTCACCTTGACCGGGCAGAGTTCACCCGGCTGCGCCACGCCCTGGGCAACCCCGCCGACAACGCCCGTGCGGCCTTCGACGCGCTGGACGAGGACGGTGACGGCCGTATCGACCGCGACGCCTACCTGACGCAGATCCGCTCCTTCGTCACCGACGGGTCCTCGCCCATGGCGCGTGCTCTCCACGCCCAGACCCATAGCTGACCGTGGGCACTGCCCTGTTGACCCGGCTCTTGGACCGCAGACTGGTCTGATCCCTGCCGCAGCCTTCGGCGACGTCGCTGGTCGTGGTCGTGCTCGCCCATGTCTCTAGCATCCTCCCCATCGGTAGGCCGGACCAGGGCCTGCGGAAGCACCAGACCACTGCCTGGCATGTGCTGCTCGCCAGGCGCCGACTGCACCAGACAGAGGACGACCGCAAGCGATTCCTCGAGCTTGGAGCAACGCCTGCGAGACGCCCTAACTGCGGTAGTTGCGGTGCCGGGTCAGGGCGTTGTCACCGGTGGCTATCCAAGCCAGGTGATGGTGAGGACGGACAGGCGGCGCAGCGGACAGTTCACCCAGTAGGTGAGGGAGAGCTGGCCGACGGAGGCGTGTCGGACGTCCTCGCCCTCGGGATCGCCAGCGTTCCACTGGTCGAAGCCCCACGGGTCTCCGGCGGCGGCGTCCAGGACGTCCCACACCATGTCTTCGACGTGCTCGGGCAGGGTGGCGAGGACCTTCGCAGCCGGGGCAGAAAAGCGGACCGCGTACGGCTGCTGATCGGTCACCGGCGCCGCCCGCGGAGCTCCGCCATGTCGATGAACTCGCTGTCGTCGTAGCCGGAGGCGACGAACGCGTCGACGGCCGGGGCGGAGGCGAGACGGCCCTGCCACTCCTGGACGACCTCATACAGCGGCGCGAGGGAGAACGTGCGCCGCGACTCCTCGAGCGCGGCCGCCCACTCCCGCTCGAAGGCCGGCACCCAGGTGTCGGCGCGCCGGTCGGCGCGCAGCTGGGCGAGGAGTTCGGCCGGCGCCCCGGGCGCGGGGGCGTACGGCGTGACGGGTGCGTGGTCGGGCTGCGCGCTCATCTGGTCCTCCCGGCGGGTCGTCACCTCACGGTACGCGCGCCGGATCGCCGTGGATGCGGTCATGGCAGATCCCTCCCGACACCCCGCTCAAGCGAGTGCGTACGAGGAGCTGGCCGCTCTGGTGGTTGAGCTTCAACCCGCCCCACCGCCCCGGCCCAGCTCACTCAAGCCGTCGACACCGGCGCTCCACTCGCACTCACTCGCCAACTGAAGCGCTCAGCCACACATCCTCACCCTGGAGAGGCAACGCTGAAAATGCTCAGTAATCGAGGTCGATGTAGTCGATGTCGTTGATTGCCACATCGGACAGGTCGGCAGCGCGGGCGCCACCGTCCTGGAAATAGATCTCTTTGAATCCGTCGGCGATGATCCCCCGCATTTGCTGGTCGCTGGCTCCGGTGTCGCGGGCGTCGAACAGTCGTTGCGCGTAGGCCGGGGGAAGGTGCACGGTGAGGCGCCGGAAGCGTCCGTCATCGGTCGTGCCGATGGGTGCGGTGTATCCGAACCGGGCGCGGGTCTCCACGGTGATCCCGCCTGTGGTGGCGGCGTGCTTCTGTCGGCGCTTTCGCACCTGTGGCTGCCAGCGGGCCCGTACCGCGTCGGCCATGCGCTGGGCCAGGTCGGCGCGGGGCCGGCGGATCTGGTCTTTGACGTAGCGCTCGACGGTGCGCTGTGAGACGCCGAGCAGTTCGGCGGCGGCGCGGGTGCCCTTGAGCTGCTTGACCAGGTAGCGCATCTGCGCCCCGGCCGACTTGGGGATGGGGCGGGTGAACGCCTCGCGGTCCGCGCGGTCGAGGCCGTCTCCGACGATGCCCATCGGTGTACTCCTTTCAAGATCGGCTGTGTGGGCCGCTGTGGGGCGATCACGGCCGGGCCGGGGGAAGAAGCCCGGCCGGGCCGTGATCGCGCCGCACAGCGGCGTCCAGGGCGGTTAGCGGGCGGGTTCTTCCGCACTGGACATGTCGCGCAGGCGGCTGTAGTGGAACTGGTGGGCCACGGTCACGGTCGCCGTCGGCCCGTTGCGGTGCTTGGCCACGATGAGGTCGGTCTCCCCCGCGCGCTCGGACTCGGGCTCGTAGTAGTCCTCGCGGTGCAGCAGGATGATCGCGTCGGCGTCCTGCTCCAGGGCGCCGGAGTCGCGCAGGTCGCTCACGGCGGGCCGCTTGTCCTGCCGCTGCTCGGGCCCACGGTTCAGCTGCGCCAGGGCGATGATCACGGCGCCGGTGTCGGAGGCGAGGATTTTGAGTTCGCGGCTGATCTCGCTGACGCGCTCGTAAGGTGACTGCCGGCTGTCGCGCTGGTCGGTCTGCATGAGCCCGAGGTAGTCCACGACCACCAGCGGCGCGCGGCCGGTCTCGCGGACGATGGTCTTGATCCGGGAGCGGATCCGGGCCGGGCTGACGCGGGCGCTGTAGTCCATCCACAGAGGCAGGTCCCGGAGTTCCGGGGTGTGCCGGTCGAGGCGGTCCCAGTCGTCCTGGGTCAGGCTGTCGACGCCGTCGCGGATGTGGTGGAACGCCACCCGGGCCCGGGCCGACAGGATCCGGTTGCTGACCTCCGCGCGGCCCATCTCCAGGCTGTGCACCAGCGTGGGACCGCCCTTGCGGGCGTTGGCGGTGGCCACGCCGAGCGCGAACGCCGACTTGCCCATGGCCGGACGCGCAGCCACCAGGATCATCTGGCCGGGCATCAGCTTCATCAGATCGTCCAGGTCGGTGAACCCGGTGACGGCAGACGGCGGGACCGACACGGCCAGGCTGTCCAGGTGCGCGTCCAGGTGGTCACCGAACCGGCCGAAGGCGTCGTCGTCCCCCTGGTCGTCGGCGGCGAGGTGCTCCAGCTCCGCCTGGTGGGCGGCGATCGTGTCCGGCACCGACAGCGGGTCTGCCATGCGGGCGCCCTGCATGCCGCGCACCAGCGCCTCCTGGTAGCGGCGCACCTGGGCGTAGCCGTGCACGAGGTTGGCGTAGTGGCCGGCCTCGGCCGGAGAGCAGGCGGTGCTGGCGATCTGGGCCAGCCCGGCCGGGCCGCCCGCGCGCTCGAGGTTGCCGGTGCTGCGCAGCTCGGCCTCCACCGCGGGCACGCCCGTCGGTCGGCCGTGCCCGTGCAGCCGCTGCACCGCCGACCACACCAGCTGGTGCGCGGGCTCGTACCAGTCGCCCTCGCGCACCGCGCGGGCCACGTCGGCCACCGGGTCATAGGCCGGGGTGGCCAGCAGGCAGGCGCCCAGTGCGCGCCGCTCCGCGTCCACGGAAACGACCTGCCCCTGCTGCTCCTGGTCCAGCGTCTGCGTGCTCACTTGGCCACCTCCACTTCGCTACGGGTGATGCCGGGGTGCGTGCACCGGCGAAGCGGGCAGCTGTCGTCGTCGTCCAGGAGCCAGCCCTGCTCATCGCACGCCAGGCAGGCCTCGATGACGCTGCGCGCCGCAGTCGGCCGCGCGCTGCTGGCCGGTGCGGGCGCCGTCTGCGGGGCCACCAGCGCGTAGCGGCGCAGGTCCCGCACCCACCCGGGCAGGCACTTGGTCCAGGACGCCGCGCCGCCCGTGTTCTTGAGCACCTCGGCTTCGAGCAGGGCGAGGTACCCGGCATCGGCACCCACCAGGGACGGCCAGCCCTGCTCGCGCATCGTGCGCAGCAGTTTCGGCGCGCAGCTGCGCGCGGTGGCCGCGCCCGCCTGCCACCGCTGCATCTGCTGCAAGAAGTCCACAGCCGCCGCGGTCTCCTCCGGGGAGAACTCCGGCCCCTCCTCCCGCTGTGACGGGAGCGACCCGGTGGGACGCGTGGGAGGGGTAGGGGAGGAGGAATCCTCCTCCTCCGGGGGGTGTGGGGGGGAAGCCATTCCGCTTCCCGGAACCCGGGAAGCGTTCTGACCTGCGGGAACGCGCCGCATACCGCTTCCCGGAACGCCGGAACCGTCGTTACCGCTTCCGGCGTTCCGGGAAGCGTTCTGACCTGCGGTTTTACCTGCTTTCCGGGACACCGGTTCCGGCGTTCCGGGAAGCGTCGCGACCTGCGGTTTTACCTGCTCGTGATCTGTCGTCTCCGCGGGCTTCGGCGCCCAATCCGGGTTCCAGGCCGGGTTGTCGTAGACCTCGTAGACGACCGGTCCCTTGCGGCCGGGCTTGGTCGGGTGCGGCAGCTGCGTCCGGCGCACGTAGCCGGCCTCCAGCAGCCGCCCGAACGACTCGTACACAGCGTTCTTGCCGACCAGCTCCCGCGCGTTCTTGGCGGACCGAATGCCGCGCTCCTGGAGCTGTCTCCAGACGCTGAGCGGCGTGGACTCCACACGCGAGGCGAGGTTGAACATGACTTGCAGCAGCACGACGTAGTCGAGGGAATGGACAAGGTCACTGCCGACACCCATGTGCCGGGGGACCGAAACGCCGCTAACCGGTGCTTGCGCCGCCGTCAGGCGCCCCGACTCGTCTACGGGGCTGCTCCTGCCGGACATGTGTTGCTGGCTGTACAAGGAGTCATCTCCCCAGGTAGGGGAGTCGCGAACAGTGCTGTGACCTAGCGAAAAACCCGGAGTAGTGGCGTTGCGCAATCTGATGCGCATACTCTGGGTATAGGTGACTGCGCGGGCCCAAGGGCCCACGGGCATCACCCCGGCGAGGTCACCTCACCGGACACGACTCAGGTGCTTGCAGGCGTGTGAGTCGGACTTGAGAGAGGCTCCGTTGTGGCGACGGGGCCTCTCTGCATTACGGGGACCGGATTCGCATGGTCCCCTCCCCCTCGGACAAGAGGGTCTATACCTCTTCGGTCAACTTCACGAGCGTTCCTTGGGTGCGTACCGGATCAGCACAACATCGCCGATGGGACGGACTTCGAGCACCCGCATCCGCGCTGTGGATCCGCCCGGGAAGTCGGCAGGGCCCAGGAAGCGAGCTGCTTCCGGTTGACCGACGAGCAGAGGGGCGATGGCGAGGTGAACCTCATCGGCAAGGTTCTGCGCCATGAGCTGTGTGTGAATGGTCCCGCCGCCCTCAACCATGAGCCGCTCGACACCGCGGCGCCCGAGCTCATCGAGGACCAGGCCCCACTCCAGCACGGGCCCGACGCTCACGACATCGGCTAGGCCGCCCAGGGTGGCACGCACCTTCTCCACGGCGCTGTCCACCGTTATGACCAGCTTCTCGCCCCCGAAGTGCCAGAACTTCAGATCGGCGGACAGGTCGCCGCTTGCTGTGACGGTGACCTTCAGCGGATAGGCCGGCTTGCCGTCGGCCACGCGCTTCGAGCGCCGCTCCTCGGAATTGACCAGCAAGCGGGGGTTGTCCAGTCGCATGGTGTTCGCGCCAATCAGAATGGCGTCAGACTCTGCGCGGACCTGGTCGACGCGGTCGAAATCATCCACATTGGACAGCCGCAGCCGGTCCGGGCTCGTGTCGTCGAGGTACCCGTCGACCGACATGGCGGCGGAGAGAATGACGTAGGGACGCGCAGTCATGGGTGTGTGTATCCGTTTCTTCAGGCTTCGTGGGCAAGGACGAGGTTGAAGTTCTCGCGGAAGTCAGCCACCTCGGGCTGGCGCTGCCACGGGATCAGCGCCTTATCGAGACGGACGAGCTCGCGCATGATCCGACCTGATCCGGTGTCGTTCGCGACCGTCAGGGCCTGGAGACCGACAGCAGCGGCCTGCTCGGGAGCATCGGCGCCAGCGTGAGCGATCGCCGCACGCGCCAGGTACACGCCTCGGTCTCGGTGGTACCCCTCGGGGAGAGCCTCGATGGCGTTGGTGAAGATTTCCGCGGCCTCGGCGTGCTTGCCCAGCACCTCCAAGCCTTGCGCACGGTGAACGTCGACATACTGCTCGTTCAGCCACACGCCCCAGGGGGTGGTGTCGCTTGAGACGCGGTCGAGACTGTTGCGAACGTCCTCGATGGCGCGCTCGCTGTCGGAGTCAGAGCCTCGAAGGGCGTGGCCGTAGGACTCGTAAGTGCGGGCCACTGCGGCGAGACGGCTGCGCGGTCGGGCCATTCGTTGTGCGGCCTCGGCGAGGTCGACAACGTCGACCAGGTCGCGCTTCTCGCCAGCGAGCTGGGCTTTGCGAGCCATCACGTAGGAGGTCAGGTCTGCATCACCGACGGTGTGGCTCCACTGGAAGGCGCGGTCCAGCCAAAACTCTGCGCTGTTGAAGTCCCCAAGGTCTTGGTACAGCCATGAGGCGAATTCCGCGTACTGGGTCTGCAACTCCATCAAGGCCTGGCGGTCGGTGCCCTTGGCGTCGCGGCGCAAGAGCTTGATGTCCTCGATGTGCTCGCGCACAGTGGCGATGGCGCGTCCCGGACCGAGCAGGTTGTCGTTGTCGATCAGGAGTCGGCGAGCGCGTTTGAAGTGCTCGATGGGAGTGCCGCTGTAGGCGGATGCGGACCGCGCAGGCCTCTTCACTCCGTGCACGGCTGCTGTGCTGCGGCTGCACTCGGCATGAGCACGCCGGCAGTCGCAGAC
>NZ_JBFAIG010000041.1:0-6276 GCF_040654575.1 Streptomyces sp. NPDC050674
GCGGGCGCACCCCGACGGCAAGCACCCCATCGGCCCGATCACCTCCGGCATCCTGCGCGGGATCGAGGACGGCTGGTTCCCCTTTGATGTTACCGGTAACATCACCCCTCTGATCCCTCCGTACGCGCCTGTGTCCTCCTCCCACCCCCGCGGTGGCCCGTCCTCCGGAGTCCGCGTGATCGAAGAGCGCGCTGCCCGTCCTTCCCCCGCACCGCCCGGACCCGTGTTCAGCGGGGCCGCCGTGGTCGCCTCCTGCGTGGGCTTCGTGCTGATCGGGGCGTTGCAGGCCCTGTACGGCCCGGCGATCCCGGCGCTGCGTGCGGAGTTCGGGCTGTCGCCCTCCGCGGCGGGGCTGGGGCTGAGCGCGCACTTCGTGGGTGGTGTGGCCGGTGTGCTGCTGTTCGACCGGCTCTACGGGCGGGTCGGCAACCGGCGGATCCTCGGCAGTTCGTATCTGCTGATGGCCGTCGGCGCGGCCGGCTTCGCGCTGGCGCCCGACTGGCCCACCGCCCTGACGGCGGCCCTGCTCGCCGGGTTCGGCTTCGGCGGCATCGACTACGGCCTCAACCAGTTGTTCGCCGTGGGCTTCGGCCACCGTTCGACCGCCATGCTGAACATCCTCAACGCGCACTTCGGCATCGGCGCCATCCTCGGCCCCGCCGTGATCGGCGCGGTCGGCGCCGATCACTACCCGGCGGTCTTCCTCGTCTTCGCCCTCGCCAACCTGCCGTTGCTGCTGTGCCTGCGGGGCGTGCGGAACCAGGCTCCCGCCCCGGCCGGGGAGCGGGCCGGTGGCGGTCCCGTCCTGAGCCGGAGTCTGGCTTCGGTGCTCGCGGTCTTCGTCGTCCTCTACGTCCTGCACGTGGGCATCGAGGCCGGTGTCGGCGGCTGGGAGCCCACACATCTGGAGACCATCGGCTACGGCGCGGGCGTCGCCGCCACGGCCACCTCCGTGTACTGGCTGATGATGACCGTCGGCCGCTTCCTGGTCGCCCCGCTCGCGCTGCGGTTCTCCGCCCAGGCCATCATCACCGTCTCGTGCGCGGGGATGACGGTGTGCCTGCTGGCCGCGACCGTCCCGGCGCTCGCGCCCTACGCCTACGCCGGTGTCGGTCTGTTCATCGCGCCGATCTTCCCCACCGGGCTGCCCTGGCTGAACCGGGCTGCCCCGCAGGCGCGTCGGGCCGGAGCCCTGGTCATCGCGGCGTCCATGATCGGCGGTGTCGCCGCGGGACCGGCGCTGGGCAAGGCCATCGAGTGGTCCGGGGTCCGCGCCGTGCCGCTCCTGCTGTGCGGCGTCTCGGCGCTCTGCCTGGCCGCGACGCTCTGGCTCATCCGGGGCACCCGCTCCCGCTGACTCCACTCCCCCTTCAGAAGGGAAGCCCCGCATGCCCGCCCTGACGACCACGTCCGACGGATTCCTGCTGCACGGCGAGCCGTTCCGGATCATCTCCGGCGCGCTGCACTACTTCCGCGTCCATCCGGGGCTCTGGTCCGACCGGTTGCGCAAGGCCCGGCTGATGGGCCTCAACACGGTGGAGACCTACATCCCGTGGAACCACCACCAGCCCGCGCCCGACGGCCCCCTGGTCCTCGACGGCTTCCTCGACCTGCCCCGCTTCCTCCGGCTCGCCCAGGACGAGGGGCTGCGGGTGCTGCTGCGGCCCGGGCCGTTCATCTGCGCCGAGTGGGACGGCGGCGGCCTGCCCGACTGGCTGACCTCCGACCCGGACGTCCGGCCGCGCACCAGCGACCCCCGCTTCACCGGGGCCGTCGACCGTTACCTCGACCTGCTGCTGCCCGCGCTCCGCCCGCACATGGCAGCGGCGGGCGGTCCCGTCATCGCCGTACAGGTGGAGAACGAGTACGGGGCCTACGGCGACGACAGCGCCTATCTGAAGCACCTCGCCGACGCCTTCCGCTCCCGCGGCGTCGAGGAGCTGCTGTTCACCTGCGACCAGGCCGACCCCGAGCACCTGGCCAGCGGCAGCCTGCCCGGTGTCCTGGCCACCGGCACCTTCGGCAGCCGTATCGAGCAGTCCCTGGCACGCCTGCGCGAGCACCGCCCCGAAGGCCCCCTGTTCTGCGCGGAGTTCTGGATCGGCTGGTTCGACCACTGGGGCGGCCCACACCATGTGCGGAGCGCGGCCGACGCCGCCGCCGACCTGGAGCGGCTGCTGTCCGCCGGGGCGTCGGTCAACATCTACATGTTCCACGGCGGGACCAACTTCGGCTTCGCCAACGGCGCCAACCACAAACACGCCTACACGCCCACCGTCACGTCCTACGACTACGACGCCGCGCTCACCGAGTGCGGTGATCCGGGCCCGAAGTACCACGCCTTCCGCGAGGTCATCGCCCGCCACGCCGCCGTGCCCGACGAGCCCGTCCCGCTCCCGAGTGCCAAACTCCCGCTCACACCGGTCCGGTTGCGCAGCCGGGCGGCCCTGCTGCCCCTCGCCGGCTCACTCGCCCCGCCCGTGCGCACCGATGTGCCCGTGACCATGGACGAGCTCGGGCAGCGCACCGGTTACGCGCTGTACCGCACCACCCTCCCGGCCGGCGGCGACGGCCTGCTGCACTTCGCGGGCGGCGTCGGCGACCGCGCCCAGGTCTTCGTCGACGGCGCGCCGGCCGGTGTGCTGGAGAGCGAACGCCACGACGAGTCGCTGCCCGTACGCGTGCCACGGCCCGGCGCGGCCCTGGAGGTCCTCGTCGAGAACATGGGCGGCGTCAACTACGGCCCCCGCATCGGAGCGCCCAAGGGCCTGCTCGGCCCCGTCTCCTTCAACGGCACGGACCTCACCGGCTGGGACTGCCACCCGCTGCCCCTGGACGACCTGGAGGCGGTGCCGTTCGCCCCGGCCGCCGAGGCGCGGGCCACCGTCCCGGCCTTCCACCGCGGCACCTTCGACGTCGACACGCCCGCCGACACGTTCCTCTCCCTGCCCGGCTGGTCGAAGGGCCAGGCCTGGGTCAACGGCTTCCACCTGGGCCGCTACTGGAACCGCGGCCCGCAGCGCACGCTCTACGTCCCCGCTCCGGTGCTGCGCCCGGGCGCCAACGAACTCGTCGTGCTGGAGCTGCACGGCACCCCCGCCCCGCACGCCCTGCTGACCGACACCCCCGACCTCGGCCCGGAGAACACATGGTGACGCATCTCCTGCGCGTGCCCCCGCCCGCGGCAGCTCCGTTGACCGGCCACCTGCCCTTTGCGGACGCGCCCGGTGTGCCCGACCCGATCGAGGTCACGAGCCGCTGGCTCACCAGGGGCGGCCGCCCCTGGTTCCCGGTCTCCGGCGAGTTCCACTACTCCCGCTACCCGAACGGGGAGTGGGAGGAGGAGCTGCTGAAGATGAAGGCGGGCGGAGTGACCGCCGTCGCCTCCTACGTCATCTGGATCCACCACCAGGAGAGCGAGGGCCGGGTCCGCTTCGACGGCGACCGCGACCTCGGGCGCTTCGCCGGGCTGTGCGCCCGTCACGGCCTCGACTTCATCCCCCGGATCGGCCCCTGGTGTCACGCGGAGGTGCGCAACGGCGGCCTGCCCGACTGGCTGCCGGCCCGGACCCGCGCCCCGCGCACCGACGACCCGGCCTATCTGGAACCCGTGCGCGGCTGGTTCGCGGAGATCGCGGAGCAGCTCGCGGGTCTGGAGCGGGCGAACGGCGGGCCGATCGTCGCGATCCAGATCGAGAACGAGCTCTACGACCAGCCCGGTCATCTGCGCACGCTGAAGCGCCTCGCCCAGGAGGCCGGGCTCAGCGCGCCGCTGTGGACGTCGACCGCCTGGGGCGGGGTCCGGCTCCCGGACGAGGACCTCCTCCCGCTGTACGGCGGCTATCCGACAGGCGTTCTGGACGGAGGCGGACGGCGGCTGGCCCGACACCTGCCGCAAGCACTTCTTCTTCACCCACGAGCGCGACGACGAGGCCATCGGCCCGGATCTGCGGCCCAGGCGGGCGCCCGGCGCCGCCGCCTCGGAAGGCCGGTTCCCGTGGGTCACCTGCGAGTTGGGCGGCGGCATGGCGGTCGCCTACCACCGGCGGCCGCGGGTTGAGGCCGCCGATGTGGGTGCCCTCGGACTCACCAAGATCGGCTGCGGTTCGGTGTGGCAGGGCTACTACATGTTCCACGGCGGCACGAACCCGGCCGGCGAGCTGAGCTCCCTCCAGGAGTCGCACGCCACCGGCTGCCCCAACGACCTGCCCGTCCTGACCTACGACTTCCAGGCCCCGCTCGGCGAGTACGGACAGGTGCGGCCCTCGTACCACGAACTGCGCCTCCAGCACCTGCTGCTGGCCGGCTTCGGGCACCGGATCGCGGCCATGCGGTCCGTGCTGCCCGAGCGGTCGCCCGCCGGGCAGCACGACCGGGACACCCTGCGCTGGGCCGTACGCACCGACGGCACCTCGGGCTTCCTGTTCGTGACCAACCACCAGCCGCACGAGCCGCTCCCGGACCACCCGGACACGGTCTTCACGGTCGACTTCCCGCACGCCTCCTCGCTGACCCTGCCGAGCACCCCGGTCAGGGTCCCCTCCGGCGCCTGCTTCTGCTGGCCGCTCCGGCTGGACGTGGCGGGGCTGCGGCTGGAGTGGGCCACGGCCCAGCCCGTGTGCACCGTCGAGGCGGACGGCCGTACGGTCCTGGTGCTGGCCGCGACCGACGGCATCGCGCCCGAACTCGCCCTGGACGCGGACACGGTGACGAGCGTCACCGCGCCGTCCGGGGAGGTCACGCCGGTCGCCGGCCGCATCCTGGTCAGCGGTGTGCGGCCCGGCACCGACGCCCTGGTGGAGGTGGACGCGGCCGACGGTTCACGCGTCGGCCTGCTGGTCCTGGACGCGGCCACCGCCCGTACCGTCTACCGGGGCCGGGCGTGGGGCGCCGAGCGGCTGGTGCTGTGCGCGGACGGTGTGGTCTTCGACGCGTTCCGGGGCGAGGTGCGGTTGCACAGTCCGGCCGAGAAGCCGTCCTTCGCGGTGCTGCCCGCGCCGGACGCGGCGCTCGTGGTCGCGGATGCCCGGGTCCGGCGGGCGGCGGACGGCGTGTTCACGCGCTGCACGATCGAGACCGGTGCCTCGCCGCACTCCCCCGCGACCGTCGTGTGCGTCCGGCCGGGCGGCCCGGCCCCCGCTCCGGTGACCGGCGTGCGGGGCAGGGCAAGCGTGCCCGCCGACGAGGACGTGGACGCCGCGGCCGCCGAGTACCGGGTGGACGTACCGGAGGACCTGCTGCGCGACCCGTCGGGTGTGCTGCTGCGGCTGCGCTGGACGGGGGACCTGGCGCGGGCCTACGTGGGAGACACTCTGGTCGCCGACCAGTTCTTCTCGGGCCGGGTCTGGGACATCGGCCTCCACCGGCTGCCGGTCGCGGCGCTGCTCGCGGAGGGACTGCGGCTGAAGGTGCTGCCGCTGGCCGGGGACGCGCCCGTGCACGTCCCGGGGCAGTCGGGCGACGCGTGGCGGGAGCCCCGGGTGCTGGACGCCGAGTGGGTGGTGACGCGCCGCCTGCCGGTGCGGACCGGCTGAGGAGCCGTCGGGCACCGCCCGGCCTATGCTGTGCTCCTGCCGGGCGGGTTCAGGACCGCCGTACCGACCCCGAGGAATCACCCGCCATGACACCGAGCGCCACCGACGGCCCCGCGCCTCGGGGCCGCAGCAGGCGCAACTTCGCGGGGGCGCGGCCCGTGATGGCCGACGTGGCCCGGATGGCCGGTGTCTCCAAGCAGACCGTCTCGCGGGTGCTCAACGACCATCCGGCCGTGCGCCCCGGGACACGCGAGGCGGTCCTGGCGGCCATGCGCACGCTCGGCTACCGGCCCAGCCGCAGCGCCCGGTCCCTGGCCAGCGGCAGGACCCGGATGCTCGGGGTCATCTCCTTCGACGCCGCCCGGTACGGGCCCGCCTCGATCCTGACCGCGATCAACACGGCTGCGCAGAAGGCCGGTTACCTCGTCAGCTCCATCGCCCTGGACACCGCCGACCACGACACCGTCGTCGAGGCCGTGAACCGGCTGTCGGCCGAGGGCGCGGACGGAGTGATCGCGATCGCGCCGCAGCTGTGGGTGGGCCGGGCGCTGGCGGAGACGACCGATCTGGGCACCCCCCTGGTGGTGCTGGAGAACGCCCTCGACGAGGGTACGCCCCTGATCACCGGCGATTCCCGCACCGGAGCGCCCGAGCGCCTTGCCGGGCAGTTCGACCTTCGCGCCCAGCTCCACGAGCTTCTCCATGAAGTTCTCGTAGCCGCGGTTGATGAGGCCGATGCCGT
>NZ_JBFAIG010000042.1:0-5280 GCF_040654575.1 Streptomyces sp. NPDC050674
GTGAGGGCGTCGCGGTAGTGCCTTTCGCGATCCGATAAATCCGTCAGCGGTGGTAGATCGCGGTGCAGGGCGTCGTAGGTCAGATTTCTCGTCTCGCGCGTGCGGGTCCTGAGCTGGTCCCACCAGCCGCCCAAGGTGTCGCCCCTCGCCCGCGCGGTGAGCAGCAACCGCACCGCAGCGCGGCCTTCGGGACGCCGGTCCAGGACCGTGAGCAGGGCGGTCAGCTGGGCGATCCGCAGTTCGGCGTAGTCGGCGACCAGGATCAGCGGGCGGTCCACCTCGGTGAGCACGTCGAGGTCCTCTGCCGGGCCGCGCTCGTCCAGCCAGCCGCAGACCCAGCCGTGCCGGTCGCGCAGTCGCGCGCACAGCTCGCGGGCGAGCCGGGACTTGCCGGCACCACCGGGCCCGGTGAGAACGGCGAGCCGTACACCGCCACCCTCGCACCAGTCACCAATCAGTTCCCCGAGCAGTTGTTCACGGCCGTGGAAGCGGACCACCTCGGCGCGCTGATCCAGCAGAGTCGCCGGGGAGCGGACCCGCCAGTTGGCAGCGGGTGTGACAAGGCTCTGGAGGTCGACCGGCTCCCACACGGGCTCTGCGGCGGTGTGCCGGGTGACGAGGTTCGTGAACTCCGGGTCGGCCAGCAACGCATACACCGGTACGGCCTCCCAGCGCGGCAGCCCCCAGCCGCTCACGTCGGTCACGACGACGCCGGTCAGAAGCCCGCCGCTGAAGAGGGCTGCGCCGGACTGGCCGCTCCACGGGGAGGGTGCGCGGCCGGCGGAGTCGGCGGGTGGCGCGCTAGCGAGTTCCACGGTGTAGCGGTGGGACAGGGCACCAGTGCCGGGGGTCAGAGTGGCACGCGGCTGCTGCAGATCCAGGCCGCCGCCTACCCGGCGCCCGGCCTCGGGGTAGCCGGCAACGTCACAGGGCTGGTGCCGAGCGGTGACGAGCCGCCCCCAGCGGACCGGGGCGACCTGCGGGTGTACGTCTGTCTCGGCGAGGAGCAGGGCCGAGTCGACGTGACCGGTGCCGCGCCAGACGACGGTACAGGGGACGGTGCTACCACCGGGCACCTGTACATCGCAGGTGGCTCTCCCATCCAGCACGTGCCGGGCCGTCAGGACAAGCCTGGACCCGAGGAGATAGCCTGTTCCATTGCCGCCGTAGCGCTGCCGCGCGCCCGGCAGAAGGACCGCGACGATACGACTCAGTTCCAACTGTTCCCCCGTTCACTTCGTACGCCTGCGGCGTGTTACCGGATCAGGCCGCCTCCATCGGCCAGACCGCCCGTTGGAGCGTCGCTGTTACCGATGCGGATGCCCTCGCCGTCCTGGTCGACCGCGCGCAGCGTGAACGCCAACCTGTGGGTGGCGGTCTGGGCTCGCACAGCCCCCGCCTCCCCAGACACGACCCACGCCTTGACGGACCCTTTGCCGCTCTGCTCCCGGCGCAGCTCAACCGTGAACTCGAGCGAGATGTCACCCAACTCGAAGCGGACACCGGAGGCCGCGGCGCGATTGCGAGCAGCGGTGAGTTCGGCTCGCAAGTGGTCGATGGCTTCGCCGACGGTGATGTCATTCATGCCGCCACCGTAGCGACGTGCCGGGGCGGCTGCCCCCACGACGGCGGAAACGGTCAGTCGGACGAGTCGACCAGCGAGGGCACCAGGTGCCGCTGCACATGACGGACGTACTCCCATGCGCGTTCCCATCCATCCTCCTCTCCCACCAGCCGAGTGCGCAGCCCCCAGTCCTCGGGCAGTGCGTGCTCCTTGACCCACAGCATGTAGCGGCACACCGCCTCGCGCCGACCGCCGATCGCCTCCAGGCGGCGCGCGAGGGCGCCGTCGCGGCGGGCGCGGGCGAGGGCGGCCAACATGTCCACGACGGCGTAGTAGCTGAGCACGGCCTCGGTCGTGCGATTCAGACAGGCCAGCACTACTCCGGCCTCGCGCCGCGCCCGTTCCTCCCGCTGCCGGGTCCGGCGGAGCCTGCCCGGCCGCCCGTGATGGAAGTGGCGCCGAATGTTGTCGAAGTCGGGCACGAGGGGGCCGTCCTCACCGGCCCCCAGAATGAGGGCGTTCATCGTGTGGACGTATGCCGCGCAGTCCGCGTGCGTCCCCAGGCGCATCTCCCGGGGCAGCCCTGCGGTGAAGGGAGCCAGGGGCGGCTCGGCCCCGCCGCCGTATCTGCCCTCGAGGATGGGGGTGAGTTCACGGGCGATGAGGAAGAGTGTGCACGCGTCGAAGACCATGTAGGGGTCTCCGGGGCCGTATCGGCTCTCGTCCTGCGGCATGGCCATCGGGATGAGCGGTCGGGGCGGGAGCAGGGTGGCGGCGCGTGGGGGTCGCCAGGAGCGCAGGTACGAGGCGACGGTCGCGTCGATGTCTGCCCACCTGCGATCGCCATCGGTCGTGCCGGACGCCAGTTCGGAGGTGCCGAACGCCTCCGTCCCGGGGATGGCGAAGAGGGCGGGCAGGGCCCAGGAGATGTTGGCCATCAACTCAGCGACCTGCGGTGGCAGTCCGATGACGAAACCCTGCCGGCCGTCGGCGAGGGAGCGGGCCAGCACCCGGGATTCCGGGTCGGTGGACGGTTGCACGAAGACCTCGACGGTGGCGGCCACTCGCCGGACCGCGTCCGGGCCGGGCAGGCGCGGGTCGCGCACGCGGTGATCACCGCCGTCGGTGCGGGATAAGCCGTAGGCGAGCAGAAGCAGGTCGAGCAGGTTGCGGGGTCTACTGGACACGTCGGCCAGCATCTCCGGGTCGTCGAGCACGGTGCCGGTGGGATCTGCGCCGCTTATGAAGTCCGGGTCGGTGAAGACACGGGCGAGATGGGTGGCTTCGGCAGCGAGCTCTGCGCTCTGATAGCCGTGGAAGAGGACGCTGGGCGGATAAGGAAGGGGCGCTGGGTCAGGCACCATCTGTGTGAGTGGGCCGTCGAGAGCGGAGCGCAGGGCTCCGGCGTCCTCTGCGAGCACGTCGTGGCGCGGCCCGCGGACAACGACCTGTCCGTGACCGATCCGGGAATCCGACTGCACGACGATATCGGTCGGCCCCGCGACGCGCACGGCGATGCCGTACCGGAAGAGGTGGCGGAGCGCGGTGACGATGTTCACGAGGGCGGTGGTGGTGGCGGTGCCGGTGAGGACGTCGTCGCCGGGGGCATTGGCACCCAGCGGGCGTAAGTCGACGTACGTGACATCGGCCCGGCGCAGCACATCCCTCGCGGCGTCCGCCTCCTTGCGGTCCGACGCGGCGAAGAGATGGAAGACCACCCGCGCCTCGCCGTCGGCCCCGAAGGCTGTCGGTGTCATCGCTTCCCCCACACCTCGACAGCATGAGGGCACATGGAGGCACGAATCAACCGATTGTGACGCTCGAGGGAGGGCTGGACAGCGGCACCGGCTGCGCTGATGGCGCGGCCGTACCTCTTCGTGGGTGTCACGACCAGCCAGAGGTGAGGCCTGCATCGACGACTTGAGAGCCTCTGGCCTGCGGGATCTCGACTAAAGGCTGTCCCAATGACCGCTCAGAGCTTTGGAAACGGCGGCACCTCGTCCATGACCCGCAGAAGCTTGCGAGCAGGAGCCGACTCCTTCGGCCGCACGGATGCGGCGAGACCTTCGATGACTGGCCGGCCTGCGGTTACTGCTGCCCTTGCAGCTGCCTCCCAGCCCGGGTTGCTCCCTGTAGCTCGTGTAGTACTTGCTGTCCCTCGCCGCCGCAGCGGCGGAGTGCCATTGCTCGGTCCGACAGATGCTTCCCAGCAGGTCCAACAACTCGGCCTTGCACGGCACATGCAGGGCTCCGGCCAGTTCGAGGAGGAACGGAACCGTCGGGGCCGTCGCCTCGCCGACTACGAAGCCCAACGCGCAAGCAGCGTCGCCCAGTTCGTCTATGGCAAGACGTGCGGTGTCCTCATCGGCATACGCGATCCGGGACAACAGAGGGGGGATGGTTCCAGCCGGCACCTGTTGTGCGTCACGGAGTTCGTTCCAGTGGATCCCCGAGACCATCTTCAAGAGACTACCCATGCGCCGCTTCCCCCTCATCGGACTCGTGTGGGCTCCGTCAGCATCCATTGTGGTGCTGTTATCGGTGGATGTGGCCTCGGCCCGGCGGCATGGCGCGCGGCCATCCGGTGGGATGATCTTGATGTGGCTGCTGTGATCACTGCGTCGGATCCGTCCTGGATAGCCCCGTTCGCCGGGATGGGCCCGCGACAGTTCGGCAAGCTGCTGACCGCACTGCGACGCGAAGGCGCGGACGCGGTCCGCAGGGGGCGACCGTGGAGCCTGCCACTGGAGGACCGCGTTCTGCTGATCGCGGCGTACTGGCGGACGAACCTGACTCTGAGGCAGTTGGCGCCGCTGTTCGGGGTCTCGAAATCGGCAGCCGGCCGCATCATCGACCGCCTTGCACCGTCGCTCGCACTCCAACCGCGCAAGCGGTTCCGCAGGGACCCTGTGCTTATCGTGGACGGCACCTTGGTTCCCACCCGTGACCACACCGTCGCCGAGCAGTCGAAGAACTATCGGTACTCCACAAATCACCAGGTCGTCATTGACGCAGACACTCGGCTCGTCGTCGCTGTCGGCCGACCGTTGCCTGGCAACCGCAACGACTGCAAGGCATGGGAGCTGTCCGGCGCCAAGGCCGCCGTCGGCAACGCCGTAGTGATCGCGGACGGCGGCTACCGAGGCACCGGCCTGGTCATCCCGCACCGCCGCGAGCCCGGTCAGACCGAACTCCCGGCCTGGAAGGAAGAACACAACGATTCGCACCGCAAGGTCCGCGCCCGTGTGGAGCACGTCTTCGCCCGGATGAAGACCTGGAAGATCCTCCGCGACTGCAGATTGAAAGGCGACGGCGTCCATCACGCCATGCTCGGTATCGCCCGCCTGCACAACCTCACCCTCGCCGGGTGACCAAGGAACGAGCCGGTGAGCAGGTAAGTCCAAAATCATTTATGGGACAGCCCTTAGCCCGGCTTCTGTGAGCTTCTCGGCGTGCCAGCTGGAGCCACCGGGGATCAGCTGGACCAGTTGCTGCAAGGTGACGGCGTCGCAGCCCTCGTGGGCATAGATGGCACGCAGGATCGTGGCACGGTTCTTGCCTAGCATCTGCGACAGTGGATCACGGTGGGGGTCGGGTGCCGCCTGGCGCAGTCGGAGAAGAACCTCACGGCCCTCCACACGGCCGCGTACGCCCCGCCCGGGGACGTTCTCGAACCCTTCGACGTCCGGGAGCCGCCCGGCCCTCTCCTCGGCGCC
>NZ_JBFAIG010000043.1:0-4508 GCF_040654575.1 Streptomyces sp. NPDC050674
GGCCGGTGGTGTCGATGGAGTACTCGACCCCGATCAGGGCCACGTCACCGGCGACGTAGGAGTGGGTGACACTCGCCTTGAGGGTCGGCTTGGAGTGCCCAAGGGGCGCACTTACGAGGACGTTGAAAAGCGGCTTGGCACCGTGGCGGGCATGTTCGGAGTCACCCGCCTGCACTTGAAGCTAGAGCGCAGCAGGGACAACGAACGTCGAGTGAAGCTGCTCAAACTGCACGAACCGCCCTTCACCCGCCCGTTCCCCGCGCCTACCCGGCGAGAGATCGAGACGTTCGCCGGAATCCCGCTCGGCCATGACATCACCGGCCAGCTCGTCGGTGTGCCCACCTTCGACAAGGCCTCGCTCCTGGTCGCCGGTATGACGCAGATGGGTAAAACTACCCTGATCAACGGGCTTATCACATGCCTGCTGATCGCATACGGAAAATTCGACCTGTATCTGCTGGACGGGAAATTCTGTGGACTGACCAGGTTCGCTCCGATTGCCACCCGCTACGAATCGTCCGACGACCCGGCCGTTTTCTGGAGCATGGTCCGAGAGCTGAAAGAAATCTCGGACGGTCGGTACGCCCAGATCAAGAAGGCCATCACCAACCGGCAGTCGCTGCCCGAGTTCCGGCCGGTCATCTTCATCGTCGATGAGGCGGCAGACTTCTTCGCCTCCGGCGGGAACAACGAAGAAAAGGACCAGGCGAAGCAGATCGCGGAAGACACACGGTCGCTCGTATCCAAGGCCCTGGAATCAGGAATTTCCACGGTCCTCATGACGCAGCGTCCGTCCGTGAACGCCATTCCCGTGGAAGTGCGGGACCAGTTCCTTTACCGCCTATGCCTGTACGTGGCCTCGGCGGGAACCGCGAAGGTCGCCCTCGGCGATACCTACTTCGACACCGTTGCCCCGATCAATCCGGCACTCCTCGACCCTGACATTCAGGGGCAGGGCGTGCTGTTCACCAAGGGGCGGTCAACGCTCATCCGGGGATTCAAGTTCGATGACCGATTCATTTGGAGCGTGGTCGACGAAGTCCAAGCCAGGCAGGAAAAGGAACTCGAAGCGGCACCAGAAACCCCACTCAAGCAGGCCATCGAAATCATGCTGGCAGGCGGAATCGAGTTCATTCCTACCGCCGACCTGGCCCCGGCTCTCGGCATCAAGGAAACAAGGCCGGGTGAACGCGGAAAGCAGCTCTCCAAGCTGCTCGGCGTCGCTTCCAGCAAGGACGAAAAGGGCGTGGTGCGGGGCTACTGGCTCGCCGACCTCAAGGCCGCTGCCGCGACCAGTGTGTGACCCCGCCCACCCGTCCAGCCACCCGCTGGGAGCCCGCTGGCTGTCCGTCTGGGGTCCGTCCGCATGACAGGCGAGCCCGTCTCGTCGGACGGGTCTCAGCAGGTCACCAGCGGACTCCCAGCGGACTGCAGGACGGATCTGACCTGCGGAAACACCTAATGAGTCTCTGAAAGGAGGGATGCGCCCTTGAAAGCCTCCACAGCGGCCGTCGTGGGCATAGGTGCCACCGCGGCCGTGCTCGTGGCCGCGCTCGTACAGGGCGTCGGCGACAACCCTGCCGGCGCGGCGCTCAGCCTGGCCGTACCGGCCGAGTACCAGGACCTGATCGAGGACGCAGGAAACACCTGCCCCGAAGTCAGTCCAAATCTGCTCGCCGCACTGCTGACGCAGGAATCGGGATTCAATCCGAAAGCCACGTCACCGGTCGGCGCGCAGGGCATCGCGCAGTTCATGCCGTCCACGTGGGAAACCCACGGCATTGACGGCAACGGCGACGGAAAGCGCGACGTATTCGATCCCGAAGACGCGATCCTGTCATCGGCCAAATACCTCTGCACCATCGCCGAGGACGTGAAAGACGTTCCCGGAGACAAACAGCGCAACATGTTGGCCGCATACAACGCGGGCAGCGGCGCCGTCCGAAAGTACGGCGGAGTTCCGCCGTACAAGGAAACCCAGAACTACGTTCGGTCGATCACCGCTCTTTCCCGCAAGAACACGGGGGGTGGGGGAACGGCATCGGCGAGCCAGGCCGTCACCGCCGTAAATGCGGCGCAGAAAATGCTGGGCAAGCCGTATTCGTGGGGCGGCGGGAATGCGAACGGCCCGAGTAGGGGCACCTGCTGCTCCCCCAAGGGGCGTTCCGGTAAAAGCATCACCGGGTTCGACTGTTCCGGGCTCACGCTGTACGCCTACGCGCAAGCCGGTATCAGCCTGCCCCGCACAGCGGCGCAGCAATATGCCGCATCCAAGCCGGTGAAGCGAGACCAGGCAAAGCCCGGCGATCTGGTCTTCTACGGCTCCAGCGCCACCGCAATACATCACGTCGGAATCTATGTCGGTGGCGGCTACATGATCGACGCGCCCCGACCCGACACCAAGGTTCGCTTCTCTCCGTTGGATTCCATGAGCGACCTCTACGCGTTCGCCCGTCCTGTTTCGTCCAATCAGAAGGAGATCTGAAATGCGCAGCTTCAACCTCGCCAAGCCCGTCGACATGTCCACCGGCTTCAAGGACTTCTTCGACACCATCGGCCTGACCGGCGGCGGCCTGGTCACCAAGGGCATCGCCGCTGTGATCGCCGTGATCGCGGTCCGGATGCTGCTGCAGCTGTCCAGCGACCCCAAGGGCGCCCTCAGGAAGGGCAGCATGGCCATCGGCACCCTGTTCGTCGCCGTGGTCCTTGCCCTGTACGGCGACACCCTGTTCTCCACCGTCACCGAAGCCAAGGGCTGACCGTGCCAGACACCGACAACTGCCGACGGCTGGACGAGCCAGCACGGTCAGTTTGCGAAGGAGACACCGGCAGCGGGAGCGGAGATGGCGGCGGCGGTGTTGGTGGCGGTGGTGGCGTCACCGACGGTGCCGTCAGCAGCGTCAAGGAGCTCGCTGGCAGCCTGATCAAGCGCATCAAGGAGCAGCTGGCGCCAGATAAGACGTGGGCGCCGGAGAAGGCCGACAGCGGGCTCTATGGCCCGTTTCTGTGGCTAGGCCAACACCTGGCGGTTTCGATCTTTATCTGTGTCGTCGTCGTGTGTGCCCTGACCGCATGGCAGGGCGCACCGCGGCTGCGACAGATGGGGGCATCGACGGGCTGGGCCCTGGTGGCCGTCGCCGGCATGGCATCGGTCCCCGGGGCCGTGATGCTGCTGAACAAGGCCGTCAGTGCCGCGTTCCAGACCGCTTTCGGTACCGACGAATCCACCCTCTTCGGCGTCATCGAACACGACTTGAAGCACGGTGCGGATGCGGGAAACCCCTTGGGGATTCTCATCATCATCGCTGCGCTGGTGGTCGCCCTCGCCTTCTCGGCGCTGGTGTTCATGACCCGTCAGCTCGGCATTCTCGTGTTCGTGTGCATGGCGCCGCTGGTGCTGGCGTCACTGGCACGCGGGGGCGACACCTCGGCGGTGCGCGCGTGGGCGGGGCGGTTGTTGGGGTTGATGTTTGCCCCCTTCGCCCTGCTGCTGGTCACCCCGTTCGTGGAGTCCGCTAAGGGCTCGCTGGTGGTCGACGCGGTGCTGCTCGTCGCGGTTGACGCGCTCATGCTCCGCATGATCTTCCACGGTGTTCCCTACATCGGCCCGAGGGTGGCCGGTGCGGCGCGGGCCCTGGTGGAGAGCCGTATCGATCACCCGCTGGCGCGGGCGGTCGTGCGGGCCGGGGCACCGACTGTCTACGAGCAGGAGAACATCCCGCGCGGTCCGCGCGTGGTGGACACACCGGGCCGGGCCGCCTCGCAGGACGGTGGTGTGCTGCTCGCTGCGTACGGCCTGAAGCAGCACCAGCGGCCGGGGCATCTGACCGCCGCCTCGATGGTCGCGAAGGCCCACCACGAGGCGCCTCGCAGGGCCCAGGCCGCTCAGGTCCGCCGCGAGGCTTGGGCCGCCGCGCCATCGCGGATGTCCAACCCGCGGGCTTCCAGGGGACCGACACCGGCCCCTGCGCCCAACGGCCCGGCCCCGCAGCCGGCACCGCCCGCCGGGCCGGGTACCGCCCCGGCGCCCCGGCCGTCGGGACCGACCCGGCCGAACAACCCGTAAGGCCCGAACCGCCTGGCCCCGGCACACCCGCTCCGCTCCCATGCGGATGCCAGTGCGCCGGGGCCAGGTGGTCTCACCACCCCGGCCGGTGTTCCGGCCTGGACATGAACCTGAGGAGGTCCGATCGTGTACTCCCTGACGCCCGGCTACCGCGTCCCCGCCTTGCAGCGCGGACTCAGCCCTGCCGAGACGATGCTCACCAAGGCCAATGCCGGGCTCGGGAGTGCCGTCCTGATGTCGGCGATGATCGCTCCGCCGCCCGTGTGGACGTTCGGTGCGGTCGGAGCTGCTGCTGCACTGCTGAACTTCGCGCCGGGGCCGCGTTCGATCGCCCGGTGGGCGGCGGTCGGCTACCGGCACTTGCGGCGATGCCGGCCAGCTGGGTGGGGGTGGACCAGGCGGTCAGCGCGGAGTCGGTCGCCGTGATCTTGTAAGCGGTGAA
>NZ_JBFAIG010000044.1:0-3892 GCF_040654575.1 Streptomyces sp. NPDC050674
CTTCGTCCCAATCGCCAGTCCCACCTTCGACAGCTCCCTCCCACAAGGGGTTGGGCCACCGGCTTCGGGTGTTACCGACTTTCGTGACGTGACGGCACCGAAGCGGTGCCGGGTGACGGCGGGCAGCCCGGCGGTGAGGCCGTCGGCGTAGGTCAGCACGGTCTCCGCGCCGCGCGGCACCACGAACTCCGTCCACACGTCCGCGGACAGCTCGGTTCCCCCGGGGCCGGTGACCCGCACCCGTTCGCCGGGCAGCAGCGGGGAGAACTCCTCGACGGTGAGGCCGAGGACGTCCCGCAGCGGGCCCGGGTAGGCGCCCTCGTGGACGGCGTCGTGCTCGTCGACGATGCCGGAGAAGTAGGAGACGACCAGCGTGCCGCCGTTCTCGACGTACGCGCTCAGATTGCGCCCGGCCGCCTCCGTCATCAGGTACAGGGCCGGTACGACGACCAGGGGGTACCTCGACACGTCGGCTTCCGGATGGGCGAAGTCGACGGTCAGGTGACGGTCGTAGAGGGCCTCGTAGAAGGAGTCGGCGCGTTCGCGGGCGTCGTGGTCGACGCTGGGGCGCCAGTCGAGGTTCTGCGCCCACCAGGAGTGCCAGTCCCACAGCACGGCGACGTCGGCGCGGGTGCGGGTGCCGCGGATCTCGCTCAGCGCCTCGACGGACGCGCCGAGTGCGACGACCTCGCGCCACACGCGGGTGTCGGTGCCGCCGTGCGGGACCATCGCCGAGTGGAACTTCTCGGCGCCGCGACGGGACTGGCGCCACTGGAAGAACAGGGCACCCTCGGAGCCGCGGGCCACGTGCGCGAGGGAGTTGCGGGCCATCTGGCCGGGGGCCTTGGCGGGGTTGCGCGGTTGCCAGTTGACGCCCGAGGTGGAGTGCTCCAGCAGCAGCCAGGGGGCGCCGCCCGCGACGGACCGGGTGAGGTCGGCCGCCATCGCCAGGTTGACGTGGGTGCGGCGGCCGTCGGTGATGAGGTAGTGGTCGTTGGTGACGAGGTCGACCTCGCGCCCCCAGGCCCAGTAGTCGACGGAGTCGCACTGGCTGAGGGCCGTCATGAAGTTGGTGGTCACCGGCACACCCGGGGAGAGGCGGTGCAGGATGTCCCGCTCCGCGACGAAGTTCTCGCGCATGGTGGCGTCGGCGAACCGCTTGTAGTCCAGCGCCTGGCCGGGGTTGACGGCCGCCGGGGTGAGCCGGGGCGGGTTGATGTCCTCGAAGGCGGCGTAGCGCTGGCCCCAGAAGGCCGTGCCCCAGGCCTCGTTGACGGCGTCGACGGTGCCGTAGGTCGTCGCGAGCCAGCGGCGGAAGTGGGCGGCGCAGGAGTCGCAGTAGCAGGCCGAGACGGGGACGCCGTACTCGTTGTGCACGTGCCACATGGCCAGGGCCGGGTGGTCGCCGTAGCGCTCGGCGAGCTTGTGCGTGATGGCCGCCGCGGCCTCGCGGTAGTCGGCGTTGCTGTGGCAGATGGCCGCGCGGGAGCCGAACTCGTAGCGCACGCCCTCGGCGGTGACGGGCAGCGCTTCGGGGTGGGCCCGGTAGAACCAGACGGGCGGCACGACGGTGGGGGTGCCGAGGTCGACGCGGATGCCGTGCTCGTGCAGCAGGTCCAGGAGCCGGTCCAGCCAGCCGAAGTCGTAGGTGCCGGGTGAGGGCTCCAGCAGCGCCCAGGAGAAGATCCCGACGCTCACCAGGGTGACACCGGCCTCCCGCATCAGCCGTACGTCTTCCTGCCAGACGCTTTCCGGCCACTGCTCGGGGTTGTAGTCCCCACCGAAGGCGAGCCTGGTGAGGCCCCTGGGGGTGGTCTCCGGCATGGATGGTCTCCCGGTCGAAGGATCAAAATGGGAACGTGCACACACCGAAGCGCGGTGCGGAGCCCAACATAACCGCACAGCAACAACCATTGACAAGTGTCGTGAGTGTTTCTCTACTGTGAACGCTCACAGAAGCATGGCAGGGTCCTCGCAACAGGCGGGGACCCCAGGTCAGGGGAGAGATCCATGCCGTACACGAAGCGCCGCCGCCTCGTGACCACCGCCGTCGCCGTCGCGCTCGGCGCCACCAGCCTCGCCGCCTGCGGCTCGGACGACGGGGACAGCGAGACCGGGTCGGGACCGGTCTCGCTGACGTACTGGACCTGGACACCCGGCATGGACAAGGTCGCGGACCTGTGGAACAAGGGGCCGGGCAAGAAGGACCGGATCACCGTCACGGTGAAGAAGCAGGCGTCCGGCGACACGCTCGTCACCAAGATCCTCACCGCCCACAAGGCGGGCAAGGCGCCCGACCTGGTGCAGGCCGAGTACCAGGCGCTGCCCACCCTGGTCAGCAATGACGCGCTCGCCGACATATCCGGGGAGGTGGGTGAGGCGAAGGACCGCTTCGCCGACGGTGTCTGGCAGCAGACGACGCTGGGCACGGACGCGGTCTACGCGGTCCCGCAGGACATCGGGCCGATGATGTTCTACTACCGCGAGGACCTGTTCAAGGAGTACGGCCTGACGGTGCCGACGACCTGGGACCAGTTCGCGCAGACCGCCCGCAAGCTGAAGGAGGTGGCTCCCGGCAAGGACCTCACCACCTTCTCCGCCAACGACTCCGGTCTCTTCGCCGGTCTCGCCCAGCAGGCGGGCGCGAAGTGGTGGACGACCTCCGGCGACCGGTGGAAGGTCTCCATCAACGACGCGGCGACGCGGAAGGTCGCGAAGTTCTGGGGCGGCCTGGTGAAGGAGGGCGCCGTCGACAACCAGCCGATGTACACCCCCGCATGGAACAAGGCGCTCAACACCGGCAAGCAGATCGCCTGGGTCAGCGCCGTGTGGGCGCCGGGCACGCTGACCACGGCCGCACCCGAGACCAAGGGCAAGTGGGCCATGGCCCCGCTCCCCCAGTGGTCCGCGAGCGAGAACCGCACCGGCAGCTGGGGCGGCTCCTCCACCGGCGTCACCACCGACTCCGAGCACCAGGAGGCCGCCGCGAAGTTCGCCACCTGGCTGAACACCGACGGCGAGGCCCTGAACGCGCTGGCCAAGGAGAGCGGCATCTACCCGGCCGCCACCAACGCCCAGACCAGCGGCGCCTTCCTCGAGCCGCCGGCCTACTTCTCGAACCAGGCCGACTTCTACAGCAAGGCCGCCGACATCGCGAAGACCACCGCGCCCTCCGCCTGGGGCCCGAACGTCAACGTCGCGTACACCACGTTCAAGGACGCCTTCGGCGCCGCCGCGAAGAACAAGTCGGACTTCGGTGCCGCGCTGGACCGGATGCAGGCCGACACCGTCGCCGACATGAAGAAGCAGGGCTTCGAGGTAGCTCGGTGAGAAGCACGGCACGCCGGCAGTCGTACGGGGTCGAGGGGGCCCCGTACGGCCACCCGTCTCCCCGCACCACCCGCAGGCGGGCGCGCAGCGCCCCCTATGTCTTCCTCCTCCCCGCGACGATCCTGTTCGCCCTGTTCTTCGCGCTCCCCATCGGCTACGCGCTCTGGCTCAGCTTCCGCAAGGAGAAGGTCTCGGGCCTCGGCCTGGGCTCCGGCGCGCGCAGGGAGGTCTGGGCCGGCCTGGAGAACTACACCGGCGCCCTCTCCGACAGCGAACTGCTGCACGGCGCCCTGCGCGTGCTCGGCTACGGGTGCATCGTCGTGCCCGTTATGCTCGGCCTGGCCCTGCTGTTCGCGCTGATGCTCGACTCCGAGAAGGTGCGGCTCGCGCCCGTCACCCGGCTCGCGATCTTCCTGCCGTACGCCATCCCCGGTGTGGTGGCCGCCCTGCTGTGGGGCTTCCTGTACCTGCCGGACGTCAGCCCCTTCTACTACGTGCTCGACAGGTTCGGGATGCCGCAGCCCGACCTGCTGGACGGCGGGCCGCTGTACCTGGCCCTGTC
>NZ_JBFAIG010000045.1:0-3715 GCF_040654575.1 Streptomyces sp. NPDC050674
CGGGCACGCGCCCGCCCCGGGCCGCACCTGGAACACCGAGCTGGTCAGTCTCAGCGAGGTCGTCGTCGACCTGGACGGCGGGGAGTCCCCGTTCGGCTGGCGTGAGTTGCCGAAGCCCAACCGCGAGACGAGGCGCGCGGCCGCGCGCGCATCACGGAGGAGGCGATGATGGCAGCCGCCCTATCCCACGGCAGCGTTCATCGCTGCGCGCGCACGCTCAGCACGCCCTTCAGCGGCAACCGCCCGCTCCTCGGCTGCGGCTGCTCGCTCCTCAGCAGCGACGGCACGGGCTCGCAGGTCGCGGCACCCGTCGCATCCCAGCTCCTCCGCGCTCGGAAGTTCTGCCTGGGCAGGAACCTTGCGATGCCCCTTGAGTCGCTGGATCCTCAGGCGCTCGACCTCGGCCTGCGCGAACAGGTTCGTCCCGTTGCGGCCTCTGCCCACCACAGTCAGCTGGCCCTCCGTCTTCATCGCATGGACGGTGTCCGTGCGCACACCCAGCAGCTTTGCGGCCTGGGCCGTCGTCAGATTCTCATCAGGTTGGTTGGTCATGGTCCGGCAACGACCCCCACCCACCACAAGCCACCGCCCCAGCCCCTGATTCGCCCTCTTCAGTGAGTCGCTGATCAGCGACATGACGAAGGGGCGCGCCCACGAACTCCCCAGCTCCAGGCACACCCCACCGGTGAGATCACCGTACCGCCTCACCAGCACCACGGAGCCACGATGACCACCACCGCTACCCACCTCCGCACCATCGCCCGCCACTGGACCGACCTCCGCGAAGCCGCCGGCCAACCCACACAGATCGGCGCCTTCGGCCTCGGCCTCCGCGGCTACCTCGCCCGCCTCGACCAGGCCGACGCCGAGCAGCTTGAGTACGAGCGTCACCAGTGCCGCCCACCTCCGGTCGTTGGAGCGCGACCCGATCCAGCTCGGCGACCGGCCCGTCCCGGTCCGCCTCCACATCCTCGACACCATGCGCGTCGTCGAGGCCGCCTTGGTGCGGTGCGCCGACGACATCGCGGCCGCCGCCCAGCGCGCCCCGATCGCGAGGCCAGTCGCGTGCAAGGCCAACGGTTCGACGTACCGCAGCCTCCGTGAGGCCCGTATCGCCCACCAGGACCGGCAGCGGCAGGTGCAGCTGGCGCTCGCCGACCAGCGAGACCCGCGCCGCTGGAAGTACACCGGCCAGCGGACAGCGTCATACGCCGCACTGTGGCTGCTGGCCCGTGTCGAGCGGGTGCCCGGCCCGTGTCGGCGCATCACCGAGGCAGAGGAGGCCCGGATCGGGAAGGTCGCGGCCGGCGCCGCCGACCGCATCGAGCGCGCTCTCGACATCGCCGCGCGCAAGAAGCGCGCCTGGGCGTCGCGCTGTTCGACTCGCTGGACCGGATTCACCCTCGTCTGAAGGCAGACCGCCGGGCTCCGTTGGTGTATGTCGACGGCCCCGGCGAGTGACCACATTGATTTTGTTCCACCACGCAGTGGCTGGTCGCGGAGCAGGCTGGAGTGGGGTGGCAAAGACGCGACGCAGCGGTGTGACGTGGTCTTCGAGGAGAACGTCCTGGGCGCGGGGACCGAGCTTGGCGTAGGACCAGCCTGTCTCGTCATCCCAGAACATCCGGACCCCGCCCCGCATACTGGTGCGGCTAACGTCCCAGACCAGGAGCACGGAGATCGCGTGGCGGCGGCCAGTCACGTAGTAGGGGCGCAGAGCGATGCCGGCCCGGACGATCCCAGGCGGGATACCGAGGCCGGTGAGCGCCTGGTCGACGGCGCTGACATGGGGCCAGTGCACCTGCGCCAGGACGCCCCGGTCCATGGCGTGACCTCGCCGATTTCGGCTGATACCGGCAAGGGAACCACCCGGAAGCTGACCTTCGAGGTGCGCGCAGCCAGACGATGACGGGCCCGTACTGCAAGGTGTTGCGGCTTCGATCAGCCGTGTCCGATGCTTCGCGTCCCGCCTCTTGCCGCGGCCCACAAGCCCCAGTGGAGGCAGCGGGCGTCGGTGGCCGGGCTTCTCCCCCAGGCCACGTGCCTCTACGTCCTTCGAACGGGTGAAGGTCCTCATCTCTGCGCAACCACCGGACCTGGGGTGCGTGTCCTGCACAGGCGACACCACCCGCTCAACCATGGGAGCCCGCTCTTGCGCAAGAACCTCGTCACGGCGGCCGCTGTTACGGCCGGCACCCTGACCGCCCTGTCTGTCGTTCCCGCGCACGCCGCCGAGTACAGCTCGGCGCTGAAGATCCGCGGAGTGCAGTACGACGCGCCGGGCCGGGACTCCAACAGCTGCTCCTCGGGCAACACTGATCAGGAGTACCTGACGGTGAAGAACTACTCGTCCCGGACGACGATCAACCTCAAGGGGTACGTCGTCAAGGACGCCACCGGCAACCGCTTCACCTTCACCACCAACCACTATTGCAGCCCGGCGACTACGTGAAGCTGCGCGGCGGCCACGGCACCGACTCCGACACGAACAATGTCGTCTACCGCGACAACTGCAACTTCCTGTGGAACAACGACAAGGACACCATCTACCTGTACAAGCCCTCAGGAAGCCGCGCCGACGTCCACGCCTACACCAGCCGCAGCGACGATTCTGACGGCAACGGCTACATCAACTTCCACAGCTGAGACCATCCCACCCGAGTGTGGGCCGACTGCCACTGAGCCCGCCCCGGCTCACCGCTGGGGCGATGCTGCTGCAAGGTGCCAGGACTGCGCCCCAGGCCACCGCTCCCCGGCCCATCGGAGCGACCCCGAGCCCGCGCAACTCAGCTGCCTTCGCTCGCGCGCGCCGTGTCTCGGGGGACGCTGGCCGTCAGAGGAGGACTGCTGTGGTCCTCGGGGCACCCGAAGGGACCAGGAGATCATGGGTGAGAAAAAGGGACATCGGTATGACGATGGCGGCCATGCAGCTCGACCAGGGCACGCACATGCCCGCCGATTCAAGCGCGGCTCCGGCAAGCTTGTGCGTCTGTACCGCCGCTACCACGCCTGGCGTGCCCCGTTCCCGCTGTGGGCGCGGATCGGGTGCGACATCCTGTTCTGGGCCCTCACTGCCGCGGCGGCCTACGTCGCGATCGGCAGCCTGTGCGGCGCAATCCTGATCGCAGCTCCCCTACTCGGGTTCCTCGGACTCGCATCGAGCAAAGAGCACGACGACGGCATCGACTGGAGCGACCACCGCATGGGAGGGCAGCCCAAAAACCCCGGGCCCAAGATCTAGGGCTGCCTCTCCTCAACCCCGGGCGTATTTTTCGACGAGCTGGCGCGTACCCCGCTCTGCGGGCTGCGCGCACCGGTCGCGCTCGGGGTTTGCCCGAAGGTCAAGGGGAACGGTCCTGCAGACCGCTCCTCATGTACTTCACGTCAATGAGGAGCGGTCTGTGGGACGTCAGGTTGCACGGCGGAGGGGGACGACGACGTTCTCGCCCATCCGCTTGGGGTCAAGCCGGTAGTACCTAATGTGGCCGAGCCTCTCGGTCTCCTCGAGCCAGCCGGCTTCGATGACCTGCTTGCGGGTGCGGGAGAAGACGGGTGCGGCCATTCCGACGAGTTTGGCCAGGTTGGCGGCGGTCTCGAGTACGGCTCCGGACCGGTCGGTCGGGTATTGATGTTCCCGTTGCCCATCGCCGCGACGGTCACGACACCCGGCAGTTCCGTCGGGATGTCGACACAGGCGTTGGTGATGGTGCGGTTG
>NZ_JBFAIG010000046.1:0-3093 GCF_040654575.1 Streptomyces sp. NPDC050674
GTCGACGCTCACGCCCCGGGCGTGGAGGGTGGTGAGTGCCTCGACCAGGGTCTCCGGCTCGGCGCTGATGAAGGTGTACCGGGACGCCTTCGGCGAGGGTGACATCCACGGGGCCGCGGCGCAGGCCGTGATCATCGCCTTCGCCACGCTCCTCCTCTCCTTCGGCTTCCTGCGGGCCGTGAACCGTCGTCAGAAGCAGGAGGCCGCTCGATGAGCTCCCTCGCCGTTCCCCAGGCGGAGCCGAGGGCGGGCAGCACGCCGGGCGCCGCCCGGGACCGCCGTCCGCCGCTGCGCCGCCGGATCGCCCTGATCCCCACCGTCACCCTGCTGCTGGGCGCGCTGTACTGCCTGCTGCCGGTCGCCTGGGTGGTCATCGCCGCCACCAAGTCCGGGCGCGAACTGTTCTCCACCTTCACGTTCCTGCCGGGCACGGGCTTCACCGCCAACGTCCGGGACCTGAACGCCTACCGGGACGGCGTCTACTGGAAGTGGATGGGCAACTCCGCGCTGTACGCCGGTCTCGGGGCGCTGCTGTCGACGGTCGTGTCGGCGGTCAGCGGCTACGCGCTCGCGATCTACCGCTTCCGAGGCCGCGAGGCGCTCTTCAACGTGCTGCTCGCGGGTGTGCTGATGCCGCCGGTGATCCTGGCCGTCCCCCAGTACCTGCTGCTGGCGAAGGCCGATCTCACCGACTCGCACCTGTCCGTCCTGCTGCCGCAGATCCTCTTCCCCTACGGCGTCTACCTCGCGCGGATCTACGCGGCCGCCGCGGTGCCGTCCGACGTGGTCGAGGCGGGGCGCATGGACGGGGCGAGCGAGTGGCGGATCTTCACCCGCATCGCGCTGCCGATGATGATCCCCGGGATGGTGACGGTGTTCCTGTTCCAGTTCGTGGCGATCTGGAACAACTTCCTGCTGCCGTACATCATGCTCAGCGACGACGAGAAGTTCCCGATCACCCTCGGTCTGTTCACGTTGCTGGAGCAGGGCGCCAACACCCCGGCCCTGTACACCCTGGTCATCACGGGCGCGTTCCTCGCCGTGCTGCCGCTGATCGCCCTCTTCCTGGTCATCCAGCGCTTCTGGAGCCTGGATCTGCTCTCCGGAGCCGTAAAGTCGTGACCATGAACGCTGCGGGAGGCAGGCGCAGGCCGCCCACGATCCATGACGTGGCGCGCGAGGCGGGAGTCTCGCGCGGCACCGTCTCGCGCGTACTCAACGGCGGCCACTACGTCAGCCCGGCCGCCCAGGAGGCGGTCAACGCGGCCATCCGCAGGACGGGTTACGTGGTCAACCGGCACGCCCGCTCCCTGATCACCGGACGCTCGGACTCGGTCGGCTTCCTGCTCACGGAGCCGCAGGAGCGGTTCTTCGAGGATCCCAACTTCAACGTCCTGCTGCGCGGCTGCACCCAGGCGCTCGCCGCGCACGACATCCCGCTGCTGCTGATGCTGGCCGGCACCGAGGACGAACGGCGGCGGATCACGCGGTACATCACCGCCGGACACGTCGACGGAGTGCTGCTCGTCTCCAGTCACTCCGGTGATCCGGTCGTCGAGCGGCTGCGCGAGGCAGGGGTGCCGCTGGTCGCGTGCGGCAAGCCGATCGGGGTGGCCTCCAAGGTGAGTTACGTGGCCGCCGACGACCGTGACGGCGCCCGGGACATGGTGCGCCATCTGCTGTCGCTCGGGCGGCGCCGGGTGGGCACGGTGACCGGTCCGCTGGACACCCCCGGCGGTGTCGAGCGCCTCGCCGGCTACAAGGAGGTGCTCGCGCAGGCGGGCCTGGAGTTCGACGAGCGGCTGGTCGTCTCCGGCGACTACAGCCGGGCGAGCGGCGAGGCGGGCGCCGAGCGGCTGCTGGCGCAGGCCCCGGACGTCGACGCGGTGTTCGTGGCCTCCGACCTCATGGCGCAGGGCGTGCTCGCGGCCCTCCAGCGGGCGGGGCGGCGGGTGCCGCAGGATGTGGCGGTCGGCGGTTTCGACGACTCACCCGCCGCGGTGGCCTCAAGCCCCGAGCTGACGACCATCCGGCAGCCCTGGGACCGCATCAGCGCCGAGATGGTGAGGGTGCTGCTCGCGCAGATCGGGGGCGAGGACCCGGCGGCGGTGATCCTGCCGACGGAGCTGGTGCGGCGGGAGTCGACGTAGCGCCGCGCAGCCGGAGTGCGGGCCCGCACTCCATGCACGGTCATGGAATCCCGCGCCGGTGTTACCGTTCCCCTATGGCGTCGAAAACGGCTGGTGGGCAGCTCGAGGACCGGTGGCGGGACATCCTGTCGGCCCATGCGCGCACGATGTGCGAGATCGACCGTGCGCTGCATCCGCACGGTCTGGGCGCCTCCGACTTCGAGGTTCTGGACATGCTCGCGACCGCGGCGCCCGAGGAGGGCGAGCAGTGCCGGGTGCAGAACCTCGTGGGGCGGGTCCACCTCAGCCAGAGCGCGCTGTCGCGGCTGATCGCCCGGCTGGAGAAGGACGGGCTGGTGACACGGTCGGTGTGCGCCGAGGACCGGCGGGGCGTGTGGGTCTCCCTCACGCCCAAGGGCCGTGACCTGCACGCGCAGGTGCTGCCCCTCCAGCGGGCGGCACTGGCCCGGACGCTGGGCGGCTGATCCGCCCGGGTCCGGACCGGGCCGGTCGCTTCACTGGCGTGCCAGCAAGGTGCGCACTCCCTCCGAGGTGAGCGTCAGGCGGTGTTCCGAACTGCCGTCGATGGTGAGCGACAGGTCGTCGGCCGGCCACTGCGCGGCGAGGGCGCCGAGCGGCACCAGGCGGTAGCGGGAGACGAACGGCAGCAGCCCGGCCATCTCCATCTCGGAGGTGAACACGGGTACCACCGGTTCGCCGCCCGGCTGCTCCAGCACCGGCAGCGCCACCGCCGTGGGATGGACGGCGTCGGCGTCGGCCGCGTCGTCGGGCACGGGGATGAGCACGTCGCTGTTGGCGAGCGCGTCCAGAGCCGCCGCGTCCTCGGTGTTCTCGGCGAGGACGTCCAGTGCCCGCTGGGCGGGCGTCGGCGTGGGGTCGTTTGCGGGTGTCTCCATGGCAGATTCCCTGGTAGCGGCGGTCGTGCGGCCAGCCCGGGGACATG
>NZ_JBFAIG010000047.1:0-2973 GCF_040654575.1 Streptomyces sp. NPDC050674
GCCCGGCTCCGACGTCGGCCGCGGGCCGATCTGCCTCTGACCGAGCGGGCACGGCTCTTGGTGGAGGAGTACCTCCAGCTGCGCGCGGACCAACAGGCCCCGGACTACCGCAAGAACATCCACACCCTCACCATCCTCATGTACTGGCTCGGTGCCGAGACGGCCGTCCTCGAGCGAGACGTCCACGACCTGGCCCAGCTCGATCCGAACCTCGCCGCCAAGCCGGTGTGCCAGTTCCTGCGCGCCCGCGGCCTGCTCGTCGACGACCCGGACCTCCACCAGGACGCCGATCTGGTCTGGATCGAGGCCGCTGCCGACGCGCTGCCGCAGCCCGTCGCGAGCGAGGTCCGAGCCTGGGTAGACGGGCTGCGCAGCCAGGGCCGCCGAGAGGGCGAGTTCCACAGCTGGGACGGCATCCGCCGCTATCTCGCCTACGTCCAGCCGGTGCTCACTGACTGGACGGCGACCGGGGTGGCCACGCTGCGGGAGATCACTCAGCAGCAGGTTGAGGACGCCGTGAACGGCCTGTCCGGCCACGCACGTCGGCAACTCGCCATCGTCCTGCGTAGCCTGTTCCGCTCCTTGAAACGGCAACGCATCGTCTTTCGCGATCCCGCCCGAAACCTGCCCGTCGGTGACCTGAAGGGGATACCGCGGTCCGTGCCCAGCGACCTGCTGGCCGGGCTACTGGACCACGCTGTCACTCCGCTCGGGCGCCTGACCGTCGCCCTGGCTGCTGTGCACGCGGTCTCCGGCCACGACATCCGCGTGATCCGGACAGCTGATGTGGACCTTGCCTGCGGCACCGTCGAGATTCGACGCGGCCTGCTGCGGCACACCCTCTACCTTGAGCAGTTCACACACTGCTTGGCCGCCGAGTGGCTGACCTACCGCCACCGCCGCTGGCCGGCCTCAACGAACCCGCATCTGCTGGTCAGCCAGAAGACCGCCCTCGACCCCGACCAGCCGGCCGTTAACATAGGCACGCTCCGAGGGGTGCTGCCCAAAGGCGTGACCTTGGATGGCCTGCGCCAGGACCGAATCCTCAACGAGGCGCTCGAGTGCGGCGATCCACTGAAGCTGATGCGCCTGTTCGGGATCACGGAGAAGACCGCCATGCACTACGTGGGGACCGCCCATCCCGAACGCACGGCCAAGCTACCGAGGTGAGGCGGGCCTTCAGCTGCCCAGTCATCCGCATGCCACGGGGCGCCTGCTCGGGTAGGGCGCGCACCAGCAGCGATCCGCAGTGCGTACACAGGCGCATCGGCGGCGTCTGGTACAGACAGAGGTGCGAGTAGTGCTGCTTGAGCGGCTTGCCGGTTTCTGCGTCGATGGCGGTCCGATCGGGCCGGAACTCGATGGTCCGTGCGGGGGCTCGAGTGTTCTTCTTCCAGTCCTTCCCGCCCACAGCGACAGTCATCTGGACGGCCTGGTAGCGGTCCTCAACCGGCACCTTGACCTCCAGGTGTGTCGGCATGGCGAACTGACCCTCCTTAAGGGGCGCCAGCTCTTCCTGTGCCTTCTGGTCACCGGAGTCGATGCGGACGAACTTTGGCTTCTCCTTGGAGGCGACCCACACTGACAGGACAACGGACGTGCCGTCCTTGCTCCAGTCCGCCGAGGCTTCGGTTGCAACTCCGTCGATGGTGAGATCCACAGCTGAGAGGCCCTTGTAGGCGGCTGCCTTCTCCGCGTGCTCCTGCTTTTCCTTGTCGTCAGCAGCGTTCTGCCACACACCCCCTACAGCGACCGCCAGGGCAGCGATGGTGACGACGTAGGGCCACGCACGGCGCTGCTGCTTCACCGGCTCCATGTAGCCGCTGGGCGCCTCAGGGACGGCCGGTTCGGGTCCGCGGTGCCACTGAGGCCCCGTGCGTGCGCCCTCGGTCTGCTCGAACCAATCGACGTCTTTCCCCATGCGTGCGACGGTAGCGCGCAGTTGCATGGCCTGGTCGAGATTGCCGCACAGTTCCGCCACCTTGGCCCGGGTGGCGAGCCAAGAGACGGCCTGATCGCTGTTGATGCCGTGAGCGGCGATGTCCTGCCGCTCGCCGAGGGCGGCCAGGTCGGCGGCCTCGCTGCACCGTCCCTCCCGGGCGGCCCGCAAAGCATCCTGGTGCCGGGTGTCGATGACATTGGGAGGCATCTCCCAATCCCAGTCCTCCGCCTCAACACCCACGCCCTCGGGCAGCAGCGGCTCCACCGCTTCAGGCAAGTGTTCCGTGGGCAGGTCGGCGTCGTCCTGGTCCTGCTCCTGTAGTGCCGGCTCCTCGATGGTGTCGTGGTCGGCGGCCAGGGCCTGCTGTGCCTTGCGGCGCCGCGTGGACGTGTCGGTGAGTCGGGCCTCCTCTTCGGTCAGGACAGTCTGAACGATGTCGACGTAGTCGGGGCCGACCTTCCACACCGCCTGCCCTGGGCCCAGCCCGGGGATCCGCGCAACAGCCCAGGCAGGCAGCCCGAGCAGCGCGCCGACAATGGCGGCCTCCTCCGGGCCGAGACGGCCGACGTGGGCGATCTCGCACAACCGGGCCAGATCCTGCGCCTTGCCCTCGCCGAGGTCGGACAGCGTGTGCATCACCACGTCCAGCGACAGCGCGGCCTTCCGCGAGTTCTTCAGCAGCCGCTGGATCAGCTCGGCCGTGGCGGGGGACAGTAGGATCTGCCAGGCCTCCTCGAGCACCAGGTGCCGGTGCACGGCAGTGGACTGAGGCAGCCACACGTGCTCCGCCCAGCACGACACCGCAGCCATCAGCGACGGGATTGCCGGCGAATTGCGGTCCAGACGGGAGAAGTCAAAGGAGAGGATGGGCAGGTCCGTCTCGGGCAGGCTGGCGTCCTGGCCGTCGAACAGGCCCCGCAGGCTGCCTTCGGTGTAGCGGGACAGGGCGATAGCTACGCCCTCACCCCACTCGGTCAGCTTCGCGGCCGACCACCGGCCTTCCTCGGGCCGCACCAGCGCGTCCATCTGCC
>NZ_JBFAIG010000048.1:0-2854 GCF_040654575.1 Streptomyces sp. NPDC050674
CCCAGACGACCTCACCGGCATCACCCGGCACAGCCCGCCGCAACCTGGGCACCACCAACCCACCCGACCGCACCGCCACCTGCGCCTCACCGCAAACGACAGCGGCGGTGAGGGCGGTCGTGTCCGTGGCGTCGAGGTCCAGGAGCTGGATGCGGCCCGGGTTCTCGGTCTGTGCCGTGCGCAGCAGGCCCCACAGCGGGGCGTGCGCCAGGTCGGTGACGAGCTCGTCGGCCGCGGTGGCCACAGCGCCCCGGGTGGCGACGACGAGACGGGAGCTCGCGAACCGGTCGTCCGTGAGCCAGGACCGCACCTGGACGAGCGCCCGGTGCGCCACCTCCCGCGCGCTGTCCGGCATCGGGTCGCCGGTGGGTGCCGGGACGTGGGGAGCGAGGACGATCGCGGGGGTGGGCGCGCCCGCGTCGAGGGCTCGGGCCAGCTCGCCGAGGCCGGTCCAGGAGCGGACCGCGCCGTCCGGCAGGCCGAGGTCCGACGCGCGGCCGAGGACGGCCCAGGTGGAGAGGTCGGCCGTGGTCTCCACGGCGGCCGGCCGGGTCCATTCGACCCTGAGCAGGCCGTCGGCGGAGTGGGTGTCCGCGGCCCGCAGCGACTGGGCGGACAGCGGGCGCAGGGTCAGCTCCGCCACATCGGCGACCGGTGCGCCCGACCCGTCGGCCACGGTGAGCGCGACCGTCGTGGAGCCGCCGTTCGCGGCGGTCGGTGCCGCCGCTCCGGCGAGCCGGACGCGCAGTACGGACGCGCCGGCGGCACTCGTGCTCACCCCGGCCCAGGAGAACGGCAGCAACGGCCGGCCCTCGTCACCGGCGACCCCGGGAAGCAGCGGGTGCAGGGCGGCGTCGAGCAGTGCCGGGTGGAGGGTGAACCGGCGTGCCTCGGTGCGCCGGTCCTCGTCGAGGGCGACCTCGGCGCAGAGGTCGTCGCCGGCCCTCCACAGGCGGCGCAGGTTGCGGAACGCGGGCCCGTAGCCGTACCCCTGCCCGGCGAGCCGCTCGTAGGCGCCGGTGAGGTCGATCTCGCGGGCGCCGGCGGGTGGCCAGACCGTGAGCGCCTCGGCGGCCGTGCCGGGGCCGGTGCCCAGCGTGCCGTGGGCGTGGAGGGTCCAGGTCCCGTCGTGGCCGGGGTCGCCGTGGGGCCGGGCGTGGATGCGCACCGGGCGGGTCCCGTCGGTGTCCTCGGCGCCGACGGACACCTGGAGGTGCACGCCGCCGCGCTCCGGCAGCACCAGTGGGGCCGCCAGAGTGAGTTCCTCGACCGTGGCCGCGCCGAGCTGTTCGCCTGCCCTCAGGGCGAGTTCGAGCAGTCCGGTGCCCGGCACGAGCACCGTTCCGGAGACGGTGTGCTCGGTCAGCCAGGGGTGCGTGCCGCGTGACAGGCGTCCGGTGAGGACGTGTTCGTCACGGTCGGCCAGCGGGACGGCCGCGCCGAGCAGCGGGTGGTCGGCCGCCACGAGTCCGAAGCCCGCGGCGTCCGTGACGGTCGTGGGCGCGTCGAGCCAGTAACGCTGCCGCTGGAACGCGTAGAGCGGGAGGTCGGTGCCCTGCGCACCGGGGAAGACGGTCTCCCAGCGCACCTCGGCGCCGCGAGCGGCCAGCATGCCGAGGGCGGCGGTGAACACCTCCGGCTCGGGACGTCCCCTGCGCAGGGCCGGGGTCACGATCCCGGGGGTCTGCTCCAGGGACTCGGCGACCAGGGCGCTCAGCACCCCGTCCGGGCCGAGTTCCAGCCACTCGGTGACCCCGGCCGCCTCCAGGAGGCGTACGCCGTCGAGGAAGCGGACGGCTTGCCGGATGTGGCGCGTCCAGTAGTCGGGCGAGGCGAGGTCCTCGGCCGTGGCCAGTCGGCCGGTGACGTTGGAGACGACGGGGATGCGCGGTTCGTGGAAGGTGAGGTCCGCGGCGATCGCGCGGAACTCGTCCAGGATCTCGTCCATGTGGGGCGAGTGGAAGGCGTGGCTGACCGGGAGCCGCTTGACCCGTGCCCCGTCCTTCTTGAACCGGGCGGTGAGTTCGTCCACGGCGCCGGCGTCGCCGGAGATGACCGTGGCGCGCGGTCCGTTGACACCGGCCACCGCGACGCGGTCGCCGTAGGGGGCGAGCGCGGCGCGTACCGCGTCCTCTCCGGCCTCCACGGCGGCCATGGCGCCGCCCTCCCGCGCGGCCTGCATCAGCCGGCCGCGTTCGGCCACGAGGACGCAGGCGTCGGGCAGGTCGAGGACGCCCGCGAGGTGGGCGGCGGTGACCTCGCCGATGGAGTGACCGAGCAGGAAGTCCGGGGTCAGGCCGTGGTGTTCGGCGAGGCGGAACAGCGCTGTCTCCAGGGCGAACAGCGCGGTCTGGGTGAACGCCGTCTGGTCGAGCAGTGCGGCGTCCGCGCTGTCCTCCGCGGCGAAGAGCACCGACTTCAGCGGGCGCATGAGTTCGGGGTCCAGGTGGGCGCACACCTCGTCCAGGGCCGCCGCGAACACCGGGGAGGCGGCGTACAGTTCGCGGCCCATGCCGAGGCGCTGGGCGCCCTGCCCGGTCAGCAGGAAGGCGGTCTTGCCACGCGGGGACGCGGCGGTGCGCTGCGCGGTGGGACTGGTCGCGCCGCGGCTCAGCGTGGCGAGTCCGTCGAGCAGTCCGGCGCGGTGCCCGGCGACCACCACGGCTCCGCGGCTGTGCCGGGCCCGGCGGGTGCCGAGGGACCAGCCGACGTCCGCGAGGGGCTGCTCGGGGTGGTTGTCGAGGTGGTCGTGCAGGCGTTGGGCCTGGGCGCGCAGCGCCGTCTCGTCCCGCGCGGACAGCACGAACGGAACAGGACCCGACGGCTCCGGCCGCTCGGCGACCTCCTCCTCCTG
>NZ_JBFAIG010000049.1:0-2755 GCF_040654575.1 Streptomyces sp. NPDC050674
CCCAGACGACCTCACCGGCATCACCCGGCACAGCCCGCCGCAACCTGGGCACCACCAACCCACCCGACCGCACCGCCACCTGCGCCTCACCGCAAGCGACAGCGGCGGCCAGGAGTCGGTCGTCGGCGGACCGGTCCGCGTCGATCAGGACGACCCGGTCCGGATGCTCGGACTGCACGCTGCGCAGCAGACCCCACAGCGGGGCCTGGGTCAGGTCGGTGACGTCCTCGTCGGCCGCGGTGGCCACAGCGCCCCGGGTGACCACCGCGAGGCGCGCGTCGGTCAGGCGCTCGTCGGTGAGGAAGTCCCGCACGAGTCGCAGGAAGGCCTCCGTCGTGTGGTGGGCGCCGGCCGCCACGTCGTCGCGTCCGTCACCGGCGGGGGCGTGGACGAGCACCACCTCCGCCGTGGCGTCCACCCGCGTGAGGTCCGAGGCCTCCACGATGTGCGGGGTGTCGCCCTCGGGTGCCGTGACCGGTGTCCACTCCACGGCGTACAGGGCGTCGCCGAGCCGTGGCGCGGAACGGAGCCGATCCTTGGCGACCGGGCGCAGGGCGAGGGACTCCACGCTCATGACGGGGGCGCCGACGGCGTCCGCCGCGTACAGGGCGTAGCTGCCGGACCCGCCCGGCTCGATCCGTACCCGCAGGGTGTCCGCGCCGCCGGCGTGCAGGGACGCTCCGGACCAGGCGAACGGCAGCCGGATGGTGTCGGCCGCGGTGTCGTCGTCGGCGGCGTGCAGCACGACCGGGTGCAACAGGGCGTCGAAGAGGGCGGGGTGCAGGGCGAACCGGCCGGCGCCGTCCTGGTGCGCGCCGGGCAGGGTGACCTCGGCGTGCAGTGCGTCGGCCGTGCGCCACAGGCGTGTCAGGCCCTGGAAGGCCCGGCCGTAGGTGTAGCCGAGTGCGGCCAGTCGCTCGTAGACGTCGTCCAGGGGCATCTCGTCGGCGTCGGCGGGCGGCCACTGGCTCAGGTCGGGTCCGGTCGGCGGGGTGCCGCCGAGGGTGCCGGAGGCGTGCCGCGTCCACAGCCGCTCGGCGTCGGGGCCGTTGTCCGGGCAGGCGTGGATCTCCACCGGCCGGCTGCCCGAGGCGTCCGGTGTGCCGACGGCGACCTGGACGCGCACGGCGCCCTGTTCCGGCAGCTCCAGGGGGGCTTCGAGGGTGAGTTCGTCGATCCGGTCGATGCCGAGGCGGCCCGCGGCGGCCAGGGCCAGTTCCAGGAACGCCGTGGCGGGCACCAGGACGGTGCCGGTGATGGTGTGGTCGGCGAGCCAGGGCTGGTCGGCGGCGGCGAGGCGGCCGGTGAGCACCAGCCCGTCGCTGCCGGCCAGGTGCACCGAGGCGTGCAGCAGCGGGTGCCCGGCCGGGTCGAGGCCCAGTCCCCGTGCGTCGCGGGGGCGTTCGGGGGCGAGCCAGTAGCGCTCCCGCTGGAAGGCGTACGTCGGCAGGTCGACGAGGCGGGCGCCGGGGTGGAAGGTCTCGGCGGCGAGCGGCGCGCCGCCCGCCCAGGCCGCGGCGACACCGGCGAGGAAGGTCTCGCGCTCGGGGCGCGCGGCCCGCAGCAGCGGGACGGTGACCGCGTCCGTGTCGGCCAGTGCGGCGCGGGTCAGCGGGGCGAGCACGGCGTCGGGGCCGGTCTCGACGAAGACGGTGGCGCCGTGCCGGTGCAGGGCCCGGGCGGCGTCGGTGAACCGTACGGGTCGGCGGATCTGCCGCGCCCAGTACGCGGGCGAGGTCAGCTCGTCCGGGCCGGCGAGGTCACCGGTGACCGTGGAGACGATCGGGATGCGCGGCGGGTGGAAGGTGAGGCTCTCGGCGACGGCGCGGAACTCGTCCAGGACGTCGTCCATGTGGGGCGAGTGGAAGGCGTGGCTGACCTGGAGCCGGCGGGTGCGGCGGCCCCGGTCGCGCCACTGCCGGGCCAGTTCCTCCGCGGCGTCCTCGTCGCCCGAGATCACCAGCGAGTCGGGGGCGTTGAGGGCGGCGAGGTCGAGGCGGCCGGCCGACTTCTCCAGGCCGGGGGCGATCTCGGCCTCGGTGGCCTCCACGGCGATCATGGCGCCGCCCGGCCGGGCCGCCTCCATGAGCCGTCCGCGGGCCACGACCAGCCGGGCCGCGTCGGCGAGCGACAGTACGCCCGCGACGTGGGCGGCGGCGAGTTCGCCGACGGAGTGCCCGGCGAGCAGGTCGGGTGTGGTCCCGTGGTGGGCGAGGAGCCGGAACAGGGCGACCTCGACGGCGAACAGCGCGGGCTGGGTCCAGGCGGTGCGGTGCAGCAGCCGGCCGGGTTCGCTGTCCGCGTCGGCGAACATCACCGTGCGCAGCGGCAGGTCGAGGTGCTCGTCGAGGGCCGCGCACACCTCGTCGAGGGCCGCCGCGAACACCGGGGAGGCGGCGTACAGTTCGCGGCCCATGCCGGCGCGCTGGGCGCCCTGCCCGGTGAAGAGGAAGGCGGTCCGGCCGGCGCCGGTGGCGTCGCCGGTGACGATTTGGGGGGTGTCCTCGCCCCGGGCCAGGGCGGCGAGCCCGGTCAGGAGGGTGTCGGTGTCGACGGCGGTGACCACGGCGCGCCGGGGCAGGGCGGTGCGGGTGAGGGCGAGGGAGGCACCGAGGTCGGCGGGGTGCGTGCCGCTCTTCGTGACGTGGTCGTGCAGGCGCTGGGCCTGGGCGCGCAGCGCCGTCTCGTCCCGCGCGGACAGCACGAACGGAACAGGACCCGACGGCTCCGGCCGCTCGGCGACCTCCTCCTCCTG
>NZ_JBFAIG010000050.1:0-1224 GCF_040654575.1 Streptomyces sp. NPDC050674
ACGTGGGGCTGTTCGTGGTTTCAGAACCAACACAGTGGACGCGAGCAACTGAGGACAAGCCCTCGGCCTATTAGTACCGGTCAACTCCACACGTTACCGTGCTTCCATATCCGGCCTATCAACCCAGTCGTCTACTGGGAGCCTTACCCTCTCAAGGAGGTGGGAATACTCATCTCGAAGCAGGCTTCCCGCTTAGATGCTTTCAGCGGTTATCCCTCCCGAACGTAGCCAACCAGCCATGCCCTTGGCAGAACAACTGGCACACCAGAGGTTCGTCCGTCCCGGTCCTCTCGTACTAGGGACAGCCCTTCTCAATATTCCTACGCGCACAGCGGATAGGGACCGAACTGTCTCACGACGTTCTAAACCCAGCTCGCGTACCGCTTTAATGGGCGAACAGCCCAACCCTTGGGACCGACTCCAGCCCCAGGATGCGACGAGCCGACATCGAGGTGCCAAACCATCCCGTCGATATGGACTCTTGGGGAAGATCAGCCTGTTATCCCCGGGGTACCTTTTATCCGTTGAGCGACGGCGCTTCCACAAGCCACCGCCGGATCACTAGTCCCGACTTTCGTCCCTGCTCGACCCGTCGGTCTCACAGTCAAGCTCCCTTGTGCACTTACACTCAACACCTGATTGCCAACCAGGCTGAGGGAACCTTTGGGCGCCTCCGTTACTCTTTAGGAGGCAACCGCCCCAGTTAAACTACCCATCAGACACTGTCCCTGATCCGGATCACGGACCCAGGTTAGACATCCAGCACGACCAGACTGGTATTTCAACGACGACTCCCCCTGAACTGGCGTCCAGAGTTCACAGTCTCCCAGCTATCCTACACAAGCCGAACCGAACACCAATATCAAACTGTAGTAAAGGTCCCGGGGTCTTTCCGTCCTGCTGCGCGAAACGAGCATCTTTACTCGTAGTGCAATTTCACCGGGCCTATGGTTGAGACAGTCGAGAAGTCGTTACGCCATTCGTGCAGGTCGGAACTTACCCGACAAGGAATTTCGCTACCTTAGGATGGTTATAGTTACCACCGCCGTTTACTGGCGCTTAAGTTCTCAGCTTCGCCACCCCGAAGAGTGACTAACCGGTCCCCTTAACGTTCCAGCACCGGGCAGGCGTCAGTCCGTATACATCGCCTTACGGCTTCGCACGGACCTGTGTTTTTAGTAAACAGTCGCTTCTCGCTGGTCTCTGCGGCCACCCCCAGCTCGA
>NZ_JBFAIG010000050.1:1321-2490 GCF_040654575.1 Streptomyces sp. NPDC050674
GTGGCCCCCCTTCTCCCGAAGTTACGGGGGCATTTTGCCGAGTTCCTTAACCATAGTTCACCCGAACGCCTCGGTATTCTCTACCTGACCACCTGAGTCGGTTTAGGGTACGGGCCGCCATGAAACTCGCTAGAGGCTTTTCTCGACAGCATAGGATCATCCACTTCACCACAATCGGCTCGGCATCAGGTCTCAGACTATGTGCCAGGCGGATTTACCTACCTGACGTCCTACACCCTTACCCCGGGACAACCACCGCCCGGGATGGACTACCTTCCTGCGTCACCCCATCACTCACCTACTAACCGCTTGGTTCGGCGGCTCCACCACTCCCCTCAACTCCGAAGAGATCAGGGCGGCTTCACGGCCTTAGCATCACGATGCTCGATGTTTGACGCTTCACAGCGGGTACCGGAATATCAACCGGTTATCCATCGACTACGCCTGTCGGCCTCGCCTTAGGTCCCGACTTACCCTGGGCAGATCAGCTTGACCCAGGAACCCTTAGTCAATCGGCGCAAACGTTTCTCACGTTTGTATCGCTACTCATGCCTGCATTCTCACTCGTGAACCGTCCACAACTCGCTTCCGCGGCTGCTTCACCCGGCACACGACGCTCCCCTACCCATCACAGCCGGCGTTGGCCGTATTGCTGCAATGACACGACTTCGGCGGTACGCTTGAGCCCCGCTACATTGTCGGCGCGGAATCACTAGACCAGTGAGCTATTACGCACTCTTTCAAGGGTGGCTGCTTCTAAGCCAACCTCCTGGTTGTCTCTGCGACTCCACATCCTTTCCCACTTAGCGTACGCTTAGGGGCCTTAGTCGATGCTCTGGGCTGTTTCCCTCTCGACCATGGAGCTTATCCCCCACAGTCTCACTGCCGCGCTCTCACTTACCGGCATTCGGAGTTTGGCTAAGGTCAGTAACCCGGTAGGGCCCATCGCCTATCCAGTGCTCTACCTCCGGCAAGAAACACACGACGCTGCACCTAAATGCATTTCGGGGAGAACCAGCTATCACGGAGTTTGATTGGCCTTTCACCCCTAACCACAGGTCATCCCCCAGGTTTTCAACCCTGGTGGGTTCGGTCCTCCACGAAGTCTTACCTCCGCTTCAACCTGCCCATGGCTAGATCACTCCGCTTCGGGTCTTGAGCGTGCTACT
>NZ_JBFAIG010000051.1:0-2305 GCF_040654575.1 Streptomyces sp. NPDC050674
GTGGTGTAGCCCTTCAGACCGTTCCAGGTGTCCTTGACCGAGCCGACCGGGTCGCTGACGACGTCCATGGTGTCGGCCAGGAAGCTCTTGGTCGGAGCGACGAAGAAGCCACGGACGTGGTCCATGAAGGTCTTGTCGTGGCGTTCCTGGTCATGTACGTCGTCCCAGAGCGACTTGTCTTCGAACGGGCCCGGAGCGAGCGGGATGGTGTCGTTCGGACCGGCGCCCTCGTAGGTGATGATCCGAGCCGACTAGGACGGACCTCCGCGGCTGTAGTGGCCGCCCGTACCTCCCCCGGTGCCCGAGTCGCCTTCGGCGGCGGGAATCGGGGGCGGGGTCCATAGCCAGTCCTAGCTCAGTCAACGACCAGATTAGATAGAGTCACTGTTATGAGTACCGACTTGTATGGATGGCTTGAATGCAGGCCCCAGTCTGGACGTTATGGCGCTGAACACGCGTCGTGGCAGCCATTCTCCGAACTCCGACACCTTTATTGGGCCCGTGATTACATGTCGTGGTCAGCACTCTTCGACGTCCGGAGTGTGGAGCCTGTCAGAGCTCTCTTCCCTGACCGCGGAGCCCCTGAAGGCATGTCGGACACGGCACGAAGAGACGCCGACGATTTCGAGGGCCACAGTCATTCGTGGTTCTCGTGGCGTGAACTGCAGGCTGTCGACTGGAACGCCCCCTGCACCGACGGACCGTCACGGCATTGGGTCCGCCACTGGTCCCGTGCCCATGAAGGATCCCTCACGCCCATGGGATTGACCACACTCCCGGATGAGCTGTACGACTCGGCCGCCGCCACATTCGGAGAAGGCAACATCGCACCCTCCCGATGGCCCGCCGACGGAGAGCTCCTGCTCGGCGACGAGGTGTACCGGCCTGTCTCCCCTGCCTATCGCGACCTGGTACCACCCGACGGGCCATGGCTACCGGTGTGGAATGTGATGGGCATCCTGGCCGGACTCCATGGTGAGGACAACGTCCGCCTCGTCGTCTGGTTCGGCGGCTGAGCGGAAACCTGGGGGCGTCAGTCGTGCGGCACAGGGTGACGGATTACGAGCCGTCACCCTCCTTCCTCGTCTTCACCGCATCATACTGTTATTCCAGACCCAGATAATCCAATGCCCCCTTGGGGTTGTCATTCAACCGCTTCCAGTCGATTTCCTCGCCTCGACTGTACTTCGCTTCCAGCGCCCGCTGCATGTCACCCAGCTGCTTGGCTGTGAAGTTCGCATCACCGATACGAGCGTCAACTCCCTTCTCGTTCATAAGCTGGGCAGGAGAGACCTTTTGACCCTTGATGGGCCGGAAAACCTCAGTCCACTTATCAGGCTTGTCGATCTCGACTCGGGTCGTTGTGCCCGGATTCGCCTTCTTCCACTCGGAGAGCGTGTTGATCTTCCCGACGAATTCCGGCTGACGCGTCGGGTTCACCGTGTTCTTCACTTCGACCAGGTGCACCCTGCCGTCCCTCCCCTTGTACAGGACATCGGCGTCCGGCACGTTCGACACATCCACGGTTTCTCCGGGCGCGACCTCCACCTGACGCCGGTTGTGCTCCGAGCCGACGGCGGTGTGCACGGTGCTGTCGGGTGCCGCGTCCTCCGAGGCGCGCCGCACACCGCGCACCTCAGCAAGCATCTCCTCGAGCCTGCTGACGGTACGCGCGTTAGTCACTTCGGAGCCGAGCTTGCTCGCGCCCGCCCGGTCGACGTTGTTGCGTCCTGCGAGATCAGTGAGCTCGCCGAGCGCGGCCGCCGCCTGATCCCTGCCGATCTCCTTCTTTCCAGGGTTCTTCTTGGCGTTCTTGACGAAGTCGTCAATGTTGCGCTCGTCAATACTGAGCCTGCCCTGCCTGATGGCAGCCTTCGCCGCCTCCGCCTGGGCCTCCAGCGCCAGTTGCTGTGCCTCGTCCGCCTTCTCCCGGGCATCCTGGGCCCCCGCCTTGGCCTCCTCGTCGCAGCCGTCCTCGGCGAGGATGACGTACGGGGACTCGGACGGGCCGGCTGCAAGGATCGTGGTGCCTGTGCCGGAGGAGCCGGTGAGGACGCCTGTGGTGGTCCCGGGCGGGTTGCCGCCGTACGGGATCCGGCGAGCCGGCGCCGCGATGGTGCAGCCCGACTCGCGGGCCTGCTTCTCTGCCGCGTCGGCTGCCTCGTCGGCCTCCTTCGCTGCCTTCCGAGCCCCCTCGGTATCACCCGCCTTGGCCGCCTTGCGCGCCTTCTCCGCCGCGTCGGACGCCTTGTCGAGGGCTTCACCGACCTCGGCCAGCTTCTTGAACTTGGTGAACTTCGTGATG
>NZ_JBFAIG010000052.1:0-2223 GCF_040654575.1 Streptomyces sp. NPDC050674
CCCGGCCTCCAGGCTTGCCCTGGCTGCGGCTTCGAACTGGGCCGCCACGTTGTCGCCGTGCTGCTCGGGGTCCCGGCGGATTAGGGTGCGGCGAACGAGCATCGTCAGGGCGATCATGGAGCGAGCCGACCGGCGTTTACCGAGGGCGAAGTACAGGTCGACAGCGACGGTCAGGAGGGCGGCGTATTCACTCAGGTGGTCGCCCGGGAGATTTTTGATGTCCCGGCCGTAGGCACGCACGGCCCGGTCGACGAGGTGCTTTGCCCTGCGCAGGTCGCTCTGGTGGTCGGGGTGGTCGGGGTTCCTCCGGGCCAGGTCGATGAGGTTCTCGGCGAGCAAGATCTGGGCCTGAGCCGCCACCCGGGGACGCGAGATTTTGCGGCGGACGAGTTCGGCGCCGACCTTCAGGCACTCCTCGGCGGCGTCCCGCGCCTCCTCCAGGCGGCGCAGTTCCGTCAGTACGGACCCGTATTGGAGTAGCGAGCTCCAGAACAACTCGTTCGGTTCGCCGTCGTCCGTTGTGAGGCGTCGTCGGATGGCGAGCCCGCGGCGGATCGGCTCCAGCGCCTCTTCAGGTCTGTCCAGGGAGACGAGCGTCGCGCCGATGTTGTTGAGGACGACGGCCAGGGAACCGGAGGCCACCGGGGTGGCCAGGCTCTCTGGTCGGTCAATGACGGCGAGCGCGTCACGTAGGACGGCGAGCGCCTCCTCGTGCCGGCCCAGCACGCGTAGTCGGTTGGCGCGGCTGACGAGGCTGCTCAGTGCGTCATCGCTGAGTGCGTCGGGCCGTTCGTCGGCCAACTGCCTCAGTGCCTGTGCGGTGGGCGCCGACAGTGTCTGGGCGGCGGCGCGGAACTGACCCTTGCGATGGAGGGTGCGGGCGAGTTCGGCCTCGGCGTCCGCCAGGCGTTCGAGTACGGCGGGATCACCGCCGTCGGCGAGGGAGGCGAGGAGGATGACGCGTCGCTCCTGCAAGGGGAGCGCGGCAGTGTCGTCACCGCTGATGACGAAGGCCCGGGCGCGTTCGCCGAGGATTTCGGCGTCGGCAGCGGCTTGGTCGGCTGGGGTGAGTGTGTCCAGCAGGCCGCTGGCCAGGTCCAGACTGGCCAGCGCCTCATCGGTCTGGCCGCTCCAGCGGTGCGAGCGGGCCTTGGTCAGCAGCGCGGTGAGCCGTGCGGCAGGGGTGGCTTCCGTCTCGCCGGAGTCGTAGAGCCGCAATGCCTCGTCGCATCGACGTACGGCCGTCCAGTGGTCCCCGGCGGTCTGCCGCCAGCCCGCCTCGTGTATGAGCGCGACAGCTTGCAGGGCCGGCGGGAGCCCTCGTGCGGCCATGGCGGCGGTGCGCGTGGCCCACCCGGCGAGCACTCGGCTGCGCCCCGTACCCAGCTGGTCGAGGAGTTCCAGCAGTAGTTCCGGTTCGCTGCTGGGTGCGTCGGTGAGCCGGTGCAGGGCGTCGAGAAGGGGCTCGGGGGACTCGGTGAGGGTGGCGGCCTGCATGACGCTGCCGGCGAGGGCCGGTTCGCGGGTGAGGGCTTCGTCGAGCGCGCCGGCGACGGGGGCCCAATGACGCGGGAGTTCGGCCACTCGGGAGAGCGTGACGAGGGCGGCGAGGAGGGTGGAGGCAGCGGAGGAGGGGGGCGGCAGTGCAGATCGCGACTCGGGGTTCCCGGCGGTCGTCGGCTTGTTCGCTGGGGACCGCCGCAGTGCCGGCTGCGCCTCCGCCAGTGTCAGCAGGGGAAGGATCAAGAGGTTCGTGTCCGCCCGCGCTCGGTCCCCTACGTGGTACTCACCCAGGCGGTCCGGCTGGAGGGCGCCCCAGCAGCTGTCGCCCGAGGCGGGGTACATCTCGCCGAGCCAGGCTGTGCCCTGGCTGACGGTCGGGCCGTCCGCCGTGCGAAAGCCGGGTGAGGAGCGCAATAGCGGGGCGGCAAGAGCGGGTTCTGCGCCCGCGGTGAGCACCGCGGTGCCGACCGCGTCGGCGAGAGGGACGGGGCCCGCTTCCGCCAGGTGGGGACGGCCTGCGGCGCTGTCCTCCCAATACGCGCGTTCGTGAAGGAGGAGTTGCTCCTCTACCCGCAGCCTGGTGTTGTCCGGGCGGGTCGCGGTGTGTGTGGCGAGAAGGTCGATGAGTGCGGTCATGCGTCGGCGCCGCCAAGGCGGGCGCCCTGCTCGACCGGCAGCTGACCCTGGCCCGCACCCGCGCCCACTCCACGGCTCTCCAGG
>NZ_JBFAIG010000053.1:0-2005 GCF_040654575.1 Streptomyces sp. NPDC050674
GACGCACCGTCCTGATTGACCGCACTGCCCCGCACGACCGCCAGCACCCGGTGCCCGTTGCGCACCGCGTCCGACAACCGCTCCACCACCAGCAGACCGACACCCTCCGACCACGAGGTGCCGTCGGCGGCGGCCGCGAACGACTTGATCCGCCCGTCGGGGGCGAGTCCGCCCTGGCGGGAGAAGTCCACGAATCCGCCCGGGGTCGCGGTGATCGTCGCGCCTCCGGCGAGCGCGAGGGTGGACTCCCCGCGGCGGACCGACTCCACCGCGAGGTGCAGGGCGACCAGGGAGGACGAGCAGGCCGTGTCGATGGAGACGGCCGGGCCCTCCAGTCCGAAGGTGTAGGAGATGCGGCCGGAGGCGACACTGCTGAGCTTGCCGGTCATGAGGTGGCCCTCGAGCTCGGCGGGCCCTTCGAGTCCGAGGTAGCTCTGCTCGATCACGCCGGCGAACACGGCGGTCCGGCTTCCGCGCAGCGTGGCGGGGTCGATCCCGGCGTCCTCGAACGCCTCCCACGCGGTCTCCAGCAGGACGCGCTGCTGGGGGTCCATGGCGCGGGCCTCGCGGGGCGAGATGCCGAAGAAGTCGGCGTCGAACAGGGCGGCTCCGTCGAGGAAGCCCCCCTCCCTGGTGTACGACGTGCCGGGCTGGTCGCGGTCCGTGCTGTACAGCGCGTCGAGGTCCCAGCCGCGGTCCGTCGGGAACGGGCTGATGGCGTCCCGGCCCTCGGCGGCGAGGCGCCACAGGTCCTCCGGTGAGGTGACGCCGCCCGGGAAGCGGCAGGCCATGCCGACGATGGCGACCGGCTCCGTGGCGGCCGACTCGAGCGTCTCGATGCGGTCGCGCGCCTTCCGCAGGTCGGCGGTGACCCACTTCAGGTAGTCGACGAGCTTCTGTTCCCTGGTCTGGGCCTGGTCCTGCGCACGGGACATGTCAGCGGACATGCGGAATCAGTCTCTCCTCGGTACCGGAAGGGTGGTGGGGCGGGGTGGCGAGCAGGCGGCGTCAGTCCGCGGCCCGGCCGAGCTGGGTGTCGATGAAGTCGAAGATCTCGTCCGCGGACGCGCCGGTGAGGTCCGTGACCTCCGCGTCGGCCGTGGAGGGGGAAGGCGGGCCGGCGGGTTCCGCGAGACGGTCGGCCAGCGCCCGCAGGCGCGTGGACAGCGCCAGGCGGGTCTCGTCCCGGGGCGGGCTCGCGGTGGCCAGGGCGTCCACGGACGCTTCCAGCCGGTCCAGTTCCTCGGCCGCGAAGCGAAGCGGCGCGTCCCCGGTCCCGGACGCGGCGGCCTGTGCCCGGAGGTGAGCGGCGAGCGCGGAGGGGGTCGGATGGTCGAAGACGACGGTGGCCGGCAGGGCGAGCCCGGTCTCGGCACCCAGCCGGTTGCGCAGTTCGACACCGGTCAGGGAGTCGAAGCCGAGTTCCTGGAAGGGGCGATGGGGTACGACGGCCGAGGTGTCGGGATGCTTGAGCACCTTGGCGACCAGTTCCGTGACGAGGGTCAGGAGGTACTGCTCCCGCTGCGCGTCGCTCAGCGGCCCGAGCCGCTCGGCCAGGGGCACGACCCGGGGCGCCTCCTCCGGGGCGGCGGGCACCACGGGTGAGACGGGGCTCGGGCGAGGGCCGTCGGGGGCGACTTCGTCGAGCCAGTACCGCTGACGCTGGAAGGCGTAGGTGGGCAGGGGGACCCGGCGGGCCCCGGTGCCGGCGAAGAACGCCTCCCAGTCGACGCTCACGCCCCGGGCGTGGAGGGTGGTGAGTGCCTCGACCAGGGTCTCCGGCTCGGGGCGTCCCGCACGGGTGGCGACGGTGGCGGTCAGGGCGTCGGGGTCGCGGACGGCCTGGGCGGCGAGGGCGGCCAGGACGCCGCCGGGGCCGAGTTCCAGGAGCGTGGTGACGCCTTCGGACTCCAGGGTGGTGACGGCGTCGGCGTAGCGGACCGCCTGCCGTACCTGGCTCACCCAGTAGTCGGCCGACCGCAGATCCTCCCCCTCGGCCAACCGG
>NZ_JBFAIG010000054.1:0-1967 GCF_040654575.1 Streptomyces sp. NPDC050674
TGGCATCTGCATGAGTTGACCCGGGACATGGGTGTGAAGGCGTTCGTGCTGTATTCGTCGGTGTCGGGTCTGCTGGGGACGGCGGGGCAGGCGAATTACGCGGCGGGCAACGCGTTCCTGGACGCGTTGGCGGCGCATCGCCGGGCGGCCGGACTGGCCGCGACCTCCCTCGCCTGGGGCCTCTGGGAGGAGACCAGCACCATCACCGGTCACCTCGCCGAAGCGGACCTGCGCCGCCTGGCCCGCTCCGGCCTGCTGCCGCTGGCCACCGACGACGCGATGGCCCTCTTCGACGCCGCCCCGGCCACCGGTGAGAGCCTGCTCGCCGTCACCCGGCTCGACACCCGGGCGATCCGCGCCCTGGGCGACCAGGTGCCGCCCCTGCTCGCCGGGCTGGTCCGCGGACCCGGCGCCCGCCGCACCGCGACGCCCAGGGACACGTCCCCCGGCCGCCCCGAGGGCCAGGGGCTCGCCGAACGGCTCGCCGCCCTGTCCGCGACCGACCGGGAACGGGCCCTGGTGGATCTCGTGCGCGGCCGCGTTGCCGCCGTCCTCGGACACGCCGACCACACGGCCATCGACGCCGACCGGCCGGTCCAGGAGCTCGGTTTCGACTCCCTGACCGCCGTCGAGCTGCGCAACCAGCTCGCCGCCGAGACGGCACTGCGGCTGCCGACCACCCTGGTCTTCGACCAGCCCACCCCCAGGGCGCTCGCCGGCTACCTGGCCGATCGCCTCACCGTCGAGGAGACCGCGCCGGACGAGCCGGTGCTCGCGGAACTGGCCCGGCTCGAGGCCGCCATCGAGGCGGCCGCCACGGACGCCTCCGCCCACGGCCGGATCACCGCCCGCCTGCGGGAACTCCTCGACACCGCCGACAGCGCGGCAGGGGCGTCGGCCGGAACCCCGACCGGGGCATCGGACCAGGACCCGGACGACGACCTGGACTCGGCGACCGACGACGAACTGTTCGCCCTCGTCGACGAGCTGAACTGAGCCACCGCCCCCCTTCGACACGATCACCACACGACACACGGGAGTTGACACACCATGGCGGGCGAGGACAAACTCCGCGACTACCTCAAGAAGGCCGTCGCCGATGCCCGTGAGGCACGCCGGCAGCTGCGGGACATCGAGGACAGGCGGCGCGAGCCGATCGCGATCGTGGGCATGGCCTGCCGCTACCCCGGCGGCGTGTCCTCGCCCGACGACCTCTGGCGCCTCGTGGCCGACGGCACCGACGCCGTCGGCGGCTTCCCCGGCAACCGGGGCTGGGACGTGGACGGCCTCTACGACCCCGACCCCGACCGCACGGGCACCTCGTACACCCGCGAAGGCGGATTCCTGTACGACGCCGACCGGTTCGACCCGGCGTTCTTCGGGATGTCGCCGCGCGAGGCCATGGCGATCGACCCGCAGCAACGGCTGCTGCTGGAGACGGCCTGGGAGGCGTTCGAGCACGCCGGCGTCGACGCGACCGCCCTGCGCGGCTCCGACACCGGCGTGTTCACCGGCCAGATGTACAACGACTACGGCTCACGCCCCCATCTGCCGCCGGAGGACTTCGAGGGGTACCTGTACAGCGGCAGTGCGGGCAGCATCGCCGTCGGCCGGCTCTCCTACACCTACGGCTTCGAGGGCCCGGCGGTCTCCGTCGACACCGCCTGCTCGTCCTCCCTGGTCGCCCTGCACCTGGCGGTGAACGCGCTGCGCAACGGCGAGTGCTCGCTCGCCCTCGCCGGCGGCGTCACGGTCATGTCGACACCGGTGGCCTTCCTGGAGTTCTCCCGCCTGCGCGGCCTTTCCCCCGACGGCCGCTGCAAGTCCTTCGCGGCGGCGGCCGACGGTGTGGCCTGGTCGGAGGGCGTGGGCCTGCTGGTGGTGGAGCGGTTGTCGGACGCGGTGCGCAACGGGCACCGGGTGCTGGCGGTCGTGCGGGGCAGTGCGGTCAATCAGGACGGTGCGTC
>NZ_JBFAIG010000056.1:0-1898 GCF_040654575.1 Streptomyces sp. NPDC050674
GCCTGGATTCGTCCGAGCTCGGATTCCAGGTCCTGGACGCGCTGCTGGAGCCGTCGCATCTCGGCGAGGAGTCGAGGGTCGGAGCCGCCGACGTACGTTCGCCTACGGCTGGGCTGGCCTGGTCGGACTACGCCCGCAGCCTGTGGGTGTTCGTTTGGTACATGACCAGTCACTGCGGGGTGATCTGGTGCGCATCGCGAGTCCCACCTGAGTTCGGATCACCCGACCGTCCTAACCCGGTGGTTGATTGTGGAGTACGCGCGGGTTCCCCGAGGCTACTCGGCGGCCGGAAACCTGCATTTCAGCAGGTCGATCGCACTGTGCCGGCCCGTCACTCAATGGTGTGAGATCTCCGCAGTAACTCACAGATTCTGCGAGTGACCCCCGTAATCTGCGGTTTCGTGTCAGATTCCGAAACTCGCGTGCTGACGCTCGTGCGCCCCGGACCGGAGCCGACCGTGCCGGTGGACCCCGCCGCGGTCTCCGTCGAGAGCGGGCTCGCGGACGTCGTCACGCTCCAGCGGCGCCAGCAGGCGCGCATCTCGGCGCAGGACGAGGAGAGCTTCTTCCTCGACACGCTGTCGGAGTACCAGTGGGCGAGGGATGCCGCTGGCCTGGCACCGACGACGCTGGACGGGCTCATCAAGCTGGTGATGGAGGTCTGTGAGTTCTACGGCACGGTGCCGTGGCAGCTCACGTCCCGCGAGGTCGACCGGTACTTCGCCGGCCCCGGGAAGCGTGCCCCGTCGACTCTGCGCGGCAAGATCAACAAGATCGACGCGTACTTCGCGTTCCTCGAGCAGCGCTACGCCGGCGAGATCATGCGCCGCTTCGGCCAGACCGTCGAGTCGCCCATCGACGTGTTCAACCGGCCGCGCCATCGCGGCGATTTTGGTCTGCGGATCCCGCCCTCGCAGACGGCTCTGCGGGATTTCTTCGGCCGCTGGCGTGAGGATCTGCCGAACGCCCGGAAGTACCTGGTCGCCTCCCGCGATTACGTGATGACGAAGGTCGCGTACCTGTCCGGTGTCCGGGCGACCGAGCTGTGTGGGGTGTGCATGGGCGACCTGCATTGGGAGCACGGCCAGTGGGGCCGCTTCGTCGTGCTCGGCAAGGGCGCCCACGGGTCGGGGCCCCGGCCGCGCGAGGCGTACATGTTTCAGGAGGGCCGTGCTCTGCTGTGGTGGTACATCGAGGAGATCCGCGGCGAGTTTGGCGACGATGTGGACCATCCCAAGGCGCCGCTGTGGCCGTCGGAGCGCAAGCCCACGGCGGTGGCCGCGTTGAACCTTCCGATCGCGCCGGCGATCGTGCCCTCGACGTTCCGCCGGGCCCTGCACCAGGCGGCCGGCGCCTATCTGAGCGGGCCGGTCAGCGATCTGTTCCCGCACTTGCTGCGCCATGCATGCGCCACCCACAACTACGAGCGTGGGATGACGTTGTGGGAGGTGCAGAAGGTCCTCGGACACGACTGGGCGACCACAACCCTGCGGTACATGGCGACCGCCCACGCCGACCCGGAGCACGCGAACCTGGCCGCGAGTTCCCGGGCGGCCCAACGACTGGTGATGGACAAGGGGAATCTCCGGTGAAGTGGAATCTGCGGATGGTGGCCGCCCAGCGGGACCTGTGGCGGCCGACCGAAGTGCTTGCTGCTTTCCAGCAGGTGGGGTTCAACCCTTCGCTGAGCAAGGTCGCCGCCCTGTGGGGCGGGACTCCGGTCACGGTGCGGCTGGACGACCTGGACCTGATGTGTGCGGCACTGGACTGCACCGTCGCGGATCTGCTCCAGGCCGAACCGGTCGCCGGCGCGGGTGTTGTGCTCGCGGAGCGCGATGGCCATGGCCACATTGGACGGCCCGAAGCCGATACCGATCAGATCGTGGACCGGTGCTGTG
>NZ_JBFAIG010000057.1:0-1868 GCF_040654575.1 Streptomyces sp. NPDC050674
ATCGCCTGCACCATCTTGATCACACCACCCACACCCGCGGCAGCCTGCGCATGCCCGATGTTCGACTTCAACGACCCCAGCAACAACGGCCGTTCACGATCCTGGCCGTACGTCGCCAGCAGCGCCTGCGCCTCGATCGGGTCGCCCAGCCGGGTGCCCGTGCCGTGCGCCTCCACCGCGTCCACCTCGGCGGGGGACAGTCCGGCCGAGGCCAGCGCCTGACGGATGACACGCTCCTGGGACGGGCCGTTGGGTGCCGTCAGGCCGTTCGACGCACCGTCCTGATTGACCGCGCTTCCCCGTACGACCGCCAGCACCCGGTGTCCGTTGCGCACCGCGTCGGACAGGCGCTCCACGACCAGCAGGCCCACGCCCTCCGACCAGGCCACACCGTCGGCCGCCGCCGCGAAGGACTTGCAGCGGCCGTCGGGCGACAGACCGCGCTGGCGGGAGAACTCGACGAAGACACCCGGTCCGGCCATGACGGTCACGCCGCCGGCGAGGGCGAGCGAGCACTCGCCGTTGCGCAGCGCGTTCGCCGCCAGGTGCAGGGCGACCAGGGAGGACGAGCAGGCCGTGTCGACGGTGACCGCCGGGCCCTCGAAGCCGTAGGTGTAGGAGAGCCGGCCCGACACCACGCTGGAGAGGTTGCCCGCGAGCAGGAAGCCCTCGTACTCCTCGGGACTCGCCGCTAGGCGGGAGGCGTAGTCGTCGTACATGGCGCCGGTGAACACGCCTGTGTCGGAGCCGTGCAGAGCGGCCGGGTCGATGCCGGCGTGTTCGAACGCCTCCCAGGCCGTCTCCAGCAGCAGCCGGTGCTGGGGGTCGATGGCGGTCGCCTCGCGCGGCGGTATCCCGAAGAAGGCGGGGTCGAACCGGTCGGCGTCGTGCAGGAAGCCGCCGTGCCGGACGTAGGAGGTGCCGGTGTGGGCGGGGTCCGGGTCGTAGAGGCCGTCAAGGTCCCAGCCCCGGTTGCCGGGGAACTCGCTGATGGCGTCCCCGCCCTCGGCGACCAGCCGCCACAGGTCGTCCGGTGAGGCCACGCCGCCCGGGTAGCGGCAGGCCATGCCGACGATGGCGATGGGTTCGTCATGGGCGGTGGCGCGTGGTGCGGTGCGGGCCGGTGCCGGGGCCGCGGTGTCCGCGACGCGGCTGAGCAGATGGTCGGCGACCGCGTCGGGCGTGGGGTGGTCGAAGACGACGGTGGCTGACAGCCGCAGGCCGGTGGCGTTGTTCAGGCGGTTGCGCAGTTCGACGCCGGCGAGCGAGTCGAAGCCGCTCTCCTTGAAGGCGCGCTTGGGATCGAGACGCTGCGGGTCGGTGTGGCCGAGGACGCCGGCCACGATGCCGCGGACCAGGTCGAGGACGGTCTCGCGCCGCCGCTCCTGCGGCAGGGCGGCGATCCGCTGGGCCCAGGTGGTGCCCTCGGCGTCCGCGTCGGCCGCCCGGGCGGCCGTGCGCCGGGAGCGGGGGGCCGGGGCCAGTTCGCGCAGCAGGGGCGAGGAGTCGGCACGCAACGCCCGCTGGTCGAGGACCACGGGGACGCGCAGCGCGTCGTCGCCGGCCAGGGCGGCGTCGAACAGGGCCAGGGCGTGCTCGGGGGTGAGGGTCCGGATGCCCTGGCGGGTCCAGCGGGCCAGGTCGGCGTCGCCGAGGGTGCCGCCCATGCCGTGGGTGCCGTCCCAGAGGCCCCAGGCGAGGGAGGTCGCGGCCAGTCCGGCCGCCCGGCGATGCGCAGCCAACGCGTCCAGGAACGCGTTGCCCGCCGCGTAGTTCGCCTGCCCCGCCGTCCCCAGCAGACCCGACACCGACGAATACAGCACGAACGCCTTCACACCCATGTCCCGGGTCAACTCATGCAGATGCCA
>NZ_JBFAIG010000058.1:0-1470 GCF_040654575.1 Streptomyces sp. NPDC050674
GACCGCGGTCGGCACCAGCGCTGCGCCACCCACCACGTGCGCTGGCCATCCAAAGCTGACTGCATCCGGGACGAGCGACCACTCGAGGCATTCCAGCAGCAGACTGCGGGGCTCTGCGAGAGCCGGTGACGGCACCGACGATCGCGTGCTGGGGGCAAGCGCTGTCCCTCCAGTTCCGCTCGTCGAGCCCGCTACTCCCACTGCGCCACTCGACGCCGCCCTGGCCCTCCTGCCCACCTTCGACGACACCAACTATTACTGGATCTGACCCATCGTGGACCACGACCGAGCCCGCCCTGGCGGCCCTCGATATCTCGCAGCGCACCGTGGAGCGGCACGTCAAAGACCAGATCCGCCGACCTCGCCCAGCGCCTGGAGGACGCCGCACGGGCTCGCTGGCAGCCCCGCATCCGCGAGCAGGCCAGGCGCCAGGCCGCCACCAGCACCGGCATCGTGATCGACACCCGCGCCAGGTTCGGCTTCACCGCCGCACCCGGCCCCACCGACGACGCCCGGCAGCGCCACCTGACCTTCGCCCTGCCCCCGGAGTACGCGGGCCGCCTGTTCGACGCCCAAGAGGCCGGTGCCAGCGAGCAGCAGCTGCGCGACATGGCCGCTGAAGGCCTCGGCGACCGCAAGAAGGACCCGGCCGTGTACGAGCACCTGGTGCTCGTGGGCGGAGTCGAGCACTGGCCCCGCCACGTCGTACGGGACCACACCCCCACACCTCGCCGCCGCACCGGCAGCAGCGGCGGGGGCCGACCTGCGGGCGCTGGTGACCAGGTCCCCCGAGACCAGCTACCGGCGCGCGTCGCGCAGCTCCTGGACGACGACCCCGCACTCACCGCGGCCGTTGTCACCGAACAACTCGGCGTGCACCGCAACACCGCGCAGGCCGCGCTGACAGCCCTGCGCAGCGGATGGCCGACGTTGATGGAACAGCGCCGGGTGAACGCCGCCCAGGCCGCCGCCGCGCTCGGCTACCCGGCCGGCCTGACCCGCCGCGCCGGCATCCGCGCCGAGGCCATCCTGCGTGGCCGCCAGGCACGCCCCTACCTCGCCGAGGTCACCCGCGCCCTGCACGCCCGCGGCTGGACCACCACCGGCCGTCCAGCACCCCCACGGTGACGAGTGTTTCGCCGCGCTCGTCCTGGACGGCCCTGAAGCGCCGGCTGCGGCCCTGGTGTGGTCCGAGCGCCACGGCTGGCGCACCTCGACCTCCCGCCGCCACCCCCTCGGCCGGGGCGCAGCCTGGCCCCCGCCCGGCCCCGGCGTACGTCATCTCGCCACCGGCACCACCCCCGACCCCGCCGACCTCGTGAACGCCCTGGAAGCCACCTGCTGACCCTTCCCGCCGCACACGACGGTTCGGGCCGTTAGGACGCCCTTGGGGCCCGTGCTGTGGTCGGCTAAGGCAGCGGACGGTGCTACCTGGGGCGTTGAGCGGTGACCGGCCGGAGTGATTCAGCC
>NZ_JBFAIG010000059.1:0-1340 GCF_040654575.1 Streptomyces sp. NPDC050674
GCGTCATCGTGGACGCACTCAGCGAACTCGGCGTGCGCCAGGTGTTCGGCGTGGTGGGAGTCGCGCTGAACCTCCTCAACGCCTTACTCAACGCCCTCCGTGACCCCGCGACCGGTAACGCCCGCTTAGGCACCGCCCGGTTCGGGTCGGTGACATTCGAGGGCGCCGCCATGTTCGGGTCGGCGACCTTCAAGAACAACGCCGGGTTCGGGTCGGCGACCTTCAAGCGCGCTGCCGGGTTCGAGTCGGCGACCTTCGAGCGCGGTGCCGTGTTCGCGTCGGTGACCTCCAGGAACGACGCCATGTTCGGGTCGGCGACCTTCAAGGACGACGCATGGTTCAGGTCGGCGACCTTCGAGCGCGGTGCCGTGTTCGGGTCGGCGACCTTCGAGGGCGACGCTGGGTTCGAGTCGGCGACCTTCGTGGAGGCTGACCAGTTCGGGCCATTGGTGTGTGCTGGGAGGGTTGTGCTGTCCGGCGCGGTGTTCGGCCGCCCGGTGACCCTCTCGCTCGCTGCGCGCCGTCTGGAGTGCCATCGCACTCGCTGGTCATCGACAGCGGAGATCCGCCTGCGCTATGCCACGGTGGACCTCGCTCATTCCGTGTTCGAGTACCCCCTCACGATCGCCGCCGAGCCGGATCCCTTCGTGCTCAACGACGGCCGACCGCTCGCCGAAGATCTCTTCCCGAGCGCGTACGACCCCGGGGTGCGGGTGGCGTCGCTGCGCGGGGTGGACGCGGCCCATCTGGTCCTAGCCGACCTCGATCTGTGGGAATGTCTGTTCACAGGCACGGTCCACCTGGACCAACTCCGCCTTGAGGGGGCCTGCACTTTCAACACCGCACCGCCCGCCGTGCACTGGCGGCGCTGGCCGCCCGTGCGATTCACCGAGCGCCGCGTCCTGGCCGAAGAACACCACTGGCGCGCCAGCCAGCCGGGGGCAGTGCAGGGCTGGGTCCTCGGCACCGGGCGGGCGGGGCCGCTGCAACTGGCTCCGGTATACCGGGCGCTGCGCAAGGCCTTCGAGGACGGAAAGCACGAGCCAGGGGCGGCGGACTTCTACTACGGCGAGATGGAGATGCGCCGCCACGCCGACGACATCCCCCGCAGTGAACGGGGGCTACTGACCGCCTACTGGGCGCTGTCCGGCTACGGCTTGCGCGCCTCCACGGCCCTGGCCTGGCTCGGGACGGCCATGCTCCTCACCATCGTCCTGCTCATGGCCTTCGGCCTTGCCCAGGACACCCCGAAGCAGACCGCGACCGGCACCCTCCCGGCCGGCGTGGGCAAAGTCATCTTCGAGATCGTCCTTGTCGATCTCGAGTGGGCCTCTTGCGCC
>NZ_JBFAIG010000060.1:0-1337 GCF_040654575.1 Streptomyces sp. NPDC050674
GTCGGTCGGGTGCAGGGCGTACAGCATGACGACGAGGCGCTGGTTGGCGGTCATGCCGGCCGTCTTTTCAAGCAGCTCGAGGTTCTTCTGCTTGTCGTCGCTGCTGATCACTGGGCCTCCCACCGTGCAGGCACGTTTTCGTTGAATCCGGGGATGTCGGGCGGGTTGCACGTCTTTACCGCTTCACGCTGCTCGAGCCCGGTTCCGTGGAAGGCGATGTAGGGGCTGATCCGGTAGAAGTTGTAGTTGCCGATGCGTCCGCGGACGATCAGGATGCGGTGCTTGGCCAGCTTCCGGTTGATCTTCCCGACAGCGTCGGTGGACATCCCCACCCGCTTGGCGATGTCGGCCCCGGTGGCCCTCAACGGTTCCATGCCCTCGGGCGAGACACCGATCCACCACAGGACGAGGAATTTCTGGCTGGGCGTGAACGCCTTCGATTCAGTGATCGCCTCGACGCGCGCCTTGTCAACCTGCGTGTGCCTGCCGGAGAAGGCGTACGGCGCGTAGGGGACCGCCTCGCCCGTCTCGGCATCAACCAGCCTGCGTACTGCTCCCAACGGTCCCTCCGTGCACGGGGGTTGTTCAACGGTTCATGAGAGGCGGCTGCAAGGCCGACTAGATGAACTTAACGTACATGAGCAGGAAGTCAATCAACCCTGCCTGTCGGCCGTGTCGCCTGCTGACACGCTCAGGATTCGCGCCATCCAGCCGCAACCGCATCGCCGCACACTCATGTACGTCACGTCAATCTGCCCCGTCTGCAGGATCGTGGTACTCAGATCCTGCCGCCGGGGCGCCAGTTCTCAGGACCGCTATCCGGGTCTGTCAGATCGTGGTGCACGTTTCATGGGACTGTGTGGCACGACTGAAGGATCTGTTCACTCAGGTCTCCTGATCGCCCTCTGCTGCCGGAGGAACTGCCTGCCAGTTCCTCCGATCTTGCTTGTTCGAGGTATTTACGCAGGTCAGAGGCCAACGAGTGGCCGCGCTCTCTTACCTCAGTAGGGGCCCCGCCGTTCGCACCACGGCACAGGCAACGCCGAACACTTCGGTACGGCGGGATGTCAGGCTCACCTAGTCGAACCTTGTGGCATTAGGACGAGCGGACCTGAAGTCCACCACTCGAGCGCCCTTCCGGTCTGCAGTCGAAAAGTCGCCTTGGACCCCGACCACATAAGTGGTGCCAGTCTCCGGGACCTCCGCCACCCGTACCCCGCCGCTTTCTGGCGCGTACGGGTCTTGGCCACCACGAAACGGATTCGCGCCGGGAAGTGGCGGGGGCAGCGGGGTCCAGGGGCCGGCGAAGGCCCCTGGTACCACGCTGCTCAGCCACC
>NZ_JBFAIG010000061.1:0-1323 GCF_040654575.1 Streptomyces sp. NPDC050674
CAGGGCGTCCTCGATCTCCCCCTGCACGGTCCGCCGCCCCCCGGCCTGCTTGGCCCACCCGGAGAACTCACTCCCGTCGTACGACAGAAGACGTTCCGGAGCTGAAGGCCGAACCGGTCGCCACGACGGCAGTTCCCACCGTCACGCCCATAGCGCAGACCGGCCCTCGGAACATCATCAAGCGTCTGCAGGACACCTACATCAGTAGCGCCGACAACGCGGATCACTCGCAGGGGCACATCCTGCACGTCGGTACGCCCGACAACGGTGCGACAAAGTATCGGAGCTTCATGCGCTTCGACGTGTCCAAGCTCCACGGCGCGCCGATCAAGCGGGCCACCCTGCGCGTCTACAACTCCTTCGTCTCCGACTGCGCGGCCAACGCGTGGATGGGCGTCTACCCGGTGACCTCGGCGTGGGACCAGGCCACCGTCACCTGGGCCAACCAGCCCACTGTCGGCGCCGGCGAGGGCACCTGGTTCGGCGTCGGCCACCCGAACTGCCCTGACGTGCCGAACAAGACCAATCCCGCCGCGTCCAACGGCATCCAGCGCATCGACGTGACCGACTGGGTCAAGGGGTGGGCGGACGCGAGCCTGCCGAACTACGGGATCAGGTTCAGCGCCGCCGAGAGCGGCAAGTCCAGCTACAAGGACTTCTGCTCCATGAACCCGGTGGGGACTGACTACGCGTGCCACGCCGCGTACAACGCCCCCACTCTCGAGGTCGAATTCAACGAGGGGCACACCCCGATCATGTCGGGCAACGAGTTCGGCCCGACATACCCGAATAACTACCCCACCGCGCACGCGGCGCTTGAGTTCTTCGACTCGACCAGCCCTTCCGTCTGGTTGAGATCCGGGCCGTACCAGCGGTGGATCCCCGACGCCTACCACTCGGTCCTCGACACGAGCCTGGGAGGTGACACCTGGAAGGGCGGCACCTCGCACAAGCTCCGTCCTGGCGGTCCGTACGGCGGTAACGTTCTGGTCACCGGCGACGGCGGCAGCGGCTTCGTCGGCGTGATCCCCTATCCGTCGCTCGCCGGCTATCACTGGGCCATCAACGTGGGCACCACCGGAAACCTCCACGGCGTCGAGATGCTGCCGAACGGCAACGTGGTCGTCGCGTTCTCCGACGCGGTCTCCGGGGCACCCGAAGGCGGCGTCGCCGTCTACACCAAGGCCCAGGGCGCACCCGGAGCCTGGAACGCCGCGTCACCCCAGGTCTTCCCGCTGGAGGACGCGCACGAGGTCTCATACGACCCGGCCGCCGGTGTCCTCTGGGCCGTCGGCGGAAAGCAACTCGTGAAGTACGCCTACA
>NZ_JBFAIG010000062.1:0-1312 GCF_040654575.1 Streptomyces sp. NPDC050674
CCGCCCCGGGGAGCCGACGACGGGCCGGTCACTGCTCACCACGCAGGGCCTCAGCGACCGCGACGAGCTCCGACGCGATCGCCAGGTTCGAGCGGACGGTGAGGATCCCGACCGCCAGCGGGCCCGGCAGGTCCCGGACTCGGCCGTCGGGGAGGGTGCACATGCCGTTCACCCCTTCATCGACGTTGTTGATCAGCCAGAGGGCGTGGTCGTGGGGCTTGCGGGCGGTGGGCTGGCTCATGCGGCGGTCCCGTGGTCGTAGTGGGTGGTGATCTCGTCGAACGCGGCGCGCTCCTGGTCGTCGAGTGGCGGGCCGTGGCGCGGAGTGCGGGCGGCCGGCGGGAGCAGCTGCTCGTCGACCCGGGCCGCGCGGCGCAGCTGCTCGTGCCGGGGCCGGATGCGGCGGTCCTCGTTGCTGCACGACTGGGCGACGGCCAGGAGCACGGAGGCGCTGACCACTCCGGGCAGGCCGTACAGCCAGTGATGGGTGACGGCGTAGGCGGAGCTGAGGCTGAGGCCGGCGGCGATGGTGCGGTAGGCGCGGGCGGAGCGTTGGGCTGGGGTCACAGGTACCTCCTGTGGACGGGCACGTCGGTCTGGTGTGGAGCTGGTGGGCGTGAGGCCTTGGTCGTGGAGGTCGGGGTGGCGGGGGCCGGGCTCGTCGTCGTCGATGTCCTCGTCATCCCAGTCGGGGTCGCAGTCGTCGAGGGCCAGCTGGTCGGCGGTCATCGCTGTGCCTTGGGGTCGATGAGGTCGGCGGCGGCCGGAGGAGGCGGTCGCGGGCGGTCGGGTCGCTCATGGCTTCGTGTTCCTTCGGGTGAGGCGGGTGTGGAGGGCGCGTCCTGCCCAGCCGAGGCCGAGCAGGAGTGCGGAGATGAACGGGGCGCAGGCGATGCCGATGCCGAGGCCGCCCATCACGCGGCCTCGTCGTACTCGCGGGTGGCGCGGGCGATCTGGCGGGCGGCGAGTCGGCTGCGGGCCCAGGCTGGGCCGTCGAGGCCTCGCCACAGGGCGCGGAGGATGCACCAGATGATGGCGAGCAGTGCGTGCAGGGCGAGGGCCGCGGCGAGGCAGACGAGCATGAGCCACCGCCGCGGCCCGTTCCTGGTGTTCATGGGCGTCGGCAAGGTCTGCCGGGGCGTCAGCCTCGTCATCGAGCCGCCGGCCGCCCCACGGCCTCGGTCTCCTCACCCACTTCGCCCCGCTCCACTGCTGGGCCAGGAAACCGAGGGTGTCGCCGCCGTCGTGCAGCACGGGCCCCACCGCGTCGGCCGGTCCGCGCCGCAGGATGTCGACCGCCTCCAGCCCCTGC